>JALEZW010000031.1 GCA_022772675.1 Agathobacter sp. | reverse complement strand
AAGTATTGAATTTTCAAGGTGCGAAGCCCATTTTAGGTATGGGAAGTCTTAGTAATTAAGATGTTATGCTATAAGCAACACGTCCTGATCCTACAGTACGGCCACCTTCACGTTTGTGAGGTTCTTAAAATCTCATTATTTTCTGTGATGTTCGTGTCTATATTGTCCTGTATTGTGGATTTTCCAGGCTATATTTCTATTCTCTTCATTTTCTAGTATCAAAATGGTATCACAGCCAGATTTTTATGAGCCGTCAACTTTCCGGTTGCAGATTCCTGTCCTGACTGTTATAATCGAAACATGGGTGCTATCATAACGGTAGGCGGTTAGTCCTTCAGCAGAGGGACTGTGACCCTCTGATTACATAGAAACTCGAAAGAGAATCCACTGGAAAGGAGGGCTAAGCCATGAGTATTGTTGACCTCATTGCAGTTATAAGCTTCGGCTTAACCTGCTTTGGAATCGGATATTCCTTTGGCAAGGATAATAACAAGACACAGAAATAGCCGCCCCGACCTGCGAAAGTTGAGCGGCTTTTTCTAAGCATTACAATTTGAGTGGGCCAACCGTCTATCGGTGGCATCTTTTCTATTAACAATATAACACTGTTTTCCATCCATTTCAAGAAGAAAACCTCATTTTATACCCGTAATACTTTATATACTGGATATTTTACTTATTACTCCGTAACTGATTCAGCTTTTCCGCAAGCTTCTGATTCTTATCCGGATGCAGGTGGAAATAAGTGTCCAGCGTTGTCTTCTGGAAATAGAATATTCTGTCTCCGTCCTCTATCCCGTACAGCTTTGAAAGCATCATAGGATAAGAGCGCTGGTACGGGCTCAATTTCAAGATTCTGGAGAAGAATACTAACTTGCAAAATATTTCCCCAAAAAGTATAATACTTATGTGATAATTGCCTATCCCGAATACAGCTTTCGCAATTCTGAACACATTTGCAGGCGGCTAACTGGCTAACTGGCTAAGTGGAAATTATCATATGCTCATGGGAGAGCGGGCAATCTTGATAAAACGAAGGGAATATACGAATATGGATAAAAACAGCTACGAGAAAAAGATTCAATCATTGGAAGAGGAAATCAAAATCATGAAAGAGCGTTACCAGATATTGGTTGAGACCACATCTGCAATTCTTTTTGAATATAAACCGGCCGAGGACAAAATGATTTTCAATTATAACTTTCCCGAAAACAAGAGCCGCAGGGAAATTAATAACTATCATGAATATATGAAGCAGTCTCCCCTGGTTCATCCGGACCATATCAGGAAATTTATGGACGTTCTGGAAACGGCAGCCAGGCACCCGATGCGTGGCGAATTGGAATATCTGAGTAAAGTCTCCAGCGGCGAATTTGAATGGCATAAGACTTATTATTCCAGTATTGCAGATTCAAATGGAAAAGTAATCAGCGTACTTGGAAAAATCAGCAATATTCACAAATCCGCTACTGAACGTCAGGAAATTATCCATCGGGTTGAGACAGATTATTTAACCGGACTTTATAATAAAGGAGCTGCTATCGAGAAGGTTAACGAGTGGCTTACAGCAAATCCCACTTCGGAATCCCATCTGCTTATGATGGATTTGGACAATTTTAAAAACATCAACGATAAATATGGTCATGCTTTTGGCGATGAAGTATTAAAAGATACCGCTTTGGTTCTTGGCGATTGTTTTGACGACGACTGTATCATCTCCCGATTCGGTGGAGACGAATTTGTTATTTTTGTACAGGGTAAATCGCTTAGTTTGGTGAAAAGCCTTGCTGAGAACCTGCTTCAAATGCTTTCGGATAAAATCATTGGTCTGGAAAGTCCACTAAAATGCAGCATTGGCATTGCCGCAAGATTATCCAGACAGGATACCTTTGAGGATTTGTTCAATCGTGCCGATTCCGCAATGTATCAGGCAAAAAAAATGGGAAAAGGACGCTGTTCTACTTATTGATGAGGATTACTTCTATTCAAGTGGAAAAATAATCACAGTTGTGCTAATATAAAATCACAGGGATAAAAACACAAACGCAGGCAACTCCTGCAGAGCCGGTAGGTAGTCCGGTCGCACCATAAAGGTGTAAGTAACCCTCCCTCCTTGGGTCGTCCATTCTCTGTGCAATACCAGCCGAAAGGCAGAATAAGGAGGGATTTTGCATGGAAGAACAATCCGGCAAACTAACAGTATTTTTCGAAGACCCCTTTTGGGTGGGTGTATTTGAACGCATCTCCGAGGGCAGACTGTCTGTCTGCAAGGTGACCTTTGGCGCAGAGCCTAAGGATTATGAGGTTTCCGACTTTGTCCTTAGGAATCATGGGAAACTGAAATTCAGTCCTGCCGTGGCGGCAGAGGTGAAAAAGGCGAGCCACAACCCCAAACGGATGCAGAGAGAAATACAAAAGCAGGTGCTAAACACCGGTATCGGTACGAAGGCACAGCAGGCTTTGAAGCTGCAGCAGGAACAGATGAAAACGGAGCGAAAAACCGAAAGCCGAAGACGGCGGGAGGAGGAAAAACAGCTCCGCTTTGAGCAGAAGCAGCAGAAAAGGAAAGAGAAGCACAGGGGCAGGTAATACCTGCCCCTGTATTCGGGTATTAATAAAGCCGTTAAAAGGCCAGATGAATTTTGATTGATTGCAGCCATAGGGGGATGATAAAGTTTGGAAAATATATTGAAAAAGGAGCCCTCTGTCAATATAATATATATGATGATACAAGGGTCAAAAGGTCAGAACTCGTTCCTGCTTGCAGGATAAGAGTTCTGACTTGTTGACCCGCACACACATGAGGAAGTAGTGATTTTCCTTGGAAAATCAACGGATTCCGAATGTGTGTAGAATTGCGGAAGTTGCGTAGCAACGGAGCAATTCGTGTATCAAATGAGGGGCAAAATACCTTTTGACCCTCATATCATAATATATATGATGATACAAGGGTCAAAAGGCGTGAATGATGGACAGCAAGAGGAAAGAAAATGTTTGAAAAGGGTGGAAACAGTATAAAAAAATTTGAAATGGATATGTGCAGTGGTTCCATTTTGAAAAAAATGCTGATTTTTACATTGCCACTCATGTGTTCCAGTATCTTACAATTACTTTTTAATGCAGCGGATGTAATTGTAGTCGGAAAATTTGCCGGAGATAATGCACTGGCAGCGGTTGGCTCCAATACGGCGCTGATCAATTTACTGACAAATTTTTTTATGGGGTTTTCTATCGGGGCCAATGTTCTGGTAGCCCGGTTTTATGGTGCAAAGCGGGAAAAGGATTTGAAAGAAACCATACACACGGCTATGATGCTAAGCATCTACAGTGGAATTCTGCTGACCATAGGGGGATGTCTGGGGGCAAGTCGGATTCTGATTCTTATGAAGACACCGGAGGATGTACTGCCGCTGGCGGTTATTTATCTTAGAATTTATTTTCTCGGGATGACGGGAACCATGCTCTATAACTTTGGAAGCGCAATACTTCGGGCAGTGGGAGATACCAGACGGCCCCTGTATTATTTAATGTTTTCCGGAGTTATCAATGTGATACTAAATCTGGTATTTGTCATTGTATTTAAGATGTCCGTGGCCGGAGTTGCCCTGGCAACGGTCATATCCGTATGCATTTCTGCATTTCTGGTTGTGCGGTGTATGAGTAAAAATCAGGGAAGTGTCCGGTTGGAATGGAAGAGCCTTAGGATTTATCCCCAGAAGTTTTTGAAGATTCTGCAAATCGGTCTTCCGGCAAGTTTCCAGGGAATTATTTTTTCTATTTCCAATGTCATTATTCAGACATCGGTAAATTCCTTTGGGTCTGTTGTGGTTGCCGGGAATTCTGCAGCAGCAAATATTGAAGGTTTTGTGTATGTAGCTATGAATGCGTTCCATCAGGCGGCCATCTCCTTTACCGGGCAGAATGTGGGGGCTGCCAGGTATGAGAGAGTAAATAAGATATTGATCTGTGCAGAATTCTGCGTTATCGTGACAGGAGTTTTATTGGGGAATCTGGCAGTCTTTTTGGGACATCCCCTTCTTGGCATGTATACATCAAGTCATACGGTAATTGAGGCCGGTATGAAACGGTTGAGGGTAATTGCAAGAACTTATGCACTGTGCGGAATGATGGACGTGATGGTGGGATCTTTAAGAGGTCTGGGATATTCGGTTATGCCGATGCTGGTTTCTCTGGTGGGAGCGTGCGGATTGCGGCTTTTGTGGATTTTTACGTTTTTCCGGCAGACACCATTTCATACGACCACTTCACTTTATATGACCTATCCAGTTAGCTGGATTATTACATTTTCCGCACATGTGGTGTGTTTTCTGATAGTTAGGAGGAAGTTGGCAAAAAAATGGAACAGCAGGAAGTGAATTTATGTGAAAGATTTGAATTTCGGGATATTAAGCCGGAGGAAGCAAAGCGGGCAGCAGAGATAGAACAAATCTGCTTTCCTCCCAATGAGGCATGCAGTGAACAGCATATGAGGGAAAGGGTTGCAAAAGCTCCTGAGCTGTTTCTTGTAGCAGTAGACAGGAAAACCGGGAAAATAGCAGGTTTTTTAAACGGACTGGCTACGGACGAAGATTCATTTAGGGATGAATTTTTTACAGATGTACAGCTGCATAACCCTGAGGGAAAGACGGTGATGCTGCTGGGGCTGGACGTGCTGCCGGAATATCGCAGACAGGGACTGGCAGGAGAAATCGTGTCACAGTACTGCAGGCGGGAAAGGGCAAAGAACAGGACACTTCTGTTACTTACCTGCCTGAAGGAAAAGGTTGGGATGTATCAGAAATTCGGATTTCGGGATAAAGGAATCGCAAATTCCACCTGGGGCGGGGAAGAATGGCATGAGATGAGCTATGCCATTAGGAAAACTGAAGATTTTAGGAGAAAATTATGATGGAAAAAGCAGTAAAAAAAGTTACGCTTTCAGCTATGTTTATGGCAATTGGAATTGTACTTCCTTTTTTGACGGGACAGATTCGCCAGATAGGGACCATGCTTTTGCCAATGCATTTGCCTGTTTTTTTGTGCGGTCTGATTTGTGGATGGCAGTACGGGGCGGTGGTTGGATTTGTCCTGCCGCTGCTTCGCTCGATGATTTTCGGAATGCCGCAGATGTATCCCATGGCACTTGCAATGGCATTTGAACTGGCAACCTATGGGTTCGTGGCAGGTTTGCTTTATGGAAAATCACGCTGGAAATGTATCCGGGCCCTATACCGTGCGCTGATTCTTGCGATGGTGGCAGGGCGTCTGGTTTGGGGATTGGTAGAAACGATACTGCTTGGACTGGGAGGAACCATGTTTACCTGGCAGATGTTTCTTTCGGGAGCACTTTTAAATTCGGTTCCGGGTATTGTAATTCAGCTGACACTGATCCCCGGGATCATGATCACATTAAATAAGGTTGGACTTGTGAGGTTTGCAAAACAGGATGCTGATAGCAATTGATGGAAGATGTGCGGCAGGAAAAACGACGCTGGCAGAGACCATAAAAGGGATAATTCCCTGTAATATCATACATATGGATCATTTTTTTCTGAGACCGGAGCAGAGGACGAAGGAACGGTTCCGTGAACCTGGTGGAAATGTGGATTATGAACGGTTCCAGGAGGAAGTAATGCTGCCTCTGGGAAGGGGAGAACAATTTTCTTATCATGTGTTTGACTGCAAAAAGATGGGTTTTTCCTCTGAGATTCCTGTCGAACCATGCGGACTGACTATTGTGGAGGGCTCCTATAGCTGTCATCCGTCATTGTGGAAGTTTTATGACTTGCATATATTCATGGATATTGATACGGAGGAACAGCGGGAACGGATCCGAAAGCGGGACGGAGAGAGTGCCTATAAGGTGTTTCGGGAGCGGTGGATTCCAATGGAAGAAAATTATTTTGAAAATTGTCATGTCCGGGAACAATGTGAATGTGTAAGGATGGGAATGGAGATTCAGGAGATTGCGGATGACATAATTCGCAATTTTCACTTACAGACCTATATAGAAAATTAAAGGAGGATTTATATTATGAGCACAAAGGTTTATTTTTCCAGAACAATTACACCAGAGAAAGTTTTGGAATTATATCAGATGATAGGACAGACATTGCCGGGAAAGGTGGCAGTCAAGCTTCATTCCGGAGAAAAGGGAAATCAGAATTTTTTGGGACCGGATTTCTGGAAACCGGTAATCGATTTTGTTGGTGGTACTGTGGTGGAGTGTAATACCGCCTATGACGGAGAAAGAAATACAACAGAAAAACATACGAAACTGTTAAAAGAACATGGCTGGAGCCGTTACTTTAAAGTAGATTTACTGGATGCAGAGGGGCCGGATTTAAAACTGGATTATCCCCAGGGGAAAGTCCTGAAGGAAAATTATGTGGGAAAAGATATTGTCAACTATGATTCCATGCTGGTATTGTCCCATTTTAAAGGTCATCCTATGGGGGGATATGGCGGAGCACTAAAGCAGCTGTCAATCGGTGTGGCATCTTCTTATGGAAAGGCTTATATTCATGGTGCCGGACATCCGGAGAAAAAGTGGGATACTGAGCAGGATTTATTTCTGGAATCCATGGCAGATGCAGCCGGTTCTGTTGTAGAATATTTTGAAGGCAATATTCTCTATGTAAATGTGATGAAAAATATGAGTGTGGATTGCGACTGCTGTGCAGTGGCAGAAGATCCGTGCATTGCGGATATTGGAATTTTAGCTTCCACCGATCCCATTGCCATTGACCAGGCATGCATTGATTTGGTGTATGCATGCTCGGATCCGGGAAAGCCTCATCTCATTGAGAGGATAGAGAGCCGGAACGGAATCCATACCATTGAGACGGCTGACGCATTGGGATACGGCAGCAGAGAGTATGAACTGGTTGAGGTAGAATAACGTTATCCGGGGCTGTTCTTATTTAGCCTGGTATCTGTTCAGTCCGATTCGACAAGATTCCTTATTACATGGAAAGCATGTGAAACATGCGGCTTCGCGAATGGATAGGGAGGAGACTCTGAATAGGTGCGAATAATTAATGAAATTTTAATTTGGAATTAAGAATTAAGGAGAACATCATGAATTCGGTAGCCGGAAAAAGGAAATATGAGATTGATATGTGTAATGGTTCCATTATGGATAAATTGATTTCGTTTTCTTTTCCTCTTATGCTGTCAGGAATCTTACAGCTTATGTTTCATGCGGTGGACATTGTGGTGGTGGGCCGGTTTACCGGGAGCCGGGCACTGGCAGCAGTGGGATCTACTACGGCACTGATTAATACCTTTACGAACCTGTTTATCGGGGTGTCGTTGGGGGCAAACGTAATGGCGGCCCGGTTTTATGCGGCCGGGCGTGAGAAAGAAATGTCTGAAACCGTACATACAGCCATTACCTTTGCGGCAGTCAGTGGCGTGGTAATGACAGCGGCGGGGGTGCTGTTTTCCAGAGTGGCATTGGAATGGATGGCGACACCTTCTGATGTCATTGATTTGTCCACACTTTATATGAGGATTTATTTTCTTGGGATGCCTTTTTTTATGCTCTATAACTATGGGGCAGCAGTCCTGAGAGCTGTTGGAGATACGAAACGACCTCTTTTTTTTCTGTTTATCTCCGGTGTGATTAACATAGGATTGAATTTGTTACTGGTGATTGTGTTTCATATGGGGGTGGCAGGAGTTGCTATCGCGACTGTGATTTCCCAGCTGATTTCCTGTATTCTGGTTCTGAGGTGTCTGTATTGTTCAGAAGGGAGCTATCAGCTTCGTTTTTCTAAACTTTCAATGAAAGGAAAATATTTAAAGCAGATTTTTCAAGTGGGAATTCCGGCAGGAATACAGAGTACTGTGATAAATTTTTCTAATGTTTTGCTGCAGTCATCTGTCAACTCCTTTGGAAAGACCGCCATGGCGGGATATACTGCCGCAGATAACATATTCGGTTTTCTGTATGTTATCGTCAATTCCTTTACACAGGCCTGCATGAGCTTTACCAGCCAGAATTATGGAGTGGGAAAATGGAAGCGTATGGACCGTGTTCTGGTGGACTGCGTGATCTTATCTGTTACGGTTACGTTTTGCTGTGGAAGCCTGGTATATTTTTTCGGGCCGAACCTTTTACATATTTATACGGCAGACTCTGAAGTAGTACAGTGTGGCATGGAAATATTATTATATACAACCGTGACTTATTTTATATGCGGCATCATGGATTTACTTCCGGGAGCACTGCGGGGGATGGGATTCTCTGCAGTTCCGATGATTTTATCGGTGGTCGGAACGGTTGGAACCAGAATTGTGTGGATTTACGGATTATTCCCAAAGCACAGATCCCTCTCATTTTTGTTTATTTCCTATCCGGTATCCTGGATGCTTACCATTGTGCTGCAGTTGATATGCCTGTATTTCGTGCGCAGAAGGGTGCACGAACATTCGAAGGGAAATGTTTAAATTTATACATAGGAAGCAACGCCCACAATTCTACACATTACATATACGTATATAGGAAACACTTTTGAGAATTGAAAATTTAATTTGTAAAATATTTAAAGGAGATTATGTTTATGCCTTGTACAACAATATTAGTAGGAAAAAATGCATCTTATGATGGTTCAACAATGATTGCCAGAAACGATGATTCCGGTTCAGGACATTTCACGCCCAAGAAGTTTGTGGTGATACACCCTGAGGAACAGCCAAAGCTTTATAAATCGGTACTTTCCCATGTAGAGGTTCCACTGCCGGAAAATCCCATGCGTTATACAGCTATTCCCAACGCAGTAGAGGGAAAGGGTATCTGGGCAGCCAGCGGAGTAAACTCTGCGCATGTAGCCATGACGGCAACTGAGACCATCACTTCCAATCCTCGGGTCCTTGGGGCAGATCCTCTGGTTGTCTATCAGCCGGCAGAGGGAGAAAAACAGGAGATCCCAGGTGGAATCGGAGAAGAAGATATTGTATGTCTGGTTCTTCCTTATATTCACAGTGCCCGTGAAGGGGTGAAGAGGCTGGGAAGTCTGTTGGAGCAGTACGGGACCTATGAGATGAACGGAATTGCATTTCAGGATACGGATGAAATCTGGTGGCTGGAGACCATTGGAGGACACCACTGGATTGCAAGACGGGTTCCGGATGATGTATATGTCGTGATGCCAAACCAGCTGGGACTGGATGAATTTGATTTAGAGGATGCGCTTTCAGGACAAAAAGAGTATATGTGTTCTCCGGATATGAAAGAGTTTATTGAAAAATATCATTTGGACTTATCTTTTGATGGAAATATGAATCCGAGACATGCATTTGGAAGCCATGACGATGCAGACCATATTTATAATACCCCCCGGGCATGGTTTATGGAGCGGTATCTGAATCCTCGTACTAAGGTTTGGGATGGACCAAATGCAGACTTTACGCCGGAATCGGATGATCTGCCCTGGTGTATGGTTCCGGAGAAAAAGATTACGGTGGAAGATATCAAATATGTTCTTTCATCGCATTTTCAGGGAACACCTTTTGATCCCTATACATCCCGCGGGGACAAATCCATGCACGGTGCTTACCGTTCTATCGGAGTGAATAGAAATGATGTGCTGGCATTAATTCAGATGAGACCGGATCAGAAAGAGGATTATGGGACAATCGAGTGGATTGCCTTCGCATCCAATGCCTTTAACACACTGGTGCCCTTTTACGCAGATGTGGAGGAGACCCCGGAGTATCTGTCTAATACAACCGGTGATGTTTCTACCGACAATTTTTACTGGGCCAGCAGGATGATGGTTGCAATGACGGATGCTTCCTATCAGAAATCTCTGGTTCATGCAGAGCGATATCAGGAGCATGTGATGTCAAAAGGACATGAGCTGATTAACCGCTATGACGATTTGCTGAAGACAGAAAGTGATGAGGAGAAACGGATGGCTTTAAAGCAGGAAGCCAATCAGAAAATTGCGGATATGTTAAAGGAGGAGACAACCGATACATTAAATAAAGTGTTGTTTGAACTTTCTAATAAAATGCGGAATGCATATTCCATGTCGGATAACTAAACACCGAATAAAAAGTTTCTAGTGAATATGAACGGTTTGCGATTCCGATAGCACAGGTCAAAAAGCCTTGACGTAGCCATCTACGCCTTCGTTTTTTGACCTGCACTCTCGAAACCGCCGACCGGAGCGAAGCGTAGAAACGGAGCAATTCGTGTATCAAATGAGGAAAAAATACCTTTTGACGCTCATATCATAATAATTAAAATAAGGGGATACAGCACAGATGAAAAGAAAGAAAAATAATTATGTATTGGGAATTACAGCAGTGATTTTATTGGCGGGGTTGATTGCTCTTGCGGTGCTCCTGCTGAAACCTGGCAGGGAGAAAAAGGATCCGAAGTATATCGAACCCACTCAGCAGGCAGTGCAGCCAACTGAACAGGAAATTCCCACAGAGACACAGGAGGTCTTTTCCTATTCTGCAGAGGAAACAGAGGATACAAAAGGGCTGCCGGAGTCGGTGGTTAGCAGCCATGGAATATTAATCGACGTGGGAACAGGAAAAATTCTTGCAGATAAGGATGCATTTAAAAAAATGTATCCGGCTTCTATGACAAAAATTTTTACGGTTTATGTTGCATCGAAGAATATCACGCCGGAACAGCTGGATGATACGGTGAAAATCAGTATTGATGCCACGGATTACAGCTACAGAAATGACTGCAGTAATACCGGATACGAGGTGGATGAGGAGGTAACGGTACGGGATCTCTTTTACGGGACAATTCTTCCCTCCGGTGCAGACTCGGCCTATTCCCTGGCATGCTACGTGGCAGGCTCCCATGAGGCATTTGTCGATATGATGAATCATGAACTGGAAGAAATGGGGTTGTCAAAAACAACACATTTTACAAATTGCGTGGGGATTTATAATGAGGACCACTATAGTACCGCCTATGACATGGCGATGATATTAAAGGCGGCATCGGATGACGAGTTCTTAAGACAGGTTCTGGGGGAACACATTTATACCACTACAAAGACAAAAGAGCATCCGGAGGGACTTACAGTTTCCAACTGGTTTTTACGGAGAATTGAGGACAAAGATACCCATGGGGAAGTCCTTTGTGCAAAAACCGGATTCGTGGCACAGTCCGGAAGCTGTGCCGCAAGTCTGGCAAAGGATAAAAACGGAGAGGAATACATCTGTGTCACTGGTGGCTCCACCAGCAGCTGGCGCTGTATTTATGACCATGTTGATATCTATGATGCATTCCTTCCAAAAACGACAGAAACTACAGAATGATAATATTGGCGCAGCTTAAGTCTTCCCCGAGTTCATAGACTTTTCCGCTGGTCAGGCCTACAACTGTCGGGCGCAGAATATAATGGGGAATGTTCTTTACCACACGAGCTTTTTCCCCATTACTGAGTTCTACAATGCTGTCTACCGGATAAAGTATCATACTTTCCATGAAGCTTTTCATGGCTGTGATATCAAGTTCCATAGTCATGGACATAATCATTTCTATGGCGTCACGCTGGGAGTAAGCCTTCTTGTAGGGACGTTCGGTAACCAGGGCATCATAAATATCTGCCACAGCAAGAATGCGTGCGTAAGGACATATTTTTTCTTCCGTTACGCCAAGGGGGTAGCCTTTGCCATTGATCTTCTCGTGGTGCTGAAGAACTCCAAGACAGATGCCTGGTGTAAATTCGGGCTTGTCTTTGATCATCTGATAGCTGTAGGTGGAGTGCTGACGCATGATGGCAAATTCCTCATCGTTCAGTTTTCCGGGTTTGTTCAGAACAGAGAGGGGAATCCTGGTCTTTCCGATGTCATGTAAAAGACCAGTGACTCCGATCTCGTGAATCTCTTTGGAAGAAAGCCCCTGCTGTTTTGCTACGATCATCGCAATGGTTGCCACATCCACACTGTGCTTGAAAGTGTATTCATCACTGGTTTTGAGCGCAGAAATATCAATTGCAATCGCATCATTATTGTTGATTGCATTCATGAGATCATCAGCAATGGTTTCGGTGGCAGCAGTCATCTCTTCAGAATCTGCATTGTTGTAGATGAACTGGATTCCAGTGGAAACACGTTCCCGGACGCTGGCGGAAAGGGTAACTTTTGAGCGGTCCTCCGTCCGTAGTTTTTCGATATTTTCTTTTGCCTTCTCGGAAACAGGAAGTGCTTCCTTTTCCTCGGCATCCTCTCCAATCTGGATATAGACGGACATGATTCCCAGCTTTATCAGAGAATCAATGAGATAGTCGTCAAGAGGGACACCACGTGCAACCAGATTACGTCCTAAACGGTCTACTACCGGGTGGTCAAGCTTCATACCGGGTTTTAATTGTCTTGTTCGCATATATTTACGTTTAATCATATATCTATTATAATATGATTATTACTATTTTGAAATAAAAATTTTTATTTTTCACATTGCAGGAAATGCCGTGTGATCAGAAACATACCTTTCATGGTAATCAAAACATGGGAAAATACAGGAATAGGAGAATGGAATGCTGCCACAATTATTTCAGGAACGGATGAACAGAATGCTGAAAGATGAATATCCGGCATTTTTGGATAGTTATGAGAAAGAGCGTTATCAGGCGCTTAGGGTGAATACACTGAAAGCGGACCGGGAAGATACTTTTATAAAATTTCCATTTCATTTAAAGGAAATATTGTGGGAAAACAATGGATTTTATTATGAAAAGGAGGATTATCCGGGAAAACATCCTTATCACGAGGCAGGGGTTTACTATATTCAGGAGCCAAGTGCTATGGCACCGGCAGCCTATCTGGGAGCGAAACCCGGAGAAAAGGTGCTGGATCTGTGTGCGGCTCCGGGAGGAAAGAGTACGCAGATTGCTGCTGCCATGGAGGGAGAAGGGCTTTTAGTGAGTAATGAGATTCATCCGGCACGGGCGAAGATACTTTCAGAGAATATTGAACGGATGGGAATAATGAACGCTCTGGTAACCAATGAGAACCCGCAGACACTCGCTAAATTTTTCATAGAATTTTTTGACCGTATTATGGTAGATGCTCCCTGTTCCGGAGAGGGGATGTTTCGGAAAAATGAGAATGCCTGTGAGGAGTGGAGCTTAGAAAATGTTGCATTATGTGCGAAAAGGCAGCTGGAAATTCTGGAGTGTGCAGCGGACATGCTTCGACCGGGCGGGCGCATGGTGTATTCCACCTGTACCTTTTCCCCGGAGGAAAATGAGGGAACTATCAGCAGGTTCCTGCACCGGCATCCGGAGTTTCATGTTGTTCCGGTAAAACGGTATGAGGGAATGACAGCCGGACGGCCGGAATGGATACCGGAAGGTACGGACGGGACTGCTGTAAGTGGTGAGGGGAGAAATAATTCGGCTTCAGAGCAGATACAGAATGAAATCAGAGATACAATCCGCTTATTTCCACACCGGATCAGGGGCGAAGGGCATTTTGTGGCGGTTCTGGAAAAAGAGGGTGTTGTTTCGGAAAATTACAGAGGATACTGTTCCGGAGGAATCCAAAAAACCATTACAGGAAATGAGGGAAAAGAGTTTGAAAGAGAACTTTCAGAAATCTTGTCCATCAAGCTGCCCCAGAGAATGATAAGGTTTGGGGAGCAGCTTTACCTGGTGCCGGAAGATATGCCATCCATTCAGGGACTGCATGTGCTGCGACCGGGACTTCATCTGGGAACCATTAAGAAAAACAGGCTGGAGCCTGCCCATGCCCTGGCACTTGCCATGAAAAAAAAGCAGGTGAAACATTCCTTTGATCTAAAATCAGAGGGACCGGAAATCCGGGCTTATTTAAGCGGACAGACCTTTCCCGCAGAGGGGGAAAAGGGCTGGTATCTGATCACAGTGGATGGTTATAGTATCGGCTGGGGAAAACTGGCAGGAGCAGTCATGAAAAATCATTATCCGAAGGGACTTAGAAAAAACTGGAACCAGTAGATAAAGTAAAATAAAGCTAAGTTAAATGATAATTAAAATCTCAGTGCAGGACCGCTGCGTTTGGCAATCCCGCACTGAGATTTTTTGATTAATAACGGAGTACTGAATAGAAACAAAATGGAAGACTAAATGGAGTGACCACCGCCGCCACCGGAGTGACCACCACCGCCGCCACCGGAATGTCCTCCGCTGGAGGAAGAAGAGGATGGAGGATCGTAAACACGGGTCTGGTTTACGAAATGGGCATTAGCATTCTGGATGTCTACATTGGTGTAGGTTCCCGCCAGTACCTGGTCCATATCCGGCTTCCGGGAGCCGGAGCTGAACATGATGAGGAAAAAGTTAATGAAAGCTGCCAGGATAATAGCAAGCAGTGCGCTGCAAAGGTATCTCATGGGTTCTGCGATTCTTTTCCCCTGCAGGAGTGCAAGAACCTGCTCAAAGGTTTTGTATGCACAGGTGTAATAATCGTAGTCATGGTCACTGGTTGCGTAAACATAAGTATTATCCGTGATGGAATAGGCTCGGGAGTTGGTGATGGTTTTATGGGCATTTCCATCACTGTAAAGATAAATCTCGTTTAAATCCCTGTCGATGACAAAGATGGTTCCACTTTTATGGGGGCCGAATGCATCATCAAAATAGTTGGCAGCAAAGTTTTTGGTAGAGGACTCTGTGTGCCAGGTGGTGGTAACAAGGGCAACATTACAGTATTCCGTGATTTCAGACATTTTTTCTTTCAGGGCAGACTCCTGTGCGTCATCCAGAAAATCAGCCTCGTCATCGAGAATCAGACGATATCCCGTGTCTTCATTTTTTACAGTCGTTACTTCTGCCTGAACAGAAATGACAGACCCTCCCATTATTATAATAGAAAATACAATAATAAAAAAATAATTTAATTTATTCAATATCTTATGCACGGTCATCACCTCCCTGTCTGTCAAACTGTGGAAGCCTGCGGGTGGATAACTGATTATAGGCTTTTATAATGTCAATAAAGGTTACAAGAATAATAACCAGGGTAAAAACCGCAGTTATGTAATACCACAGATCGGACACCGGATGAAGGAACCAAATCAGCATCGAAAGAGCAGTGGCAATCAGGGACAGCACCGTTCCCACAGGAGCCTTTGGCTTGGGAATTTTTACGGGAATCCTGTTTTGACCGCCGTGCAGTTCCTGATATTGTTTGCCCCTGTCATCAAGATTCTCATCCTTCCGCCGTATGGAACTGTGTTCTATGCCACAGGTGACTGCGGAAATAACAGAGAGGATTGCACAGGCCAACAAAAGCCACGAGGGAAGCAGTGTCACGCATAAAGCTAAAATCAGGAAAATCGGAACAGCTAAAAGCAGCGTGGAGAGCACATATTTTCTGGCATCAACCGGGATATCCGCAACGACCTTTCCGGTCTGGCCGTTTACCGTGGCATAGGCGACACGGTCATTTTTCCGGTAGGAGAGAAACCAGACCGGAAACATAGTACGGTCCACAGTCTCTGTGTGGGTATTTAGCATATTGTTGCTGATGTTCCCTAAAGTATAGGATGAAAACGGTTTTGTTTTCTTTATTGTATCAACTGTCTCATGGACAGCAGAGGCTTCGGCATCATTCTGGTAAATTTTATAATCCACATCTGCAGTATCTGCATAGAAGCCGCTTAAATATGCCGGAGTAAAGGCTTTCATTCCCTTAACATCATAGGGAGCCAGAGCCTCACTGATATTATCTGCAAATGAGGAAGAGGCATCATAGGAAAGCCCCTTATAGTATGCATTTAGATTTCCGGTGAGAGAATAGTGGTCGGTATAAATATAGTCACCCTTTCGATAGGATTTTTTTCCCGGAAGAGACAAGTCTCCTTTCTGGGTGATGTAAAAAGCCCAATAGGGCATATAGATGCCGCGAAAGCTGTCGATATATGCAGGATCTTTTAATTCTTTTGGCGCAAACCAGGCTTTTTTCATGCGGGCGGCATAAGCCTGCTTACATTCTTCCTTTGTCTTTTTAAATGGAATAATGTAAGCAGGCCGCTTTTCCCGGGTGAGGCGGCTGTAAAGAATTGTGGATGCACCACAGAAGCTGCAGAATCCTGTAGCTGCGTTGTCAGTGCTTAAGATTTCGCCACCGCACTGGGGGCAGGTGAAAATAGTGGCCTCAAAGCTGTCGTCAGATGCAGTTTCCTCCTTTGCATCACTGGTCTTTTCGTCGAATGCATAGGGGTCAAACTGAGACTGGCACTGCTTACAGGCAAGTTGTTGGGAGGGAATATCAAATCTCAGATTCCCTCCGCAGTTTGGACATGTTAGCATAATTTTCCCTTTCTAAATAATATTTTCCTTTGTATCATTATATGATGATTTAAAGGTGTTTTTCCCTCTGTATATATTCTAACCGTTGAAGAGATATCTGACAATAAAAAAGTCATGTGGATTGTTCACAGCCAACTTATAAGTTCCGTTTTTTTACCCGGTGTACCGGGATCAGTCGATGGGGACGTAGCTTTGGTCAAGCTGGACGACAGCTATGTACTGGTCTCCGATTTCTTTTACTTTCTGTTTGATCTGATCCTGTAATGCTTCGGGTGTACCTTTTGTTTTGTAAGGAATTACGGCATCAAAAATCAGGTTGGTATGGGTGTCACCGGTTACCATGCGAAAGTCGTGTATGGTTATTTTCTCATTGATTTCCTTTACCTTCTGTTCCACCAGATCGTGCATCCGTTTGATCTCGGCATTGTCCGTTTCAATGGGATCCATATGAATGACAGCCTCGCAGCCCAGTTGGGAATCTAGTTCCCGTTCGATATTATCAATCATATCGTGGAGCAGAAATACATTTTCATTTCCCGGAACCTCCACATGGAGAGATATCATGCAGCGTCCCGGACCATAGTCGTGGACAACCAGGTCGTGGATTCCCTGTACAGTAGGATGTTCCATGACTATGTCCTTGATCTGGCGGACAAAGGATGGATCCGGAGCCTTTCCCAGAAGGGGATCAATGGTATCCTTTGCAGCCTGAATACCGGCATAGAGGATGAATACTGCCACCAGAAGACCGCAGATACCATCAATGTTCACGGAAGTCAGACGCATAACAAGCAGTGACAGAAGAACTACTGAGGTAGCGATTGTGTCGGAAAGAGAATCCATGGCAGTGGCTTTCATGGCATCAGAGTCCAGCTTTTTTCCGATACTGCGGTTATAAAATGCCATATAAATTTTTACCAGGATGGAGCAGAGCAGGATGATGATTGCCAGATTGCTCGTGTCCACGGCAACCGGATGGATAATCTTTGCAACAGAGGATTTCAGCAGTTCGAAGCCCATCAAAAGGATGGCTATGGCAACTATAAAACCGGAGACGTATTCAAAACGCCCATGTCCGAAGGGGTGCTCCGGATCCGGCTTTTTTCCGGCAAACAGAAAGCCCACCAGAGTGATGAAAGAAGAACCGGCATCGGAAAGGTTGTTGAAGGCATCCGCCGTGATGGCTACGGAGCCGGAGATCAGTCCTGCAAAATATTTTCCGGCGAACAGCAGGATATTTAAGCAGATACCCACAATGCTGCAAAGGGTTCCATAGGCACGGCGTTGTTCTTTTTCGGGTTTGTTTAACACAAAGAACCTTGATAATAATGTAATCATAATATAATTCCCCCTAATGTAAATCTTTTATATCATAAAATCCAAGCTGCGATTTCACAGGAAATCGCAGCTTATATATCTTCCCATTATATAGCGGTGATTTCAAAAAGTAAATGAGAGATTTAGGATAGTTGTCTCTTTTTCCGTTATGTGTTAAAATAAATGCATTACAAACGAAGAAGGGCAGCAAAATGCAGGATTTTTTAAAGGCAAATTATCATGCACATACCGTAAGATGCCAGCATGCGTATGGAACAGAGCGGGAGTATATTGAAGCGGCAATTGAAATGGGGATGAAAGAATTCGGTTTTTCGGATCATGTTCCCTGTCCCTTTAAGGATGGATATGTGTCCGGAATACGCATGACCATGAAGCAGACACCTGAGTATGTGGAAACTATCCGCAGACTGGCGGAAGAGTACAAAAATGAAATTACGATTTATGTAGGGTTTGAGGCAGAATACATTCCGGAATTTCACGAGGAACAGATGAGGATGTTTCGAAATCTTGGCTGCGATTACATGATCATGGGACAGCATTTTCTGGAGTCGGAACAGTATGGTCCCTATACGGGAACGGAGACGGAGGATGAGAGCAGGATTCGCGACTATGTTGACGCTGTAATTGAGGGTATGAAAACCGGAGATTTTTTGTATCTGGCACATCCGGATATCATGAATTACCGGGGACTGGACTCTGTATATGAATGGGAGATGACCAGACTGTGTAAGGCACTGAAAGAGATGGACATTCCGCTGGAAATCAATATGCTGGGTAGGGCGGAGAATGCCAAGCATTATCCGGCAGAACGGTTCTGGAAGATAGCGGGAGAAGTTGGAAACTATGCCGTCATTGGTGAGGATGCCCACTGTGTTGAACATATAAAAAATGAGGATGCCTATAAGAAATGCATGGAACTTGTGGAGAAATACCACATTCATTTACTGGATGAACTTAAAATTAAATAGCCGCTAGCCCATTTCCATATTTTCGTCAAGTGGAAATTTTGCTAAAAGAACCGTCACAATTTGTAAGAATTGACATATGGTCTTTCTCTACCAGATATTGTATAATAGACACCGTCGGCGACAAAACATAGTAGTAATAAGGAGCTTGAGAAAATATGTCAGACGAAGTTTTAGATGATGTTATTATGAAGGGAAACTGTAAGGGAAAGGCGGATGCTGTTGTGAAATGTCAGTGCAGCATTGAGACGGCACCCAGCCGGTGCGATCAGGCAGAACACTGTATGTTTTATTCTTATTATAAATGCAGTAAGCAGTGGAAGCGTCTTGGATAAGCACACTGTTATGAGCGAGGTGAAAAGACTTTTGCAGGGGCAAAAATGCCAGGCAGAAGTCTTTTCCTTTTATAGACCGATGTTCAAAACATGGGAGTTAAGCATGAAAAAAATTCTGGTACTCAGCGATTCGCATGGAAATCTGAATAATATGGTTACCGCAGTCCGGAACACTTCACCGGAGATGATCATTCATCTGGGGGACTGCTGGGGGGATGCTGACCTTCTCCATAGAAAATTTCCATTCATTCCCATGGAACAGGTGCCGGGAAACTGTGACTGCAGGCAGGAATTCCAGGAGAGGATACTTCTCGTGGAGGGAAAGAAAATTTTGATCTGTCACGGACATACCCTGAATGTGAAAGCCGGTTATATGAATTTAAAATATACTGCAGAGGAGAGAGAAGTGGATGCGGCACTGTTTGGACATACCCATTGTGTTTTCTATGATAACCATAATGGGATTTCCTATTTAAATCCGGGCAGTATCGGGGCCCCGCCCCTTGGAATACCGCCCTCTTATGGAGTTTTGGAAGTGGACGGCATTACAGGCAGGATTCTGACCGATGTTTTTTATCTGGAATAACCGCACATTGAGAAATTTAATTGACGAAAGCAGGCTGTGGAAGTATAATAACAAAAGTTATTACATTTGAAGGAGTAAGTTAAAAATGGTTAAGGTAGTGAAATTTGGCGGAAGTTCTCTTGCAAGTGCTGAGCAATTTGCCAAGGTAGGAGATATTATCAGAGCGGATGAATCCAGAAAGTATGTGGTACCCAGTGCGCCGGGAAAGCGAAATTCCAAGGACACTAAGGTTACAGATATGTTATACAGCTGCTACGCAAAGGCAGAGGCAGGAGAGGAGTTCCGTGTACCGCTGATGAAGATAAAGGATCGTTATGATTCTATTATTAACGGTCTGGGACTTAAGATGTCATTAGATGAGGAATTTAAAAAAATTTCCGAGAATTTTAAGAAGAAAATCGGAGTGGATTATGCCGCTTCCCGTGGAGAATATTTAAATGGCATGATCATGGCTAACTATCTCGGCTATGAATTTATTGATTCTGCAACAGTTATTTTCTTTGATGAAGAGGGAAATTTTGATCCGGATAAAACGGACAAGATCCTTTCAAAGAAACTGGAAAAATGTGAAAAGGCTGTCATTCCGGGATTTTACGGATCTGACCCGGAGGGAAATGTCAAGACATTTTCCCGTGGAGGATCAGATATTACAGGTTCTATTGTTGCAAAGGCATGCCACGCAAGTTTATAT
Source organism: Agathobacter sp. (assembly GCA_022772675.1). Lineage (GTDB taxonomy): Bacteria > Bacillota > Clostridia > Lachnospirales > Lachnospiraceae > Roseburia. The sequence goes on along the minus strand of JALEZW010000031.1, from coordinate 51,378 downwards.
GAGAACTGGACCGATGTATCCGGCTGCCTTGTAGCTGATCCGCGGATTATTGAGAATCCGGAGCCAATTCGTGTCATTACCTACCGCGAACTGCGTGAGCTTTCCTACATGGGAGCATCTGTCCTTCATGAGGATGCTGTATTTCCGGTTCGTAAGGCCGGTATTCCCATTAATATCCGTAACACCAATGATCCGGAGGCTGAGGGTACCTTAATCGTAGAGAGTACCTGCCAGAAACCGGAATATACCATTACAGGAATTGCAGGCAAGAAGGGCTTTGTTGCCGTCAGCATTGATAAGGATATGATGAATTCAGAGGTGGGATTCTGCCGCAAGGCATTACAGGCCTTTGAGGAAAATGGGATTTCCATCGAGCATATGCCGTCCGGTATTGATACCATGACTGTGTTTGTGCATCAGGAGGAATTTGAGGGGAAGGAACAGCAGGTAATCAGTTCTATCCGCCGCCTGACCCATCCGGATGTGATAGAACTGGAAGCGGACCTGGGACTGATTGCGGTGGTAGGACGTGGAATGAAGTCCAACCGTGGTACTGCGGGAAGAATTTTTTCTGCACTGGCACATGCCAATATCAATGTAAAAATGATCGATCAGGGCTCATCCGAGCTTAACATCATTATTGGTGTCAGCAATGATGATTTTGAAAATGCCATTAAGGCAATCTATGATATTTTTGTTGAAACACGCTTATAAAAACAGGAATTATACAGAGATAGACGAACACAGAAACGCTTTCTTTCATATCTTATATGGAAGGGAGCGTTTTTATATGACCGGAAATACCGTAATTTTTGTCACGGATAAAAGACAAAGCAATCTGGCTGCCTTCCTTCCGGGAAAGAAACAGACACTGGACTGGAGGCGCGGCATCAGACAGGAAGAAGCTGGGGTACTGATGGACAGCAGGTATCTTGTATTACCAATTCCTGTTACAAAGATTGGAAAAAACCAAGATGTAGATGAATTGTTGAAAGAGTATTTAACAAAAGGATGTGGGAAGAACTGGACACTCTATGGGGGGATTTTCGGACCGGAGTGGAGGCAGCGCTGCGAGGATGCGGAGGTAGAATATTATGATTTGATGAAAGATGCCACGGTGGTACACCGGAATGCATGCATTACCGCAGAGGCGACAGTTGCGGAAATATTGAAGTACAGTGACTATGTAATCCGGGAACAGAAAATCATAGTCTGCGGCTATGGAAAATGTGGAAGAGAAATCTCGAATTTACTTCTGGCCATGGGGGCAAAGGTGACGGTTCTGGCGAGAAGCGTGGAAGCAAGGCGGCTGGCAAGGACAGAAGGCCACGAGGCGGTGGATTTTTCTTATGGGCCGGATGAGGCATACGGAGCAAGAATTGTGGTGAATACAGTTCCGGCACTGGTAATCCGGGAACCCATGATCAAAGAGATGCATCCGGATACGGTCATTATAGATATTGCTTCAAGACCGGGAGGAACTGATCTTATAGCGGCAGAGGCATATGGAATTAAAGTTGTGGCGGCACTGGGGCTGCCGGGAATCTACACAACGAAAAGCAGTGCAAAGGTTCTTGCAGATGCGATATTGGAACATGGAAAAATCGGTAGGGAAAGAAAAGAGGAGAAGGAATGGGTTTATCAAATCGTAATATAGGATATGGAATTACGGGCTCCTTTTGCACATTCGAAAAAACAAAGAAAGAAGTGATACGTCTGACTGAGATGGGGGCGAACATTGTTCCCATCTTTTCTTATCAGGCACAGACCTGTGATACCAGATTTGGGAAGGCAGATGAGTTTGTAAAAGAAATCTGTGAAATCACAGGGAATCCGGGGATTAAAACAATTCCGGAAGCAGAACCCATTGGTCCGAAAAGCTGTCTGGATATTATGGTGATTGCACCCTGTACCGGGAATTCTGCGGCAAAGCTTGCAAACGGAATCGTTGACACGCCGGTTTTAATGGCTGCGAAAGCCCATCTTAGAAATTTGAAACCCCTTGTCATTGCAATTTCCACGAATGATGCATTGGGAGCTAATTTTAAGACAATTGGGATGTTGATGAACATGAAGAATATTTATTTTGTGCCATTTTCCCAGGATAATTTTGAAAAGAAACCAAACTCCATGGTGGCGAAGATGGAGCTTCTGCCGGAAACCATTGAGGCGGCACTGGATGGGAAACAGCTTCAGCCGGTTATTTTGTAAATGAGTACTGCGGATTTCCTGATATAAATAAAGAAGAGGGATATACTGGGAAAACCGTATATTCCTCTTCTTTCTGATTTAGTTATTTAGTTACCCGGAATTTTGATGTTCAGAAATATGTGGGAACAAAAACGGGGCAGACAGCTGAAAACATGGCTGGATTAAGTAAACCAATATTTAATTTTTACACTCTGCCTCATATGCGGCACGGAGGGCTTTTGCCAGCTGGTCACCACAGGATGTGTTCTTCATACCACAGTGGATACCGGAGATACGTTTTTCCACTTCCTCCACAGTCATGCCTTCTACCAGACGGGGGATTGCCTTTAAGTTTCCGTCACAGCCGCCGGTAAAACGGACATTTTTGATGATGTTTCCATCCAGATCCACTTCAATCTGGGTGGAACAGGTTCCTTTGGTTTTATAAAGATATGACATGCTTTTATTTCTCCTTTTTGTGATATCTGTTGATTTATCCCTATGGGTGCCCGGGATTTGAGCCGGAAAAACAGGCATCAATGGGACTCTTATTTCCTATCTTAACAACAGATTTCGGTTTTTTCAACAGTATGTTCATAAAAAGTTTATAAAACATTTACGGCTTTGAGTTGTGTAAAAAAAGAGAAAGTGTTACAATACCTATATTCTATGCGAGTTAGGAGCAAAAATAGTATGAGTGCATTGACAAAAATTTTTGGTACACACAGCGAGAGGGAGCTGAAAAGAATTATGCCCATCGTGGATAAGGTGGAGTCTTACCGCGATGCCATGGTGGCTCTCTCCGATGATGAGTTAAAGGGAAAGACTAAAGAGTACAAGGACAGACTGGAGAAGGGTGAGACATTAGACGATCTGCTTCCGGAGGCATATGCCACGGTACGTGAGGCAGCGAGAAGAGTCCTTGGAATGGAACATTACAGAGTACAGATTATCGGTGGTATTATCCTGCATCAGGGACGTATTGCCGAGATGAAAACAGGCGAAGGAAAAACACTGGTTTCCACACTTCCGGCTTATTTAAATGCCCTGGAAGGAAAGGGTGTCTGTATCGTTACGGTAAATGATTACCTGGCAAAGCGTGACTCCGAGTGGATGGGACAGGTCCATGAATTTCTTGGATTGACAGTCGGCGTTGTGCTTAATGATATGAGCAATGACGAGCGACGTGATGCCTATAACTGTGATATTACATATATCACAAATAATGAACTTGGATTTGATTATCTGCGGGATAACATGGTTATCTATAAGGAACAGCTGGTACAGCGCGGTCTGCACTATGCCATTATTGATGAGGTTGACTCTGTTTTAATTGATGAGGCACGTACTCCTCTTATTATTTCCGGACAGAGCGGCAAGTCCACCAAACTGTATGAGGCCTGTGATATTCTGGCACAGCAGCTGACCAGAGGTGAGGATGTTCCGGAGTATTCCAAGATGGATGCCATCATGGGTGTCGAGCAGGAGGAGACCGGAGACTTTATCGTAAACGAGAAGGATAAGGTAATCAATCTTACCCAGCAGGGTGTGGAGCGGGTTGAGAAGTTCTTCCATATTGATAACCTTGCGGATCCGGAGAACCTTGAGATTCAGCATAATGTGATTCTTGCGCTGCGTGCCCATTACCTTATGTTCCGTGATCAGGATTATGTAGTAAAGGATGATCAGGTTCTCATTGTTGACGAGTTTACCGGACGTATCATGCCGGGGCGCCGTTATTCCGATGGACTGCATCAGGCTATTGAGGCGAAGGAACATGTCAAGGTAAAGAGAGAGAGCAAGACATTAGCGACAATTACTTTCCAGAATTTCTTTAATAAATTTGAAAAGAAAGCAGGTATGACCGGTACCGCTCTTACGGAGGAGAAGGAGTTCCGCGATATCTACGGAATGGACGTAATCGAGATTCCTACAAACCGTCCTATTGCCCGTGTGGATCACCAGGATGCAGTTTATAAGACAAAGAAAGAAAAGTTTAAGGCTGTTGTGGATGAAGTAAAAGCTGCCAACGAAAAGGGACAGCCGGTACTGGTAGGTACCATTACGATTGAAACTTCCGAGTTGATCAGCGGAATGTTAAAGCGTGAGGGAATCAAGCATACGGTACTGAATGCGAAATTTCATGAGCAGGAAGCCGAGATTGTTGCGCAGGCCGGACAGCATGGTGCTGTTACCATTGCCACAAACATGGCCGGACGAGGAACTGATATTAAACTGGATGAGGCTGCGCGGGAGGCCGGCGGACTTAAAATTATCGGTACCGAGCGTCATGAGTCCAGACGAATTGACAACCAGCTGCGCGGACGTGCCGGAAGACAGGGAGATCCGGGTGAGTCCCAGTTCTTTATTTCTCTGGAAGATGACCTGATGCGTCTGTTTGGTTCTGAGAAGTTAATGTCCGTATTTACGGCACTGGGAGTTCCGGAAGGCGAGCAGATCCAGCACAAGATGCTCACTTCCGCCATCCAGAAGGCACAGGAGAAGATTGAGTACAACAACTATGGTATTCGTAAAAATCTGTTAGAGTACGATCAGGTAAACAATGACCAGAGAGAAATCATCTACAAAGAGCGTATGTCCGTATTGAATGGAGAAAGTATGCGGGATGCAATTTTCAAGATGATTCAGGAACAAGTGGAGAAGGCAGTGGATACCTGTATTTCCGGCGAGATTCCGCGGGAAGAGTGGGATTTAAATGAGTTAAATGAGCTGCTTCTTCCGATTATTCCACTGGAGCCTGTGACAGAGGAAAATATTTCGGATATCAAGAATGCAAAAGAATTAAAACAGCATTTAAAAGAACAGGCAGTGCTTTTATATGAGGCAAAGGAAACAGAGTTCCCTGAGATTGAACAGTTCCGTGAACTGGAGCGGGTGGTCCTTCTTAAAGTCATTGACCGTAAGTGGATGGATCATATTGATGATATGGACCAGCTTCGTCAGGGTATTGGACTTCAGGCATATGGCCAGAGGGATCCGCTGGTGGAGTACAAGATGGCCGGCTTTGATATGTTTGATGAGATGATAGCTGCAATTCAGGAGGATACCGTTCGTCTTCTCTTCCATGTTCAGGTAGAGCAGAAGGTAGAGCGTGAGCAGGTGGCTCAGGTGACGGGAACCAATAAGGATGCCAGCGAGCCGAATGCACCGAAGAGACGTGAACATGCAAAAATTTATCCGAATGATCCATGTCCATGCGGAAGCGGAAAGAAATATAAACAGTGCTGTGGAAGAAAAATTTAATGAAGATATAACAGCGATGCGCTGTACGGATGACATAGCAACAAGAGGTGTGGCAGATATGCTTAGCCTCTTGTTGTTGTTTTACATAAGAGGTTCTAAATAGTTACAATAAGAGAACATATGATTAATATACAGTTTATTTAAAGGAGAAAATGAAAAAGGGATTACGATGGCTTGCAGTATTATCTGTATGTACTCTGGTAGTTACATCAGAGGGAGCTGGATTGCTGCATGCGCAGCAGACAGATATTATGCCTGGTTCTTCGGAAACGAAAATTGATGAAACAGAAGTGACAGAAACAGAAAGCACGGAGCAGCCGGGGACAGAAATTCCAGAGGAACCAGGGGAGAAACCAACAGAGAAGCCTGAAAATAAGCCAAAACCTGCCCAGCAGGGACTTGAGAAAAATTCGGATGGAACTTATTCCTATTACATAGATGGTATAAAATTGAAAAACAGTTGGAAAACGATAAAAGGGAATAAGTATTATTTTGCTAAAAACGGAAATGCTTATACGGGACTTCAGAAAATAAAGAATAACTATTTCTATTTTTCGAAAGATGGAAAGATGCAGACAGGATGGAAAAAGATAGGGAAAAGAAAATGCTATTTTTCACCTAAAACAGGTCAGGCCTATACCGGAAAGAAAAAGATAAAAAATGGATATTATTATTTTTCAAAGACAGGAGAAATGCAGACTGGGTGGAAGAAAATCGGTGGCAGAAAATATTATTTTTCTGAGAAGAGTGGAAAGGCATATACCGGAAAAAAGAAAGTAAAGGACAGTTATTATTATTTTGCTTCAAACGGAAAAATGGAAACAGGCTGGAAAACCATAGAGAAAAAACAGTTTTATTTTTCCCAAAAGAGTGGGAAAATGGTTACGGGAAAACAGAATATTTCTCATTATCTGTGTAAATTCAACGAAAAGGGCGTACTGGAGAGAAAAATCGACAAGAATAAAAAGATGGTTGCACTTACCTATGATGATGGACCCTCAATCTATACACCGAAGCTGTTGGATACACTGGAAAAGTATGATGCAGTGGCGACTTTCTTTGTGGTGGGAAGCCGTGTTTCCCAGTATTCGGGAACCATTAAACGTGAATTTAATTTAGGGTGTGAGATTGGAAACCATACCTATGATCACAAGACAATCACAAGAATAAGCAGCAGTGAACTGAAAAAACAGATTTCCAAAACAAATGCAGCAGTGAAGAAGGTCACGGGTGGGAATCCGGTGGTCATGCGTCCACCGGGAGGAGGAATTAACAGTACTTCCAAATCTAACCTTGGTATGCCGGCAATAATCTGGTCAGTGGATACCCTGGACTGGAAGACGAGAAGCTCTTCCCAGACCACCAGTGCAGTATTAAATCATGTTCATGATGGGGATATCATTTTGATGCATGATCTTCACAGTGCCGCCTGCGATGCGGCAGCGACCATTGTTCCCACATTGATTGACAGAGGCTATCAGCTTGTTACGGTCAGTGAACTGGCGGAGTGCCGGGGCGGGATGAAGAAAAATCAATCCTACTTTAAATTTACGAAATAATAAAACGTGGGTACAGAACAAAAGTTTGATTTTGTTCTGTACTTTTTTAGTAGCAAAAGGGACGGATTGATTAACGCATGAAATGCATTGCAGAAAACGGGTATGTAATATTAGAGTGTTTCTGCTATAATAAAGTGAGAAAATTATGAAGCAAGAAGGGATTATTGTAATGCCGCCTAAGGCTGTTTTAGATACAACGAAGGCTCCAGCAGAGACATATAATGAAATATAGGAATGGGAAAAGGGTAAATGACTGTTAATGAACAAAAAGCAGCAGCAAAAGCATTTGTTGAGGCTTGGAAAGATAAAGGATATGAGAAGGGCGAAAGCCTTAAACCAAGTCTTATCAAACAAAATAATAGCCAAGCCAGGATATACCTCCATGCTTGACTACTATCTGATAGTTTATGAAAACTAAGGAACCGCCGTGTACGGAACCGTACGCACGGTGGTGTGAGAGGTCGGCTAATCAACTAATGGTTAGCCTCCTACCCGATTTGGCGCGGCTTGTCAAGTACTTTTGAAAAATTTTTGTTAGGGGTAGAAAAAAGCAGAACCCCGATTTTTCACGAGAATCTGCTTAAGTTAATGACATTGATGGTGAAGCGTCATTCTCATAAACATGTTCATACGATTAGACATACCCATGATGGTACCACACATACTCATATAATAACGCACGAACATGAGCATAATCATTTCGTGAAAACAGAAGAACATAGGCATGTGAGATATTTTTATGGCTTTTTCAAGAAGCACGAGGATGAGTTTGAAAAATAAATTGAATTATCACAGCTATTATTGTTGATATTATCATAAATCCGGTTGCTATGTCTACACTACAATTATATGATATTATTAGAGTTATTGTATCAAGAATTAAAATAATAAAAGATCTAATACATCTTCCCTTATGATATTCTTTAATCGTATTTTTATCAGATAAATTATACTTATAAAAATATTTATCCATGGATATTCCGATAATATTAATTCTAAACCCATGTAATATCACTTTAACTATACAAAAAATCCATAATAATATAAAAAATTGCTGAAGAGTTATAACTATCATTACTATCCTTTCGTGTACATTTTCAGATTATAATATTTATTATTTAGTGTAATAAAATCATGTAAAATTAAAATTATTTATCAGTAAAAAAAATGTAAATTTTATGAGTATTATAATCTTGATGGTGTCAAAAGCATTTGACAGCAATTAAAACCTTATAAAAACAGCTTGCAATTGCACCTATGCAAATTTTTCTTAAGAAAAATTCGGCATTCTTGCTACGTTGGATTGTTATTCCTGTAGATAGGGTTATTGACCTTGAAAAAGGAGCATCTTGAGAATCTGCTTCAAAAGTGTAGAATAACATTTGAATAATAACTGTATATATGAGGATACTATGCATATTGTATTGTTAGTTATATGAAAGTGCAATATTTACACCTTAAAATTGACAGGGTGCAAATATTGCATTATAATATAAACGGAGGTGCAAAATGTGTAAGCTGAAAGATTTAAGAACAGAAAAGAAGTTAACACAGCAACAAGTTGCCGATCTGGTAGGAATTTCTTTGCGCTCATATAAGTCATACGAAAATGATGAAAAAAAGGTTGGAACTTTAAAATATAATTATATGATGCAAAAGTTAGCAGAGATAAACCCGATTGATGAAGAACACGGAGTTATTGATGTAGAATATATAAAGCAAAAATGTGAAGAAGTGTTTGAAAAATACGATGTGAAATTCTGCTATCTTTTTGGTTCTTACGCAAAGGAAAAAGCAAAACCAACCAGTGATGTGGACCTTTTGATTTCTGTAAATGTGAAGGGTTTGAAATTTTATGGACTGGTTGAAGAATTAAGAACTGCGCTACACAAAAAAGTAGATGTTTTGGACATTAACCAGCTTAAGAATAACATGGAACTGATACAGGAAATACTAAAGGATGGAATAAAGATATATGGATAATGTGAAAAATGACAATTACTATATACAAAAAATCAGACAGGATTTAGAGTTTATAGTAATACATATGAAGGATGTGGACATAGAAGAACTAAATGAAAATGAAATATTACTGGATTCTATGCTCTTTCGTATGATACAGCTTTCAGAGAATGCAAAGAAGTTAACGGACCAATACAAGCAGACGCACAGCAATATTCCATGGAATGCAATGTATGGATTAAGAAATCGAATTGTGCATGATTATGGCAACGTGGATTTAAATATTGTTTTTGAAACATTAAAAAATGATATACCACAGTTATTGGAAATGTTTTCGGAAAACAGGGACTAAAGAAATTGATTACAAATGACGAAATATAAAATGCAAGGATGGCACTTTATTTCAATGGGCTGATATGAAATAAGGTGTCTTTTTTATTTATAGCCGCCCGTCATTTCCGGGAGAAGGGTGCAGTCGTGATTGACAGATCACCTGCGGAGAGGAGGAATCATGTTAGTACATAACTTAAAAAGCGCGTCTGCTATGGAGACGATAATGACAGCAGGGAGAGAAAATGATGTGGGTTCGTCTTTTGCTCAAATTCTATCAGATAAGCAGGTAAAATGTCCGTATGGATATCTTGCGAAAGACGGGATCATCCAGTATAACGGGGTTACTTTTAGGTGTGATCCTGACACAAACTCTATCTGTCTGGGAGATATGAGTGACCCCAAGAAGGTATTAAATGTGAACCTTCCCAGCGGTGGGTGCCTTAAAATTAACATTAACAATTTCGGTGATATCTCGAGAGCCGCCGGAATGTTTTCACATCAGGATCTTGCTGCTATTATGAGGGCAATTTATCAGTATAATCACTGTACAGGAAAGCTTGAAGAGATAGAACAGGAAGAAAGTAAAGCGGTGATGAATGAGAGCAAAGCAAACTAAAATCTAAAAGAAGTGGGACGGCTGATCTCTCAGCCGCCCCGGGTATTTCAAAAGGGACATTGGCTAAAATACCCACTGTATTAACAATCCTATCAAAAAACAAACTGCCGCCGTAACAACAGCACTAATGACTACCTTTAAGACGTTTTGATACGGGCGTTTTCCTGCTTCAACCATCTTATGAATTTCATCTAATTTTTTGCCTTCGCAAAACGCTACAATTTCCTTATAAGTCTGTACATCATTTTTTTTCTTGATCTTTTCAACTTTCAATGCCCAGAACATTGTGATGGCAAACATCACACCAAGGGGCAACAACGCATACAATTTCAACCACATAAACAACGGCGCTGCTGACAAAATCAAAATCAAAAAATGAAGACTGAAAATACTACCATAGTGATTAAATTCCTTTATCTCCTGTTCGTTAATTATTTCTTTCATTGTCTCTATATCTCCTTTGATTAGTTGGTCGAGAGATACATTAAACAATGAACTGAGAAGCAGAAGACTGTGAATATCCGGATAGCTTTTTTCATTTTCCCAATTTGAAATCGTCTGTCTTGTCACATATACCTTTTCAGCCAATTCCTCTTGGGAAAGATTTAACTCTGTTCGGTATTTTTTTATCTGTGCATTCAGCTCCATAAAAATTTTCCTCCTTTGCCGATGATTTGTTCTCTTGACCTGCTCTGAGAATAATCACTTTTTGCATTTCTGTCTATCAAACCTGTTTTACTTTGCGGAAAACACAGTGTCAAAAGGTTTTGACAACGCTTAAAACCTTATAAAAACAGCTTGATTATCTCCTTTGCCCATGAGAGGTAGGTAGAATCGTATCAGAAAATTCATTTTCTCAAATTTTCATCAATATATTTCAGGTATGGCTTCTTATTAACCTCTGCCTCATTTGAAACATACCAATTAGCGGACTCTTTTAACCCTTGTGCCAAAGGGATTGTATCCGGGTATATTTCCTGCTGTTTCTTTACATCTAAATAATACTCATAATTGTAAAAACTGAAATAATTTCTCTGTTCTGTATCTTCGTAAACATTGACAAAGTCAGGTATCTTATCAAAGCAGGCATAACACATTGTAACCCAGTCTTTTATTGATACAGCCGTAACGTTTCCAACATTAAAAATATGATCTTCCGGCTTTGTTTTAATAATCACTTCCATAAGCCTGCACAAATCTTCCACATGAAAAAACTGCAGTTTCATGCCGCCATCTTTCGGCAGATAAAACTTCCTGCCAGCTTTTGCGCAGTCAAATACAAATGCCTCTCTATATACATTATCCATCGGACCATATAAATATGGCGGTCTTAGTATATATGCATCCGGAACTCTCTTAAGCAAACAATTTTCGGCATTAATCTTGTTCGTTCCATATGTTCCCCAGAACTTATTCACAGCTCTCGTGGAATCTTCTTTAAAAGGTTGTGCACCATCTTCCGGATACACTGCACTTGAGCTTATCATGATGTATTGGTCAAATGAACCAAGTGCCTCATATAAATCAATGATATCATCCCCTGTATATGCTGTGATATCAGCAACAACATCAAAATGAAAATCTTTAAGCTTATCACCTAACTTATGTCTATCCCCCTCAATTAAGGTAACACCCTGAATCTGTGGTTTTGTATTTCTGTTAAGAACATATACCTCATATTCATGCTCTGAAAAATAATGTGCAGCATACTTGCTGACAAAAGTTGTTCCACCGGTAATCAAAATTTTCTTCATGTTATTCTCCTTTATGGTATGGACTTATTCTCCGCAATCAGGCAAAGCGCAAACACAATTTCAATTGCAAGCATGACAGCTGCGATTGTAGCCGTAGGACAATGCAATCCCCTTCTCAAGTGCCTTACGGTAAGGGTACAATATTTAAAGAAGAAGCCACTTTTCTTTATGGGTGATCCAATACATCAGCATAGGAAATGCCATATTGATACTTTTATATAGTGGGGCATTTTTTATTGCAGAGGGGACAAGCAACGCGCTGCGCTCAATGACCTCGGGGGCGACACACATTGCTTTTACCAGTATTCCTGCCCATAAGAAGAAAGCATAAATGATATTCCTCTTATCTGTGTAATACTGTATGACTGTTTGCGACGGTTTGGTCAAATAAGAGCCCGTAATAAGTCCGACATGAAACTGCCGGATTTAATTTATATAAGCTGATTCACCAATCCATAAACCAGTAAATATAATGCTTTTCCAAAATTTTCTTCTCCAATTTTGTCTTTATGTAGAGTTGTGAAATAAATTGCACGAAAAGCAGCACTAAGTGATTGGGTGTCAATTTCATCGGAATTTAATATTTTAAAAACTGGAATTTCATCTATCAATTGATAAAAATGAACTATCACTTCTGTAAGTTTTTCAACCGTAAAGTCATTTTTATCAATATTGCTGATTTCATCCAATATTTTCTGATCCATCAGATTATGTTGTTCTAATATTACCTCAAACAGTAACATCTCTTTGGACTGATAGAACAGGTAAAAGGTTCCCTTTGGAATTTTTACAGTCAGTATAATGGGAGCATCCCTCCTTGTCAATAGATTTGTCCTGACAATTCGGCATTCTCGCTACAGTGGATTGTTATTCCTGCAGATGGATGATACCATGAAAGCACCAACAATACAGAACAAAACAGGAGGCGGTGCACATGGATAAAAAGAAAACAGGGGAATTAATCAGGCAGGCGCGAGCAGGAAAAAAGTACACGCAGACAGAATTAGGAGATTTGATTGGTGTTACCAATAAGGCGGTATCACGCTGGGAAAATGGAGAAAGCTTCCCGGATATCGGAGTCTTAGAACGCTTATCGGAAATTCTTGAAATTAAAATACAGGATATTGTAGTGGGAGAGATTCAGGCGGATCATGAGACTGCATTGACCGAAATTGTGAGGCTGGCAAAGCTTCAGAAAATGGTGACACGGAAAAAGATTCTTCGTTGTGCTGTTGGAATTATCCTTTTACTGTACAGTGCTGTCATTGGATGCTGTGGTTTGAAAGGTGGAACAATGGTTGTTATTATTGAAGCTGTAATTTCTATTATTGCAGTTGTCGTATTAAAGAAGGCACAAAGTAAAAAATGAGGGAAAAAGGCAATCTTTGTGATTGCCCTTTTTTATAGGCTATGGTATGTTAAAACAAATATGAAATATTAGTTGACAATATGTTGAATACAACATATTATAAAAGTAACAGGAAGAGGAAAACTAATGTACGAAATTACTTTTTATGACACAGAAGATGGGAAATGTCCTGTACAAGAGTTTATGGACTCTTTGGCACCAAAGTTGTTAGCTAAGACACTTAGAACCATTGACTTATTGGAGACAAATGGATTTGTTAAAAAGACACAGAAAACCGTAAAAGCACAGAAAGATTTGGCAAAGAAATATAAAGCTGATTACGAACGGAGGTATGGCAATGAGTAGTTACAAAGATTATAAAGAAAAAGCATTACAAAATCCTGATGTAAAAAGTGAATACGATGCATTACAACCAGAATACGACATCATTCAAGCCATGATTAATGCAAGAGTTGATCAAAATATTACACAAAAAGAGTTATCTGCAAGAACTGGTATTACTCAGGCTGATATAAGTCGAATTGAAAATGGAACGAGAAACCCAAGTCTGAGCATGGTAAAAAAATTGGCACGTGGATTGGGGATGCAGTTGAAACTAGAGTTTGTTAAGGCTCCTTCAAAAAGGTGAATGCAATGGCTTATGAAAAATTATTAAATGAAATTTATGCGGCAGTGTCACTGAAATATTTGTGGAAGGAATACCGGCCTTATTTTATCAAGAGCGAATCCCCGGACTGGATTAATGAACAGATGGATTTTGGTCTGGAGGTCAGTCAGGCGCTTCTCCCGGATGACGGGCAGGAGGAGAGCTTTATTGAGCATTATCTGGGATGTCGGAAGGAGGAGCTTCCGCTTTCGTCATTTGAGAAATATGGGGACCGTCTGAATTTTTACAACGGGCGTTTCTGGGCGATTCTGCCGGACCCGGCAGTTCAGCAGGATTATCTTTCCAAGGCGAAATACCGTTTTGACAGGAAACTGGAAAAGCTGAATAGCAATTACACCCATAAGCGCTATAATGGGCTGTATCTTTTTTTGCATCCAACGGATGAGAATGATATTGATGCCGGAGCGCTGTTTGAGTATATGCGTTTTACCCAGGAGAATCATCCAAAGCGCTTCGACTGGGTGTTTCTAAACTGTGTAAAGACGATTTATGTCTGTAACTACACTTCCAATACGATTGAGCCCATTGTACTGCCGAAGAATGCAGAGAATTTCCTGAATTCTGAAGCGGAAATGCTGCGTTACTGCCAGGACTGGGAGGATGGAATGGCATTAGATTTGTAGGTATATATGAATAAAGAATCAAAATCAGAGGGCATAATTTTTTTTCAAAAATATTTAAGTGTATGGGTATTGCTATGTATGGTGATGGGTATACTGATTAGAAAGTTTCTTCCGGCAATCCCCGCATTCCTGGACAGGCTCTCTATTGCAGGAATTTCTATTCCCATTGCCATTCTTATTTGGATCATGATTTATCCCATGATGCTGAAGGTGGATTTTCAAAGTGTAAAGCAGGTCGGAAAGAACCCGAAAGGTCTGTTTATAACGTGGATTGTGAACTGGCTGTAGCCGTGGCAATTGCATTATTTGGAACAACAAGCCCGGCAGCACTTGCTACCACCGTAGGTGTTTTGACGGAGGTTCCGGTAATGCTGGCACTTTGCTGGCTTGCTAATAAAACAAGGGGGTGGTTTCAGTAATGGGAAAGAAAAAAGTGGCATTTATCTGTGTTCATAATTCCTGCAGAAGTCAGATGGCGGAAGCACTCGGTAAACATCTGGCAGGAGATGTATTTGAGAGTTATTCAGCAGGAACAGAAACAAAACCACAGATTAATCAGGATGCCGTCAGGCTGATGAAGGAAATCTATGGTATTGATATGGAAAAAAACGGACAGCATAGTAAACTAATTTCAGAGATTCCGGAGGTTGATATTGCAATTTCCATGGGATGTAATGTTGGCTGCCCGTTTATCGGGAGAGCATTTGATGACAACTGGGGACTTGAAGATCCAACAGGAAAATCGGATGAAGAGTTTAAAATCGTTATAAAAGAGATAGAAAAGCGAATTTTTGAATTGAGGGAAAGATTATAGTGCCAAAAGTACTTTTAGCACTCATATCATAAATGGGTATCAATAAGGACTGTCAAAGAACGATCGTGTATTTCGCAGACCTTCTGTAAGAGGAATTATTTTCAAGGAGGATAATTCAAATGAGAAAGATATTAATCACAAATGATGATGGAATAGAAGCAGATGGCTTGATCCGTCTTGCGAGGGCAGCAGTAGAATTCGGTGAAGTATGGGTAGTTGCTCCGGACAGTCAGAGAAGTGCAATGTCTCACAGTGTAACATTAAGACATAGCATAGAAGCCTGGAAAGTGGATTTTCCGGTGCCGGGAGTACACGCATTTGCCTGTGACGGGAAACCGGCGGATTGTGTAAGAATCGGTGCATTGAATATAGTACCGGGAAAACCGGATCATGTTTTTTCCGGAATCAATTATGGATATAATACAGCCTCAGATTTACAGTATTCCGCCACTGCGGGTGCAGCATTTGAGGCAGCCTTTCAGAAAATACATACCATTGCTTTTTCGGAGGAGGCCTGTGAGGTTCATGAGGTGACAGACCGGTATTTGAATGAAATCATGGCTGAGTTATTGGACAAACCACTTGGTATCAACCAGATCTGGAATGTGAATTTTCCCGGCTGCAGATTGGCAGAGTGCAAAGGAATCCTCCGGGACAGGCAGGTATCCGCAGAGGCTTATTATGTGGATCGGTATAATGAAACCAAAGTTTCGGAAGGGCGGATTTCTTATATGGTAGAGGGAATCCGCAATTACGATGCTTTGGAAGGTACGGATCTGAAAGCCATTTTTGATGGCTATGTTTCTGTTGGAATAGCTACGAATATTTCATAGAGGTTCTGGGCAAATGCGCAGATGTTTGAAGTGAAGGATCGTAAGAAATACAATGCAGCAGTGGGAAAGCTGTTCAGTGTATTCGGAATTGTGTTTATTTTGTTAGGCTTGCCGCTGTTGGCGGGGCAGAATTCTCCGTGGATTTTTCTTTCGTAGTATAATCATGTGGAATGGACGGAGTTTACGGTGGTGTAAGGGAAAGTGAGGGGAAAGACAAAAATGAATAGAAAAGAAATCATAGCAGGCAGTTTTACATAATTTTTTCAATCTTTTACAAAAGCATGATAACAGCAGACTCCTAAAAAGGATACAATTAAAGTATCAAAAGAAAAGGAGTGCTTTGCATGGTAAAAATTTATGTTGTGGATACAAATGTCCTGATTCAGGCGCCGTATGGACTGAACTGTTTTGAGGATAATCAGGTTATTCTTCCTGTTGTAGTATTGGAGGAGCTGGACAATCTGAAGAAGGCGGAGGGCGAGATTGGGGCAAATGTCCGCAAAGCAATCCGAATGCTGGAGGAACTGCGTTTAAAGGGAGATCTGCTTACGGGGGTACCCCTTTCCGGAGGGGGAACACTAAGGGTGGAGACAAATTACTGTGATGTGGAGCTGCCGCCGGATCTTCCGGAGACAAAAAGCGACAATCGAATTTTAAAAGTATGTCTCGGGTTATCAAAAGAGAAAAAAGAACAGGTCGTTTTGGTCACAAAAGACATTTTGCTGCGGATAAAGGCACAGATTACCGGTATTCGTGCAGAGGATTTTCAGACGGAGCAGGTACTGGGGCGTGAAGAGCAGTACAAGGGACGAATCAGTGTTTATGCGCCGGATGAGTACTTTAAAGATTTTAAAAAGAAGGGAATTCCTGTGGACGAGGTGTATTGTGTGGATGAAAACGGGACATCCTTTGCGCCGCAGCTGTATGAAAATGAATTTGTAATCATACAGAGTGACCAGTCCAGAAAGAAAACCCATCTCGGACGGGTGGAGCGTGATTGTATAAAAAAGCTGGATTACCGGAAAGCAACGCCATATGGTGTCAGTCCGCGGAATGCAGGGCAGTATTTTTTGCAGGAGGCATTGATGCAGCCGGCAGATAAGGCTCCCCTTGTGATTGTTAAGGGAATGGCGGGAACCAGTAAAACTTTTTATTCCCTTGCGGTAGGACTGGAAAAGATGCTGAATAATCCAACAAATGAATACCGGAGGATTATGATCTGCAGACCAAATGCCCAGTTTGATGAGGATATCGGCTTTCTGCCGGGAGATGAGCAGGAGAAGATTGGTCCCCTTATGCGACCGATTATTGACAACTTAGAGCAGCTCATTGATTCAAATGAGGAGAGCCGGTATGAAAATGAAGCAGAACTGCAGGATAAGGTGCAGGAGGTGTTTGACCGGGGTATTATTCAGACAGAGGCTCTAAATTACATCAGAGGCCGCTCCATAGTAAAGACTTATCTGATCATTGATGAGGCTCAGAATATGACCCCCAATCAGATGAAGGGGCTGATTACGAGGGCGGGAAAAGATACAAAGATTATTCTTCTTGGAGATCCGAATCAGATTGACCGGCCGTTTCTGGATGAGCGGACAAACGGGCTGAGCTATGCATCGGAGCATATGAAGGGCAGCCCGTTATGCTGGCAGATTACGCTTTCCGCTGAGGAGTGTGAGAGATCTGTACTTGCCGCAGATGCAATATTAAGGATGTAATGACATAAAGTTAACTATGGCGAAAGGCTGGGCAAATGAACTTTTGACACTTACATCTGTCAATTTTGGAGTGTCATATAGAAAGGACGATGGAAATGGGAGAGAAGAAAAAAGGAAAAAATGAAAGCTGTGCTTTTTCCTATGAAAATATTCATAAAGATGAGGAAATTAATCTGCTGATCACAAAGGGAAATGAGGTGCTGGGGGAACTGGGCTATACAGAACATTCGGCAAAGCATGCCTCAAAGGTTGCCCAGGAGGCAGCGCGTATTTTAAAGGAGCTGGGATATGAGGAGCATGTCATTGAACTGAGCAGGGTTGCCGGATATATGCACGATATAGGAAACAGTATCAACCGTAACGACCATGCTCACAGCGGTGCAATTATGGCATACCAGATTTTAAAGGAGAAAGGCATGCCCCTTGCGGATGCCATTACCGTAGCGACAGCAATCGGAAACCACGATGAAGCTACTGGAACAGCGGTTGATGCGGTATCTGCTGCACTGATTCTGGCGGATAAGACGGATGTCCGGAGAAACCGTGTCCGGAATCAGGTAATTGCCAATTTTGATTCCCATGACAGGGTAAATTATGCAGCATTAGCATCCCATCTGGAAATTAAAAAAGAAAAAAAGGTCATTCAGATGGAGTTGGAAATGGACGATTCCATGTGTACCGTTATGGATTATTTTGAAATTTTTTTGCAGCGCATGCTGATGTGTAAAAGAGCAGCAGAGGTGCTGGGATGCCGGTTTAAGTTTCTGGTAAATGGAAATAAGCTGTGTTAAAATCCGGAAAAAAGAGTAATTTAGGGTTGAAAAAGAAAACAGAATCTGTTATAGTACAAACGGATTTGAGGAAAACTTAATAAGACAGTTCGAGACCATCCTGTCTATAAACAAAACTAGGGGATTTTTTCAGCAAAAGATTTTGTGAGAGATGTTTAGATGGTCGAAGACTATTCTGACATCTCTTTTTTGTTATATGTATTCATGGCATTATTTGAGACTATCATTCAGGATTAAAGAGAAAACATCTATAATTATAATGCCATGTGCGGTGAACTAGGAAAGGAGGCAGCATGGAACTGGAAGATGTCCTCGTCCGATATAGTGTTATTACGGACAAAAATCCGCGGGAAATCGTGTTGCTGCGAGGCAGTGGGTGCCGGTATAAGAAATGCCGGTTTTGTGATTATCATCTGGATTTTTCAAGAAATGAAAAGGAAAATTTTGAACTGAACAAAGGTATACTTTCAAAGGTCACAGGGATTTATCAAAGTCTTGAGGTTATCAATTCCGGTAGTTTTCCGGAGCTTGACATTGAAACAATGAAAGAAATAGAAAATGTCTGTGTCCGAAAGGGAATCACTCAGCTCCGTTTTGAAGTACACTGGATGTATCATAAGCATGTGAAGAAATGGAAAGAGCATTTCAAAGAAAAGGGGATTACCCTGAAAATAAAAATGGGGGTGGAAACATTTGATGAAGCCTTCAGAAAAGATGTTTTTGACAAAGGAATGGAACATGTTTCGCCGGAAGAGATAGCCAGTGTGGCCGATGAAGTGTGTCTCCTTTTTGGAGTTACCGGCCAGACGCTGGAATCCATGACAGAAGATATTGAGACCGGTCTTAACCTATTTGAACGTATCTGTATCAATATCATGGTGGAAAATTCTACGGAGATTCATCCGGACAACAATGTGATAGAAATGTTTATGAAAAATCTTTATCCGAAGTACATAGATAATCCGCGGGTGGATATTTTACTTCATAATACTGATTTTGGTGTAGGTTAGAGAGCGCAGGATTGCTGGGAGCAAAAAAAGGAAGTTATGGTGGTAAGATAGCCGGAAAGGAAAAAATGAACGAATTATTATTAATTGTAAGCTTATTTGTAATCTATGGAAGCGTACTGCTTGCATATAAGATTTTTGGATTGAATGGGTTATACTGTTTTACGGGGATTGCAACAATCACTGCAAATATCGAAGTATTGATTATGGTAAAGGCATTTGGACTGGAGCAGACACTGGGAAATATTTTATTTGCCTCCACATTCCTGGTAACAGATATTATAAGTGAGGTGGAGGGGAAAAAGGCTTCCCAGAAAGCGGTAAATATCGGAATTTTTACATCTATTTTCTTTATTATCGTGTCACAGTCATGGCTTTTATATGTACCAAGCGCAAGCGACTGGGCGCAGCCTGCAATGAAGACTATTTTTTCCAATACACCACGTCTTATGATCGTAAGTGTACTGGTGTATGCCATCTGCCAGCGGTTTGACGTGTGGGCATATCATAAATGGTGGGCAATCACCAAGAAACATTTTAAAGGGGATTCCAGAAAGGCCTTATGGCTTAGAAACAATGGTTCCACCCTGCTTTCCCAGATGGTGAATACGGTTTTATATACATTTGGAGCATTTTGGGGAATGTACAAGCCTGCAACATTAGTGAGCATTGCTTTATCCAGCTATGTAATATTTATCGTAACAAGCCTTGCGGATACACCTTTTGTGTATCTTGCAAGAAAGATACACGATAAGGAAATCACTGAGCAATAATAGGAAAAGCAGCTGCCTCTTGCAGATTTTATATTGCAAGGGGCAGCTGCTTTTTATTAAATAATTTTTAGTTTTCACAGATTTGTAAATATGCTTTCACAACCTGAATCAGTTTATCATAGCTTAAAGATGAAGTATCCAGGCAGAAATCATAATTTCTTACATCATTCCATTCGTTCCCGGTGTAGTACTTATAGTAGTCAGCCCGGTATTTATCAATTCTTTCAATTTTCTTTTCAATCTCTTTCTCTGTGCCGCCATTCTGTTCTTTTACCCGGGCAATACAGTCCTTTTTTGGTGCATAGAAAAACAGACGCTTCACATAATCCTTATCCCGCAGCAGGTAATCGGCGCAGCGGCCGATGATGATACAGGATTCTTCCTTTGCAACTTCCTGAATGATCTTTGCCTGATAATTGAAGAGATTGTCGTTTGATACAAACTCATCACTGTCCGGTGTAAGAACCTCTCCGTTGTAATGTTTTTTGGCGATATGAAACAGTGGCATTTTCTGCAGTTTTTCATCTGCCTTGCCAAACAGTGCTTCATTGATACCGCTTTCATCGGATGCCATCCGGATTAACTCCCGGTCATAGCAGTCAATGCCAAGCTCCTCTGCAAGTTTTTTCCCAAGAGTTCTACCGCCGCTTCCATAGCTTCTTGCAATTGTAATTACCGTATGCTCCATTTACAACACCTACTCTCCTAAATATGCTTTTTTAATGGATTCGTTATTCATCAGCTCTTTCGCGTCCCCGCTTAATACAATTTTTCCGGTTTCCAGTACATATGCACGGTCAGCGATGGATAATGCTTTTTTTGCATTCTGCTCAACCAGAAGTACGGTGGTTCCGGAAGCGGAAATCTCCTGTATAATGCGGAAAATCTCTTCAACAAAAATCGGTGAGAGTCCCATGGATGGCTCGTCCATGAGAATAATTCTCGGTTTGCTCATCAGTGCCCGGCCCATAGCCAGCATCTGCTGTTCTCCACCGCTTAAGGTTCCGGCCAGCTGGTTCTGACGCTCCTTCAGCCGGGGAAAGCTGGCATAAACACGTTCCAGAGAGTCGGCTATTTCCTTTTTATCTTTTCTGGTATAGGCACCAAGCTTTAAGTTCGCCAGAACCGAAAGCTCTGCGAATACGCGCCGTCCCTCCGGTACATGGGCCATCCCCATAGATACAATTTTATGTCCCGGTATCTTGGTAATATCCGTACCCTCGAAGAGGATGCTTCCCTTCTTGGGACTCAGCATTCCGGTGATTGTCTGCAGGGTTGTTGTTTTGCCGGCACCGTTAGCTCCGATCAATGCAATGACTTCTCCTTCATTGACGGTAAAGGAGATTCCCTTAATTGCCTGAATCATGCCGTAGTATACTTCCAAATCTTTTATTTCAAGCATTGACATTGCCTTATTCCTCCTATTCTCCCAGATATGCCTTAATTACCTGAGGATCATTTAATACGTCCCCGGTCTTTCCACTTGCAAGTACCTGACCGAAATTAAGCACCGTTAATTTTTCACAGATACCGGATACCAGTTTCATGTCATGCTCAATCAGAAGAATGGTCATATCAAATTTATCCCGTACAAAATGAATGGTATCCATCAGTTCCTTCGTCTCATTTGGATTCATACCGGCTGCCGGTTCATCCAAAAGTAAAAGTTTCGGTTCTGTTGCCAGTGCTCTTGCGATCTCCAGCTTTCGCTGTTTTCCGTAAGGGAGATTGGAGGCAAGGTAATCTGCTTCATCCTGAAGCCCAAATACCTTCAAAAGTTCCATTGCTTTCTCATTCATTTCTTTTTCTACTTTATAGTATTTCGGAAGCCTTAAGATTCCTGTAAGAGTAGAATAGGTATGATGATTATGCAGACCAACTTTAACGTTATCCAATACCGACTGGTCATTGAAAAGCCGGATATTCTGGAAGGTTCTTGCGATACCGGCTTTATTAATATCAATCGTCTTCTTTCCGGTAATATCTTGTCCGTCCAGTACAATGCTTCCGTCATCCGGTTTATAGACACCGGTAAGCATATTGAATACGGTTGTCTTTCCGGCACCGTTCGGTCCGATGAGTCCGTATAACTGGCCTTTTTCGATGTTTAACTCAAATCCGTCTACAGCACGGAGACCACCGAAGGAAATACCAAGATTTTTAACTTCTAACATTGCCATCTTATTCTGCCTCCTTCTTTCTCTTTGCCAGTAACGTTTTTAAAGAATGTGTCTGTCTCCAGTTGATTGCTGCAGGAGCCCAGTTGAAGAGCATCATAGCAATCAGTACGATAGCATAGATCAGCATACGGTAATCGCTTAATTCACGAAGTACTTCCGGAAGCATGGTCAGTACTACTGCTGCAATAATGGAACCCCGGAAGTTACTCATTCCGCCCAGAACAACAAATACCAGTATCATGATGGACATGTTGTAGCCGAAGTTTGCCGGCTGTGCAATCAGACTGGAAAGATTGTGCGCATACAAAACACCACCGGCTCCCGCAATCGCAGCGGATATGGTAAAGGCCATAAGCTTAAACTTTGTAATATTGATACCGACAGATTCTGCTGCAATACGGTTATCACGAATTGCCATGATAGCACGGCCGCTTCTGGAATTAACCAGATTAAATACAACAAACAACGCAATCAGAATCAAAATAACACCGATCAGGAAAGTGGCCTGTCTTGGGGTTCCGGTAATTCCCTTTGCACCATCAATGATCATCTGACCATCCTTAGACATATTAAGATTCTTTGCATCATTGATTGCAAAATGCAGCCCTTTCTCATCTTTTCCCACGTAGAGAACATTGATAACATTTTTAATGATTTCCCCAAAGGCAAGGGTTACGATTGCCAGATAATCGCCTCTTAACCGAAGTACCGGAATACCGATAAGAAAGCCAAAGAGCGCTGCCACACAGGTTCCGATCAACAGGGCGATGACAAAACGCAGAGTGGGATTCATGGCTGAATCCTCCATGCATTTAGTAAAGAATGCACTGGAAAAGGCCCCTACACACATAAAACCGGCATGTCCCAGACTTAATTCACCCAGATAACCTACGCACAGGTTCAGACCGATTGCTACAATGGAATAGGTACAAAGGGGAACCAGAAGTCCCTGCATCAGGCTGGACATGCTGCCTGTGGCTACCAGAATCTGGACCACTGCAAAAATGCCAATCACCATGGCATAGGTAATCAAATTACTTTTGGTTGTTTTATTGATTGTTTTTAAATTCAGTTTGCTCATTTTGGACACCTACACTTTCTCATGGATTGGCTTACCCAGAATACCGGTAGGCTTCACTAATAATACAATGATAAGTACCGCAAAGACAATTGCATCTGCAAGCTGGGATGATATGTACGCTTTTGAAAGAATCTCGATAATACCCAGCAGGATTCCTCCGATAAATGCTCCCGGGATGGAACCGATTCCACCAAATACAGCCGCAGTGAAAGCCTTGATACCAGGCATAGAGCCGGTATATGGAGTCAGTGTCGGATAGGCGGAGCAAAGCAGTACACCGGCGATTGCAGCAAGTCCGGAACCAATGGCAAAGGTAAGGGAGATGGTACCGTTTACATTAACTCCCATCAGCTGGGCTGCGTCTTTGTCCTCGGACACCGCCAGCATTGCCTGTCCGGCCTTTGTCTTCTTAATAAAGAGCATCAGGACAGCCATGATGATGATACAGGCGGCAACAGCCACTAATGTAACACCGGTCACGGTAATATCGCCTATGGAAATGTTTGGAATCGGAACAACGGAAGTGAAGGACTTGGTATCAGCTCCAAATACCAACAGTGCAATGTTCTGCAGCAAATAGCTGACACCGATGGCTGTAATCAATACAGCTAACGGGGTTGCCTTACGCAGTGGCTTATATGCCACCTTCTCAATGACCATACCCAGGACCGTGCAGACAATCACTGCCAGTGCTACACTCACAAATGGATTCAGCCCCATGCCGCTCATACAGGTAAAGACTACATAGCAGCCAATCATGATGACATCACCATGGGCGAAATTCAGCATCTTTGCAATTCCATAGACCATGGTATAGCCAAGGGCGATGATTGCATAGATGCTGCCAAGACTGATCCCGTTAATAAGATACGTGATAAATCTCATAACAACACCTCTTACTTTCTTTTATAATATTAGTTCTATCATACACAAAAGGGGCTGCCATTGGCAACCCCTTTTTATACATAATTAAACAACCCCAATATTTTGAAATCCCATCTGTTTTACATACTATCCTGCTCCATAAATGGTCTTGACTGTGAACTACATGCCCACATATTCACCATTTTTAATCACAACAGCCTTTGGATCTTTATTTACTTCACCAGACTCAGACCAGGACATTCCGGTTCCTGTCAGACCATCAATTGTGGTTGATGTCATTACCGGTTTTAATGCATCACATAAATCCGAAGCACTCATATCCGGAGTTGCCTTTGCAGACTCTAAAGCAGCTTTCAGTGCGTAGATGGCATCGTAAGCATCTGCTGCAAACTGGTTTGGAACATCCTTATACTTCTCTTTATATGTGGTAACAAATTTCTTGGTAAGATCATCCTGTGCATCCGCTGCAAAAGGTGTCAGAAGCATTAAGCCCTCTGCTAAAGAGGTATCGAAATTCTTAACGCCTAAGATTCCGTCCATACCATCACAACCGAAGAAGGTTGGATCATAGCCCATTGCATTTGCCTGAGTTAAAATGATAGATGCCTCTGTATAGTAGATTGGAAGGAATACCAGATCGGCACCTGCTTCCTTGGCTTTTTGTAACTGTGTAGAAAAGTCGGTCTTGGAATCGGCGGTAAATGCTTCCTCAGCAACTACCTCAAAATCCTGATTAGCCGCCTCATCAACGAAAGTTGACTCAATTCCGGAAGAGTAGATATCGGAACTGTTGTAGATGATAGCTACCTTCTGAGCCAGTTTGTTCTGACCGATATACTGTGCGGATTTGGTTCCCTGTGCCGGGTCGGTAAAGCATACCTGGAATACGTTGTCGTTCTTGATAACATCTGTAGAAGATGCGGAAGGTGTAATCTGAAACATATTGTCTGCTGCAGTCAGATCAGCAACGGCTACACACGGAGCAGTCGTAACAGTTCCCATTAACAGCTGCATACCCCAGTCTTTTAATGTGTTGTATGCATTTGCAGATTTCTCCGGATCTCCCTGATCATCCTGAAAATTATACTCAATCTTGTGACCATTAATTCCGCCTGCTGCATTGATTTCATCTACTGCAATCTGTGCGCCGTTCTGAACGGCTGATCCGTAAATTGCAGAATCGCCGGTAACAGGCCCGATACCACCGATATAAAAGGCATCGTTGTTCTTTGCTTCTTTTGTACCACAGCCGGCGAAACATCCAATTGCCATCACTGCGGTAAGTAATACACTAACTAACTTCTTCTTCATAGTGATTCCTCCTATTCATGTCCCTTTTTTTACGTGACCTATCTTACTACACAAAAAAGCAAAAATCAAGGAGATACCTTACAAAAGTGTAAGAGAAACTGCCAGATTTGTAAGCTGAATCGATGGCTGGTTCATAACGGATTTGATAAAATTTACTCAACAAGTTAAGAAAACACAAGTTGATGATTATATCAGGGAGGAAACATTATGAATAACATTTTACAGAACATTATGATCGGATTTGGGAATTTTCCGTTTTTTGCAGTTCTTTTTACACTGCCGATTTTTGCGGTGCAGCTGGTTAAGTATAAAACATTTAACCCGGTAAGAATTTTATTGAATTATACAGCAATTCTCTATTTTCTGTGCCTGTTCGCACTGGTATTTTTCCCAATTCCGGATATGGCGGAGGCTGCACAGCTAAGCGGATACGAAATACAGCTGATTCCGTTCCACTTTATAGCAGACATTGTAAGGGAGTCACCTTTGGTGATTACAGATCTTCACACCTATCTTCCAGCGGTATTTAACCGTGCCGTTTTGCAGGTGGTTTTTAATGTGATGATGACCATTCCTTTTGGAATGCTGCTTCGGTATTACTTTGGCTGTTCCGGAAAGAAGGTGGTTGTATGTTCTTTTCTTTTAAGCCTGTTTATTGAAATCGGTCAGCTTACCGGAATGTTCTTTATGTATTCCGGCTCTTATCGTCTGTGTGATGTGGATGATCTGATGGCAAATACCCTTGGTGGACTGATTGGATATGTAATTGTTGAGGTGTGTCATTTTCTTCCGGAAATCCGGACATTTGATTTTCATGCAGCAAAAACCAAGGTTGCACTTGTCCGGTAAGACGTTTATACTAATATAATGATACAAGGGGCAAAATACCTTTTGACATATGGGGATAGAACAAATTAGGGAAACAATATAAAAGGAACAGCAGACATGAGCAAAATTTTAATTGTGGAAGATGACCGGATGATAGCAGAAAGCGTGAAAAATCATCTTGAGACCTGGGGATATGAAGCGGTAATCGCAGAACATTTTCAAAACATCTTAGAAGATGTTACGGCTTCTGCGCCGGATCTGATTCTTTTAGATATCACCCTGCCTTCCTACAACGGATTTTACTGGTGCAGGGAAATCCGAAAGCTTTTTAAAATGCCGATTATTTTCCTGTCTTCGGCGTCGGATAATATGAACATTGTCATGGCCATGGATATGGGAGGAGACGATTTCATTGCGAAGCCCTTTGATATGGCTGTGCTGACTGCGAAAATCGGGGCAATGCTTCGAAGAAGCTATTCTTTTTCCGGGCAGATGAATGTGATTAATCACAGGGATGCCATCCTAAATCTGGTGGATAACAGTATCACTTATCAGGGAAAACGTGCAGAGCTTTCCAAGAACGAAGCCCAGATTATGACGCTTCTTATGGAAAACGCAGGCAGTATCGTGAGCCGGGATATGATCATGATGCAGCTTTGGGACAGTGAGAACTTTATAGATGACAATACACTTACGGTGAATATCACGCGAATCAGAAAGAAATTAAAGGAGATTGGACTGGAGGATTTTATCAGAACCAGGAAGGGCAGTGGATATATTGTAGAGTAGGCACTGTTCATACAGATACGAGGGTAGGTAGAATGATTAGATGTCCGGGTTGTACCTACTGAGATATATAAGGAAAGAAAACATGGAATTTGTAAAAAAATATTTGAGAAGCCGTTGGACTGCGCTTTCCACATGTGCGTTGTGGCAGGCGATTCTGTATATTGTATTATTTCTGGAGGACGTACCGGCGGACAAACTGTGGTATCCTATGGTTCTGTCGGCAGCGGTAATCCCTGCATACTTCCTCTGGGATTTCTGCCGGATATGGAAAAAGGACCGGACCCTGCAGGAAGTAAAACAGAACATTGATATCACGGTGGAAAATCTGCCGGAGACGAAGGCAGTGGTGGAGCAGGATTATCAGGAACTGTTGAACATTATTCTTAGTGCAAAGCAGACGGAAGCTCAGCAGCAGAAGAGTAAAATGCACGAGTTGACAGAGTTTGTTACCCTGTGGACCCACCAGGTAAAGACACCCCTTACTGCGCTGACGCTGGCAGTGAAAGAATCGGGGCTGGAGGAAAAAGCAGAGTATGCAGACCGGTTGTTTGAGATTGAACAGTACTGCGATATTATTTTGCAGTATCTGCGGATGGAAGGGGAGGGCACTGATCTTCTGCTGGAAGAATATCCGGTGAAACCAATGGTGAATCAGGCGGTGAAATATTTTGCCCGCTCCTTTATCGGAAAAGGGCTGTCGGTTTCCATTGATCTGCCAGAGGGACAGAAACTTGTGACTGATGAAAAATGGATGGTTTTTGTGATCAAGCAGGTGCTCTCCAATGCCTTGAAATATACCAAAGAGGGAGGTATTACCATAAGCATGCCAAAGCTCGATACCATCTGTATCGCAGATACGGGAATTGGCATCAGTAAAGAGGATCTGCCCCGGATCACGGAGCGGGGCTTTACCGGTTACAATGGGAGAATGGATAAAAAAGCAACAGGAATCGGGTTGTTTCTGGTAGACACCATCATGAAGAAGCTGGGGGGTTCTGTGAAAATTACCTCCGAGCTTGGAGTGGGAACGCAGGTGTATCTTACAATTCTGTAAGGTTACCCCTGTAAACTGTAAGGCAGAGTTAAGGCACTCTGTCTTTTTTTACGGTATGATGATATTGTAAGAATTTGTTAAGCGTCAACAAAATGACAAGGAGGAACGAAAATGTCACTATTAAAGGTAACGCATTTACAAAAGGTGTATACCACCCGCCTTGGAGGAAACAAGGTGGAGGCCTTAAAGGATATCAATTTTGAAGTAGAGGAAGGAGAGTATGTGGCCATCATGGGCGAATCCGGATCCGGAAAAACCACGCTTCTCAATATTTTAGCAACAGTGGACCGCCCTACGAACGGCCAGGTATTTTTAAAGGGGCAGGATATCGGCACCATTAAGGAAAAGAATCTGGCAAAATTCCGGAGGGAGCATCTCGGTTTTGTCTTTCAGGATTTTAATCTGCTGGATAATTTTTCTCTGGAAGATAACATCTACCTTCCTCTGGTGCTGGCAGGCAGGAATTATAAGGAAATGTCCGGGCGGCTGGAGGCACTGGCGGGACAGCTTGGGATTAAGCAGCTGTTAAAGAAATATCCTTATGAGGTGTCCGGTGGACAGAAGCAGCGGACGGCGGTGGCCCGGGCCATGATTACCAATCCGGAGATCGTACTGGCAGATGAGCCGACAGGTGCTCTGGATTCCCGGTCAGCTACGGAGCTTCTTCACATTTTTGAGGGGCTTCATGCCAATGGGCAGACCATCCTTATGGTAACCCATAGCGTGAAGGCAGCAGCTTATGCAAACCGTGTGCTCTTTATCAAGGATGGGGAGATTTTCCACCAGATTTATAAGGGGGACATGAACAATGAGGAAATGTACAAAAAGATTTCCGATACTCTGACAGTTCTTTTGGTAGGCGGTGATCAGCATGAATAAGAATTTATATCGAAAACTGGCATGGCAGAATATCAGAAATAATAAGGACACGTTTCTCCCCTTTGGCATCTGCAGCATTGCCATGACTACCATGTTTTATATGTTTTGTGCAATCAGTGACATGACTGGAAAAAGCCATTTTTATGGGGATGAATCTCTTATTATGTTGTTAAACTTTGGAGTGTGGGTTACCGGTATTTTCGCATTTTTTGTGATTTTATATACCAACAGTTTTCTGATGAAGAGGCGTTCTAAGGAGTTTGGTCTTTATAGTATGCTTGGGATGGAAAAGCGCCATATCAGCAGAATCGTATTCTGGGAGATGGCGATAGTAGGAGGCACTTCTATTCTCGGGGGACTGGTAATCGGAATGCTTTTTTCTCGGCTGATATTCCTGTTTCTGGCAAAACTGGTGGGAATTCCTACAAACATAGGTTTCACAATATCTGTTGGTGCAATTGGAACTACGCTTTCGGTATTTGTTCTGTTTTTTATGGCTACAATTTTGGGCAATGTGATAAGGATTGCAAGATTAAAGCCGATTGACCTGATGCGCAGCACAAAAACCGGGGAAAAGGAGCCGAAGGCAAGATGGCTGTTGGCAATTCTTGGCGTTTTAAGTCTGGGATTTGGATATTATCTGAGTCTTAGTGTGACGAATCCGGTAAAGGCATTAGGCACCTTTTTTATTGCAGTGCTTTTTGTCATAGCAGGAACCTATCTGCTGTTTATCAGCGGCAGCATCGCATTACTGAAAATGTTGAAAAATAATAAGCATTTTTATTATCAGAAAAACCATTTTGTGACGGTGTCAGGGCTTATGTACCGGATGAAGCAGAATGCAGCAGGTCTTGCCAGCATCTGTATCCTGTCTACGATGGTACTGGTAACGATTTTCTCTACGGTGGCATTGTATACAGGGACGGAGGACTGCATTCGGACTATGTGCCCGACGGATGTATCCATTGAAGCATTTCCGGAGATGGAGTATGATGAGAATCACCATTTTACACTGAAGGAAAGTGACTATGCAGGGGAAAAGTTTGATCGGTTTCTGGATAATTTTGCGGCAGATAAGAAGGTAGAAATTACAGACAGGGATCGATATTATGTCTATATTGCGACGGGGCTGATAAAGGGAGAGCAGTTTGTGGTATCGGATGACAATTCCATGAGTAGCAGTATGTCCATGGTATTTCTCATGACGGAAAAGGATTATGAGACACATAGTGGGAAAAAGGTGAATCTTAAGCCGGGAGAAGCGATGATTTACTCCACAAAAAATAAGTCCTATTCAGGAAAACAGCTGCATTTTGGAGATAAGAGTTTGTCAGTGGTAGGGATGCTCCCGGCCATGGATGCCATGAGTAATCTTCAGTATATGATGGATGATTTTGTTACAGTTGTGGTCAGGGATATGGATGAAATTCGTGCAATTGATACGCAAATCTCCTTTGGAAGTGTGGATTATGTCTATGATTTTAACCTGACCGGTGATAAAGAGGACATTGTTGCTTTCTGCAGGCAACTGGACGAAAAAATTAAGGACGCGGGCTTCGATGATAACCGGACAATTACGGATATTTATTCTGAGCGTCAGTCCTATATGAACCTGTACGGAAGCCTGCTTTTTATTGGCATTTTTGTTGGTCTGCTTTTCATGGCAGCTACCGTCATGATTATTTACTACAAGCAGATTTCCGAAGGATATGATGACAGAGAGCGGTTTGTCATTATGCAGAAAGTAGGCATGAGTGAGCGGGAGGTCAAGGGAACCATCCATAGCCAGATTCTGTTAGTATTTTTCCTTCCGATTATACTTGCCTGCATGCATATTGCCTTTGCATTTCCGGCAATCAAACGTATTTTCCGGATGTTGGGCCTTGTGAATATTCCGTTAATGGTGGGCTGTCTTATTGCCACGGTGGTAATCTATGTGATCGGATATGGAATCGTTTATGTGCTGACGGCCCGGACATACTATAAAATTGTAAAATAGTCTTTGCAGTTGAGAAGAAGTTTTTCATTGTATTCCCCAGGATATTCCGCTATACTATAGCCATTAGGCAGTATAGCGGAAAAAGTGCATTATGGGAGGAGAAGAATATGTATTTTGAGAATTTATGGAAAGCATTTGCACAGCTGGAAGAGGTAGAGGCAATTGCGTTAGGAGGCTCCCGTGCGGGCAGCAATTACGATGAAAAGTCGGATTATGATCTCTATATCTATTGTACAGAGATTCCGGATGAGAAAGTAAGAGCACATATTTTGGAGCAGTGCTGTCAGTATGTGGAAATGGGCAATCATTTCTGGGAACTGGAGGATGACTGTACCTTAAAGGATGGCGTGGATATCGATATTTTGTACAGGAATCTGGATAGTTTTACAGAGGAAGTGGCATCCGTAGTGGAAAAACATATTGCGCATAATGGCTATACAACATGTATGTGGCATAATGTACTTCACAGTAAAATTCTCTATGACGGAAAGGGAAAGTTTTCTGCCATGCAGAAGCGTTTTGATGTGGCATATCCGGATGAGCTGCAGAAGAATATTATAGGACAGAATATGAGACTTCTGACCGGAAATCTGCCTTCCTATGATTCACAGATCAAAAAAGCTTTGAAACGTGAGGACTTAGTCAGTGTGAACCATAGAACAGCAGCTTTTCTGGAGTCTTATTTCGATATTATTTTTGCACTGAATAAGCTGACCCATCCCGGCGAAAAGAGGATGGTACAGTATGCACAGGGGCATGCCCAAAAGCTTCCGGCACATTTTGAAGAAAATATCAATTCTTTGTTAAAGAGTTTGTATGTAATGCCGGATGCAGTGCCGGATATTCTGCAAAATATAATTAGTGAATTACAAAAATCTGTTTCCAGTCAGAGTCAGGTTTCTACAGAAGTGAAAACATTACAATAAAATGGCAGAAGCTTCCGCCCATTACAAACAGATGAAATATTTCATGAGAGCCAAAATTCTTATGTTTTTTGTTGAAAAGCGGGAGCTTTAATGCGTAAATGATTCCCCCAACGGTATAAATAATCCCTCCTGCCAGAAGCCATCCGAACTCTGCGTGGGTCAGACCGCCGATTATTTTTCCGAAAGCAAGCACACAGGTCCAGCCCATTCCTATGTATAGTAAGGAAGAAACCCATTTTGGACAAAATACCCAAAAAGCTTTTATAATAATTCCCACCAGTGCGATTCCCCAGACGAGGGAGAGCAGAGTAAGACCGGTTCGCCTGTCGAGTACCAAAAGGCAGATTGGAGTATAAGTTCCCGCAATCAGAATAAAAATCATCATGTGGTCAAGCTTTTTAAGAATGGTATTAATCTGTGGGGATAAATCCAGTGTATGGTAAATGGTGCTTGCAGCATATAATAGAATCATACTGACTGCAAATATTGCAAGGGATATCAGATATACCGGGTGAGGTTCTCTGGAGGCTCTTATCAGTAGGGGAAAGGCGGCAAAAATTGCCATAATCATTCCGATAAAATGTGTGATTGCGCTGCCGGGCTCTTTAATATGTTTATTCATATTGAACTCCTTTCTACATAGTGTATTAAAAAATACTGTGCTACGTGGTATTGAAAACTACTTGTTGGGTTTAATATTACTACTTTGAAATAAATAATACAAGGAAAAAAATATACAAAGAATTTTGATTATAGGAGTTTATAATCGTAAAAATGATGATTTCTAACTTACAGGGAAAGTGAAAACGGAGAGGAAGGAGTGCCTATGAGATATTATCAAGAGCTTGTATATATGAGGTTGGAACTGTAGATATAAAATAACCAGAGGGAGGAAATGTTAAATCCATCGACAGTAATGAGGTTTGGAAGTATCATCATGCTAAAAAAGATTGTTTGGCGTGCGATTTTGTGTATAATATATATGTGGAACATTGGAAAGTAAAGGTGAGGGACGGTGATTTTATGTCAATATTACAGGAAGAAGTAGTAAAAAAAATATCAAGTCTTTCAGATGATAATGTATTGTTTATCTTAGAACTGATAGATCGTTTTATGCAACCTGTAAAAGTGGAAAATAAGGAATTGTCTGTAAATAGAATTGGAATTGTTAAAGGAGAAGATTTGTATGATGAAGACTATGATTTTGATGAAATGAATGATGAAATTGCAAAAATGTTTGGGGTGATGGAATGAGGTTATTGTTGGATACACATATCATACTATGGACTTTAAACGATAATCCAAAATTATCTAAAGAAGCAAGGAAGCTGATATTAGATCCGGATAATGAAATTTATTATAGTACTGCTTCGATATGGGAAACGACAATTAAGTTTATGTCAAAACCTGATAAAATCCATATAAGTGGAACTAAGTTGGCGGAGTTATGTAATCAGGTTGGCTTTCGAATGGTGCCCATTTCTGATAATCATGTCCGACAATTGGAAACATTGAGATATCATAAAGAAATACAAGATCATAATGATCCGTTTGATCGTATAATGATTTGTCAGGCAAAAGCAGAAGGATTCCGATTCGTAACTCATGATACAAAAATTCCGTTTTATCAGGAACCATGTGTTATTTCCGTGTAAATGCAATAAAAGATATTGCGGCTAGAAAATGAAATGATTAATAAAAAGTGTGGAGTAGAGAACTGCTCCACATTTATCTTTCTATAGAAAAAAACAGGAGAAATCTATGAATAAAGAGGAGACTTATCTGCCACAGGGCACGATATTAAAAAACAGATATGAGGTGATTTCCGTCATTGGAACCGGTGGTTTTGGCATTACTTACCGGGCTGTGGACCAGCTGTTGGACTGCTATGTTGCCATAAAGGAATTTTTCCCAAAGAAATGGGCATCCAGGGAGAATGGGAAATCCCGCAGGGTGGCATTTTATCAGGATGACGAAAGTAAAAAAATCGTGGAAGAGTGCCTTCATAATTTCCGGCATGAGGCGAAAATTCTGGAGAAAATCAAGGACGTGCCATATATTGCCAGACTGAAGGATTACTTTCCGGAGAATGAAACGGAGTATATCGTATTAAGTCTGGTTCAGGGGGAAACTCTGTCGGACTATGTAAAAAAGCGGAGCGGGAAACTTCCGGCAGCGGAGGCACTTTCCTACATACAATATACCTTTGACACACTGAAATATCTCCATGGAATGGGAATTATCCACAGGGATATCAGTCCGGGAAACCTGATGATTTCAGAGGATCAGGTACTGTACCTGATTGATTTCGGTTCGGCAACTTCCTTTGATGGAAAAGAAGAATTCCAGAGTGAACAGGTTTTTGAACATAAGGGATTGCAGGCACCGGAGCATTCCAGGCCGGATATGCAGGGTCCGTGGACCGATATTTTTTCTCTGTGTGCAACAATTGTGTATCTGATAACCGGAGAGGGCATTGCGGAGGCAGAAGAGAGAATGCTTTTGGATGAGCTTCCCCAGCGTCTGATGAAAACCTCCCTTTCTTCCAGACAGCAGAATGCGCTGATGCGTGGGCTGAATCCCAATATCAACTACCGTTTTGCTGATATTGAGGGATTGCATGCGGAGCTTTATGGGGAGGCTCTGACTGCAGATAATCTTCCGAAAGAGTGGAATGTATTTTATCACGCCAAGACAGATATCGGATCCCGGAAGATTAATCAGGACAATTTCATGGTGGATACGGTGTTTTACTATAAGGGAGAGGATTGTGAGCAGGCGGGAACCCTCACCTGTCATCCGGAGGAAATTCATGTGGCAGCTGTCTGCGACGGAGTGGGTGGTGCCAACTATGGAGAGCTTGCCTCTAAAGCGGCCATTCAGGCGGTCATCCATTTTGTGGAGCAGCAGCCGGAAGGAGACGTTCTGCCGGATCGTCTGCTGGAGGATCTTTTAGACCAGATCAATGCAAAAATACTGCAGCTCTGTGAGAAAATCGGACAGACTGCCACAACCTTGTCCCTTTTGATGTGGCAGGGAAACCGCTATTATGCGGTAAATATTGGAGACAGCCCTATTTTTCTATTGAGAAAGGGGAAGCTGAAAAGAATCAGTACACCCCAGACGAAGGCAGATCTGAATATCATGACACAGCGCCCGGTACAGAAAGGAGATTTTAATACATTGACACAGTTTCTGGGGAGAAAAGGGGTGTCGGGAAGCCAGATGGCAGCTTTTCATTATGGAAAACTGCAGGCGGGGGATACTTTCCTGGTCTGTTCCGATGGGGTGTCCAAAAAATTAGAAGAGAGCCGGCTGAAAAGATTTCTCTCAAAAAAGGGCGAGAAATCCGTTCCGGCCATGTTTAAAGCTATTTCGAAGAATACAGATAACGATAATTATACGGCGGTTGTGTTAAAATTTTGAGTTATGAGCGGGATGCAATCAGCTTACAGATCGGGTTGCCCATGGAGGAGAACTTCTCCTCGTACTCTGTCATAATATTACCCAGATTCAGGACCGGATCATGGTGCAGATCCCGCGTGCTGGCATCAATATGCCAGATGGGAGAGTTTTCAATCTCTTCCAGTGAGAAGGTAAATAAATCCTGGTTATCGGTCTTAAATTCCAGCCGCCCGCCCGGTGCAAGAAACTGGTCATAGCGTTCTAAGAACTGGTGCGAAGTCAGACGTCTTTTGGCATGGCGGTCTTTCGGCCACGGATCAGAGAAATTGAGATAGATCCGGTCAATCTCTGCCTGTGCGAACACTTCCGGAAGTCTGGCGGCGTCCTCACAGATAAAATGGACATTGGGAAGTTTAAGCTCGTCCATTTTCTGGACGGCCCGCAGCAGTACACTGGTGTAGCGTTCCACGCCGATATACTGGATGTCCGGATGCCGGGCAGCCATATCCATAAGAAACCGGCCTTTTCCCATACCGATTTCAAGGTGGATGGGAGCCGGGCTGTTAAGCAGTTTTTTCCACTGGCCCCGGTGTTCCGCCGGATTTTGTATACAGAATGGGCTGGATGCAACAATTTCATCTGCACCTGGGATATTGCGAAGTCTCATAGAGGGTTCTCCTGTTGTTTTATTTTTGTACATTTCTAGTATATTTCTAGTTATACCATGATTGCCTGTAACAATCAAGGTGCGGTTATTTCCCAAGAATTTCCTTGCAGGTTTTTACGGGAACGCTTATACTAAAGGAGAAAAGAACAAGTATTGATAATCTTTGATAGAAAAAAGAGATATTGGGCGAGGTTTGGGCAGGAGAGGTAACGATAGATGAAGAAGATAAAAGGAAAGCGCGTCATTTCATTTTTGCTTACAGCAGTGTTTCTGCTGACTGCAGTTCCGCAGCAGGTGAAGGCAGAGGAATACTGGCCGGAGGGAATAAAGACGGACTCTAAGAGTGCGATTGTTATGGAAGTAAATACGGGAACAATCCTTTATGAAAAGAAAATCCATGACAAGCATTATCCGGCAAGTATCACCAAGATTATGACGGTGCTTTTGGCAATAGAAAACTGTGATATGAATGAGATTGTCACCTTTTCCGCAGATGCAGTATATAAAAATGAGGGTGATACTTCAAACATTGCACGTAATCTCGATGAGGAGCTTACGGTGGAGCAGTGCCTGTATGCGGTCATGCTGGAATCGGCAAATGAGTGTGCCTATGCGGTAGCAGAGCATGTAGGGGAAAAGCTTGGAGGCGATTACCGGACTTTTATCGATTTGATGAATCAGCGGGCGAAGGAACTGGGCTGCACCGATACCCATTTCAACAACAGCAATGGTCTGCCGGATGAGGATCACTGGGTAAGTGCATACGATATGGCACTGATTTCAGCGGCAGCATATAAAAATAAGGAATTTAAAAAGATTGCCGGTACGACAGCCTACACACTTCCGAAGACCAATAAGTGCAAATCAGAGTATCCGATGCATAATCACCACAAAATGATCTACCCGTTCCGCGGTGATGATGCACATTTGTATGATTACTGTACCGGCGGAAAAACCGGATATACAACGGTGGCAAACAGCACGCTGGTCTCTTTTGCAGAAAAGGACGGGATTACACTGGTCTGTGTGGTACTGGATGCAAATTCACCGTCCCATTACACGGATACAAGAAAGCTCTTTGATTACTGTTTTGATAATTTCCAGGCACTCAATATAGCAAAAAGTGACAAGGAGTTTTCTCAGGATTCCGGGAAAAATTATGGGCTGTTTAACAATAACGAGCCCTATGTGAAAATGGATGAGGATGCCTATATTATCATGCCGAAGGTGGCGCAGTTTTCCGATGCCACGGTAAAACGGGATGAGAGTACAGGCGAAAAAGGGACGGTAGCGCAGCTTACGTACACCTTTGCGGATCGCGAAGTAGGACATGTCAGCATTGTAAAAACCGGTGCGAAGGTGGAGGATAATTATTTTACGGAACAGGCAGCGGAGCCCGATAATAAGGCAGAGAATGTGATTTTGATCCAGCCGGTGTGGATTGTGGTGATTTTGTTTATCGTAGTTACCACTATTCTTCTCATTCTGCTCATTAAGAAGATGTATGACAATTTCTATTATATCCGGCATCGGATGGAAGTGAAGAAACTCAATAAGGAGCGATTCAAGGAAGCAAAGAGAAAGAAACGTTATCGGAAAAAAGACCGGATTTTTAAATAAACGGCAGGGATATTTTTACAGGACGTCATGGGTTCCCACATTGGAGTCCGGAATACCGATATGGAGAACATCCCAAATGGGATGATGAAGAATATTGTAAGCAGTATGTGAAGGAAAGCGAAAAGGTGTTTCGCTTTGTCGCAGAAATCGTTGCAGGAGGTGCAAGTGCATGATACATTACAATGAAGTGCTGGATAAAGCAATCAATGTCAGCAAACAATTTATTGTAAAAGAGGAACAACTAGAAATTGATATTATTCAGGATGTATACGGGAAGATTAACATTTATTTAGAGAACGGCAATGATCAAATACTGCAACAATTGGAAAGAACTGTAAAAGAAGAGATTGACAGCTGGCTGGGATATTGCGGGAATTGCGAAGAAAATTTTTTTGTAGGAGAGCAAATTCAGGAATGGAAAAAGGATAGTGAACCAGTCTGCAAAGGAATCTGGGTGTTTGAAAAATATCTCACAAACGCATATTGGGATGGAAAGCAAAGGACAGATAAGAAACTGGAGTTATCGAGCAAACTGGTCAGCTTTTATTCCTTTAAAGGCGGTGTTGGAAGAACCACTACAATGGTTATGACAGCAATAGCTCTGGCCAGGAAAGGAAAAAAGATTGTTGTTTTAGATTTTGATCTGGAGGCTCCCGGGGTAGCAAGCTTATTTCCGGAAGATGCTATGTCAAGATATGGTTTATTAGATTTTCTTTTAGAGAGTCATGTGTATGAAACCGAGGCAAATGTCGATGAGTATATGTATCCGGTAGGAGAGTATTGCCATGTAAATCAGGCAGGGGGAGAGATTTATATTGTGCCTGCAATCGGCAGTGCCACAAGGGAGGATACAGAAACTTATCGAAAAAGTCTAATGCGCTTTGATTTAGATATCCCTTTATACGAAGATAAAAAAACTCCGATTGATGTTTTATTAACAAAAATTGATAACTTTGTGAAACCAGATTATATTTTCATTGATACCAGGTCTGGGATTCATCAGATCGGTGGGATTACATTGTCACGTTATTCTGATCTGGCAATGTTGTTTTTCTATGGCAGTAACCAGAATGTTCAGGGAATGAAGACGACTATTCCAATTTTAAAGAAAGAGAACACGCCCTTTGTATTATTGAATGTTAAAGTTCCGGTAAATGCGGAACTGGCAGAACTGGAGAAAAAGGTATATCTGGAAGGAAGCTATGAGGCATTAGGTATTACAAATGAAGAATACCGAAATGGGGAGATAGCAATAGATGATGAAACAGGCGAGCATTATCCGATTGATATATCATATTATGCGGGTCTGGAAGTAATTCAAAATACGGATCAGCTGATCAAAGTATGTAATGAACAGGAATATGAAATTGGTAAAGTGGTGATGGCAATTGAAGATGCTCTTACAGAAGAGGATGAACATTCATACGATAAAGGAGATATTTCACAGAGTCTGATCATTGATTCTATTAGCCAATTGATTGGAAAAAATGAGACAGGAGCTGCAGAAGATGAATTTACAACAGAAAGCCAATTGAAAGCCGATTTTTATCCCTTGAGAAGTTATTCTTTTATTTTTGATCAAAAAAAATTTTTGGTTTTAGGTCAAAAGGGAGTAGGGAAGACAGCACTTTTTACAGCTTTAAAGTATAATAATTATGCGAAGGCTTTGGCAAAATATTTGCAGATTGATTCAGAACAGTATGAGCATAGCGAGTGGATTGTTGGCACGTCTCAGGAGACTGACTATATTGATATATTTGGAAATCTGAAATCAGAAGAACAGATTCGAGCGTTTTTGTACTATGAAACAATAAGGATATTATTAAAGAATGAACCAAAGCTGGAGACATTTATGGATAATGATATGCAAAGAAAACTCCTTAGTGGTCGGTTTACTTCTGATAAATTTTGCATGTTAAATGGGAAAATGGCTTTCGATTTAAAAGAACTGCTGAATGGGATTAATGAATATTATGAGAAGCAGAACAAGGTTGTTACCATTATTTATGATGCATTGGATCGTGTTGTTGCGGCTCAGGACAGGGGAAGATTTGTCAGTGCACTGGTTTATATGTGGTATATGAATGAAAATACCATGCATAACATTAAGAGCAAGAT
Source organism: Agathobacter sp. (assembly GCA_022772675.1). Taxonomy (GTDB): domain Bacteria; phylum Bacillota; class Clostridia; order Lachnospirales; family Lachnospiraceae; genus Roseburia. Next base: position 11,363 of record JALEZW010000031.1, on the reverse strand, counting down.
TTTTCTTCGAAAGGATATCTATGATCGGGAAGTGAATGTCCCGGATAAGGTTAAGCTTAAAAATTATTCTGTGACAATTTCGTGGGAATATGATCAACTGTTTGCCATGGTTTGGAAGAGGGCAATCAGCAAAAATGTAGAAATGAAAAGACTATATGAAAAAGTGACTGGCCAGGAGGTCAGTGAATCCGATGGGCTGGGATATATACCTGTTTTGGGAAAAACAGAAAACCGGAATATGTTGACGGCAATTATAGGAATGAAGATGGGGAGTGGTAATAAGGCCTCTACGTATAATTGGTTTCATAATCGCCTGGCAGACACACAGGGTATCATTGTTCCAAGAAGTATGATTGATATTTTTGTAAGTGCTGCTGAAGAAGAAAAGGATTTGCGGGCTCGTGAGCATGATCAGGTTTATAAAAGCATCATCCGGCCAAGATGCTTTGAGGATATGCTGCCAAAGGTATCCATAAAAAGGGTAATTGACTTGAAAGAAGAATACAGAGAATATGAGAAGTTTTTCAATACACTGCAGGATAGTGTGCAGAGAACTCCTGTTGATGAGAGAGATTTAATTATGGCATTGGAAAATGCAGGGTTTGATAATCCCAGGGATGAGATTACCAAATTAATTTCGATTGGGATTATTAAGCCATATCAGAGACGCATGGCAGATCCCCTGCGTTATCATTTTCCGGATATTTATATTAAAGGGTTGGGACTGCAGAGGATGGGAATGCATTAATATAGCTCAATTTTCTTCATATTCCCAATTAGTGAATACTTGAATTGCCTAAGGCTTTAAAAGAGTTGCAAATCAAAATGTTTTTCTGACTCTGTTACTGTTAAGAAAAACAATGGGATAAATAGACAACATAACGCGTTCGAAACATAAAAACCGACTGAATATTCCACATATTTAGTCGGTTTTTGGGTATAACCGACAAATATAAATCACCCTTGATTTATCAGACTATTTAGCAAAATGAGCAACTGATTTTTGCAATCCGTATAAAATAACAGACCATTTGAGGACGGAACAATCGTAATATATTTACCCTCAAAAGCAGACAACTGTTCAATCCGTTGAATCAGAAGGGGCTGCATTGGCACAGGAACGGACAGGAAGACTGTCTGGACATCCTCCATGGGATTGACTGTGGCGGACACATCCGCAAGCATATGGGAGATTTCCTGTTCCTGGACAAACTGGTCGGCAGTTTTATTGGCAATCAGATAGCCGTCATCATCTTTTGGCATATTGAGAGCCGAAACAGCACGCTGCACCTGCTTGGACAGGGCATCCGATGGCGGATAGAGGGACTCAAAGTAGTCCATGAAATCAGCCGCTTTTTTAAAGTGCCGGTTTCTGCCGTGCTGCAGAACCTCCGTCATCAGTATTCGTTTGATAATGGTTTCACAGGTTTCCCGTGAAGGGTTTTTCCGTAATCGTTTCTTGTTTTCCATAGAGTCCTTTCTCGTCTGTTCTTACAAAAATAATGAAAAAAATGTCCTATAACAAATATAGGACATTTTTGAGTGGGTTTCAAGGAGTAAGTTTATCCCCAGAAATATGCGGAAGGAATCCATTCATCATTACTATCATATCTGCCCAGGAAGATCTCCTCCTTAGGATTTTTAATCCAGCCGGTTTTCCTGCTATCGGTCTTCACATAGATATAAGAGATACCTGTATACAGAGTTTTATAGTCTACAGATTTGATTTTATAAATATGAAAGATATCATCTGTGGAAAGCGTGAAAGCGGGAGTTTCATCACCAATATTGGTATACACATCCAGTGTTTTTGTTGATTTATAACCCATTTTCCGCCATTCGTCGGTTGTATTCATCACCGTTTTGTTAACTGGCTTCAGTTTACCGGAAGAAATTTTATATGCCTGCTTTGCATAGCCCTGCATTACATAAGAATCAGCGTACTCACTGTTAAACCATACATTTCCATCCCCCGGCTGTTTTTCCAGAATGGAAAGCCGGCTGGCAGCCGGAGTATCGAAGGTAAAGCTCTTTTTCAGCTTTTTACTCTGATAGCGATAGCCGAATCCTTTTGCAAAACAATCACTGTCGGAGTTAATCTGAACATAGATTTCTTTGTATTTATCTTTCTTGCTGATATCTACCACAGAAACCTCAGAGTATATTCCGTATTCAGAGGACATTGTAGCAAGTTTTTTCCCGTTGACATAGAGCTTAACGGTAACTTTATCATTTTTTTTCTGTTCCGTCCATTTGATACTTTCTTTTGTTCCGTTACCGTCTAAATCAATTTTAAAAGTTTTGCCGGCTTCCAGTGGCTGTGCAGACGCTGTATCGGTATGCCACATGATTGCGGCACACACCAGACAAAGAACGGCAGCTGCTTTTTTCTTCCATTTTTTCATAAAATCTTCTCCTTTCGAGGGGGACTCCCATTATTCGATAAATACAGTATAGCACAGGCAGGTTCAAATTGCTATGCCGGATAAAGCTTCTGCCGGGTATGCTATCATATCAGAGGATACATAAAAGAAGGAGCAGTACGACATATCATGGAAAGACAAATTACAGACGAGAAAATAGAACAGTTTCGTATGGCTATGTATGAGGATGAGAAGCAGAGCTCCACAATCCGGAAATATGTCCGTGACATCCGCAAACTGCAGGAGTTTCTGCAGGGACGGGACCTGGACAAGGAAATGCTCATACTCTATAAAGCATACTTAAAGGACAGCGGACGCTACAAGACCCGCAGTATCAATTCCTTTCTGGCAGCAGTGAACCATTTCTGCGAAAAAATGGGCTGGGATGAACTTCGTATCAAGACCATCCGTGTGCAGGAGGAGGCCTTCTGCCCGGAGAACAAGGATCTGTCAAAGAAAGAATACCAGCAGCTCATTCGGACGGCGGAGCAGTCCGGTAATGAAAAGCTGGCACTTGTCATGCAGACCATCGGCAGTACCGGAATCCGTGTCAGTGAATTACAGTACATTACGGTGGAGTCCCTGCGGCAGGGAATGGCAGAAATTTATAACAAAGGAAAAGTGCGGAGAATTCTCTATCCCAGCAAGCTGTGCCGGGTTCTGATGAAATATACAAAAAAGCATGGCATCAAAAGCGGAGCTGTATTCTGTACCCGTACCGGAAAGCCGCTGCACCGCACGACAGTATGGCGGATGATGAAGCAGCTCTGCGAAAAAGCAGGTGTGGATAAAGAGAAAGTGTTTCCGCATAATCTGAGACACTTGTTTGCCAAGTGCTTTTACCAGATAAAAAAAAACATCGCAAAGCTTGCGGATGTCTTAGGACACAGTAATATCGAAACCACACGCATTTATATCCGCTCTACAGGAGAGGAACATAAACGCCAGCTAGACCAGATGGAGATGGTGTTAGCTACATAATCAATATAATGTTATCATATTTTGCTATTTTTTTTAGTTTCATATAGTAAAATAGCACTTCTATCGGCGGAATGCAAGCTAAAACGTCTATATTTTTAATATTTTGCTGATTGAACCGAAAAAATTGTATAAAAAAGAAAGCCCCCCAAAAAGCCTGGCAAATTTTTTGTTTGAATATTTGCCAGGCTTGAGTGACGTGCACTTCTTTATAATAATGAAGTTCTCTTTTTAGCAGCCTGTGTCAGGGTTGTTTTTTTATATGCTTTTTCACTCAACATTAACAACAAAATATTGATTATGTAGCAAATAGCCTGACCATCAGACCTGAATAGGCATGACCGTACAGAACGCATGTCAGGAGGCGGCAGGAACATGTGGTATGTCCTGAAGACAAGAAGCGGATTGGAGCAGACATATGGCTATTCATCTTTTCAAACACAACCAGGAAGCATATGAAGCAGCAAGCACCATGCTGGAACAGGAGGGAAAGGCAGCGGTCATCCATCCCACCGGGACAGGAAAGTCGCTGATTGCCTTCAAACTGGCAGAGGATCATCCAATGGAAAAGTTCCTCTGGCTTTCCCCCAGTGAATACATCTACCAGACGCAGCTGGAAAATCTGGGTATGGAATTTCCGAATATCCAGTATCTGTCATACAGCCGTCTGATGAAAAATGAGGACAGCATTGACAGTTTGCAGCCGGACTATATCATTCTGGATGAATTTCATCGCTGCGGGGCTAAAGAATGGGGCAGAAGTGTCAGAAAGCTTCTGGATACTTATCCGGAGGCAAAGCTGCTGGGACTCTCCGCTACCAATATCCGCTATCTGGACAACCAGAGAAATATGGCGGAGGCTAGCGTAAATTTTTACTCGGAAAAATAGAAAAAGAAAAGTAGAGGGCACCACTTTGTGATAAAGTATTAGAGACAAAACCAAAACACACAATGGAAGGTGTCTTCTATGATTAACAGTATAAATTATTTTGAAGAAAAAAGCATCAGTGTTTTTGAAAAACTTGAAACAGAGTTCATGAAAGATCCAACGAAGATGGCGGAGCTGGTCCGAGGAGTCACGGACGAAGTTCATAAGCTTGGTCTGGAGATTATCAAGGAATGTCTGGAAGATACGGACAAACTGATTTATGACAGTGTCGTGCGGAAGAAACACTGGTAATAGTCCGAACGATAAGTGGGAGTTAACGCTAAGATTTGAGGATGAAGAATAATTGGCTTGCTTAGAGCTGATATATGTCAAAGATGATAAAAATGGAAGTGCTTAAGAAAAGTCAGGCGGCTATGTGGTCAATTTACCGTCAACTTAAGGGAAGGTGTGTCTGTTTAGTCTAGTAAAATGCCAGATGAGATTTGAGTAAGGAATCATTGATGAAAAAATGGCGCACTTTAACAGAGCTTCGCTGTCGCAAAAGCTTCTGCAAGGTATGGTATGAAGAGGATTAGAATGATATTTTTTGGTTGTTAAAATGCGTTCGTCCTTTTGCCTTATAATGGTGTTAACTCTAAGAAAATATGACCGTTGCTTTTATGACGGCCGTGTTGTATGCAATATCGGACTAGATTCATCAGTACTTTGTACATGGAAGGGCATGTCCGCTGGATGACGTGGGATTTGATTGGCATCTTAATTGGCACTATATTTATTGCCTGGTGGAATAAGAAGCTGGTGAGCGGGAACTACAGTGAAGAAATGCTTCTGAAAAGATAAAATATACGAGGAATTCAAATGATGAAAAGGGGATGATGGAAGATGGGGATGAATGTGAGAAAAAATCCATTTTTATATTCAGCTGGAACACAATTAGCATACATAATAGCAAAAAGATACTATAAGAATATCCATTATGTTTGGTGTACAACAGAATTTAATTCACCTAAACAACCACCGACCTCAAATCCAGCAACAATCTGTAAAAGATATTTAGAACAGATTACAACAGGAGATCATCATATGAAAGAAATAGATAATAATAAAGTTGGAATACTGAAAGGAGCCAAGGCTAAATATAATAGTGGAGTTATTAGTAAAAAAAGGAGAAAATTTTTACCCAGTTTCCGGTGCATATGGCGATAGTATGGAAAAAGAAGCGGAAGTTGAGTGGTATGTAAGAGTGTTAGCAGCATGGATCTTGAGAAAATCAGTTGATTGCATGGAAAATTCAGACTATAATGGTATATGAAATTGCTTTTGATAAAACACATATTCAAAGAAGAGGGAAAACCAATGTACACAGGAATAAGATTTAAGGGCTACAAGGCCTTTACTGCAGAGAACTATACTGAATTGGATAATCTTCCAAGGGTATCGGTTATCATTGGGAAGAATAACTGTGGCAAATCTAGTATTCTTGATGTTGTGGGGATGACATATGATAGTCATTTTTTTGAATATAATTCCCAAAAGGCAAATGAGATTGTAGCGAAAGTCCCGGTGACGGAGGAAATGTGTGGTAGGTTATTTTCGGGATATGCAACAATCAACGGTGAAACAAGGGATTCAATGTGGCAAATATCAAAGGGACATTTTGTAGGATATAAGGTGAAGTCTGAGAATCGACAAGGAGAGATGGTTCCTTGGGATGCAAGAATTCCTATTCTAGATAATAGAAATTCAGGAAATATTGAATATATGCTTCAAGATGAGAGAAAAAACTATGCTTTTAGACGTATTTCAGCCGAACGTAACATACTTCCCGAAGAGGTGTATGAGATTGGAAAGACTTTGGAGGATCTTTCTTGTACAGGAGAAGGGGCAACTAATCTCATCAGAGTATTTTTAAATGACAGTAGTTATGATGAATCAATTATTGAGAAAGATCTCTTAAGTGCGGTCAATAAGATTATGTCTCCAGAAGCTGAGTTTGAAGAAATTAGGGTTCAGCAGATTACTGATTCTTATGGGAATGTACGGTGGGAAGTTTTCCTAAAGGAGAATGGCATGGACAAATGCCCATTGTCACAGATGGGAAGCGGTCTTAAGACGATAATTTTGGTATTGCTCAATTTGATGGTCATTCCAAAGCTTAAGGAATTTAAAAATAAGAAAATCATATATGGGTTTGAGGAATTGGAGAATAATCTGCATCCTGCTATGCAGAGAAAACTATTTGAGTTTATATATGAATTTGCAGTGAAACATGATATTCAGATGTTTATTACATCACATTCTCATGTTGCAATTAATGCATTCTATGACAGAGACGAAGCTGGTATTTTTCATGTGTATAAACAGAATGGTAAAGCTTATGTCAAGAGAATAGAATCGTATTTGGACAAGACAGAAATATTGGATGATCTGGATGTAAAGGCCAGTGATCTGTTACAGTCCAATGGAATAATTTGGGTGGAGGGACCTTCGGACAGAGTTTACATACAGAAGTGGATAGAACTGTTTTGTCCGGGGAAGTTCCAGGAGGGAGTCCATTATCAGTTTCTGTATTATGGCGGCCGCCTGTTATCACAGTATTCTGCCCAGGAGACAACAGATCTTATAAATGTAATTAAGACCAATAGGAATGCAGTGATAGTGATGGACAGTGATAAGCGCAGTAAACGTGCACACCTGAATGGAACAAAGCGCAGGATAATAGATGAATTTACACAGCTTCATATGATGTCATGGGTTACAAAGGGAAAGGAAATTGAGAACTATATCCCGAAATCAGTAATCGAAGCCATGCTGGATACGCATCTTCCAATGCAATGTGGACAGTATGAGCTTTTCCCAGAATACATTGATTCATATTATACAAACTTTACTGGTAAAAAGGTTGCATTTGCCAGGGCTGCCACGAAATACATGACATGTGAAAACATGGGAAATATGCTAGGTCTTAAAAAACAGATTATGAAGTTATGTGATAGGATAAAGCGGTGGAACGGGATATGAAAACAAGGGGCTATAAAAAATGAGCTGTTATGCCCATACGAACATAATAACGGTTGGTAAAATTTTCGTCAAAGACATCCAGAACATTTTCAACAAAGAGCAACGCAGTCGGCGTGTTTGTGGCAAAGACGGGAATTTCCAGATTTGATGAATATGGAATGGTAGAGGCGTCAGAAGAAATCGTGTTTAAGGGAATGAAAAAAAATGAAAATATTTCATTTGAATGTTTGTTGAATGATTATGATAAATTAATTTCCTGTGACAGTTTGGGTTTTTATAATTGTTGTGAAATGGTATCCGTGTTTCTGATGGATAATGTGACGAAAGAGGTATGCAATGTCTATACCATTTTTGTTTTTGATGAGCGAGTAGAAGTAGAGCAGGAGTCAACATATCTAACGGATAAGCCTTTTTATATATCAGAAGAATTTTCACTTGGGATAAAAAAGAAGGTTCTGAATCTTCAGACCGTTAGAAATATTTATAAGATTTTATGTGGAAGTCGGAATAAGCAGGAGATTGATATTGGAGATGGGAAACTCAAGATAGGAAAGCTTGAAGCTGTTCCCAAAGTATTTGTTCAGCAGAATAGCACAAAAGAAGTTCTTCTTAATAAGGTACTCAAGAATAATTTTAAAAATGGAAGTTACCTATTGGAGTTTTTTGAAGTTGATAAAAAAGTCAAAAATGTTCTTAAGACATCAGAATTTCGAAAGATGACTGATGAAATATATAGAATCCTTCCGATAGATTTATTTGCAGTCTCTGATCGAATTGGAAATTTTGTCTTTCAGTTTCCATCATTGAATATTAGAACTTCGTATTGTGTTGATGAGATAGAGACGAAACTGACCTATAATGTGTCATTAGATCAAAGAGTGGGCGATTCTTGTGAATTTCAATTACTTTCCGAGGGAAGCTCAGATGATACCATCGTTGCTTTTGGAACTACATTGTTCGGAAAAGAAGGTGTAGAGGTTACTTTTTCTGTTGGAGATGCATCACGACTTTGTAAATCTACAGTCATAGATCTTAAAAATCAACTATTATTATCTCGACAAGATACTTCGATGATGAGAGAAATATCAAACATGATGGAATTAGGGGCACAGTATGGAGAACAACGGGTAATATATGACAAAGATGGTCAAGTAGTGGATCAGTTTGAGATAAAATCGGCACATAATATTCACGTAGGTCCTCCGGTTATTCGTTTGCGTGACGATTATGTTAAGAATCGTCAGTATCGTAGACGTGTAGATGAATTATACATACGGGCAGAGTTTAGACAATATGGAATTGTTCAGGAATCCGACAAGGCCAGAAGGGATTTAATTTCTTTAATGAACCGAGCAAGAACAGGAAAAGTGTATTTATGGGATCCATATCTGACTGTGGAAGATATTTTAAATACTTGGTATTATACTACCAGCTTTAATGCCTCTTTATACGCGATTACTTCCGGTGAAATTGCTCAAAGGAGTCATATTTCTGTAAAGAAGTGGATAAAGGAGCAAAATAGAATTATTGGAGAGAGAAGTAATCATTACGGAATCCAGGCAGAATTACGATGTCAGTGGAATAATCACGGCTATCGTTTTCATGATCGATTTCTGATGTTGATTGAAGAATCAAATAAGCCACAGGTATGGTCACTGGGTTCATCGGTTAATAGCCTTGGCAAGAAACATCATATCATTCAATGTGTAGAACATCCACAGATGATTGTAGATACATTTGAAGTTTTATGGGATGAATTATCAGATCCGGAATGTTTAGTATGGAAGAGGAAAAGCTGATGGAAAATGTTAACAAAACGACGGATATTTGGGAAGCACTGGAAAAATTGACATATACAGTAAATTTGGATAGAAGGGCACCTAGAGCAGATCGGATGTATTATCAGCATTTACAAGAGGGAATTCAAAACGAAGATCTGGACAAAATTTACGAGTTTATAGATGCCTTTGAAAGAGGCAGGGCTCCCAGTTCTGATGAACGTATTCGTAAGTTATTTCAAAAAGCTTATAACGAAAGTCCACATCGGTTATGTCAGGTTTTGGCAAAGAGAAATAGTATCATTGATTATTGGCTTTTTCTTACAACTGCCTGTGATACAGAGATGATACAGAATTTTGTCAGGCAAGAGGTCCCTTATCCACGTTTTTATTTTGAGTGTGCCAGAATTCTTTTGAAGCAATTTCAACACGGATTGAAATGTGAAGGTGACATAGTATGCGCGGTAATAAAGATTGCAAATTCAGATTTATTCTTATGGAAAAGATGGATATGTAGATATGAACGTAATATGGCTTGGCAGACAATGATTCCTTATGTTCTGGATCACGTAAATGAGAAAGCATTGATTATATTTGCAGAGACAATAAATTTAGACATGTCAATTAATCGTGGAGAGTTGGAAGTCTTGACAAAAGCGTATCAGGAGATTCAGAATACATATGAAACTAATATACTAAAGAATATTAGTAGTATTGTCTGGAATCGATGGTGTATGTTGATAAATGGGAAAAAGAGAGATAAGGAGTTTCAAAATAAAATTCTCATTACAGGTTATACAAATTTAATTTTGGATGCTTTCCAATATACATTGAATGATAAAACAGAGTGGAAATCGAACTTCCTGAAATATGGAGAAGAACTGAACAAAGATATGTATGCTTGGTATAAATCATACACAAATATGATGAGTATATTCTTTTATGACATAACACAGATTTATTATACCCTTTTTGTAGGGGTGCGTTGTCAAATTATTCAGGTAGATGAAGAAATAAATAAGTGCGCTCAGTGTGTTTTGGATCTTATTCGAAAATATGAGGATTTTTGGGACAAGGATGAAGAAAGAAAAGTAAAATTGGAAAAAATGTTAAAAAGCTGCAATTAGGGTCTTTTTCGCAGGATTTCTTTCACATACATAGCATTTTCAATCAATATCCCTTTTTCAAAGTCAGTACAGTCAAACATCACATCAACAAAATCTTTATAATACTGATCATCATCGTGACAGTGAGAGATTTCACCAAACAGGATGGCGTCCGTGGAGACAGAGAGTGTGTCCGCAATGGTGATCAGTGATTCAACGCTCATCTTGGAATGCCCGTTTTCCAAATTACATATATGGGAAAGGGAAAGCCCTGTTTTTTCAGCAAGTTTTTCCTGTGTCATATTGCAGTTATTCCGCAAAGTTTTTATTCTCATTCCAATTTTTTTAAAGTCAATTTCGCATTTCATAGTTTATATCCTGTAAAACAGGTATGGAATGCAGGAAGTTCCGGAATTGTCGGGAAAGGGGCAGATTTCCCTATGCGTTCAAGGGAAGAGATAACTGCAGATCTGGAAAAGCTGGTTTCGGAATTAATGGAAGATATGGAGGGAAGGGATGAACCGGGATATCAGTATGGATAATGACAGTGTGGAAGTGGTACGCCAGGAGTTCTGCTGCAGGCTGTGCGGACCGTTACCTGAAACTGCTGTATGACCGGATGAAAGAGGAATTCCTGAAAAGCCGGTACATCCACTGTGACGAGACCCGGATACAGGTGACCGGTGAGCCGGACCAGAAGGGTTCCACACAGAACTGGATGTGGGTATATCTTACGGACGAGTACAGTGGATCCCCGCGGATGGCACTCTTCGATTATGAGAGGACCCGGGCCGGATACCATCCGGTGGAGTTCCTGGACGGCCGTTTTCACGGATACCTGACCTGCGATGGTTACCAGGCATACCACGGGCTGGACGATTCCATCACCGTGACCGGGTGCTTCACCCATGCAAGACGCCGTTTTGATGCAGCTCTCACGGCACTGAAAAAGGATTTCACAAAGGAGCAGCTGAAAGAGACCGTTGCATACCAGGCAATGGCACGGATCGGGATCCTGTACAAAGTCGAGGAACTGATCAGAAACAAAACACCGGAAGAACGGTATGAGGAACGCCAGAAACAGTCCCGGCCCGTTGTGGACGCACTGTTTGAATGGCTGCATTCGATGGAAGATTCTGTGGACAGGTCTTCCCTTATTGGTGATGCC
>JALEZW010000028.1 GCA_022772675.1 Agathobacter sp. | reverse complement strand
TTGTGGTACACATCCTGATACCTTACTTCTTCTAATTTCTCGTAGTAGAATTTCTCATGTGCTTCACTGATAAAAATAATGCTCTCTTTCTTTGTGTTTTCTGCTCCTAACGCTGTACTATTCATGCTTTATTCCTCCAATTCTTTATTTTTGACCATAACCACACTCGCAGCATAGCTGCTCGTTGTCGCGGCAATCGCCAAATGCTCATGCAAACATGGCACTTGGCTCATTGCTACACGCAAAAAGGACACTCCCAAATTCTCACTTGGAAAGTGTCCTTGAAGTACAAAATATAAAATTGAATGTCGCACAAAACGTATTATTAAGTATTATTCCGCATTATGCGTAGCAAATTTGTAGTAAATTTGTAGTAAATCACAACTTGTAATCGCTGAAACCCTTGATTTTACTGGATTTATTTATCTAAAGACTTCATCGTCGGGAATAATTTGACCTTCGTCTTTATTTAACCTTATTCCGCTTTAATTCAGTCTTTTTTCGAACCATGACTCTCTTTATATTGAATTGTATTGTCACCTATCTCTTTATTGAAATGGTGCAGTAACTGGTGTACTTCCCATTTTCTGGTGCACCAGCTATATCTGACAAAATAAATACTTTCCTTTCGATTTACCAGCTATCCTATTAGAAGAAGTCAATCTTTTTTGACAGTTCCTCCAGAGATTCTTCCTTCTTTTTGTAATTCACCTCTGTATAAATGTCCAAAGTCGTTTCTACATTAGCATGACCCATAATTTCCTGAATTACCTTGATGTTTGTCTCATTCTCGCATAATCTCGAACAGAATGTATGTCTCAACTGATGGCACGAGAAATGAGGAATAATTACAGGTTCACGCTTTTCCCTCTTGGCTTCGATAATCTCTCTGGCATTGTAGGCCTCTGATATTCTCTTAATTGCTAAATTGATACAATGTGGATTGTGAAGACTTCCAAGCTTGTTACTAAAGATGAAGCCCGTCATTCCTTCAAGTTCATATACACAAAATCCCTCTCTCTTCTGCCTTTCATACTCATTCTGCAGTGTGTCATACACCGTATCCATCATAGGAATACTGCGTATACCGGCTTTTGTTTTTGGTAAAGATACACCAAATCTTGAAGATCCATTGCGAGTATAATACGTAACCGAGTGGTTAATACTGATACATCTGTTCTTAAAGTCTACATCCTTCCATCTCAAACCTATAATCTCGCCTACACGACCGCCCGTTCCAAGCAATGTTACAAACAGTGGATACCAGTGAACAAATTCCGGTGAATATCGAATTGCATCAATGAAAGCTCTCTGCTGTTCTAAAGTTAACGCATGACGAACTCCTTTATTCTTCCCGCTATTCTTTTTAATTTCTGTTATCACACCATCGACCGGATTCTTTCGGATAATGTCATCCCTGACAGCCATGTCAAAAATCGGATGCAGCACCGTGTTGATAGTCTCTAACGTATTAACAGCCAGATTTCTTTCGTTTAACAGATGATAATAGAAAAGCTTTACTTCCGTATATTTCACATCCACAATCTTCTTATTACCAAAATCGTCACGTACGTATCTGTCAAACATGTAGATATAATTAGACCTTGTCGTCTCACGAAGATTGTACTTGGTGTTCATATATCTATCAAATGCCATATTAATCGTCGCATAACCACCTACGTATGTATCCAATCCATCCATCTGGTCCCGTACCAGCTTTTGTTCTTTCTCTCTGAGAGTGAACAGGTCCTTCGAATACACATAGCATCTTTTTCCGTATGGATCTGTATATCTATAAATATACATCCCATCCGTCTTCCTTTGGGTCTCTCCTTTTTGAAGCACTCTCCCCTTTGCGTCTTTTCTTTGCTTTACTTTAGCCATCCTCGCTCTCCTTCCTAATTATAATTAGGAAAGGAAAGAAATTCACTTGCGTGGTTTAGTTCGACTTATTCTTCTCTTGCAAAAACTCAAGTCTCTCTAAAACCACCTGCGATATGGTCTTGTGATGTTCCTTGGCATACTGCGTAATCTGTTCATGCTCATCAGAAGTCACTCGTACACCCAACACTTTCTTTTTGGGATTTTCAACTTGTGGTCTCCCGTTTACATTCATACATCAAATACCTCCGAATCATCATAGAACCATTATAGCTCAAAACGAATTATTGTTCAACACTTGTTAAACATTTTTTCAATTTTATTTGTACATTCCAGCTAAATTCGGAGTAAATCTCTTTGCCATTCCTTCACATTCTCCAGGGATTCTAAACTGCTCCAGATATGCTTCAAAAATATCCGTGTTCACAAGGACTTTGTTTCCCATCTTATAGGTTGCACCCGCAAGCTTGGCGTGCTCCTGAATTCTATTCATACCCATGCTATAAAGAGCTGCCGCTTCCTTATAGGTAACAAATCTTTTGCGTACTTTAGGATCTGCAAGATTCTGTTTCTTCTGCTCTGCCATATAAAATGCTCCTCTCCAATATTAGAAGGGAACCTATTTTTCCCTTCTAATATGTACTTGGAGCGTAAAATCGCTGATTGCAGAAATGACTCAATTACTATCGAAGACTTAGACTTTAGCACATACGATATAGCTCATTACATTTCTGCATCATGTCATCGCTTTTTTCAGCTCTTCGTAAACCGTCTATTTCTTTTAAATCATTCGGTATCAATGAAAGTTCCTCTCTCGTAGCGATAACAAAATAATTATCTGATTCCTTTACCCAATCTGCAAATTCCGACGATGTAATAAAAGAATTTCCTCCATCAATAAAAACAATCGAATCATGTACGTTTCCCAAACACGGATCCAACTGCCGTCCCTCCAGGACTACGCAAGATTTATCACATTGCAGGATAATTCCGCTTTGCTCTCCATTCTCATAGAATTCCTGAATCATCTCTATCAATGTTGTTTTCCCCGTTGCACTGTTCCCGGCAATTATGGTTACATTTCTCTTGATTGTAAAATCATATTTTATTCTTTTTGTCTCAACTATTATTCTGTGTGAACCCTTCATATTGCTCCCCGCATCCGCTATCGCTATCCGTTCTCTTTGCTCATATTCAGATATTTGTGAGCAATCGGTATCAGCTCCTTCATAGAATGTACAACTTCTCCACCATTTTGGATATAAATTTCAAAGGATGTATCATGTCCAAAGTTCATGATATGCCGAAGATTAATCGTAACATCCTGCTGTTTTGCGATTTCAAGGATCCATTTTGCACAATTATCGCCACATGTAGAGGCATTGAAAATCCGTTCCGGCTCGTTCAGTATCAGCAGCAGAGTTTTCGTTCCACCCGATAACCGCTCCGGTGGAATCTGTCCTAAAACCGGACTGTTAATACATTCCGATCCAAGCACTTCTGATTTATCCACATCCAATATGATCTTTTTTGCAAGATCAGCGGTAATCCATTCCGGCTCATAGGTATTTTTAAAATAAACGCTTGTATTATAAATTGCCTCCGAAACATCTCCAAAAATAATAGTAAGCATAGCTGTACTCCTTTGCTCCACTCATTCTTCAATTAATAATCTGTAATGATAAATTTGCCCTTTTCCAGGACTCTTTCCAGAATCACTCTTCTCTGTTGGAGACTAAAATCATATTTCTCCCTACTGACATTGTACCTCTTTCTCTCTAAAAAAGAAAGTTGTCTCCCTCCTTTTACCTATTCGTTTCTATCAGCCTTCTCCACTGCTCCATAAAATATTCCACCCCACTCCTTCCGCAGATATCCTCCGGGAAAAGCACATCCGAAAGCTTTCTCCACTTCTTTTTCGCATTTGCCCGCTGATACCGAATCATGTTCTCTGTCACATGCTTTACATTCTCGTAATGCATTTCCTCCACGCCCTTGGCACTGCTCCTGTTCGGTCTCTTAACTACCACATCTCCTGTTACCACATTTTTCGCAAATTTATCGTCTTCCAATACAAGATGGACGAAGAACGGATCACAGGAAAGCTGAGAAGATGTCATGCGCTGATACTTTTCTGAACAGCCAATCTCCACCAGCATGAAAAATTTTTCCACATCCCTCATTTCGCCCAAAAATGTATCAAGCGCTCTCTCAACCGATAAATCCAGAGTATCCAGCCCGCTGTCATCCAGTTCCTCCTGTCCTTTTAAAAATTCCCCTTCCAGTCTGTCCTCTTCGGTCATCTTATCCAGGGATTCCCTGCCCCTCGTAAAATCAATAACTGCCTGAATGTCATTTACCGACACGGATGGTCTTGCCTCATGAATCATCTCCGGGCTGATCTGTTCCATATCCATCTGTCTCTCCCTTGCCAGCTTTTTCATTGTGCCTAATACCAGGGTGAATTTTTTCTCCACATCCCGGGTCACCCCGTGAATCTGGGCATATGTCATGCATACTGCCTCCAGAGACAAGTGCTTTAAAAATGTAGAGAACTGATATTTCTTCCCATCCTCTGCAAGATGCTGTGAATCGTTAAACTTTTCCAGGTTCTTAAGGATCACAATCTTGAAATTGGAGAGGAAGTCTTCCCCATCCTCTCCAAATCCGTGCCGCCTTAAACAGTACTTTCCTTCCGTCCTCTCCATTTCCGCCACAGCCAAAGCATAAACATACTGTTTAAATTCCTCCTGTTCCGTTTCCGGGAGTTCTTCTCCTAAATTCAGCCCATATGATGTCATAATTCCCGTTTTTATAGACCGAAGACCTTCAGCTGCCCTTGTCATGTACTCAGATAAATCCTCACTGTTCCTGTCAAAAATTAATTCTTTACGCATGTTTCTTTCCTCCTTTTTCTTTTCAGGGAGAAAAATCCCATGCATGAAAAAAGACTTCCTCCCGGTGTTGAACCAGGAAAAAAGCCGTTTCCTTTCATTCCTTATTAATTTTTGCAGCAAAAAAGACGTGAAAAAGCCGCCAGCTTTTAACTGGTTCTTTTTCACGCCTCTTTAAGATGACTTACCGTCTCTCATATCGTGATGAGCAGTCATTCAGTTTTCATTATCACGGTAACAGTTAAATGTAATATTTGCTGTCCGTGACACCCTCTGTCAGGTTTTTCTCTGTAAAATGTTTTAAGACCATCACTCTTTTACAGTGATGACATTTGATCTGGATGCTTGGCATCACCGGGGCATCCTCCCTGCCGGTCATGTTGTAGGCAATTTTTAAGCTCTTTTTGCAGTTTCTGCAGTAAAATGTGATCTGTTCTTGCATTCGTTCGTACCTCCATAAAATCCATCTTCTGCTTTTATGAGGAAAAGGGAATATGTCACCTCGCAAGCGTACTAATAACCGTCCGATCTTTTCGGTTACTGAAGCAGCCATTCCTGTGCGCCGAAGTCCGCGCGGCTGCTGCACATCTTCTATGCTGATCTTTTAAAATATTAACAGGACTTCTATCCGGTATTCGGCATCCGGATTAAGCCCGTTCCAGAAACTATAAATTATTGTCCCAGGTGATCTCCCGTGGGATCAGAAGACCGTCCTTTGAAAATTCCGTAAGCACATCCACGTAAACCTTGTTTGAATCCATTGTGTCACCTCCCTGTTTGAAAAACCGTTGTACCGATGGTTTCCTTACCCCGGTTATCTTTTCTACGGTGCAAGTATAACTCCATATTTATTGGATTGTCAACGGACAGATATGTCCTTTTTCTTATATAATTGGATTTTTGCTTGATTTACAGGATAAATTCATATATACTGAGGATAGAAATAATACAAAAGATGAAACGATAATGTCAGAAAAGAGGTAGATCATGTACTCAATCGGTGAAATGATTGCGGTTAACCGGAAAAAGAAAGGCTATTCACAGGCTGCTCTTGCAGACGCCCTCAACCAGGCTGGCATAAAAGCCACCTTCAAGAGCGTGTCCAACTGGGAACGCAACCTTGCAGAACCAAGCGTAAGCACGTTTTTCCAAATATGTAAGATACTGGATATCACCAACATGTATGAATCATATTTTGGTGTAAATCCCTCGGACCCGCTTTCTTCCCTGTCCGATGAGGGAAAGGAAAAAGCTCTGGATTATATCCACCTGCTCCACGCCAGCGGCCAGTATGAGAAGAAAATATGCAAAATTCTCCCCTTCTCCAGACAGATTGACATTTTTGAGAATGCCGTATCCGCTGGTACCGGAAATTTCCTGACAGACGGGCCGAAAGAAACCATTACCATTGAAAACAATACACTCATTCCGGAAAATGCCACCTTCGGCGTACGTATCAGCGGCGACAGTATGGAGCCACAGTTTGAAGATGGACAGATTGCATGGGTGATGAAGCAGGATACCCTGGAAAACGGGGACATTGGAATATTCTCCCTGAACGGGGATGCCTACATCAAGAAACTCAAGGATGACGAAAAGGGCGTATTCCTTATTTCTCTCAATAAGAAATACACCCCCATTCTCATCGGCAGCGATGACCGGCTGGATATTTTCGGTAAAGTAATTGGGAAAAGCAGTGCCTCAGAACTTCAGGGATACCACGGATAATACACATCTGCGCTCTTTCCCTTTTTAACATGACAAATATAATTTAAGGAAGAAGGAATTTACATGACTGTAGCAAACCATCTTAAAGAGATCCGGAAATCCCGTGGGCTCCATCAGAAGGACCTTGCGAACGCAACGGGATTCAGTTCAAAAACGATTGGCCGGGTAGAGCGGGAAGAATGTCCGCCTTCCGGGGAATTCATGCTCCGCATGGCCCAATACTTTCACCTGGTGGTGGAAGATATCTTCTATGTACGGGAAAACTGATACCAGACTAACTATTAATAGTTCTTTCGACAAAGCCTCTCCAACATATTGGAGAGGCTTTGTTCTGGTGTCTTTAACTTTCTGCCATCTTAATAATGGTCTCTGATATCCGCTTCATCATTTCCCCATAATCAATGTCTTCAACATAATAGTTTTTCTTTTTATAATTCTCCCACAAATCCTTCATTTCCATGCTGGATGAAATGAGAGCAAGCACCTCTTTTATCTTATCCTTTGTAAATTCGGTCTTTCGTTTCCGGCATGTTGCATAAAAGGCATTCTTGTATGTATCCCATGCAAACTCTTTTCGTTCTGAAATCTCATAAAGATCATAAAAATCCCTCATCCGTGTATTTGCCGGGCCACGATTTAATATAGTCTGTGTTTTCTCCGCAAGCAATGTTTCCACGTTATATGTATTCAGGCGGATTTCCCTTTCCTCAAACAGCAGCGGATACATGTATTCTATGGCTCCCGGAGTAATTGCATCATCTGTGGATACATCGATCTTCATTGGCTGACGGAGCTTCTCCATTGTTCCCTCTATGTGAACACGAATACCCGGATAATCAAATTCATCCATGATTGTTTCTATTCCCGTTATCTTAAAAGCTATGTGATCATCTAACGGGATTTTGCATATTTCTGAAATAATCTTCTCTATATCATTCTTTGTAAGCGGCAGGGCTTTCACTGTAGTATCAATAATCCATAGTCGCCCTAAAGTTGATTCCTAACAACGATGAAACCAGCATGCCACCTTTTAATACAAACTGGTCTTTGTATTTTGACAGCGATATCCGCTCCAACAGTCTCTCCATAAAAAATATTCGGATCAAAGCCTTTGCTCTCTGATTATCTCCGTGACTCAGATTTCTGACCTTAGCTTTTAACTGCATCGCTGATGTTATCATAGCATAACCTCCACGTACTTCATCACTTCATCCCTGATTCTGAGTTTTTCCGCATACATCATCAACTTTGACATATCCTTCTGCGAATCCCTCATGAATGCCTTCATGGCTGTTTGAAAACTCTGTACTTCAAAATCTCCCCTGTTTTTTATCAAATCGCATACTGTTCTCTCTTTATCGTATGTCCGTACAGTGTTTCCATAATTTGTTTTCAACTTCATTTCGCCCAGTCCATAGATGCCGTCTCTTTCCTGGTGAACAACAACCCCCCTCTCCCGTAAACGTGTCTGACTGAACCTGGGCGGAACACACACGCAGATTTCGGAGTATTCCCTGTCCGTCAGTCCATGTAAATACAGGGCTGTTTCCCCGGAGAAAATAACCTTCGGATTACATACCTGTACAATATACAGATCATCCGGCCAAATGTCTTCGGCAATATAAATTCCTTTGGCCACTTTTTCCAGATGATTTTCTTTTACATATTTTGCCAAATATGTCCTTGAAATGCCTGCATTTGTAATATCTGAAGAAAATAAATATCCTCCATGTTCTTTTAACAACTGGTCCATCTGATCATATTTTGTCATTGGAGCACCGCCTTGTTTATATTGGTGTAGACATTATATCATTTATTTATCCCGTTGTAAACTTTTAGTTCTTTGTGAATCATTCAAATTCCTTTTAAGCCAAGATCATCTGATTATAATCCTGTTGTCTCTCCGGCATTGGTAAGGCTTTTTTGCAACACCTCCCGATCCTCATTTGACATACGAATTGCCTCAAAAAAGATATCATCTTTACTTCATTTTAAAACCACCTGCAATCATCCTTCTTGCCTTATCCGGTCTTTCTCTCAGTTCTATCAAAAGCAAAAATGATCCTTCTCCAACCAGATATCTTGACTGTTGTGCTAATTTCTCCGCTGTATACCCCTCAACTTCTACCCCATTGGATTTATAGGATCCATTTTCAATCCAGTACACAAATTCCTCCATAATGTCCGGATGGCGTTTTAAAGTTTCAATTTTGGAATTCACATATAATTCTGCATCCTTGATTCCATCATAATAATTCCGAATCGTCTGTATCATTAAAATCCCATCCTTTCTGTAAAAATATTGGCAAATGCCCTGGCTTCCGCTTCAACATATTGATTTGTATACGCAAAGTAATTAACAAAATTCCCCCTTTTGTCTTGCAAAGGGACAACGTAATGCTCAAAATTATACTTATATAACTGATCCATGTACGTAATCCCCTGATCTGCCCTATATCTTTGATAGGCATGTTTCATCTCATGCGCAATCGTGTCCAAAACTTCTTTTGGATTTTCAAATGTCTCAATATTAAGTCCTATTTCCCGAAACTGTTCATTATAAAAACCACAGTCATCAAGAGGAGCTCTATAATAAGTAACGCCGGTCTTTCCACCGATATCAAACTTATCATTCAAAACATCCACTAATTTTCCAATAGATTCTTTTCTCTCCTCATCTCCCATCTCAGCCCATATCTCCGGAGTAAATGCTTCCAAGGATTGATCAACCTCAGCATCAAAATCAAATTCCAGATCGAAGTCACTTTCATCATACATATACATTTTTTCACGCAAATCCATCTTTCCTGCCGATTCAAACAAATCACGAACAAAAGAGGCTGCCGAGGCAACTGACATTTTTTTCTCTGGTTTTATTTCCTGAAACACATCTAGATGTGTTTGCTCCATACATTGCTCTGTACCTACTTCACCTATTTCTTTCATTACCCTCAATCTTTCCTCTTCTATTAGCTCATCAGCTGCTCCAAATCTGTAAGTTCACCAAATTTTAACTGGTCAACAATGTTATACATGATCCACCCTTCACCTGAAATATCGTAAACAATAAAATCATTGTCCATACAGTCAACAAAAGGAATAATTCTTTCTTTGGCAAACGTTACATGCATCTCTTCCTCTGCATATTTAATTTCCTTAAACGACATGACTCTGTAACGATTTTCAATAAACAGAGACTCATCTGCTGTAGACACAATCCCTTTTGCGAGATTTGGCAGAGCTCCCTTATAAATTTCTTCGATCTGCTCTACCCTTATTGCATCAATATCACATTCCTTTATTCGATTAAAAAATTCCCGAAGTTCCATCTATTTTTCACCTCCTAGAAGTTTAACCATTTTGTCACAAGCGCCTCCTGGCCTATGAATACCCTGACTATCAAAGTGTACCTCTACACTCAATGGCGTTATATTCCCCACCTCATTCTTTCCTCCCAGTTTCAAGGACTGAATGTGGTGTGCATCATAGTCCATTCCAGCCTTTCTTACACAAACTTCATCCCCAAATCTATTCTTTATAATAATGTCTTTCTCATACTTCGGCCACGGAATCCCATTCTCTTCCTCCCATTGTCTTTTCAAACTATCCTTGAATGTAGGAACATTAAATTCCTTTCTTAACTTTGCACACTCTTCTGGAGACACCTCTTTCAAATCAGAAATATCAAAAAATTGATCCGGCAATGTATCCTTATATTCAGAATACAATTTTAATTCTTCTATGTAGTCCTCTTTCATTTCCCTTAGTTTCATCTTCATTTCTGCCGAATCTACAACAGACTTCATTCCTTCAAACATGGACTTTACCACATCCTTGGCTTTGTCAAAAGTCATTCCATTTTGCGGCTTAATGTCCTGAAATTCATTTATTTCCGGTCTGGAGACTTCTGAAACCTCTGATAATTTTTCCATTCCCATCAACGCACTTCTCCTTTTTCTTCCAATAATTCTACAAATCTACAAAAAAGATCTGAAAATCTGTTATCTCTTTCTGCCTGTTCATAAAGAACTAACGACATTGCAAGGTCTATTTGTCTCCTGCTATACTCTTTTATCGACGGATCCAGTTGCTCCACAATATCTCTGAGACAACGATTGATATCATTATTACACCTGGCCATATTGATAGCGTTGCTTGCAGCCAACAAATCGAACAAAAGACAACGAAGTTTATCAAAATCCTCATCACTGCTGCATTCAATATAATCAACCAAATCAATCTTCACCTTGGTGTCCAGTTTTGACTTTATAGCTACTGATTTTAACCTGCTGATATCCCGTTTATTGCCTTTTCGAAACAAATCTTTGTTCATAATACAGTCAAGCAGAGATTTTGAAAGCTCTTTCTCCTCTAAATCATAATCAGGCTGTTTCTCCGGCCGATATGAATATGGATGTTCCCCACCCTGATATCTGTCGACTTGACACAATACCGGTTGTACCCATTCATTCTGATAAACCGCAGCTACTCCACATGGAAGCTTTGCCAATTCCGTTATCTGATCCTCGTTGAGATTTGCCGCACTTCCTACAAGTTCTCTATCAGAGTGATCCGGCAGCCTCATGATAATCTTTGTATTCGTATTTCTGATAACCGACATATCCAGCATACCTGGGGCCTGATCTGCTATAACAAAGCCTTCTCCGTAAGTACGCATCTCTGCAATTGCATTTGCCAGCATCTCCACACTCTTTCCTAACAAATTTGCACTGTCTGCCGACTGTTCAGTAGAAGTTCTCTTAAGCAGATTATGTGCTTCTTCCAATACCGTCAGATGTTTTAAGTTTGCATTCATCCCTGAATTATTTGTCATTCGGTATTCCTGCAGCTTAAGGACCAGCATTCCCATAATTAATGATTTTGTCTCAAGAGATCCCACTCGACTTAAATCGACAATCACATTTTTCTCAAAGAGATCTATATCGCTTAATTCATCAGTTGTAAATATGATACCATTGATTCCATTTGTAAGAGAATTGAGTCTAGTCAATAAAGATCCCTTATATGCTCCTTTATTATCTCTATCAAAATCACTGTTATCAATAATATCCTTTATATTTTTTGCAACATCAGCAAAAGTAGGATACAGTTCTTCCCCAAATTTATTAACCGACCGCACCATATCCCAGCCGCAATCCCTGTACGACTTTTCTACTGCATCTTTGAGTACCGCCGGCATTGCCGCATACATCGGCCAGCACACATTGAAAATATCAATCAGTCTGTCCAAATGTTCCAACACATGGATTCCTTTGGGAAAACTGAACGGATTGATTCTAAGCATCGGCGAAAGAAGTGGATTTGTTCCATACACAAAAACATCATTTCTTCCGCCAAAAACATTTTTATATTCTCCCTTAGCCGGCTCTATTACAAGAAATTTTACATTTCTCTTTTCAACCTTCGCCAGAAGCTGATAAATGGTATTACTTTTACCGGATCCTGTGCTTCCGGTAATAAATGTATGCGATGCCAGCGACAATTTGTCTAGAACCACCCTGTTATTCTCTACATGGTTCATATGAAACACATTTCCTATTTCTATCTCTTCGCGGTTTTCCCTAAACGGATCGTAAGTAACTACATTTCTTCCAAATTCTGCACACTCCAAAACCGGAAGTCCTGCAATAGATTTCTGTGGAAAATTTAGGGAATATGCAAGTTCTTTTCCTGAAAGACTAGTTGTCGCCGTCACAATTGTAGGATAAATATTATACGCACGATCCTCTTTGATAAGTTTCTCGTTTAGAGCAAAGATTGGATGTCTTAATTCCCTGATATACCCTGCTATTTCTTTCGTAATCTCCCGCTCACTGGATATGGTCTCGCCATCAATAACTTCATCCATAACATTGCCTTTCCAGAGATTAATGGCAGAGTGGGACATGTAGGACTCTTCTCCCATTGTAAGTGCAAGATACGAATGTGCCACATTATTCGCAACATCTGAATCCTCACTTAGAACATATGCTGCAAAATCCCACATTCCTAAGGCCGAACTCTGTTCCAGTCTCTTCATCTGGTCTTCAAGGAGCTCCAGCGCGTGCTTCACACCGTAATTTGTAAAATGCTGTGTAATCCCTTCATTCTTCCCGATCATAGCCGTCACAGTAGAAGATCTGGCAAAATTTGCTCCCACATTGGCTCCGAAATTCACAGCCTTGGAAACCCCTGCAGTCGCCGCCATAGATCTTGTCACTGCCTTTCCCAGAGTGTTCGCAACTGCTGTTCCCGTAGTTTGAGAAACCGTTTTAGACAACGTATTTGACAATCCCTTGGATATGGTATCAGAAGCTGTTTTTCCCAAAGCTTTTGAAGTACTTTCACTCCAGCTTTTTCCTGTACCACCACCAAATGTTCCAGAAACCGATGCAGGTACAATTCCACCACCACCCTTAGCAGTTGAAGACATATAAACATTCACACTGCTACCACTACCTTTTGTGTCCGTATCTGTTTCCGACACACTGTCTGAATGGGCTTCGCTATCTGATTTTGTTATCGATTCACCTGAAGACAAACTATCACTCTTTGATTCTGTATTTGTCATAGAAGAATTCGCTGTATTGGAATCCGTGTTTGTCGCAGAATAGTTATTTCCATTTTGAATTCCTGCGCTTGCGCCAAGATTAACCCCTACTGTTGCCTGAGACCCGACAGAATTATTCTCATTATAGGTGTAATTTGTTTCCCACTCTGCGTATGGGCGCATTCCGGAATAGAACTCAGCCAGCTTATTCTTTCTGTCTTCAACATCTACGATAGGCGTTGCTAAAAGAACGATGGTATATTCTTTTTTCCTGCTATCAGGCACAATTCCGTCAAGAAGCTTTTCAATCGTTTGGCTTATAAATTTCTCCGATTTTTCTGTTGGAATATTGGAAGCTGAGGCAACAGAATAGGGACGATCATTTTTCAAACATGGAATCACCCCAATTCCTTCCGTTTCGTCCCCCATACGCCACTCTGCTCCTGGGAAGTTACCGCGAATTGCCTCAACCAGACGGTTACGGTAGGAATTTGTCATGACATTATTATCAGCATTCTCCGTATTCACAACAGCTAAATATACATTTGTATTCTTCTGTGTCCTATTAAAAACAAGTGCTATATTGCAATGTTCATTAGACAAAACAGAATAAACATTGACCAATTTCTCCAGATTGTTTTCCTTTTTATCCACAACCCATTTGGTAATATTAATGTATCTGATATTGTTTTCCGAGCGAAAAGGTTCTGAATATTCAACATCTCTTTTTACAGGAAGATACAAATCCTTTATTTGCGGAAGATAGGAATTAAAGATCTCCACACTGCTTGCAGCCATCATTCTCCATGTGGTCGCCAATGCCATCTCATCACTGGGATCAGGTTTTTCAAGCAGATAATCCTCTCTCTGATGCTGCACACTAGAAACCTGATCAGAACTCAATGCGGACAACATTGCTATTTTATTTCCCGCTTTATCTCCTGCTTTTTTAATTACATTCTTAATTCCCATAATTAACTATCCTCTATTCAACCGCTTTCCACGCCATTAAATCTTCAATTTCCGATAACGACCGTTGAATGGTCAGTTGATTGCTTTCCAGCTCTGCAATCTTTTCGGTTTCTTCTCTGATCATATCTGACATATCCCTTAACTGCGGATTATACTCTGTAATATTCTCTTCAATAACTGTTATGAGACTGTCTTTCCAGTTTTTAAAGCTTGAATATCCGCTCTTGTTCATTTCTACCGCCAGCTCTGATATAGACTGTGATATTTTGTCATTATACCTATTTGAAAGTTTCCTAATGTTCAGTTTCTCATCCGAAATCAGCTGAATTCCCAAAATATTTCCTCGTAAAAATTTTGATTTAACAAAAATATCATCAGCATGATCAATAAACTCAATGGATTGGTAACTTATTATGATATTAGAAAGTTCCTCTCTCTGTGTCGATGATAACGCCTCTGTCCCTGTGATAATATCGATAAGTATTTTTTTCATAGTCTGCGCATTATGCTGCCAGTGATCTTTTATGGTGTTACTTAGGATTTCCTGCGCTTTTAATATATTTTTCTTGTATTCTTCAATGATAATCTGAAGAAGTTCATCCGATGTCTCCCTGTCTATTTCTCTCTCGGCATCAATCTTTTCCCCCTTGCTTATTCTTAAATCCGCATAATCCTGTACAAGATCATCCTTCATTTTTCCAAGCCGTTCCAGGAATTTCCCTTCTCCGTTTAAAATATCTCTGCTGTTTTTCTTCACATTCAATATAATCTTGCTTTGAGATTCTTCCCATTCCTTTTCCTGAACACCAAAATTTCTTTCCTCAGCATATTTCTGATGCAGTGAATCTATAATTTTCTCCAATTCCCCTATTTCACATCTAAAACAAAGACTAGTTGCTACAAAAGACTTAACAAATCCCCTGGAAACCTTTTCAAATTCCGTTTCCGATGTTTCCGCCGTTTGGTTTAAATTATCAATCAATACTGCCTTTTGGGTTTCCAGCTCTTTTCTTCTTGCCTCCCGAGTACGTTTCAAAGACTCAGTTCTTAAAACAATTCTTTGATTAGTTTCTTCTATTACCGATGTTAAGAATTTATGTACCATCTGGCACTTGTTGTATGCTGCATGTCTGCTCGCGAAATTTTCCATTTCCTGTTCTATACAGTATAAACCACTATTTGCATAGATCAGATTTGGACACTCTGCCGAATACTCTTCCACGCTCTTTTTAATTTGCGGTGGCATAATATTATATTTATACAATGTTGCATAATCTTCATCATCTGGATTTCTATACATTTCCTGCTGCGAACGGAAAATTTTCCGATAATGTTTATCTAACAACACACCATTATTTTTGGCACCCAAACCCATAATAGAAGAAACGAAATAGAGACCGCTTGCATACATTTTCTCGACAGAACTGTATTCAAGAATTTCCCGTTCTTTTTCCTCGGAAAATCCTCCCTCGTCCAAATCCGAGCCATCCGCCTTATTCAATATAATCATAGTAAACCGCTTATCCAGTGCATCAATATTTAATATTTTTTCACACAGACTAGCATTATCTGTACTGTCGATAGTTTCATATGTAGAAACCCATACGGGAATACCGTTGGAAAACCCTTCCAAAGCCTCCTCCAATACTTTGGAATGTTCCAGATTTGATTCTGAATTTGAGCCTGGAGTATCAAAAATCACAAAATTATTATATGACTGTCCAAGAATTCCATTTTTCGAAAAAGGAATCTCCAGTTCTATCACATTACTGATAACAATGTCATCCCTATCTTTTTTTTCATACCCGTTAATAAGCTCAAGTGCAATATTCACATATGCGTTCATTTCATCGGATTTACTCTCTCCAATAGCACATGCAATATCTCGAATAAGCTCATTTTCTGTATTTCCCTTTAAAAGTCGATATTCGGACCCTTCAAACAGAATTTCAAAATCCTCCCCTTTGTATGTAAATCTGATTTTTGCATTGTCTGAAAACTTTGATCGCTCAATCTTGTATACTTTTGCGGTTACAGGATCTCCTCCACTGGGCAGCACTTCTCCTCCAATCAAAGCATTTATAAACGTAGACTTTCCTGCACTATAGTTGCCAAAAACACAGATGGGAATAATATCCTTAAGCGCATCCGAAACCTTATTCAGGTCCTTGCAAACTTCCACGTCATCTTTTACTATATTTTCAATAATTGGCTGAACCGTTGCAAAAATATTTTTGATTGGCTCAAAGATAATACGAGCATTTTCCAAAAAATTTGAAGACCTTGACAATTCTATCTTTTTGTGTATTTCATCCTCTCTACAGACGTTTTCAACTTCCGTATATTCGTCCTGGGTACCCTCAAACAGTATCTTTATTTTCTCTCCACTCACATAATATTCTGAAATGATGATATCAATAATCTCTTTAATTCTGAACGGGAGAAAATTCTTACCTGATTCATCTTCTCGCAATTTGCTATTTGCATTTCCATACTTAATATCTTCCCACTCTTGGGTTTGTTCTTTAAAACTGAAAAATCTAATATCTCGTGTATACGGATTACTTACAATCTTGATTGCTGTCATTACACTTATCTCCTGTAAAGCGGTCTATTCTCCATTAGTTCAAATTAAATTTTACGCCTAACCCATAACAAAATCAATTCCATTCCTTATTTAATAAAAGATTGTTTTAGCTGCACGCAGCGTGCAGTCAGTAAAAAGGCTTTTCGTGACAGCCTGCCTGAAGGCATATCTGCCAGAAAAGCCTCTTTCCATTACGCAATCGCCATCTGCAAGCCAGGAAACAGATCCCCGATCGTATACATTTCCGGCTGAACCTCCTCTTCCAGGCTCCTACGATAATAATTATTTAACACAAGAACCGGTTCCTTCTCCATTTTGATAAAGAGCTCTGCCGTATTCCGTGCATCCACAAGACCATTATGGATATTCTCGTCATAAATAATATCCGCTGCGATCAGCGCTTCTGATAACCGGTACTGCCTCTCAGTATTCATTTTCTCTCCAAAAGTCTTCTGGCAGTCCTGCCAGTTATCCAGCAGCATGTCGAGCCTCGGCAGATGAATTTCTTTCGCCTCGATCTCATGCCGGATCTGTTTTTCGTCGGTGGTACTCCAGGAAACACACACAGCATCCTCCGGCACCCAGTTTACAAAAGCTTTCAAAGCATCTTCCATCCCATTGGCGTCCTTCACATCAAAAGGCGTGATTCCGGTCAGATGTTTGATATAATCATCAATACTTCCATACTCCGGATGGACATAGCTATTGAATTCATCGATAATTTCCAGATTTTCGTTTACCAGCACGGCACCAATCTGGATTGTTTCCGATGACCAGTGGTATTTCTCCGTTCTCATGGGCTTCGGTACTTTACACATCTCCAAATCAACAATCACATATTCCCTCATAATTTTATCCTCCGTTGGATTGTATTGCTTTTGTTTTATGAACTAAGTATATAACAAAGCCCCCCTGCAAAACACCGTGGAATCTGCGACATAAACCATGTTATTTCCCCTTTTCCTCTGTGATAGGGCGGGTTTCTCCTGCACAAAAGAAACACCGGGGCAGCCTGCCCCGGTATCTGTTTTCTCTACTTCGTCTTTCCTGTTTCGTTTTCCTGCCCCTACACCGTTTTCTGGTACAGCTGGATCCCGCCGTTGCACACAGCTTCGTTGATCTTTTCCACTTCCTCCCCGGTCACATACACTGTAAAAGATGTGGCAATTTCGTCCGGCTCCGTGATTTTCTTTCCGGAATTGTCATAAACTTCCGCAACATACACATCCTCTGCCATAAGCCCAAGCTCCTTGGTGGCGGGATCCAGGGCATAGACATCCACCACATCCCCTTTTCTCAATGCCCCGTTCACGCCATCTGCAAACTCTGCCGCATTAAAGGATGTGATCTCATATCCGTTTTTGTACTTTGCCATCGCTGCGTCCTCATCGCTTATATCCTCTGCAAGGAGCATCTGGGATGCTTTCATGTCATTTTCCACATAAAACCCGCCCTCTGGAAGCTCCGACAGGGATTTGACCGCATTTTCGGGAACTGCAGCCTTCTCCACCTTCACGGATGTAAAATACGCATCTGTTTCCCCCGCTTCCACATAGGTGTGGGCAGCCACATCCTGCTTAAGGCATAAGACCATAGTCTTAAGGTCCTCCCTTGTGTTCTTCTGCTGCAGTGCCGCATACAGTGCGCACACCGTAACAGCGGCCAAAAGTGCCGGGATCAGAAGTGTTTTTACGATGGAAAGCCCTTTCTCCCCCTTCTGTTCTTTTGCCTGATTCCTCTCCTGTGTCATCTTCTTTTCAAACATAAACGATCTCCTTTCCTGCTTCCTAGTGATTTACCTTTAACGTACAATAAATATCCTTCGTCTTCGTCATAAAACTCCCGTCAATGATGCTCTTAATGTCAAAACGTACCCTGGCGTAGGCCGAAGTCTTTGTGACCGGTTCCCCGGTCGGGGCTGTCACTGATCCCCCGGGCTTTACCATGACCGTCTTATTGCCTGCATTTCCCGCATACTCCGTAATCTTTATCTGTTCTCCCTCCACTTCATAACAGATGTAGGTGTCGATTCCAAAGTTATAATAAAACCCATCGGTCTGTGCGATGTCATCCATCATGCAGTCCGCAAAGATTTTCCTCGACTCATCTGTATCCATAAAGCGGATGACCGGCGTGCCAGTGCTCTCATAAGTCTCAAAATAATACACATCATCTGCCACCAGGCTGGCCAGGACCGAATCCGCCAGGGCATCGTCCACATGGTGCTGGTGGGTCATAAGCTTTGCCACTGACGCCAGATACAGTGTAAGGACCACCATGAGAAGCATCACAAAAAACAAAAACACATATCCGGTGGCACCGGTCCCTTCCTTCTTCTTTAACAGTATCTTTTTCATGCCGTCACCACCTTACTGCTTGGCCGTGGACTGCCGGCGGATCGTGACAGTTCCCGGATGTGCGGTATATTTGGAAACGGCTCCCGCAAAGGACAGGATATTGTCATCGTATGTCCCCTCAATGCACAGATAAATCCGCTGTCCGTATTTGACCTCACTCGTGGTGCTTCCGGCAAAACTGATATTGTAAAGCCCGTATCCTTCCAGTTCCGCCTTTAAGGCTGCCTCATCCGCAGGCTTTAAATACCCTTCTGTCTCCATAATCAGAAGATATTCCCTGGCGGCCTGACGCATGCCCCACTTGTCACTGATCCCGGAAAAAGCACCAAAGATGATGACCATAAAGGCACACACGATCACCAGCTCCACAAACATGACCAGCACATTTTCAAGAACCGCTCCCTTCTTTTTCTTTCCAAACACTAAGACACCTCCTAAAATCCGATCTGAAGTTCCAAAAGCTTCATGATGATGCAGTACAGAATCATGGCAAGGATATCCATTGCAATGAAGATCACATACATCATAGTTTTCTGCTCAAGAATCATGCATCGCCTCTTGTTTACACTGACCTGCTCCCTCTCAATACTGCTCTCCAATGTCTTTAACGCTTCATCCACCTGTCCGGTGGACTGCAGGGACTTAATGACCGTACAAAAGGATGAAATCTCGCCGTTATCAAAGCCAAGCTCCAGTTCATCGAGACAGATGTCTAAGGATTTCCCTGCATCCAGATCATTCCTAAGTTTCATCAGGGCACTCTTTAGTCTTCTGTTTTCCACCACGACCACAGCATCCTTTAAGGCATCCCCGATATACTGTCCGCCTCTTTTTCCGTAGAGCACGGACCGGCTCATCTCCATGATGTCCGGCATCATCTCATCATTGGAGGATTTGTTTTTTAACCTAAGCATCACATCCAGGATAAACCATCCCAGGACCGCAGCCCCACCGGAAAGCAGTTTTCCAATGGCAAGATTTAAAACACCCCCCGTGATAAAGTATGTGATCATGCCAAAGGCTGCCGAAAGGACTGCCTTGTAAAGATACCACTGGCTGACCGTCATCTGGTCTTTTAAGAGGACGCCTGCCCCCATCTTTCTTAACGCAATCTGCTTTTCCGCAGCAAATTTTCTCCATGCAGATGACTGTTTTATGCGGCCTAACTGTTTTTCTGCTTCCCTTACCGGCGTGGTCCCGCATGCCAGATACACAAGTCCCTGCACCAGGGAGAATACCAATATGAAAAGAATGAATGTCAAAACAAATACCAACTGTGATTCCCCCCTTCTACTTGTCCGTCTTAAACATCTTGATGCCGACCATCAGATACAAAAGACCCGTAACGAGAAGCAGCACCTGCCCGATCTTATTGCCCGTCAGGCTTCCTGCCACATCTATATCCAACCCCGCCCCGATGATCAGGACGATCACAACAGCCATGATGCTGATTACCGTCAGGGTCATCTTCATGGAAAAAAGGATGTTCTTTCTATCTTCCCTGGCGGAAAGACCCGATACCACCTGCCCCATCATCTGGGCCAGCACCTCTTCATAATTTGCCTGGTAGTGCATGCAGTTCTTCAGGTTGACGATGATCGTCTGCAGCTGTCTGTTATCCACGGATTCCTTCATATAGTCGAAAGCCACATCGATGTTTCCCGTATTCTCCGAATCCGATACAAATTTCTCCGTGATGCGTTTTAACGGTCCGGACAGTGAGGGAATGGTATTCTGCATGATGGTCACAATATCACTGCTTCCCTTTGCATGATTCGACAGGATGGATACGAAGATTGCCGTGCCATCCTCGATCTGGTTATAGACCTTCCCGGACATGGCAAGGGCAGCCCCGTACAGAACCGCCGCCTGGGCAGCTGCCGTAAAGATTCCTGCAAACACATTGGAAAACAATGCTGTGCCCGCAAATAATCCAAAAACTGCTGCCGCAAAGACCGCCAGAAGAAACACCTCCCCGTTCACCCAGGGAATCCTGTTCTTTATTCCGCTGGTTAACATCAGCCGGTCCAGTCTGTATAGGAGCGAATGGTTTTCCACGGATCCATACTTTGTCACAAACGCGGCCTCCGACAGGATCTTTTCATCCACTCTGCTCCTGTATCTTTTTACGATTCTTTCCCAGACATTCTCCTCACAGAACTTCCGGTGCACGGCAATGGCCAGAAGAAACGTGAACACAAAGATCCCTGCCCAGGGAAGATATCTTACTACTTCTTTCAAGAGTCATCCTCCTTCCTTTGATCCTTATTTTCATTTCCGCAGTCCCCGTCTTCGCCGGGGTCTGCGGCACTTTCTGTTTCCGGCATGTCCACTTCTGTTTCCCCGCTGCCTATGGCAGAGGGATCAAAGCGGACGGTGCCGTCCCTGTTATAGAGGATTACCGGGTCATTCCAGTCGATGGAGGGATCATAGGCGTTTCCGTTATACAGAGCCCAATCCTCCTTAGCCACATAGCGGAACAGCCCTGCACCGTTTACAAAGTAATAGCCGCTCTTTAAGTAGTCCGGAACCGGAACCCTGATAAAGCTGCTGTGCATGAATTCATAGTCATGGCTTACGAACCGCTCCATGCTCACAAAGCTGTGAATGTCTGCCTTTAGGGCAAAGTCCTGATAGTAGGTGCCCGTGTAGAACTCGCACACATAGGTCTTTCCCTTTGTAAGCCCAAGAACGGTCCCGCCGTCGGACACACTGTCCTTATCCACCTTCACATCCCCCGCCTTGTCCAGATAAAGCCTTGGAACCGGCGATAATTCTGCCAGCTGCCTGGCATCGGAGTTCATGTCAATATAATGTTTATAGTCGTCCTCTTCTACATCTGCATAGGTCAGGTAATAGTGCCCGCCCTCATCCGCAGAAAGCCCTGACACCCCGATGGTATAGCCGTAATCGGCAAACCGCTCAAAAACGATGGAATCCGGCACCGAGTCCTCCGAAACATAAAGCAGGCAGTCCCCTTTTGTGACGGTCGGGATCTGTTCATCCTCCCCCGCATCCACCCAGATATTCCTCGGGTATTCGCTCACTTCCTCCAGTTCCTTCTTCTTAAAGTTGTAATCTCCCGTGATACAGGTAAAATAAACCTCCTCTTTTCCGGGATTTTCCAGATCCTTTTTAAGACTGCCTCCCTCATGGTGCCACACATAAGCTTTCCCGCTCTCTAAGTCTGCAGCATCACAAAAGCCTGTCTTTTTATTTCCGGCCATGGATTCTGCGGTGGGGAATGCGCTGCAGCCAGCTGCCTCTGCAGCGAGCAGGACAGAAAGTGCTGCTAAGATCTGCTGTTTCTTCACCTTGTGCTCCTTTCTTTACGGGGATATACACTGGAAAATACCAGAGCTTCCTTTTCCTTATTCCATCCATCAATCCTTATGATCTCATCGATCCGAAAGTTCCTAAGGTGCACCACATACTCAAATCCCTGCAGCTGCTTTAGGGCATCCCTCGTACTATAGCCCGTGGCCTGGCTGATATAGTCTGCCATCTTGTCCACCGCCATCTCGCAGCTTTCCCCGTGGACACTGGTCCAGCACTTGTGCCCGGTCATAGATGCCTTGGAAAGACCAGCTGCCTCGCTGCCTTCCTTTACTTCCCCCACGATGACCCGGTCCAGATCCACCAGAAGAGCTGCCCTGGTCAGATCCCCCAGCTCATAGCTGACCTTGGAATCCCCCTGGTTTGTCATGACGTGGCAGCTGAACAGGTCCGGATGGTTCCTGTCAAACAGCTCTGCATTCTCCTGGCAGATCATGACAGACTCATCTGCAGGAATCTCCGCAATCATGGCATTCATGAGGGTCGTCTTCCCGCTGGCCCCCTTTCCTGTAAAAAGGATCCCTTTGGACTGCACCATCTGCTCCATGAGTTCCTCCATGGAAGAAGCCTTCTTTTTTTCAGCCTCTTCCTTCTTCCCCTGATCCGGCTCCTTAAACATCCCGGCATTCTTAAGATCTGCCAGGGTGTATTTGTCTTTTGGAACCTTGCGGATTGCAACGACAGGGCTGCCGCCGTCCACAAGAAGCCCTGAGATCATCGTGATCCGGAGGATAAAATCCTCCTGGGATGCATCCGTAAATGTCTGGATGGCATTTGCCGTTCCAAGGTTGATTTTGTTCCGCTCCAAAAGCTTTGTCACAAACATCCGGTAACTTCTGTCATCCGGAAAATGCAGGTCACAGGACTGTCTTTTCCCCAGCCTTTTGATCCGGATCTGATCTGGCCCGTACATCTTGATATCCGATACCGCCATGTCATGAATCAGGTCATCGATAAGGCCGTAGCCCCAAAGCTCTTTTCTGACCAGCTCAAGGACATAATCCTTCTCCTCTTCCCTTAACATCTCCCCGTCTTCATTTTCATACAGTGCAAGCTGCTGTCTGATATCGCTTAGGATCTTCTCCCGGGTGACATCCAGCCCCTCCACATTTCTCCGGTTCAGATTGGCAAGAAGCCCTGCCTCCTGTTTTTTCTGGAATTGTGCCTCCAGTGTCTTTGCAAGCCTTACATAGCTTTCATTGTTCTTATTCATCTCATTCCTCCATAGCCTGAATTTCCGCCGTGTGGTGGATCTTTTCCCTGTCCTTAATTCCGCCGTATACAAAGATGCCGGTAACAAGCAGCGCAAGAAGCACGGCAAACCCCAAAACTCCCGCAAGCAGCTTCTTCTGTGCCTTCGGATCTGCCTGCTTCTGCCTTCTTAAAAGCATCTCCTCCTCACTCTTAATGGCCCTGGCATTCCTTCTGACCTGTTCTGCATCCTCCGTGGAAACAAAATACAGCGTCTCCTTTGGATGAAAGAAAAAATAATACAGATATCTGCCGTAGGTCATGTCCTGCGTATAATTACACCCGAAGGCAACGCCTGCCAATAGCAGACCGAGGAACAAAAGAATGCACACGATCCCCGGGGTGCCAAAATACATGGGAAGAAACACGTTTAGAGCCACGCCAAGAGCCACACTCCCGAAAAAGATGATCTTCTGGAATACGGTCTGGTTCTTTAAGGCGGAAATGCCAAACAGGGCGTCGGAATCAATCTCTTCCAGATTTACATTTCGTTTCATCTGCGCCATAGCACGCTTTCACTCCCTTCTAAAACATTCTGGCCGTCATGGAATCACAACCCTTCACAAGTCCACTGATCACAATGGGTGTCACTGCCATCTGTACGGTGATAAGAATGCATTTGTATAAATCCGATACCCCGCCCAGTTCAAAGTTCACCAGGTTGGTGCACAGCGTTATCCCGCATTTTGCGGCGATGACCATCAGGGCTCCCGACAGACAGAATCCGAAAAAGGTCTTGATATAGGTCAGAAGCGACCTGGAAATATCATGCCCTCCTGCCCCAAGAGCGATTGCGATCCCCGCGAAGGGAAGAATCATAAGGGGCTTTAGAATCCGCTGGAAGGCACTGCTTATGATGGACAGACAGCTGGCTGCCATGATAAACAAAAGCACGATCCCTCCGATCAGAAACAAAAGAGAGCACCCTGCCGTGGTCCAGAACTTCTCCAGCCATTCCCCGGAAAGCTCAAAATCCGGAAGCACCAGGCAGGAATCGATGATGGTTTCCATATCCCCGCCCACAGAAAGCTTATAGTTTCCTGATGCCGAAATCTTTCCTGTGATCCCGTCCGAAAATTCCATGATATAGCCCATGATGTTCCACATGTTGGCTGCAATAAACAAGATGATGCAGTAGCGGAGTGCATCCTGCAGAAACCGCTGGGCCTGCTGGCCGGGCGGTGCGGACACCACCGACTGGTAGATGGCAATGATGAAGAACACCGTTGCGATGGGCACGGTCGCATCCGCTATGGCATTGTAAATGGAATGCACCACAGTATACGCCGAACCCGATGCTGCCTCTTTCGGACTTGTAGTAAACAGTGTCATGGCAATCTCGATCAAGGTATTCCAGACGGTAAAGGAGCAGTTATATAACGCTTTTACAACATCTGCCATGATTTCTCCTTTCTGGTTTTTTCATTTTTCCGTCAGGTAAGTGCCGAGATCAGGGCACTGAGCCCTACCAGCACGCCGCCGGCCACCACGGAATACACCGCCTGGTGCTCTCCCTGCTGGTCCATCTGCCGGAAAGCCATCGCAAACTTAATTCCTCCGTATACCAGCATGACGGCTCCCATGGCACTTCCCAGTGTGAGAAGCACCGACTTGAGGCTCGTGATCGCCTTGGTATATCCGGCCGCAAGAATCACCCGATCCGCTGCCGCCATTAGCTTTGTCTTCATGTCACATCTCTCCTTTCCTCTTGATAAGGGCAGCTTCATTTCCCTTTCATAAGATACTTGGAGCATAAAAAACCTGATTGCAGAAATCCTACAGGATCTTTATGAAGTTTTGAATCTCTTCCAGGGAAGCATCCGGCGGGAACATCGCCTGAATCCGTTTTGCATCGTACCCTGCCATGATCAGGTCATAAAGAATCTTAATCTGTGTCCTTGAATACCCGGCCATGATCAGGTTCTGGGCTGTTTCCGCCCGCTTTACATACCGTGCCTTTTCTTCCATGCTGTCATCCTCCCTGTTCCGGTAGACGGAGAAATCAAGCGGAGCCTTTGTGTGTTCATCCACATACCGGCCGTAATTCTCATGCAGTTTCTTCTGCATCTCTTCCGTGAGTTTAAGCTTCGTGACCGGTTCATGCATCCTTCCGGAAAGGATCAGGTTTTCGGCATCCTCCCCTGTCAGGTGAATCACGGGAATCCCTTTCCTTCTGTACGCATCTGCCTGGCTCTTTGCGGCATCCCCGCATAAGAACAATGCTTCCTCTCCCTGCTGTTTTCTTCTGTTTCTCCGTTTTCCCGGATCATACGGGTGCACCTTCCTGCAGAGAAGTTTTACAAAGGGTGTCTCTTCCATCCGGCATTTTTGCTCAAACAAAGGATCCGTCCCCTTGACCACGATGGCACACTCCCCGTCCTTTTTCATGGCAAAGATGTCCTCTGCAGAGAGCAGGGGCTTTTGCATAACATCCTCAGACCTTGAACTGCTGCCCTTATAATCCTTCGCGTCGGAATCGCTGGCCTTATGAATGGTCTGGGTTCCGAAATGCTTGCTCAGATACTCGCAGGAATCCATATCCGGTGCTCCCAGGATATCGATCACCGAACAGTTTCCGAGCAGATCCTTGTCCATGTCAAACTTCGGGAATTTCCGCTTTAACTGGATCAGGTTCTGGACGATGATGACAGCACTCATGTTCCTGCTTCGCATAGTGGAAAGCTTTTCCACAAAGGAATCCGGCAGTGTGACATTGGCAAATTCGTCCATGAGGAATGTCAGATGCTGGGGCAGAGTCTCATGAAGGGAGGCATCCACGGCTGTCAGATGGTACAGCTCATCAAAAAACAGCGAATACACCATGCTGGGAATCCAGTCGTAATAACGTTTGTCCTCACTGGTCACGATAAAAAGGATCCTCTTTCCCGTAGATGACGCCTCTGACGGCTTTGAATAACCAAAGCTCTCCGCAATCTTGATCTCATCCTCCGACAA
Organism: Agathobacter sp.; assembly: GCA_022772675.1. Classification (GTDB taxonomy): domain Bacteria; phylum Bacillota; class Clostridia; order Lachnospirales; family Lachnospiraceae; genus Roseburia. The sequence continues at coordinate 7,477 of JALEZW010000028.1, read as the reverse complement.
AAGGTCGATGACGCACGCAAGCTTCATATACCGGCAGTGGGCATCTAAGGATGCCACGATGGAAGAGGTGGTCTCCGCTGCCCCGTTATAATATTTCTCTATCGCCACATATCCCGGGAAATCCGAATCATGGTGCTTTTTCCATTTGAGCTGTGCCTTCTTTGCAATATCCAGAATGCCTCCCGGCCGGTTATCGATGGAACCGTCTGCTTTGGTATAGACCGTGGTGGAATTCAGAAGCTTTACAAACTCTGCCCAGTTTCTCTTTTCTTTGGGATAGTAATCCTTCATGATATAGATGAGAGAGGTAAGGAGCACCTCCGCGCTCTGCTCAAAGAACTGGTCATTGCTGCTTCCGGCATCATCCGGCGGGGTCGTGGATTTCATCAGGATCCCGGCGATGGACATGATATCCGACTCGTTGCGGATATAGGAAAAGGGATTAAAATGAATGCTCATGGGCATCCCCTCTTCGGATTCCACGTTCATGACCATCACTTCATACCCGTTATCCTCAAAATACTGCCCCGTCTGCTTATACAGCTCTCCTTTGGGGTCCGTCACGAGGAAATTCCCGCAGAGCTGGCTTAACATGGGCCTTGCCAGGCGGAAGGACTTTCCGGATCCCGGAGGTCCCACCACCAGCATGTTCAGATTTGCCGTGTTCACGTTGTCAATGGACAGATACACACCTTCTGCCAGCCAGTAATTTTTACAGTTCACTTTGATCTTCTCCCCTGCGGATGCATCCCCTGTCACCACTTCCACTTCGTTTTTTTCGTCATGATCCGCAAACATGCGGGTAAAGTCCTTTGCATTTCCCCACTTTGCGTTTCCATACTCCTGCCCGGCAAACGGATGCTCAAACTTCGTTTTCTCCATGACAAAGAACAGGGAGAAAGCGGTTAAAAAAGCACACACAAAGGCGGGAGTCGCTTTCGTGACTCCCACCAGGAAATGATGCTCTGCAATAACAAACTGCATGAAGTTCTGAAGGAATTCAAAGAGGTCATTGTCCGGCACCCAGGCCGCCCCGCACAAAAAACCAGCGTACACGCAGGCGATGGAACCTGCGGCATATGCAAGAAGTGTCTGTTTTACGGTCTCTGTATGCTTTTTTATGGATGTTGTCCGTCTCATCGCATCCTCCTTCCTTTCCCTTCCGCCGGAAATGCCCCTCTTCCACCTGCCGTGAGCTTTTCTGCAAGGGCTGCACCCGTAAGTAACTCCCTGCTCCCATCCGGTTTGAAAACGGGGTAATTCTTTTCATCATACAACCCGATTTCTGCAGCATTCCCGTTTACGCCCGATAATTCAACTCCCTTTACCAGGTCATCCCCTGCCTGCAGGCACAAAATCTCCTCCTCATCCGGCATCAGTGTTTCCAGCGGAACCGATATCGTCCGGACTCTGGACTCCTCGTAGTCTTTTTTCTCCAGTACGCTTTCATTACTGTCATGAATAAACGCCTCCGCCTCAGGACTGCTGCAGGATACCGCTTCCCCGGCTGCTTTCCCCGGAGAAGCTTCCCTAAAATTTTCTTCCAGATACCTGCGGTACTTTTTAAACCGCTCCTCCGACGTGACGACGGCCGTTTTCTGCTCATTTAAAAGACCTGCCTCCCGAAGGAGCACCGGGAGCTGCTTTTTCCACTGCTCTTTGTCCATCCCGTAATCCGAATAGACCTTTACTTCCGTGGAATCCGGAATCTTCACCTTATACTCGGAATAGATATGCCCGCTGTCGTCTTTCTTAAATTCCCGCTTAATCATATGAATCTTCTCATCCTCTGTGGTCTGGCTGTAAAAGACCTCCCCGCTCTCCGGCACATGATCCTCATCCCTGACGGGCCACATGCACTCATAAGGCATATATTCCCTGACAAAACCGCAGGCATTCTCCTGTTTTAATGCCGCATCCGGATCCGTTTCAAAGAGGGTTCCCTCTCCCTGCTTTAAGTACTCCGCAAAGTCAATCTCATTGTCATGCTCCATCTTCTGTTTCGATTCCTTGAGAAGATCCGCATTCTCAGTCTTTTCATCGAAAAGCATGGAGAGTTCCTCCTTTGCCTTTTTCCTCTGTTCCTCCGTCACTGCATTCTCCATATCCTCCCTGGCCTTTGTGATCCGTTCCTCCATACTCTTATCCTTTTGCTCTTCCCTAAGAATCCGCCGCTCCATGACGGCTTTGATCTGTTCCTTATGGATCCCCACATCCTGGGCCGGGACTGCAACCGGGATATAATCATCCTCCGGGTTTAAGTCCGGCATGATGCAGAACCGGAGCCCGTATTTCTCACAGTAGCGGTCAAATTCCGATTTCTGTCTGATCCGTTCCCCGGATTTTGTCACTTTTGTCATTTCTTCAAACATCTCCTTAGGGAACTCTAAAATCGGCGGCGTCCCGTTTGAGATCTCCTGCATCTTCTTCCAGTCGCAGCACCCCGGCTTATCCAGGTATTTCCTATGATGCCGGTCTGACAGTGCCTTGACAGATCTGACCATAAGCGCAATCATCTCTTTTGTCCCCTTAAACAGATAATAGGCACCCTTGTATTCCAGTTCCACCACCTGTGCGATTTCATCTGCCATGCCAAAACTCCTTTCCTCTATAAATCAGGCCTGCATACCATCACAGCATTCTCTGTCCTTAAATTCTGGTATATGACCCCGTATCTCTCGTTATAGGCTTCCACTGCTTTCCCTTTTCCCACGTATATGGCCACATGATAGATTCCCATATACCTGCCATTGGGTTTTCCTCCATAGTAAATGAGGTCCCCGGGCTTTAAATCTGTGACCGAAAGCTTGTTATCCCGGCTTTCCAGCATCCTCGCCCCTTCCGCAGCGGAAGGCGGATACCCGGTTCCATAGCTTATGTCATACCCGGCCTTCTTCCAGGCATAATAAGCAAGGGAACTGCAGTCATAGGCTGCCCCGCTGGTCCTGTTGGCCTGGCTGTAGGGAAATCCCACTTTGCTTAATGCAAACCTGAGGACTTTCTCTTCGGTCTCATCGCATCCGCTCTCTTCCACAATCTCATCAATCTCTTCCTCGGAGAATGCGGTGTTGCGGAAGGTGTCCGACTCCACCTGGACCACCTGCAGATACCGGTTCAGGGCATCTCCCACTTCCCCCATGGGCTGCAGGACGGAAAACAAAAACATCACAATGATGATGACAAGCACTGCCACCAGAAGAAAGACCCCTGCAAAAGGTGCCAGGATCATGGCAAGGTGCACAAGAAACGACTTCAGCCACCTGACGGGATTCAAAAGATCCGAAAAGGTTTTAAGAAGACCGGTCTGCCCGTCGGAAAAGGCATTTCCCGTTGCCTTATCCGACGAGAGATCATTGGACATATCCTTCTTTGCCCGAAGCATTGTGGCGACTGCCGTTTTGGATGCAGCCTTCTTCTGCTCCTTTTTCCTTGTCTTTTTTGTTTCCCGCTCCCGCCTGTCAGCTTCCTTATTTACAGTATCTGCTCCAGATGACTCCGCTCCCTTTATCTGACCCCTCATTTTATCTGCGAAATCCCCGTTCTTACCGCTTACAAACTCCTCGTTTTTGAGTTCCTTTAGGATCTTTTTCTGTTCTGCTGCCGCTTTTTTATTCTTTTCACTGCTGATACGAAGGATTTTTTCTGCCGCTTCATCCAGGTCTGCAGAGGCCGCGTCGTTATGGCCGCTGCCGGAATCCTTTGCTTCCTCCGCGACAAAACGTTTCATCTCATCCTTAAAATGGTTCCCGGACTCAAAGACCGTGCTGCTCTTCTTAAACTCCATAGCCGCCACCATCCGTATTGACAATCTCATAGATTCTGCTGTCCGTATCCATACGCATGTCAAAAGGCACTGTGACCGGCCCCATCTTTAAAAGTCCCGTACCCGATGCTGCATTATCCACGAAATTGAACATGGCGGGGCTGATGCCCGGCAGAAACTGCATCAGCTTCTCCTTATCCAGGGTAGACTGGCTGAGCAGGGCAAAATATTCCGTGTTGGAAAGAATCGCCTGCAGCCTTCCGTCACTGTCATCATTCAAAAGATCGGACATATTCTGGGTAATGCCGTTTAGGATCCCGCTCATCTTGCGGATTTCCTTCCACAGCTTAAGGACAAACACTGCCACCGGCTCAGCCCCGAGAAGCTCATGGAACTCATCAATATACAGATGGGTCCAACGGTTTTCTGCCGCATTTTCCCTGATTTTAGAACGTACAGTCTCCATCATGATGAGCATGGATGTCACCCGCAGGTTGTCCTTAAGCCCCGAAAGATCAAAAACGATGAACCGGTTGTCCAGATTGACATTGGTCCTGTGGTTGAACAGGTTTAAGGATCCGTTCACAAAGATCTCAAGCCCTGCTGCCAGATGGTTCCCCAGTGTGCTGCCCTCATCCAGAAGACCCTGGTACACATCCTGCAGGGTCGGGGAATATGCCCTTACCTGTTCCTTATTTTCCATGCCGGATGCCGCAAAAGACAGGGGGCTTTCTGTTTTCATATAGCCCGGAACCTCAAACTCGTTTTCTTCTGCCGTCCCCCCGTTTAAGCGTTTTCTCAAGACATAATTTCTCGAATACACTTTTTCAATGACCCCGTCCACGATTCCCTGTTCCTCGGGAAGAAGCTCCCTCTTTAAGCAGCTGGACAAAAGGGACAGGATAAAATCCGCCTTATCCGCAATGATCTCCCTCAGCTTCGTGTAATCCACACCGTAAAAATCCACATCCATGGGATTTAGGTAAAACTCCTTCGTGCTGTCAAAGGAGATAACGGTCCCATCCGTTACACTTGCAAGGGGTCCGTATTCGGACTGGGGATCGATGATCATAATCTGGTCTCCCCCTCCGTTTAAAAAGGTGCTGATAATCTCTGCCTTTGCAAAGACGGATTTTCCGGATCCGGACTGGCCTAAAATCAGGCCATTATGGTTTTTCAATTTCTTCTTATCCGCAAAGATCGCATTCTGGGACAGCTGGTTGATGCCGTAATAATTGCCGTTTGCATCGTTTAGTTCCTGCGTCTTAAAGGGCATCATCATGGCAAGGCAGGAGGACGAAAGATTGGTTACCCTTTTAAACTCCTGGATTCCAAGAGGCAGAACGGAATTTAGTGCTTCCCTCTGCTTTCCAAAACAGCTCTTTAGCTTAACCGATTTTAAGGAGGCTGTATTGCTAAGCTTCTCCTCGATCTGCGAAAGTGCCTCCCCGGACTCTGCCATGACGAGGATCAGCATGGTGGTATTAAAATAGTGGTCGTCACTCGTATCCAGTTCCTTTGAAAACCCATCCAGCTTCTCCTTCTCATTAAGAAGCTTCTGGCTGGCATCCGCCAGATAGTCGTTATTGTTTCGGTTTCTCTGCTTCTCGTTCTCGATTTTCATGCCGATACCCATATACTTTCTGGAAATCTCCTGTTTAAACGCCTCCGTGTCCAAAAGCTCATTATTGATGGAGATATAACTGGTACAGTTGATCTTTGATAAAGCTGCCACCATGTCGCTCTCCAGACTCTTGGGAAATTCCTCCACATAAAACACCTTTCCCGTCTGGCCGTTCATGGTAAAGGATTCATTCTCAAAGCATACGCTGGCAGGGGCAAGGATATTGGTCCAGTCATGGCCCATCTTAAGTTCCCTGTCAAAATCAAACTGATAGCTGCTGTTCATCCCGGCATGGGTAAGGCGGTAGAGAAGCTGTATCCGCTCATTGATCCCCACAGGGCGCACCACGCTTCCCTGGATGCCGTTGACCCCGATCCCCACAAAGGCACTCCGGATGGCACTTTCCATGGATGCAAAGGTGCCTGCTGCATCGGAAAGATCCTCTGCTTCTATCGTCAGTGTAAGATAGATAGTCTGGTAAAGCCCCTGCTTTGCATCACTTACCTTGTCCTTTATGATCTTGTTAAAGCTTTTCCTAAGGTCATCATACCTGTCATTCTTCATGGCATAGAGGACCTTCTCATGGAACTGCTTCTCATTTACATATTCATTGGCCACGGCATAGGAGAACCTGCAGGGTATCGTTTTTAATACCCTGGAAAAGTTGATGATGATGGACTTCTGCTCCTCATCCGTGACACCGGAAAAATTGATGTCACTTAACACATAGAGCCTGGAAAACTTTTTCCCCGGCAGTTCAAATATACCGCCCGCATCAATGCTCACAATAGAAAAAAGATCCTGCACCCCCGCCATCTCCTTTACATACGGTTCATCACAGATCTTTGTCTGTTCATACCTCGAACGCGGCATCTTCATAAGCTTCACCTCCCAACATCTGCATCACTGTCCCGGCATCGGTATTTCTCATGATTTTTGCATCCTCCATTCCAAAGCTTGCAAGGCTGTAATAATACTTCTTCTGCATCCCGTATGCAGGTGTAAGAAGAAACCCGTTTCTTGCGGCGACTGCCGAGAGCGTCTGCTCTACGATCCGCACTGCGTCCAGAGAATCACATACGACCGCAATGCCCATGGATAAATTTACGTTCTCCCCTGCCTCACGGGCAGGGATCCTTCTGTTGTAATGCTTTTCCAGCGTCCGATCAAAATCTGCCTGTTCCTCCCCATTAAGGGCATACAGATCGATACCAAGAAAGATCTCACACCCCAGTTTTCTCAAGGTGCTTATAAACTCAGCCCCTCCTTTGGATGGATAGGATAGGATAAGAAAGCTCTCCCCGTAATTTCTCCCGGAAACAAAATAATCTGTTTCTTCCTTTACCGCTGCAAAACACTCCTTCTCCCAGTCCTTTCTTCCCCGCACTGCAGAGGCATAGGAAAACCTCGTTTTATTATGGAAATTTGCTGTCGTCTCAGTCATCACTTCATCCACGGACATCCGGCGGATGACACACATGGAAAGGAGCACTGCTTCATCCTCCGCAAACAGGCTTTCTGCTTCCGCGGGATCCTCTGCATTCTCCATAAGGGAAAGGTGGCAGGTTTCCCTGCCACCCAGATCTCCCCAGTGCATCGTAATCCTGAGCCTTCCGCAAAGTTTCGGGCTTATTCCTGCCAGTGTCCCGGACATTTCTTTCGGTGCTTCATACACCATAAGCCAGCGGTTCGTTTCAAAACAGAACATGCCCTCCGGGTCAAAGGAAACCAGCCCCATGGAATGAAGGGTTTTCTTTCCCGCCGGAATCAGCCGTTTCATGTTCCCTGTCCCGGCCCGTTTTCCTGCACTTTTTCTCATGTTCCCTCCTTATGAATGGTTGAACCAGTTGTTCACCAGTGTTGTAAGCTTGTCCTGGATGTTCGGAAGCAGAGTGCTCTTTGCAAAGATATACAGAAGCCCTGCAATGCCGGCTGCCACTGCGATGATGATTGTTTTTTGCAAGCACTTTTTGGACAAAATTGCAAAATATTTTTGGACATTGTTGCAAAACGTTTTTGGACATTGTTGCATGTCCAAATTGGACAAAGTTGCAATGCCCCGGCTGGCTGCGTAATAAACCAGCCGTAAA
>JALEZW010000023.1 GCA_022772675.1 Agathobacter sp. | reverse complement strand
AAGTCCCTTCATCGCCTGCCGGATTCGAAACGAAATCACTTCTGCCGATTCATTCTCCGGGGCTTCCAGTGTCAGAAGGAGCAAATTCTCCGGAGTCTTGGAACGCACACTTTTTCGCGCTTCCAGATGGTATATTTCCTTGAAGATCGGATACCCGCAAAAAAACACGCCCGTTGGATTTTCTTCCTGAATATCCTCTTTCACTTCCCGGATATCGTAGCTGGAATCCCCCTTGCTGATCTGCTTCAATTCCTCATATACTTTATTCAGGATCGTTGTCTTACGTACCCCAAGCTCCGTCTCCATAATCTTGCGTGCCATGTCATACGAATCAAGTGCAAGCTGAACTTTTCCGCAATGCATACGAGCCTCAATCTGATAACAATAGAGCTGCTCATCCGCATTCTCAAATTTGAGAGCCTCTGCACAGATATGCTCGACTTCCTCATAGCGAGATTCAGTGAACTACCCATTGTCTAAAGCCAATGGGCTTCCTGCTTCGCAGACCTCGTTTCTACGTTCCACTCCGGTCGGAGCAGAACAAACATCCACCGGATGTTTTGCTCCCTACTATCTCCACAGGCGTTAATTCGGGCAGTCCCTGCCCTATATTGTTATTTTTATGCTATTTGTCTTAATCCTTCTTCCAGTATATTCTTTGCTGCATTAATATCCCTGTCATGATTTGTTCCACAGACAGGACATATCCATTCCCTTACTGACAGATTTTTCGTCTCTGTATTTTGGTATCCACAGACTGAACACAATTGACTACTGGCATAGAATGTATCTATTTTGACATATTTTCTGCCATTCCACTTGGCCTTATATTCTAACTGTCTTGTCAACTCATGCCATGATACATCACTTATGGACTTTGCCAAATGATGATTTTTTACCATGTTTTTTATCTGCAAATCTTCCGAAACTATCACTTGGTTTTCGCTGATAATCTCATGCGACATCTTGTGCAGATAATCTTTTCTGGTATTTGTTATTTTCTCATGGCATAATGCTATCTTTTTCTTTGTTTTGTAGTAATTTTGACTTCTTTTCTCTTTATGGGCTAACTGCCTTTGCAGTTTCACCAGTTTCTTTTCGTATTTTCTGATGATTTTGGGATTTTCGTATTTTTTTCCATCAGAAGTAATACATAACTCCTTAATACCTAAATCTATTCCGGTATTTTGATTTGTATGTGGCAGTTCCGTGTGTTCTGTTTCCACTAAAATTGATACATAATATTTTCCACTCGGAACTTGTGATATCGTTGCCGATTTTATCTGTCCACTAAAATTTCTATGCAGTTTTGCTTTTATACCTTTTAATTTAGGCAGTTTTACTCTATTGCACCCGAAATCTACTGTTATATTGCCATTCGTAAAATTTGTTGTATATGACTTATGATTATCGTGTTTACTCTTAAACTTCGGATAACCTGCATGTTCCTTAAAAAATTTTTGGTATGCAGCATCCATGTTGTAAATCGCATTTGTCAGAGCAAATTTATCCACTTCTTTCAGCCATTCATATTCTTTCTTTAATTGTCTGTTGCAGTAATTATTACAGTCGGTTTTACTAACTGATTTTTTCTCTTTCTCATATACTTCTTTCCGGTATACCAGGGTCTGATTATACACAAAACGGCAACAGCCAAATGTTTTTGCAATCTGTATTTTCTGCTCATTATTAGGGTATATTCTGTATTTATATGCCTTTAACATCCACTGTCACCCTCTTTCTCAACCTTGATTTTCTATATATCTTTTCAGCATTTCTTCCGATACATTTCCTACACTACAGGCAAAATATCCATCTGTCCAAAAGGTATGTTCTTTCCAGAATTGTTTTCGCAAATATTGAGGATATCTTTTCCATATATCTTATTATCACACTGTGTCTCTGACATATCTCATACGAAAACTGTTTTATATCATCTGATATCCGTCTCGAAACCAGTAATTTCTTTCTATATTTGCAGACAAAAATAATGTGATATTGTAATAGATATTTGTGTCTGTTTTTAGATTTCCATGTTCCCATGCCATGAGTATACAATAATTTCTGATTTTTGGCTACCTTAACCCACCGTCTAAAGCCAGTGGGATTGCGGTAGCCCTATTTTAAATCACTACTGCATCGTCTGCACATCGACCGCACACCACACTGCTGCCGTCACACAACAATCTCCATGCTTGCAGACGCTCATGTAGATC
>JALEZW010000019.1 GCA_022772675.1 Agathobacter sp. | reverse complement strand
CAGTGGAAGCACACTTTCCCCTCGTCTTGCCGCCATCTCGGTCCCTGCCATATAGACTGCCGCAAACCGGAGTACTGATTTCCTGTCCATTTTCGACGGATCCAGATTCACCTGTTTTAAGGCATCCCGCAGAGAGCGGTCACCACACTGGATGCCATCCTCAATTGTATATCCATTCTTTTTCATCTGCCTTGCCATGGGCTCCAGCCTATCATAATAGTCACTGATCATTTGTACAGTTGTCTCATATCCTTCCGGAAACTTCCCGGATTTAATAATATTCACGAACTGTTCATCCATGTGTTTGACTTCTCTTAAGTTTTTTTCTACATCTACTTTCTTTTCTCCTGCCATGTTTATTCTCCTTTATTGTACCATAACCGGTTCCTCATTTTCCTTACTCTTTTCTGTATCCTGCGTCTTTTTCCAAGCCTCATTCTGCTTACTCTTTTCCATTGTTTCTACCATCGCATCAGCTTCTTCCAGATACTCTTGGGTCGACCTGTTCAGATCATCTACATTTATTCGCGAATTCTTCCAGCTGGTACCTGGATCATGACTCGTATTATACAATTCCTCTCTTGATACTGCTTTGCTGTAATTTGCAATCTTTCCATCCAGTCCGCTTTTGGAAATCATCATGGCAGCTCCAATGGGTGATGTCAAAGACCGCCCATGCTGATTTGCATTAAAAGTATTTTTCATATATCTTCCAATATCTGAACCGGACTCTTTCATACATCTTCCCAACTGACTACCTGCAGTATCTCCCAGTTTGATATCCATCCCCTCTTTGAAATAATTCCCCTCTTTATTATCTATCATTCCTAGTGCTCTCCCACCCATCATTTGCTGTAAAGTTGTTGAACGGGACATATGATCTGCCACTTTACAGGATAGCCGGATGACGCCCTCATAATCTCTGGCCTTCAATGCCTCATAGGATTTTACAGCGTCTTCCATTGCACCAATTCTCTCTTTTATGAGCAATGCTCCGCAGCTGACCTTCCCCATTTTTCCGACACCATAATTCAAACGTTTCAGCATAGGAGCCGCCATCCTTATTTTTTCCTCCAGTTTCTCGCCCTGCATGGGATTATATTCCGGATTAAATAATTTTCTATCTCCATTCTTCCGGTACGGATGATTTCCCGATTTGTCGGCTGTCTCCTGCATTGCCTCACCAAGTTCCACAAATTTCATCGGTTTGCTCTTTTTCGATGTTTCCGAAGCCATAAGCATAGCATCGTCGTGCTTGACCATATTATTATAATTTTTTGCAATCAGATGCAGCGTTTTCATTAGCTCCGGATTCTCCTTAATTTTCTCCGGTGTCATATCCTCCGAAAATTCAATCTGCGCTGCTGCCATTTTCATACAGGCATCCAGTGGACTCATATCATGCAGTTCCGGTCTTTTCTGCTTCATCGTCTCTGTAATCTCAAGGGGTGTTTCCGAACCAAAAAACAGTTCCTGCCACTTTTCATCTTCCCTATTGAGGTTATCCAAAGTTTCCTTTGCCTGCAGATAACTTTCCTGATTGGCTTTCTCATAAAACGGCTGCATATTCGCACTCCGTATCTTATCCACCATCTTTCGGTGATCCCTCATCTGCACATCCTTTGCATGGGCGGTTGTAATTCCAAACAGCGAACAGACAGCATCCCATATCGCATCTAAAATACTGGTTCCCACTTCCTTCTGTGCCTGTTTTCCTCCAAAGACTTCCGGCTGGTTAAAATTTCTCTCCTTCTGCTTCAGCCCGCTTTTCGGGCAAATATAGGTGGCAGGGATTTCCTTATTATTGCAGGCTCCAATATAGAGTGCCGCATACTGGACAATCGCCTCATCACTCAGCCCTTTCTTATCCCAGTCCTTTACAGAATCTTTTAATGTCTTGGTCCCGACGATCAGCTGATCCTCCAGCTTTAATCCACGCCCCTTCAGTTCCTGCTGAATTTCCCTCAGTTCTGTCACCAGCTTTTTTCCTGATGGTGTGTTTAAGGCACTCTGCATCATGCTCAGTACATCTTTCGTGTTTGACAAATCATTCATGGATTTGTTGACTTTAAATTCCTCTTGTTTTTTCTCTTCCGGCATTGTTTTTTCCTCCTGTGTCCGTCATTTTTACAGGTATTTCAGATTTGAAATTACTATAGCACAGGAACCGCAACAAAAGCGCAACACGCGGGTCAAAATATAATCGATTTTTCTCAGCTGGCACACCAAATAAAAATAACTCCTGCAAATTGACTGCAAATGGGCAATTTAAAACCCAAAACGTTGCCCATGCCCATTTTCGCTGGTTGTATTCTTTTATAGACGCAAAAAATGGGCAATTCTGAGCAAATGCTCTTCTCTATGCCCATTTTTGTTGTTTAAATTTATATTCGTATAGAAGCTATTCCACTTCCTCCGGCTTCCCGTTATACAGTGCATCGCAGAAGTTTCGTACCTTTTCCCCGTCTTTTTTCACACTTTCCTTAAAGCGGGTCATGATATGGCGGGTGATGATATTCCGTACCTCCCGATTTGGAATGGCAAGGCAGTAAAGAGTGCCGTCCTGGTCCAGGCTGTCGATAAAGTGGTTTACCACATCGTTTCCACTGGTGTTCATCCAGTAGTTTTTCGGTGGTGCAGACGGGGCACTGATATGATCACTGCAGTAGTTGATCACATTCCAGCAGTTCCGATAATTCCTGAAGGCTGTTGACCAGGGTATCCTCATAATTATCTGCATCGACCCCTTTCAGGCTGATGGAGATAACCGGATATTTTCCCATAAACTCCTGACACAGTTCCGGATTAGTTGATATATAAAGTCCATCAAACAGTGCCGGATTGGTTCCGATTTCAAAAAACTGCCGGAGCATGCTCATATTTAAAGATTTCCCGAATCTGCGGGGTCTGGTAAACAGATTGACCTTTCCCCAGTTATTTACAGCATTTCAATTAACCCAGTTTTATCAACATAGTAAAAATCACTATCTATAAATTCTGAAAAATTTTCAATCCCCACCGGCAGTTTTTTTCTTTTTTCCATTTTCTGCAATCTGCTCCTTCCGTACAGGTATAAGATGATTATAGCAGATGTGGTCTGTATTGGCAAAAAACTTTTTATTCTTATCCTACGACAGTCCTGCTGTCATCTCCTCTTTATTCAGATCCTCACTCTGCTTATTCTTTTCCGTATCCATCGCCGTGCTATCGGCTCTTTCTATCAGTTCTCTGGTCGCCTTATTAAGCACTTCAGGAGATAATCTGCGTCTCTCAAAGCTAGTAAGACAATCACCAGCAAAGCATGCCTTTCCTTTATGGGTTTTAGGATCAATTGCAAGAGTATATTTTGCTACATTTCCTTCCAGTCCGCATTTAATCATCAGCATAGTGGCAGCAAGGGGTGACTCCAAAGTAGGAAACCTTTTTTTTTCTTTTTCAAAACTATGCTTCGAATAATTCTCAAAAAGTGAATGAGCACTGTCTAACTGTGGCATCAGAGGATATTTCTTAGGTTTGTATTTCATTTCCGAAGATGAATCAGGGTTAGCTACAAAATCTCTCTCTCCAAATGCCATACACCCATTTATCACTACCGAATGTGCCATATGGTCTGCTGCTACACTCGTTAATCGAATGCCCCCATCATAATCCTTCTTCTTCAAAGCCTCATAGGCTCCTACTGTATGTTCCAGTGCCTGGAGTCTCTCTTTTGCATACATTGCCCCATATTCCAATGTATCCACGTCCGCGTTCCTATAAATGATAGCCTTAAGTATCGGACCTGCCTTAATTATTTTCTCCTTTACCGTTTCATCGTTAAGCGGATTATATTTTTCATTATAATAATTGTTGGTTTTTCCATCAGCCCGTTGTTCCCCCACTACATACGGATGTACCCCGGTTGTATCCGCTGACTTCTGCATTGCATCCGTAAGATTCTGGAAATCCATGGGTTTCTGTTCTTTATCCACCTCAGAACCCAGACGTTGTACATCCTCTGCCTTTATGATATTGATATAATCCTTACCAATCTGCTGCAGGATTTTCATTTTCTCCGGATCTTTACTCAAAGATTCCGGTGTCATATCCACCGAAAACTTAATCTGGGAAGCAGCCATTTTCATGCAGACATCCAGAGGACTCATTTCCCGCAGTTCCACCAGAATCGACCTCGGAGGCATCTGTATCTGATTTTTCTCCTGCAGGTTCACCCCTTTCGAAAACATCTCGTCTTGTTTATGTATATACTGGTTTATCTGTCCTTTCATCTTTTCCGTAATCTCAGGGGGTGTCTCCGTTCCGAAAAACAGTTTCTGCCACTTTGCCTCTTCCTGTCTGAGCATATCTACCGTTTCCTTTGCCTTCCTGTAACTGTCCTCATTTTCTTTAAAAAACAATGGACTCACATTGGCACACCGGACATTATCCACCAGCATTATGTGCTCTCTCAGCTGTACTTTTTTTGCATGAGCAGTTGTAATTCCAAACAGGGCGCAGACCGTATCCCAGATCCAATCCCAGATACTGTCTTCCTCTCCCTGTTTCTCCTTCTCTCCCTGTTTTCCGTTGGAAGCTGCAGTGGGGTTGTCCAATCCATCCGGCTTTTTCTTTGTTTCTTCCGTTTTCCCGCCAAGAACATCCGGCTGGTTGAATTTTCTTGTCTTACCCAGACCGACATAGGTAGCCGGAATATTCTTATGATTGCATGCTCCGATATAAAGGGCTGCATACTGGACAACTGCTTTGTCACTCATTCCCTTCTTATCCCAGTTTTTGATTGTATCCTTTAATGTCTTGTTCCCCACAATCAACTGGTCCTCCAGCTTTAATCCCTTCTGTTTCAGTTCCTTCTGAAGTGTCTGAAGCTCCTGTACCAGTTTCTTTCCTTCCGGCGTGTTTAGTATTCCTGTTATCTCGTCCTGCTTTTTAGGATCCAATAACTCCTTCGTTGATTTGTTGACCTTAAATTCCTCCTGTTTGTTTTTTTCCGGCATAGATTTCTCCTTTCTTTGTTCATCGTAAATTCTGGCACGACTTCCGAACCCGATGGCTTTTATCCGTTGTCCAGCTTCGATCCATTCCTCCGCCTTTATACTTTGAGATTACAGATTCACTGTCATCTCCTCCTCTTTTTCAGGTTCCTCATTCTGCTTATTCTTTTCCGTATCCATATCATTGCTTTTATCAATAACCGGTGTCTTAATTTCAGGCCCGCCTAATCTTTTTGCCTCCTCAAACTGCCAGTTCTTTACTGCGTTATAAGGCTTCATTTCACCATAGATATCATCCAGCCTTTTACGTGCGTTTTTTTCTTGTTCCGTGATTTCATAAGAAAATACTTCCTTTCCAAATGCAGATGACAGATACTTTTTCATCCAGATGATAAAACCTGATTCTTTTAAATCTTCCGCTTCCTCTACGGTGAAATCTGTCCATCCATCTATTTCCTTTTTATTCGGCAATATGCTTTCAGGATTCCTTCTGATATCTTCGCCTATACCTATGCTATATTTTTTGAAAAGATTACCTATCTCCTTTCCTTTATATCCAAGGTCTGGTGATTTCCTATAAAGACTGTATTTGAAATCAGTAGTATACATTTTTGCCAACAGTGCCATACATCCTGCAACAGGATCCAGTTTTTTCCCATTAGGAAGTGTTACGGTCTTCGGTACTTTTCCGTCTCCAAAAAATGCTTTCTCCCACTCCTTATACTTATCATCAATGGCACGCACCACTTCCAATGAATCCGCATGCTTTTCCTCAAAATCCTTCATATATTTATTTCTCTGTTCTCTCACCGGATCCCACACATGCTTTAATGCCTCCGCCTTTTTCCTGACTGCCTCCCGTGAATCGCTCAACATCTTATTATATTCCAATCTGGTTGTGCAGTATAAACCCAAGTACTGTAAAATCTTTTCAAAAAAATTCAGTTCAACAATCTGATGATTCTGCCAGTTTGAAATCTTTTCTGTCCCTCTTCTGGTATAGCTCTTATAGTTCTCTTCCTCAGGAATCATGTTTCCCTTCCCATCCGGTGTAAGAAACGTAATGGGCACCGGATACAAATTCGCATCCTTATCATTTTTTCCTTCCCTTGCCTGTTGCCAAAAATACACGCCCAAATTTCTTTTATCTTCTAACCCAAGCTCCATCCAGTCAATCCCCAGATTCTCAGACAGGTGCTCTTTTAGCGTCTTGGGGCCAATCATCATGCATTCTTCTAATCGATACCCCATTTTCTCACATGTGCGAGAACTATCATTCCAAAATCTCTCATACTCATTTTTATGACGTCGTTCTTTCCTCGCCTCCTTTAAAAGCTGTTCTCTCATCGCTTTCTTTTGTTCCGGTGTTACCTTATTCATATTGATTTCCTCCTGCATTGATTTCCTGATTTTATGGATTTATCCCAGAACCGATTTCTCCTGTTCCTTCTGCTGTTCCTCCACCTGATTCTGATTCGAAACAGGCTCATGATTCGTTTCGTTCTGACTTTCCCTCACTGTAACCTTATCCGTCTCTTTCGCTGCCAGCTCTTTTTTCTGCTTTGCATCCATGTTCTGGTAAATCGTATAGGCAACTCTCTGGAAACCGTTTTTCGTCATAAAATCCCGGAACTTCTCACGGTCCAGATCCTGATATCTCTTTTGGAATACCGGAGTTTTCTTTACCAGCTCCACCATTTTCTCCCGCCCCAGCTTATTCAGCACCTCCTCTGCCAGAGGATTATTTTTCTTTCTCCCCTGAAGTACCATCGCCGAAGCGATTGCATGCGCCATCACATCTCCTGCATCCTTCTTCCCTTGCGGACCCAGGTCTCCATGTCTCTCCATCAGATCCCTGTTCCGTTCTAAAAGGTTCTCCGTATGCAATTCCAGCTTTAACATCTGGATATTTTTTTCCGAGCCTATTTTAGTTAAAAAATAATTAATCGTATCCTGCACCGATGCATTCTTATTTTTACTTACCTTATCAAAATCTGCCTGCTTAACTTTATCCAGATTTTCCTTTGCCAGATGATTCAGGGTCTCGATGGCTTTTATCCGTTTGCTTTCCAGCTCATTGGGTTTATCCTTGACCTGCGCTTTCTTCCAGTTCAGATAATTCTCGGAGGCATCCCTTAACTTTTCCATATGTTCGCGCATACGTTCCTGTGCCTCATCTTCCCTGCCGTCACCCAGATACTGATAGCTCTCCCGGAATTCACGAAGTGCCGTCTGTACATCCTTAAACTTCTGGGAGCTTTTGATATACCATGGATCCGTTTTCTTCAACTCCTTCTCCAGGGCACTCACAAACTGGGGCATTGCCTTTTGTGAATCTACTACAGTAAACTGCTGCCCGTCCTTTTCCGCAGCATCATTTCTGTACATCTTAAAGCTTCCGTCAGAAAGCTGGGCATAAAGGGGCTCCCCTTTCATTAAGGTGGCATCAAGAATATTGCGATACCCACCGGAGGTATCCAGCTCAATAGGGTTTGCATACTGGTCATACCACCTGACTCCCTCCTGCATACCCTCACCCAGATCTGCAGCTATTTCCTTTTCAAACATTGCATTTATTCCGGATAAAGAAAACTGGATGTTTGCAAAGTACATCATGTATTCAATAGCAGCCTCTTTCGTCTTTTCCAAATCCGGCAGCTCGGCACTTTGCATCTGCTGAATTTCGGAAGAGCTCATTTGTTCTGCCCGAACGTAAGCATAATAAGGGCTTAACATAGCCTTTCCAAACGAATAAGCATAGAGTGCTCCATCACTATTCTTCTCATGATAATCCAGCAGCTGTTTCTTCTGGGCATCACTAAGTCCATACCTTTGAACCGGAACTTCTATCTCTTCCCCCTTTTCGTTCTTCTTTTTTTCCTTGTCTGTCTTTGAGCAGATATTGATAATTTCCTCCATAAACTGATTCGCCTTTGCAATAAAATCAAAATTCCGGGCGATTTGTTCCGGGGTAAGATGATCAAAGTCCAGATTTCTTTTCCGTGCTTCCCTCTGCAGACTCTCCATATAGTTAATAATCAGTTCTCCCTTTTTCTCCCTGTCTGTTCCATAGAAAGTATCTGCCAGCTGGTCATACTCTTTCTGTGTCCCGGCTTTATCCATGATATCCATGACTCCTCTGTCCAGCTCCGGCAAATTCCGCATTTTAATTCTGTGACTGCGGTCATGCTCCTCATGAAAAATCTGTCTGATTTTCTCCTGCATCTGCCGGGTGAGTTTCTTCCTTGCTTTCTGCTCCTGACTGCTCAGAACAAAGCATCTTTCTTCCATTTCCGGGCACGACTTCCGAACCTGTTTCTGTATCTCCTTATGATCTAGAGGCTCCTCACGAAAGAATTCATTTATCTTTTTTTCCAGCTTATCCCCCGCAGCAGACCTGATCGTTCCAATCGCCGACTCCAGTTCTCTGGATATAAGGGACTCTTCCTCAATCTTTTCGTATTCATCTGGCATAATCCATTCCTCCACCTTTATCCTTTGAGGTTACAGTACCGCAACTGGTCATCCTATTGTCATCTCCTCCTCTTTTTCAGGTTCCTCATTCTGCTTATTCTTTTCCGTATCCATATTATTGCTTTTATCAATATTTACTGCGTTATAAGGCTCCAGTTCATGATAGATATCATTCAACATTTTACCGGCTCTTTTCTCTGCTTTCGTGATTTTCTGTCCAACTGCAGATACCAGATGCATTTTCGTCCAGAGGGCAAAACCTGATTTTTTTAAATCTTCCGGTTCCTTTACGGTGAAATTATCTATTCCCTTAATATCCGTCAATATTTTTTCAGGATTCTTTTTGATATCTTTTTTGAAGGAATCGCCTACATCTATTCCTATATTTCCAAGTCTTGGTGAATCCGTATATAGATTTTTTTCAAAATCCGAAGGATATTCTTTTGCCAAAATTGCCATACATCCTGCAACAGGATTCAGTTTTTTCCCATTAGGAAGTGTTACAGTCTTCGGTACGCCTCCATATTTAAAAAATGCTTGCTCCCACATCTTATATTTATCATCAATGGCGTGTTTCACTTCCATTGCCTCAGCCTTTTTCCGGGCTGCCTCCCGTGAATCACTCAGCATCTTATTATATTCCAATCCGGTTGTGCAGTATAAACCAAAGAACTGTAAAATCTTTTCAAAAAAACTCAGTTCAACACCCTGAATCTTCTGCCAGTTTGTAATATTGTCTGTCCCCCCTCTGTTATAACTCTCTTCCTCAGGAATCACGTTTCCCTTCCCATCCGGTGTAAGAAACGTAATGGGTACCGGATACAAATTCGCATCCTTACCATTTTTTCCTTCCCTTGCCTGTTGCCAAAAATACGTGCCCAAATTTCTTTTATCTTCTATCCCAAGCTCCATCCAGTCAATCCCCAGATTCTCAGACAGGTGCTCTTTTAGCGTCTTGGGACCAATCATCATGCATTCTTCTAATTGATACCCCATTTTCTCACATTTGCGAGACTTTTCAGTCCACAATCTTTCATACCATGCTTTGTTAGGCCGGCTTTCCCCCGCCTCCTTGAAAAGCTGTTCTCTCATCTCTTTCTTTTGTTCCGGTGTTACCTTATTCATATAGATTTCCTCCTTCATTGATTTCCTGACTTTATGGATTTTCAACACTCCGCCTTTATACTTTGAGGTTACTATAGCACAGGAACCGCAACAAAAACGCAACACGCTGGTCAGAATGAATCCGTTTTTTCTCCAAAAAAGAAAAGCACCCTCATCGGGTGCCTTCCGTATCCATCTCCATACTATGGGCTTTATTATTCATTGGATCTCAGTCTCCCATATGCAATTCCTCATTTGCTTCCAAATGAGAAAACTCAGCATCAAAGTCTGCCATCTCCAACGGTTTATCCTTGATTCTTATTTTCTCAAGAAAATCCGGTCCTCCTGCTTCCTTTGCTTTTTCAAAATCCCAGTTTTCAACAGCTTTATAGATTTTTTTCTCTCTCATGCCCTCAGCGATTCTTCCTATCGCATCCTTTTCTTCTGCACTGGCAGCTTCCAATGGATCTTTTCCCAGATTTCTGGACAGCTTAACCTTCACCCAGAGCTCAAAAGCGGATTTATCCAGATTATTCGGCTCGTCGACCTTAAAGTCAAATGTTCCATCCTGATTTCTCGGAAGCTTGCCCCCAAAATTTTCTTCAAAAGAATCCCAGGGAACTAAAGACTTTGCATATTTTTCCCCCATATTCTTTAATAAAGCTGCATTAGCAGGATCTTTTAATAATTCAGAAGTATTTCCAGACATAATTTCAGCTGCCTTTTGGGGATTTTCTTTCATAAGCATTCCCATACAGACCGCAACCGGATTCACATTGGATTTTTTCCCTTCACTGACAATTTCAAACTTCTCAGGTTTTCTTTTATCCGGAAACAATGCCTGATAAAGTTCCTTCTGCTTTTCAGCATTTTTCTGAGATATTTCCTTTGCCTGATCATTTTTTTCCTTATGTTCCTGAAGATACTTATCATGGTTCTGTCTCACAGGCTCCCATTTGGCTGTTAACACCTCTGCTTTTTCCCTGGCTGCTGCTCTTGCCTCTACCAGCTTCTTATTAAAATCATTCCTATTTGATGTAAATCCAAGCCATAAAAGAATTTTATCCCAAAAGCTTAAATTCTCTACCTCTCTTTTCTTTTCTACGAACTCTCCACTTTTCTTATATTTGTATACTCCTTCCTCTTCCGGAACTACATTGCCCTTTTCGTCCGGCTTCAGAAACGTAATGACAGGAGGATATTTCTTTTCATAGGTGTGACGATGGACTGGTTCAAATTTCTTAGAATAGTCATACAAATAGGCTCCCATTCCAAGCACTGTCGTTTTATCCATTGAATCCAGATTATATCCCCAATCGGTCAAATGTTCTCTTAATGTACGAGGACCTATCATCATACAGTCCACCAGATGATATCCCTTCTTTTCCAGTTGATTGGAAAGTTGACGCAACTCCTCCAGAGTTTTCTCCCCATAACTTTCGCTATAACTGGCACTATATTTCATATCCTCATGTATCACACTATAAAATTTATTCCGTTGTTCCTGTGTTAATTTTCCCATGACACTTCCTCCTTTATGAAATGATACGATATCTCTTTCTCATGTTTATATTCTGCTACAGGATCATTTCATTTTCGTCCTGATTTTCCGCCTCAGGTTCCTCTTCAATCTTATCCATTTTCGGCTGTATCTTATTGACATCACGAATTCCTATTTTTTGTGACTCCAGGATTGCTGAACCACCTAAAGAAACATCTATGCTCGCAATATTATTTCCATTATCTCCCAGTAACAATTTCACCCGTCCTTTTTTTGCAAATCTTCCGGACAGTACGGCATCTACTGCTTGGGCAAATTTCTTAGGGGACATCCTGTCGAGTCCTGCGCTGTCTATTTTTTCTTTCACAGCATTCTGAATGATTGCTACATCCCCATCTGGAACCGCACCTTTACCGATTTTCTCCATATTCCCCTTTATCATATTCGCCCTAATCTTTTCCTTCAGCATTTCTTTAGCCGCCTTTCTGGTAAGGGTAGATTGCATGACGGATTCTAAACTTTTTTTGTACTTCCTCACGGTTTCCTTCTTTCAATGCGTGATACAGCTTAATCTCTTCCTTAAGGGAATTCCAATCGGATCTCATTGCAAAAGTGGTATAACCACTCTTATATGCCGGATCATGGGTTACCTTTTCCAATTGCTCCTGAGCCATGGCAAACGGATAATAAGGAATCATATTACGACCCATACCTGCACTATATGCCATACTTTGTAATTCCGGCACCATGGAATGATCCATCTGGTCTTCCGCAAGCGGTGACAACTGTAAGCTGTCATGCAGTTTCTTATCCAGTGACGCACTCACCCGAAAAGTACCTGCCGCAACATCTTTGGGATGCGCCTTTTTTTCAGTCTCATACTGGTTTGCCAGATCACGGTATTTCGTTACTGACCTTTCAATCAATTCCATTGCTGCAGGATCGTTCTTTACTTCGTCCGGAGTCTTGCCTATAATGCAATTCAGATCCCCAAAGTTCTCTACATTCATAATTCCAATACAGGCAGAAAACGGATCCAGCCTGGAACCATCCCTGCAGACCCAGCTCTCCGGCACATTTTTCCCAAAAAAGAGTTTGTTCCACTTGTCTGCTTCTTCCTGTCCTGCATCCAGAAGCTTGATATTTTTACTGATATGCTCTGTATTTTCCTTGTCCAAACGAAGCAATTCCCCTTTCATCGTAAACGATTTTTCACGAACCTCAGAAAGATGTTCTGATATCCGGCTGCCTAATTCCTTTGAACGTTTCAGCTGGTCATTATAGCGGCTCCTGTCTGTTGAAATACCTAATAAATTAATCAGCCACTCAAAAAAATTCACTGCCACCTCTGAATGAAGCTGTCCCTTTTTCTCCATGTCATCCAGTACTAGTCCCTCATCATCCAGCACCTGGGGCTGTACTTTTCCGTTTTCTGCCGGAAGATGCACATACATGGGAAGTGTGGTTTTGCCCTTTGCGTTTGCAAACTCCACACCGGCTGCATAAAATGCCGCAAACTTGAGTTTATCCTCTACCTTCATTTTTTGGATTTCCTCCGGGGTCATGCCCGCCATCTGCATGGTCTCCGCAAGGGTATGTTCCCCGAACTGCAGTCCTTCATCAATGAGATAGCCATTTTTCTTCATGGTGTCTGCTGCTGCCTTCAGTTTATGATAAAAATAATTTGTGCATTTCTCGCCGAATTCCCGGGTACCTGCTTCCTTCTCACCGGCATCGTTTCCCATTGCATCCTTAACCTTTCTGGCATATGCCTGAAAGTCTACTTCTTGTTTTTCTGCCATTTTATCTTCTCCTCCTTTTTTAATTTGAAAACCGACATATTCTTACATTATTTTTATTTATTCAACTATACCACAGCTACCGCAACAAAACCGCAACACCATATGGAAAAACCTCCGGGAAATTAAATTCCCGGAGGTTTTTCTACTTCTTATTTTATTCAGCCGCGTTCTGGCGGCAGCCTGCCTCTGCCATGTTTTTTTCAATTCTTCCACAGAAATGCCAAGCTTCTGGGCACCACGCCGGCTGTCGCAATCGCCTTCCTGAACAGAGGAATATTTGCACATATCCCCCTTCTCCGCTGACTGGAATATTCACTCCGATAAATGTATTGATTGCTGAAACTGACTCATCATCCATTTCCGTAAATTTATAATTGGAAAACAGCATCTTCTTCATTGCCTCTTTATCCCCGGAATACTTACTTGGAATTTAAAAGCATGACTCCGCTCTTTCCAGATATGCATCCATCCCCGGACGGTCCCAGAAATGTTCCCCACATGATGCACGGCTTGAGCCTTACGTGTATGAGATGATTCTGCTTTATTCTTCCGTTTTCCACTTTTGTGCCAGTTCCTCCAATGCCTTATAGTCAAGGCATCTCTGCGCTAATCTTGAATCCGGAAAAGCATATTTCTGATTATACACTTTCTTTGCCGCCTCTGATAAATTCATAGTATTTATCATTTTCATTTCAGAGTCCAACAAGTCAATATACTTGCTTTTTTCTTCCTCCGACTTGAACGTTCGATATGTACCTATATCTTTCTTGACAAAAGGGCTGACCTCATCCCTTGGTATTGGAAACATATAATTCAGGTTTACGACAGCAATCAGCCTTGACAGCTCTTGCGGATCATAAATTTTGAAAAAGTCAGATTGGTTTTTCATATTAAAATGTCTTGACTGTGCATGAGAAACTTGAGTTATATAATAGAATTCATCCTTCTCAAAAAGAATCCCAAAGAACGGTTTATATTTATCCGACCCATAATCTGTTCTTGGTATCCTTTTTTCAAGCGTTCTCAAAAAATCCAGGTACTTTTCATTAACATTTATCCATTTCATAGTTTTCTCCAAGAACAATAAAAGGAACAAGCATAAAACCTGTTCCTTTTATTAGTACGATTTTGATAGGCTTCGTAACCTCTATTAATACGATTTTGGCAGGCTTCGTAACCTCTATTAATACGATTTTGATAGGCTTCGTAACCTCAACAAAAAGTATTTCACTTTCTTAACTATATTATAACCAAGTTTGATAAAAATGCAATATAAATTTTATTACAAAAATATATTTATTCACCTGCGTGGAAACTGTGTGTAGTTAACGGAAAGTGGGCAATACAGAAATTTATATTCCATAATTCCCGGAGGTTTTTCTACTTCTTATTTCCTTTTGCCTCATCTGATTCTACGGTAATCTTTCCATCCTGATCAACGCTTAACACCAGTGTCAGTGTATAGCCTGCAGTTTCACTGGAAACGGTAAAGCTGCATTTTCCTGCACTAAGTCCGGTCAGTGTAAAGCTGCAGCTGTCATCCTCATAGTAGGGACCAACCACCTCCAGACGTTCCTTATCATAATTTTTAATGGTCCAGTCCACTTCGATTCCACCGGCAAAGATCAGCTCAACGCCTCCATCCTCTGTGGCGGAATACGAATAAGGAGTTTCCCATTCCTCCCCGCCGCCATGGCTTTCCGGTTCATTCCATTGAAAATCAGTTACGGTAAGTTTACTGTCTGCATCCTTCTTTTCCAGAGAAACCGTAAGCTCATAATCCTGTGTCTTTAACACATCACTGCTCTGGCATACAAAGGGAACAATTGTCTTTCCCAGATTAACTGACTCAATGGTGTATTTGACATTTCCCTTTTTATCAATTGCCGGGTCACTGACAGAAAGGATATTCGCATCATATTCACCGGTTTTCCACTCATAACCTTCAGGTGCTGTCCCTGCTTTGATTTCAAGCACTACCGTGTTCTTTCCCTTTGTTTTCCACTTGCATGGATAACGCAGGTCATCTCCTTCCACTTTGTTCCAGCCGCAGCCGGTAAACAAAAGTGCCGCTATAAGAAATACACTGACAAGCCTTATCCATGCTGCTTTTTTCATGTTATTTTCCTCCTGTTATCTCTGCTACATCTTTTCTGTACCGGGAGAATCACCTCCTGTTTCTCCCGGTGTATTGTTGTCATTTCCTCCCGGAGTGTCACTGCCGCTTTCTCCAGGCGTATTGCTGTCACTGCCTCCCGGAGTGTCACTGCCACTTCCTCCAGGAGTATCACCGTCACCACTTCCCGTAGAAACAGGCTTTGGACTAACCGTAATCTTAATCTTCAGCTGCGCTCCCGGAATTTCCTTCGAGGAAACAGTAATAACAAAATACCTGTTCACAATGCCATCGGACGGGGCATTAAATACAATGCCGCCGGACTTCACCTTCATATAGCTCTCCGGTGATGAGGAATCATTGTTTATCACATCGCCGTTTTCATTGGTCTCATTGACAGATGCCTGAAAGCCCTTCTCCGAACCATTTACCTTAACGGCAATCTCACTGCTGTCCCCTGCCGTCATGCCCATGGCAAGAATTTCGCCGGTCCTTGCAGTGGAATCACTATTGATGGAAGCCTCGACAGAAATATTTCCAAAGTTTGCATATCCCGGGTTCGACTTCGTAATTGTCACTCCAATGGGACGGGTATCTGACCAGATTGTATCCGAAGCCGGATCCAATATTTCCGCCGTTACAGACTCCGGCTTCCAGGATGCCGTCTCCACGGTACCATCCGCAAAGGCAAATTCAATCCACCGGATGCTCTCAATACCCTGAATCAGGAAGTATGCATCTGCTGTATTGCCGGCACTGAAATCTCCTGTCTGTAAACGTCCTGTCAGATTATGGTAGGTCTTCTCTGCTGCTGCACCACCAATCTTCGTGTAATTGATAGTCATGGAAACCGGTTCTTTTGTTCCGCTTCCAATGGTGCTGGTGTCAAGCACCTCATTGGCTGCAGTCTTAATAGAAAGATGTACCGGTATCAGCCTGTCTGCAGAATTAAGACAGTTATTGTCTTTCTTCTCACTCTGTCTTGAAATCGGCTTTATGGTGGTTAACTTATCCAATATGCTCTTAT
This sequence comes from Agathobacter sp., assembly GCA_022772675.1. Taxonomy (GTDB): domain Bacteria; phylum Bacillota; class Clostridia; order Lachnospirales; family Lachnospiraceae; genus Roseburia. The sequence continues at coordinate 45,009 of JALEZW010000019.1, read as the reverse complement.
CCTCAGGCTCAAAGCAGTACCATCCGGTACATACCTGCTGTCCATCTTTCTTCTCATAAGTACCCACACAGGCTGCATCAATGGCAACCGGAAGTCCACCCACAGGTTGCAGGGTGATACCTGTAATTTCACTTACATACTTCTCATCGAAATTCAGTACCAGATAGCTTCCCATTTTCGTCTTCTTAATATTCTGGTCTGTCAGATAGACATACTTGGAGCGGTACTCGGTTTTGCTGGAATCATACTTTATTTTGTAGTCAATACCGACTACCATATCATACTTCTCAGCATTCAGAATCTTTTCCTCGGTTTTTTCATCCAGGGAAAGGTAAACTTTCTGGCTTTCCGTACTCAGCTTTTTCCCGTAAGAAGGTGATCTGTTTGCTCCATCCTTAGCAGTCAGATTTCCTCCGGAAAAATCCAGATAATAGCTGTTCACGATGACATTATTCCGTATCTGCTGGACAATCGCATAAGCGACTTCCTCAGCAGCCGTACTGGTAGACATCTCCTTAAGGGTCATATTTTGAAGAGATACCATGCCGGAAACATTCAGCCCCTTGACCGTAAGCATCCCCTTGATATTATCCCCCTCCGCCGACAGCGGTTCATATCTCATTTCCTTATTCTGCTGCTTTACACTTCCATCTGCGCACTGATAATGTACCACAGATTTTACCTTATATCCTGCTGCCTTTGTATCTTTTGTGAAAGCGTAAATATTTAACACATCATTCTGTGAAGCCGGGACACGCTTAACGGAAATGGTCCAGTTTCCAGTGTCAAAATCCACCGGTATATCATCCACATCCAGGTCCAATACAGGCGTATGCTGTGTGGATGCCTCCGGGAACCATAAATCAAACAGTTCATCATTTTTTAAAACTGCTGAGCCTAAAAGCGATTTCTGGTCATTGTGCAGATACTGGTTATCATCCGTCATTTTTAAGGTGCCCTGACGAAGAACCCTGAAAATGGAAAGATTATCCACAACCCACTTACAGGTCAGCGAACTCTGCCCACTGAACTGAATACTCTTTAAGGTCTTTGCCCGGGACAAGTTCACATAGAAATGATTGACTTTACCGCTCTGGAACATATAAGCCGGATTGCTGACCGTCATTTTTTTAGAATCCTTGGTTGCATCCTGAACAATCTCACTGGTTGATGTCTCTTTCTCTGTCCAGGATGGAGACATCTCCAAATAATCATACATGGCCTTAACCACATCAACCGAACAGTACTGCGTTCTTCCTGTATCGTCAATATATACAATTTTCGCATACATCTGTCCCTGGAACGGAGTCTCCCCATCCACAAGATTATGATTTGCAATCTCAAAATCAAGTTTTACACTGTAGCTGGCATCGGATACCGGATAAGTCTGACAGATTTCCGATTCACTTCGTCCATTGGGGAAAGAAGCATTTCGTCCCACTTCATCCACATAGGGTATATTGACCCAGCCGATATTGTCTATGATCCATTCCCGGTTGGTACCATTTTCGCTGTCCTTCAAAACCCGGATCTGATTCACTTTTAACTTATCATAGACACCGGTTCCCGAATCATTGGAAATCATATCATCCGGAATAATCTTTACTGCTGACAGCTCCCCATAATTCCGGTTGGTGGCAATCTTAAAACTCTCATCATAGCCGGCACGGAAACCGTCCGCTGACAGCTGCTGATTGGCAAGTACATAAGCACTGCTGCCATTTTCAAATACCAGCTGGAAATAAAATTTCCCCTTGGAACCACAGTCACCGGAATCAAAGTCTGTTACCGCGTCATCTGCCACAGAAACCGTAACAGTATAGTTACACAGGTCCGTTGTAAATCCCAGATCTTTCTGTGTCGTCTCATAATCCATGGAATAGCGCTGGTTGGACCAGTCATATTTCTTTTCGGAAATAGAGACCGTTTCTCCATTCTGTGAAATCGAGAAAAATTTATTTTTTTTCACCAGCGTAGCCAGATTCGACATACGAACCAAAGGATTACTGTCATCTATTGCACGGGTGTATACCCGGTCTGTCATGTAGCTGCCGTTTTTCTGCTGTTCGCTCAGCCACTTTCCCTCTCTTGCCGGTAACGCCCCCTGTATATCATAAATCTGAATACCATAAATCTGCCAGTCATCCTTTCCCTTTTTGGAAAGCTTGATGCCGGTAAGGTCTTCCACATTCTGAATGGTTATCGGACAGCAGAATGTCTGCCCTGCTGCTGTAAGTACCCGCTGCATCCCCGTTGCTTTATTTCCGCCGCCTTCCTTACCTGACCAGTAGCCATAGAAATCCTTTACAGACTCTCCATTCTGGAGACTTACTTCGTCCGATTCGCACTCTTTTTTTCCTTCCTTATTGGTGTACTCCAGCTGGACGGTAACATCATCTGCCGTTCCGGCAGATGAAATTTCATCAGTCGTCACCATCACCAGATACGTTGTTCCTGTTTTCTTTGTCACAGGCTCTTTCGTCCTGTCTTTTTCATTTAAAAAAGTAATTTTGGAATATGCCTTACTCTTAGGTGCCAGCTGAATTCCCCGATCAGACTCTGCCACAGTGTACCACTTCACATCCCCGCCGCTTTCAATCTCTGACTGCAGCATTCCGGAATTCAGGCTGGTCTTAAGGGTTCCCTGTGCGTCAAGCTCACAGATTGTAAGCTTTGTAAAACTAAGATTATCTGCGTTCTGCGTTCCGATCTTTAAAGCATCAACTCTTGATGTATTCTTCTGGGTAACATAGGGCATAATGCTGTTTGTCACATCTCCGTATGCAATATGGATATCTATTATCTCTTCACAATTCGGAAAAGAGACGGCAAACGCAAGCTTTTCTCCCTGCTGGGCAACTCCCAGAATCTGACTGTCCGTCTTTAACGTCCCCTGCTCCAATGCAGACAGAATCGTATTGGCAACCATTGGAACCTGTACTTCATGGGCAATACCGCTCTTATCCTTATATCGCACATTCAGGACGAGTGTTTCCATCAGTCCCATGCTGCTCAGCTGACTTCTCTTAGCAATCTCCTGATAGTTGCTGAACTCGGAAACCAGTGCTTCAATGCCGGCACCATAGCAGTCAGCCAGACTCATTTCTACACCGAACTTTCCTACCTCATGTGTGCTGTAGGCCTTGTTCAACCCTGTCTCCAGCTTGAACTCTCCATTGGAATCTCCCTTGGGCTGAATGGAAAACAGCTCACTGGAGGTCCAGCTTAAAGTACCACGGCTGGATGCGTACTCCGCAATCAGTGTTCCACTGAAGTCAATATAATACTGTCCGGAATAGCCTCCCAGCATGTTCAGTCCATAGATATCGCTCACACGGTACAGCTTCATCTCCGGAACTGACCACTGACTGTTTCCAAAAGTACAGATCTGAATCTTTTCTATTTCCTTCAGATTGTAAGCAGGTGTAAACAGAAAATCGTCTGTTGCATAGCTTTGTGTGAGTCCTTTTCTGGATTTATAATCGGTAATGTTAAATCCCATCACAGTGGATGCATTGTCAAGCTTTTTCTGCAGTTCATCTTTATTTTTCTCTGCCGCCCTTGCATACCCCTCTGACAGGGAATCCTCTCCCGGAAACAGGAAATGTTTTCTGGTCTTTCCATTGTCGTCCTTATAGATGACAGCAATATACTGGACATTTTTTCCCGTTGACTCTCCGGTGGATACCGAAAGCAGATAAGTATTGTTTTCCTCTGCCTTTGCCTGATCCGCATTGATAAAAACAGCAAACAGAACGCAGACTGCAAATAGAATACATACTCCCCTGATCCATTTTAAACATACGCTCTTATTCATACCACGCACCTCATAAGCCCCGGGGGCTTTCCTCCTAAACAAACTTTAAAAGTCCTGCAAATCCGGTCATTTCAAATACTTCCATGACCATTTTGTTGACATTCTTAAGCTCCAGTGTTCCCTTTTTCTTTGCCATTGCCATATGCAGGCGTTTTAACACCCGAAGTCCCGCACTGGATACATAGGAAAGCTGTGCCATATCCAAAACCACATGTTCAAAACGCTCTGTCATCTGTTCGAAAACCTGCTCTGCCTCCGGAGATGTATTGGTATCCAGACGTCCCTCCAGCTGCAAAATTCCAGTATCACCATGATTGATCAGTTTAATTGTCATAGCAGTTCATCCTCCTCTTTCTTTCCATACAACAAACGGTTATTATATTGCGTCAGTTCCTCTAAGGTAACATCCATTACATCAATATTATCCTCTACCATCACATCAAACGGCAGAATGTTCTTTTCGATTTCTTCCTGTTCGGCAAAGAGTCTCATGAAATCATCTGCAAGCTCTTCATCCGTCTCATCCTCGACATCCTTTTCGCCTTCTTCCTCCTCTTCGTCTTCATCTTCAAAGAAGCCGGATGCCATGCTCTCATCCTCTTGCCTTTCTTCTTCCTCTTCATCTCCAAAGAAGCCGGATTCCATGCTCTCATCCTCTTGCCTTTCTTCTTCCTCTTCATCTCCAAAGAAGCCGGATGCCATACTCTCGTCCTCTTCGTCTGTTCCAAAGAAGCCGGCATAGATATCGTCCTCCTCATCATCGGATCCCCCGGTATCCTGTCCAAACAGTCCATCGTAACTTTCCTCTTCGGAAGGAGCGGCCTGCGCTGCGGTCTGTGCCGGAACAAGATTTTTTCCTTCCAGCTCACTCTGCAGTTCATCTTTTACCGCACGTTTGATTTCCTGAAGGATTGCCTCGTAGCTGAATCTGCCCAGCAAACCATTCAAAAGATTCTGAACTTCTGACAGAGAAGAGTTCTCGGAGCTCTCTGCAGATGTCTGGGGCATTTCCTGCTTCCTCTGTTCCGGTTCTTCTTTATCCTCCTCAAACAGAACACTTCCGCTTTCCTCCTCAGGTTCTTCCTCCACTTCCTCAAACAGGACACTTCCACTTTCTTCCCGGGTTTCTTCCTCTGCCTCCTCGAACAGGACACTGCCCGGCTTTACGTCTGCTTCCTCAAAGGAAACTTTTCCGCCGGTACCCTGCATCTCATTCATGATATCCGATACATTCTGTCCCAGTTCCTCCTCTGCCTCATCCAGCTCGATAAAGGTAACCTGACTCTTTGTTTCCTCTTCCAGTGGTATCTGCTCTTCCGGTTCCTTGATTCCGTTTTCTTCCATATAGACAGCACGTTTCTCCCGGCTGTCTCCTATAAAGTCTTCCCAGATTTCGGCTCCTGCTTCCCCGGCAAAATACTTGCTCACATATTCCTGCTCCGAGAACATTTCCACCACATCCTCCGGTACCTCAACACGGAAATTAGTACGGCTGGTGGGACTCATCACGGTAAATGCCTGACCACGGGGTGCCGTGGTGATCTGCTCCTGCTCACTCTCATTGATGCCGCCGGACTTTGCATAAAGGGTACAGAGATCATCCATATCGTTTGGTGACAGCGCAAAGATAAAGCTGTACTGGCAGGCATTGATAATAGCCGTAGACTTACGGGCAATTTCCTCACTTCCTACAAAGTCCTTGATATTCTGCGTAATGACAATCTGCATACCGTTGTACTTACGGATACGCTTTGCCAGCTGGAACATGAAATCCAGTGCCACCGGAAACTTCGTATCAATGAAAACATGTGCCTCATCAATGACTACGACAATTTTTCGATTTAAGTGGTATCTGGTGTTATAATCCCTGTTTTTAATGATTTCGTTATCAATGTATTTGAGTACCAGAAGCATCTGTGCATTGGCAATGGTTCCATTCCGGTTTGCCAGAAGACTCTGGAAATTAAATACCGTAAAATTCTCATCTGTCGTAATGGTAGATGGACCATTCCAGATATTCGCATTTCTTCCGCCTGTGGAGAACTTTGCAATATAGTTCATCAGGACACGCAGGATTGAACGGATATATTCATTGTCCGTCTGCTGGAACTCTTCCAGAATCTCATCATAGAGATCATCAAAAATCGGATAATCCTCCGGACGCAGCTTTGACAGATCCGTATCCATGGTTATGCCATGGTTCAGATACATCCGGTCAATCAGACTGTTCAGATACTCCATGGCATCCTTATCACAGTCCGGCAGAATCTGCCGGAAGAACTCCTCCAGAAACTGCAGATGGGTTGCATAGCTGCCGGATACCGTATCCTCATCCCCATCCTCATCATCCATGGAGGTAATAATCTGGAAGGGATTCAGCCGCCCGTACTGGGCATTTCCCACATTGATAAATTTTCCATGCAGGTTATTGGCAAGCTCTGTATACTCATTTTCCGGGTCCAGAATAAAAATCTTACAGTCATCCGCTGCCAGATTGGTCAAAAGACTCTTTGTGGCATATGATTTTCCGGAACCGGATTTACCCATGATAACCATGTTGGAGTTGATTCGTTCACTGTCCCTGCGGAAGAAATCAATAAATACCGGAACTCCTTCATTATTACCAAGATGAATACCACCCGCATCCGATACATGATCAAAAATCCAGGGATAGCAAGCTGCAACTGTGTTGCTTGGTATTCCACGACCCTCTTTGGCAAGGGGATCATAGCCGCTGACCTGAGAACCGATAAATGCCTGTACCTGTTCAAAATCCATGTTGTGAAGACGCATACCGTTTTCCTGATAGATCCGGCGTACCAGCTTCTTCATATTGGCAATATGTACCAGCGCAGACTCCGGATATTTTACCTGATATAATTCCTCGGTCCTCATCATATCGTATGCTGTTACATAGACATTGACCTCCAGCAGAGACTCGTTATCCTGATTTAACATCACCAGCAGTTCACTTAAGGTGTCAATATGGGTCTGCAACTCAATCTGCTTGGAATCTACATTTGTCGCCATGTACTGTCCACGCAGTTCCTGCAGGGAACGGTCAATGGCACGAATCGCCTTGCTTCTGTCCATGGGCTTACATTTCACAACACATTTCGTAGCCGACAGGGACATGACACCTGCCAGCCATGCATCCCCCACAATGGCCGGATAACCCATGATACAAAAATTATGGGTGATAATATGATTCACCTCAACCGACCGCATCTTTATGTCAACCGACTGTGGCATAGCCCATTCTGCATAGGCCTCAGGGGGAATCTTATCAATATCTGTCTCGTCAAAATCCATCTGGTTGCTGTATTTTAAGAAAATCGCAAGTTCCTTATCATTTAACCGGTGGGGATCCATCTCACCTGCCTGCAGGGATTCGATGGCATTGGACACTTCCATCTCCAGCTGATGCCTGTCACTGTCATACAGCACCAGATAATAAAAGGGAGCAACCACCTTATCGGTGGTACACATATCGTTCAATTCATTTAAACGGTCATAGAGAACCTCCACCCTTGCTTTTAATTCTTCCTCGGTGAGCATTCCCTTTTCGTAAGACTCTTTTAGCCTGTCCAGTTTATCGTATTCCTGATCAAGGTAGGAACTATACTGCACAGGCCTCTCCAGCTTCACAATATTTGCGCAATAGTTGGGACTGATGCTTCTTAACACACGTCCCAGACCGTTTTCTATGGACATATTCCGCCGATGCTCACTGAAAAAACGGAATTCCAGCGGAGGAATCTCCAGAACTGCCCCATAGTAGGATCCGCCGTACTCAATGAGGTTTTTACTGATTCCTGTAAATGCAATAATGTCCTGCATGTCCTTGCTTTTTGCAGTGGAGTCATAACCTCCACCAGATTTTTTTGTATTTTTCTTGAAAAATCCTTTTGAGGACTCTGCCTCTTTCGTGATTTCTTCCGGTTCTGCTCCCTGAGCAGGCTCTACTTCTTCTGCGGTTTCGCCAGCCTTTTCTTCCTCTTCTTTCTGCTTTTTTTTACGGAAAAGAAGATTTGCCATCTGCTCCTGTCCGTCTTCGGCGTAACGCATCACCAGTAACTCATCATCGCATAACCGCGTATAACGACGCGGATATGCGAAATGTTTTAAAACATGAATAACATACTTATATGTAGGCTCAGAATTCAGACGAAACAACAGTGCTGCAACAATTGCCAGCAGGCCCACTGCAAAATAAATCTTATGGGGCAGACTGGAAACAACAATCAGTACAAGCAGTAATCCTCCGATTCCGCCTATAATCACATCCCCCAGAGTAACGCCCTTAAATAATTCAATTTTTACCTTGGTTTTACCGGGTATCAGTCTCATAACTTTCTAGCCTTTCCTACTTCTTTTTCTCATTATTTGGCAGCGGGTTATTAAGCGGTGGCGGAGTCGGTATGGATGATTTCGTTGAAGTCTTATTAGTGGAATCTGACGAGCTTCCAGCATTATGCATATACCTTCTCAGCCCTCTATACATCGGCGAATTTGGGAGTTTTATTCCCCCTTTCGGCTTTGTTCCCGGTTTCGGCTTTATCCTGCCCAGCTGAATTGGTTGAGACGGCTTCTGCTGTGTCTCTGACTGCTGGCTCGAACCGGTCTTTGACTCATTCTTCGGTACTTCCGGTTGTGATACTCCTGTCTTCGACTCATTCTTAGGCGGTTCCGGCTTTGGTTCAGATTTTGCTTTACCAAATATACCATCCAGCTGCTCCTGACTGAATTTTCTTCCTGTGGAAGCCTCTCTCTTAGGAGGAGCACTCTTCAGCGGAATGTCTGGCTCCTGCCCCTCATCTCCTACATCATTGATGGAACCGGATACAAAATCATCATCGGTTTTTCCTGTATCCGATTCATTCTTTGGAAGATTTCCATTATCGGCTCCCTGCTTCGGATCCGAACCAAATATTTTAGCCAAATCTTCTGCAGAGAATTTTTTCCCGGCTCCCGGGGGATTTCCTTTGGCTCCGCCCTTACCTCCGGCTCCGGTGGTCTTTCCTGTCCCGGACATATTCTTCTGGGAAGCTGCATCTCCCTTTCCTCCGGCGGCTCCGCCTTTACCGCCGCCAGAGGACTTGGCATCCGCATACTCTAAATTATCAATATTTAAACGCTTATTTCCCTTACTCTGGGCTATTTTATCGGAGGCCTTTTCTCCTACACGGTATGCACTGTTTGCCAGACCTTTCATACCGCTCCAGCCTGCACCGGCCAAAGCTCCCACTGCCTGTCCGCCAAGCTTGGCAGCTCCTTTGGCAACACCCCAGCCTGCTTTTGCAGCTCCTATTGCCCCTGACAATGCACCGGAACCTACACTGCTGATTCCTGCCCCCAGTGCCCCGGCGGACCTGCTCATATCGCCGGCCTGAACAGCCTGGAATCCGGCCTGCTGCGTCAGAATACCGGTAAACATACCGGTTGCCCGGTTCGCAGCCTCCATGCCACCCCAGATTAACAGAGCCTTGGCGAGCATATTGAGAATCGGACTGTTTTCAAAGAGCACCAGTTTGCTGCTCATAACGATCGGAACAAAGAGCATCAGAATCCGCATTCCGATAACCGTAGCAAACACACTGAAGGTCTGTACCACAAAGGCCTTAATCCACTCTCTGAATTTCTCCCCGTCATCAAGGGGCTGGACGGCCACAATCGGCGGTGCAATAAGGTAAAGCACCAGCAGTCCGAAGATACGGGCAATACAGTTCATGATAATGACAAGCAGGTTCTTGAACATCAGATAAGCCACAATAAATACCATGACATAACTCATGGCCGATGGAGCAAGATTAAAATCCTGCTTCACAGAGTCATAATCATAAACACTTTTTTCTCCTGAATAATAGGGACCGCGAAGAGCATCCGTAAGACTGGGATTTCTGTTATACTCTGAGTTTTTGGCTGCCTCCATGGTTCCCATCAGAAACAAAAGCCGGTCCATCCTGGAATCCTGCCCCACCGTATTAAAGGAATTTCCTGCATGATCCAGTGCCTGAAGGTTATAATTATTATGCAGTTCTTTCATAGCCGATACGATTGCCGTGGTCAATGCCGGGTAGGTCCGATCCATAGTCACGTCCGTGCTCAAATCCTGGGCATTGGCAATTTTCTGTAACAGAGACTGCCAGGTCTCTATCTGCCTTCCATATGAATCCACAGAATTATAATAGATATCAAACACATGATTGTTCTGGAGTCTTTGCATATCCGGACGAATGGCATTAAAACAGCTGTTGATATTATACCGGCTGTCATAGGATTCGTTCAGGGAATAATTTCCTATGGTATCGAGCACCCGGGCCATGGTTGCAAAATCATCATCTGTAAAGGTGATTTCTGACTTGATATCTTTCGTCTCTGCCGTGTCAAACAACTCACTCACATACTGCAGCAGGATATTAGACGCATTTAACGTTCCCATGACAATGGCACTGATTAAAAATATGGTAATAATACTTTTCAGTGCATTTCCAAGGATTCCTCCCAGTGACTGCCTCATCTTATCTTCCACGTCAAACATTTTCTTAATGACTGCGGCAATCGTAAATGCAAAGCACAGACTCACACCGATTATGGTCATGCCCATATAGACATGATTGATGGTGGAATGCTGGAAAAACACATCCATCAGGCTTGTGCCTTCGCCATTATAAATAACCTTGGACTTTCCGGAAAAGATTTCAAACATCTTATATAATGCCTCAATGAAATAGCAGACTGCCATCTCCAACTGGTAAATCACCCAGTAAATCTTTTCCCAGAGGGCATCAAAAACGCCACCCACTGCATTTCCAATGGCATCGCTGACACCGCCCACCGCATCCGAGATCATACTGCCTGCCTTATCCAGCCAGCTCTGATCTGATGCTGCCAGAAGAAAACCATTTATCCGCATGCTCTCACCTCCTTTTCTCTAACGTACCTTCAAATGCTTTCGTACCAGCATGAGATATACGATCAATGCTATAACAAGAAGAACCATCACTCCTGCCACAGCCATACTGTTTGTATCAAAATAAACAAGAATCGTAAAGTTATAGGTTGTGGTATTGCCTGCCGGATCCGAAAGCAGAATTTTATAATTGCCGCTCTGATTTAAGACCTTGGAATAGTTAATCTCTTTTCCGTCCAATGCAATCCTTACCGCTGCACCATCCTCCACATCCGATATATCAACCGGACCTTTTGCCTTTCCGTTCTTAACATTTTCCAGCTTCAGTGCAGGTGCTGTACGGTCAACAGTTGTGGCAAGTTCATAATAAAAACCGGTTTTCGGACATTCATAGGTAATGCAGTAAAAGCCCTCTTTATCCAGACTGACGTAGTTCTCATTCCACTCCACTTCCTCTTCGTCGCAGGTAGCCCCCGTAATCTTAAAGCCATCCGGCATGGAATATTCACTGAGCAGACAGGTCTGTTCCCCTACAACGGTAAAAGAAAGAATCTTATCCAGCTGTCCATTTTCCGACGGCAGGGACAGTACATATTTTCCTGCCTCTGTAATATTGGTAAAATCTATTGCTGACAGGGCATCCCCATTTCGGTACAGTGTACAGGAGGTTCCCTCAGGAATTGTGACAGATACGGGGTCCGTTGTAACCATGCCATCTGCCACTGTGGCATCAATCTCCGCATTTTCTGTTCCGCTGATGGGATAGGCAAACATCCCCAGTTCCCTGTCATAGTACATGTTATCTCCCAGCTGCACCCTTACCGACTGATCCAGCGGGGTATCTTTCGGCAGTCCCGTAAAGGGATCCACCTCTCCCACATAATCCCAATCTGTCCCATAAACCGGCTGGGCTGCCAGAAGCGTACACGCCAAGGACAGCAATACTCCAATTTTAATCTTTCGTTTTCCCTGTCTTCTCATTCCTGATTATCTCCCAGTACTTTCCTGTTCCGCTCCCCAAGGTCATAGTAAACCTCATCCGCACGGAACATATGGCTTCGGAATTCATCCATCTCCATCTGTCCCATCTTGTAATACGGGCACAGATAACTCGGTGTATATTTCGTCATCAGCGGATAGTTACCAAATGTTACGATGATGGCATTTCCGGTTGATTCCTTATTATTCAGCTTCTGCAGTTCACTTGGATAAATAAGGGGACGTACCTGTGTCTGGGTAGACACGCTCACATCCCCCTCCTTCGCTCCAATGGAGGAGGAGGTACTTGTGGTCCGCACGGTCTTATTACCACAGAGTTCGGAAAATTCCTTACAGGTTCCGATATCGTTGGAACCGATAAACATTTTCATACCACAGTTGGACTTTACAATATCCGCCACCTGCTCACCATAGACATTGTTCAGCTGGGAATAACTCTGTACCACCATGTTAAACCAGATCTTACGGGAACGACCTACGGTGATCATCTTATCAAACTTTTCAATCTTCGGCATGTTACCAAACTCGTCCAGGATAAAGTAAACATTTCGGGGCAGTGACAAATCCTCTCTTGCGGAAGCTACCTTGATTAATGCCTTATACATACAGAGAACGAACACAGCTGCCAGACCATGTCTCGTATCCTTCTCATCCGGAATCTTCATAAATAATGCGGTAGGACGCTCTGCAAACTGTGCTGCATTGATATCCGTTGCGGAGGTAAGTCCACAGAGACCACGGTCATTAAACATATTTAACTTGTCAAATGCAATGGACATGTAACTGGACAGTGTACTGTCCGCTGCGGACATTACCTGCCGGGACAATGTCACCGCCTGGGAGAGCGGACTTCTTCCCTCAAAGTACTGCTTCAGTGCCTGGAACTTATTTTCACTGTTGGCAATGGCTTTATTTAAATTAAAGAAATTGAATTTCTCTTTGGTCATACCCAGACGGGGATCTGCACTGTCCTCTAACATTGCCAGACAGGTTGCCATGATAATGGATCGTGCACCTTTCTCCCAGACAGGATCCTTATCACTCTCAATCGGACAGATAACCGATACCAGATCATTCAAATCCTCATACATCTCATCATAAATCTTCTGCCTGGTAACAGAAATATCATCCTGGCAGTGGGTGGTATCTGCATAGGCCTTTCCATCCCACTCACACCAGATTTCTCCCGGCTCGCAATAGCCATCCATAACCTTAAGATCCGGATAATTATGCATATCATCCTTATGTGCCTTGATTCCCTCCCCGGTATGTAAGTACTCCTGGTACATATCCCAGATGGAATCTAAAGGATTCCAGCGGCTGGAGGAATAGGTATCACGTAAATCCAGAAGCAGTACATCATAGCCCCGCTCCTTTAAAAACTTCGAATGCAGGCTGAAAAGCTCTCCTTTCGGGTCTGTCATAATCATGCTGCTGCCACAGTCGCAGGCACCAAGCAACTGAATCATGGGGTTGATAAAGGTAGTAGTCTTACCGGAACCGGTAGCACCAATAACAAGGGAATGAGCCCCCGGAAGAAAATTGCCATGCAGCTTTCCTCTCTTATCCAGCACCGCACGAACCGGAATTCCATCTTTTTTCACCTTACTCATATCCGAATAGTCGAATGGCGGGAAATATTTATCTCTCTCTGCATCCGTCAGGAAACGGCTGTTTTCCAGGGATCCTTCTACATCATCTCCCTTTCCACCCTTTCCCAGCAGGTCCTTCACATTGTTCCGTCTGGTCATATGCCCACCGCCAATCCAGATAATTCCGAAGAACAATGCCATGGCAAAAAGTCCCGTCAGCCATGTGGATGGCTGTATCAGCAGAGACGGATATATCCGGAATTTTCCGCCGCTAATCACCGAATTCATATTCTTAAGAACCAGCCGCAGTACAAAACCAAATGCTCCTGAGCCCAGTATAAAAATGAAAAACAACGCTAATGTTTTCTTTGGTTTGAGTTTACGCATGTATCTCTTTCCTTCCCCGTATTATTTCTCCAGTGTTGCATTCGGACCCGTGACTACCTTGCCATTATTTGTAACATTTAAGTTATAACAAGGCTTTGATTTTACCGTAGGTAAATAGTTATTTGAATCCTGAATAAATTCATACGTATATTTTTTTGCTCCGGTCAGCATGAACAGTTTCTGCCTGGAACTCTTTCCCGACATGGAACTTGTGGCATTGATCAGTAATGCCGGACTATGGTTAAACTCCCGTCCCACCATAACCATCCCGTACTCCCGGATATCTAACAGAGAATCATCCACATTTAAGGATTCTTCTGTTGCCAGTGTTCCATAGACGATACAGTTGGAGCCTTGGGACAATGTCATACTTCCTGCGCCGGAGGCAACCACTCCATCTGACAGAATGATCAGATCCCCACCCTTCTCACAGGTGATGCCTCCTCCATTCCCATCCACATCAAAAGGTGCCAAAAAACCTTTATTTCCCACAACAATGGTACCATGATTCACAATCTTTCCATCGTTAAACAGTTTGCCGGTCACGTTTACAATGCCTCCTGCCTCCACCGTCAGTGTTTTTCCCTCAGGAATAAAAGCATTCCTGTCAATATTTAACACATTGCCTGCCTTAACCGTATAATCATTGCTAAGTGCCGCAAAACTCTCTGTATGCTTGGTATAAATCAGAAAATCCGTCCTTCGGGACTCGGTGGCACTCCTTAACGAATTTCCCGATGATCCCAGATAATTATCCCCTGCAGTAGAAAAATTCACAAACAAATTCATATAATAGCCACTTCCCAGAGGAAAATTATAATTCTTCTCGCTATGGTAATCTGCCTCTATCGTATAGGCATCATCATCCCCCCATTTAATATCATATTCATTTCGATACTGTCCAACATATTCATTGTCAAACCTAAGTTTGCACATGGGTGCTTTATTGTATTGTGGATCATCTCCTTTCCACATACTATTATCTTTGTCTCTTTTGCCGGTATTTTCCAGCTTAAATTTCGACTGAATGGCACCCTTCTTTGTATAAATCTTCTTTATCCCAGATATCAGATAGGGATTATCGCTAACCTTGGAGCCTCCAGTAATATAATGGAAAACATTATCACTATAATACACGGTTTTCTTTTTCATACTGCCGTCGGAATAATAGGTATCATCCCAAACAAACATCACATTCTCCGTACCTGCCGGTATGGAAGTAACATCTACCAGATCCCACCTGTCTAACACGATTGTACCAAGGTCTGCCACATTTGTAACCGGATTCTTTCCGGCCTGTGCCTGTTCATTGGAATGTAACATTGCTGCCGAAAGTGTCATCACCGCCGTCAGCATTACCATTGTTATCTTCTTTCGTAGTGCCATACTATTCCTCCCTTAACTGTCCTTTGTCATCCGTTCCTGCCTTTTTTGCAGGCTGTCTGGAAAAATCCCGGAAACCGGGCACCTTTCCAGACAGTCTCCCGGAAACAAACTAAGACAGGCACTGTATCTGCCTGCCTTAGTACGTAATTCCTTACTGCAGAGATGGTCCTCCATTACCGGCTACCCACTCCATCAGCGGCTTTGCAGATTTGTTCAGTACTACTAACAGAACGAAAATCAGTACATAACCGATAATGGCATTCTTTAAATGAGACTTTGCTTTCTCACGATCCTGTGGCTCCTCAGCCATGGCGTACTTGACGCCGAGAAGAATACAGAAGAGACCGCCGGCTGCAATTACGATTGCCATAACAGGTTTCATAAAGCTGTTGATCAGTTTCACAACCGGAGAGGTTGCTTTGTCAAGATTCAGATCTGCAGTTTTATCATCGCTGTTATTTGAATCTTTTTTTGATTCATCTGTCGTTCCCTCTGCAAGAACTGTCTGCGGTGCCGCAAAGATTGGGGCTGTAACAAACATCATTGCAAATACCAGCATCATCATTGCTACAAAATTTCTTCTTCCTACCTGTTTCATATCCTTTTCCTCCTGATTATGTAAGATATTGTTTTGTAATTCCCCAGAACCCTCTCCTGCCGGCTAAACTCCTTTGATAGGTCCTGAATAATTATCTTGATAATTACATTATACGGATGAACCGCAACAAAACCGCAACATCAAATGGGGTTTTTATAATTTTTTTAAGAAATTATTGTAAAGTTTTTTACATGGCAGCCATCAGATCATTTTCCGGCTTCAACTCCGGTACTGCCTCTTTTTCCGGTTCTTTTTCCCCTTTCCGGTTCTCAAGTTCCAGATTCTTTTCATTTTCCTTTTTCATTGCATTCCGATGCTTGACATCCAGACGCATATTGTCATACATCTGCAGAGTTCCCCTCTGATCCAGCATGAAGTTCTTCATGCTCTTTACTGATACCTGTTCCCTGGAACCCATAGGTCTCTTGTCAATCTGTTCATCAATATCTTTAATAATAGTATCTTTCCCTTTGGGGATGCTTAAGCGCAGTGCCATGTCACTCCGCACTTTTTCCCCTTCCTTGCGTCTGCAACAGTGATACAGGGCATCCACGGTCTTTCCAAGCATCAAATCCCTTGCACATTCCCTGATTTCCTTCTGGTCCATCTGTTTGTCCGCATTGGCAGGATCCCTGAGCCATTTTTCCCGGTCCATGGCTTTCTGCTTAATATCAGTCATCGCCACAAAACCTCTCAACTCCCGCCTGGTATCCTTATGGGTATTGGCCCAGGAATCCGGTCCCTTCTGGTTTTCATCCCTGGAAATCATATCCATACCACGGCGAGCTGCATCTGCCATAGCAAAAGTATCCTTCTCTATGGTGTGCTGCTGCCTCATTTCATCCTTCAGCCAGTCCATTCCCTCTGCCAGTTTCGAAGTATCCAGTTTTCCATCCTTTTTAGCCCCCTCATATCCGATATAAGCATGATCCAGAGTCTGATTGAGTTCTTCGTCTGATAATTCCGACCTTCCAGACATGGCATCCATCAGTTTCTGTCTCTCCGGACCATGGCTTAAGAGCATGGCCGCAACGAATTGATCCCTGTTATTGGTCATCTCATTCATCCACCGGGGCACATCAGATTCTTTTTTCTTCTTATCCGGAGAATCCGGCTGTCCGTCAGAGCCCTCACCTGCTCCACCCGGTCTCTCTTCCGAAGTCTTTTCTTCTGTATGCTCCACTTCTTTTTCCGGTTCTGCTGTCTTTTCAGAATCCTTTTTCTTTGCCGAAAGATCCTGCATCTCGATCTTAGTCTCAGCTGTCTTCTCCGCTTTTTTTTCAGCAGTTTTTTCTTTATCTTTCTCCTTTTCTTTATCTTTCTCCTTTTCTTTGTCTTTCTCTTTTTCTTTGTCTTTCTCCTTCTCTTTCTCATCCGACTTTTCCTTTTCAGGTTCCACCGGCCTTTTCTTTTTTCTGGCATTCATAATGGCTTCCGCAGCCAGATTTAATCCAGCTGCCACTTTCTGGAGAATCCAGGTAATCAGTCCGGATATTGCTCCGATCAGACTGGATAAAAGACGAAATGCATAAGGCACATCATGATTTTCCCTTTTCCTCTCATCCTTCTTCTGACTGTCCTGTTTCTTTTCTTCTTTTTTCTCCGGTTCTTTCTTCTCCGGTTTCTTCTTCTCCGGTTTCTTCTTCTCCGGTTCTTTCTTCTCCTCTTCCTTCTCCGGTTCTTTCTTCTCCTCTTCCTTTTCTTCCGACTTCTCTTCTTTCTTACTGGTATCCTTTGGCATATCTGTTCCTCCTTTACATGGCATTCATCATTTCCATATCATCCGATTTGAGTACCGGTTCGTCATGATCCATGGTCTGCGTAAGTTCATTGCTCTTCTCATTTACATTTTCTTCTGTGAATCCCTTGGCAGCATTTTCCATGTTTTCATAAATTTCTTTTATTTGTTTATCATCGTTAAAGGTCTTTTCCAAATCGGCTCCACTCATATTTTTCCTATCCAGACCAACGTGGGTAATCTGCATATTCAACCGCCTGTCCACAGCTTTTAACCCCCTGGGCTCCGCCAGTATTCCCGCCATTTTATCCCGTATCTGCGGTTTATCATAAACGGACTCTGCCACTTTTCCCATCAGCATCTCCCTGCCGGACTGGCAGATTTCCTCCGGTTTCAACTGACGCCCTGCATTCATTGGATCCTTTAACCATGCATGGCGTGAATCCGAACGTGTCTTAACATCGGTCATGGCAATATGTCCCTTCAGACTGTCCACAATCTCCGGATTCTCCTTTGTCCAGGAATTCCACTCCTTCTGCTTTTCATCCTGATCCATCAGCTTTAATCCCACACGGGCAATCTCGGACATGGCAGTGGTATCCTTATCCAGTTTTTTCTGTTCAGCGAGCCTGTCGTTCAGCCATTCCATGCTGTATCCCATCAGAGAAGTATCCAGCTTTCCGCCATTCTTTGCATTATTTACCTTCACATAGGCATCAGAAAGTGCCCTGTTGATATCCTTGTCATCCCCCTTTGCCTTTCCAAGCATTGCATTGAACAGCTGCTCTCTCTCCTGTCCATTACTTAGGAGTAATGCAGCCACGAACTGTTCTTTATGATTTGCAAGCTCGTCCTGCCATTTCGGTAAATTGGCTTCCTCCTTCACTGGATCCTGACGCTGTGCATGATATGTTCTTTTGATCCTTTCAAAGAATGCTTCCTTAATTCTCGGATCCCGTTTTGCTGCTTCTGCCATCTCTTTTGAAAACCTGCCCAGTTGAAGCCCGTGATTTCCCAGCATTCGCATCGTAGCTTTCTTTCCCGGCATCACCTGTATCGTCACATTCTTTTTTTTCTCCTCTTTCTTAGGCTCTTCTTTTTTCTTTCCGTCCCCGAATACGCGTCTGATATCTTCTTCCGGGAACTTTCTTCCCTCTTTCTTTGGTTCCTCTTTCCTTGGCTCTTCCTTTTCTTTCTTCATTTCGTTTTCCGGAGAATTTTTTTGAACAGCCTGCTTTGCTGCATTTCCTCTGCTCACGGCATCCGGAGATTTTTTAAACGGGGAAGCTATGGATTGAAACAACCCGGAAAAGAATTTTCCAACTCCCTGCAATGCTCTCCTCCAGAACGGAACCTTCTTCTCCCCCATTTCCCTTGGAGCTGTTTTTTTCTGTTCCTCTTTCGGCATAATATATCTCCTTTCTTGTTAGATGATTTGTCTATGCTATTTAATTTATTGCATTCCTGCCGAGACTGGCAGTCGTCATCTCAGACCATGAATACTGGGACATATACTCTCCCCGGTACAGATTTACCGCATAGGGCTTATTATCCAGAAAATCGTAATAATCGCAGTCCACTGCAGCCCGGTTAATTGCAATGGTTCCACGCCCCCGGATCAGAACCTCTTCCACCCCGGCATCCTTAAGCAGGTTCTTCAGGTCATGAATCAGATTTCGCAGATTGCTCTGCATGGATATGCTGTTGGGTGCATCCTCCCAGAGAATGCCCATCACCTCCCCTGCAGTGCAGCTTGCCCCTTTCCGGTCTACCAGATAAGCAAACAGTTCCTTCACCTTGCTGCGTTTGAAATGTATAGGTTTTCCATCCAGAAACACATCAAAATTTCCAAAGCACTGGATACGGATTCTTTTCTTCCACTCCGTCCGAATGGGATACCGCAAATTATCCAGTTCCCTGCGGATATCCTCCGCAGATACGGGCTTCACCAGATATCCGCTGGTGCGCATGGACATAGCCTCCACAGCATACTGGGAATATCCGGTCACAAAAACAATGTTTGTATCCGGACTGTTTTCTTTCATCCTCTTTGCCAGCTCCAGTCCGCTCATTCCCGGCATCTCGATATCCAGGAATGCCACATCCGGCTTAAGCTTTTCCTTCTCCATAAGCTCCAGAACCTCTGCTGCCCTTTTAAATCCCAGAACCTCTGCCGAGGGTTCTGCCTCCAGAATGCAGCGTTTCAACCCCTGTAGCAGCAACGGTTTATCGTCCAGTGCAAATATTAACATGATTATTTCTCCTTTGGTATTTTAATCACTGCGGTTGTACCTTCCCCGGGTGCACTCCGAATCTCTAATGTTCCACCGCACATTCTCCTTAGTCTCTCTCTCACGTTCTGCATTCCAACGTGCTTTCGCTTCGTATCCGGAGGCGGCACCGATGGATCAAAACCAACTCCATCATCTGAAACGGTAATGCTAATGCACTCTCCCTCATCCTTTACCGTTACCCAGACGGTTCCACCTCCATCCTTGGGTTCAATGCCATGCCGGACGGCATTTTCCACCACCGGCTGGAGAGTCAGTGTGGGCATGGAAAAATCCATGGTTTCAATATCAAACTTTACATTCAGCCGCTCTCCAAACCCCATCTCCTCCAGCTTCAGATAATTCTTCGTATGGTTTAATTCATCCTCGAAAGGAATCGGCTTATCCATGGTCAGGGAATTCATATTACAGCGGAGAAACACTGCAAATTCCCCAATGGCCTGCTCCGCTGCCCGGGGGTCTGAAATACAGAGCTCCCGGATGGCACCAAGGGAATTATACAGAAAGTGGGGCTGAATCTGGCTCATCATCACAGAAATCTTATTATCCTCCAGCTGCCGCTCCAGTTCCCT
Source organism: Agathobacter sp. (assembly GCA_022772675.1). GTDB lineage: Bacteria > Bacillota > Clostridia > Lachnospirales > Lachnospiraceae > Roseburia. The sequence continues at coordinate 24,716 of JALEZW010000019.1, read as the reverse complement.
GGCTTTTGCCTCTGCACCAATACTGGCAGGTACAAGACGGACTGCCTGGATGATATATATGATAAATAATGTCAGGAAAACTGCCTTGGAACATATGTGCTGCATCCACAACTCCGAATAAACATCAAGTATATCCAGCAATGCTGCAAGCAACATCATAAAACAGGAAATCAGAAAAAGAGAATTCGTTAACTTTGTTTCCTGAACATAGACCTCATAAATTCCACAACAGAACATGATAATACAGAATAGTGTCTGCGCTACTATCCAGTATTCATTCATACTGCAGAGTGTAGTGTGATTCATCAGACAATACGCCGCAAATGCTCCAATAATCACACCGAATACAATAATCATATTTTCTACCAGTTCCCGAACCTTTGTCTTCAAAAGTTCCGCAATACAGCAGCACATCTCAAAACCTGAAAGCATGACAGTAAGCTGGGTTAAATCATTTGCCAGGGCCACATCCGTAATCACAAACGGTCCATCTGCAGTATCCAGTATGATAAAGGCTCCGCTGAACAAAGAGAATAATCCCAATCTGCACAACATTCTGCTTGCCGGAAGTTCCGTGAGCTTTGCAACCATTGCCATCCCCAGTATCAGCATGGAAACTGCAAGTACAAAAAAGCCTAAGATACGGTATGGAAGGTCATAAATTCCCAGATATTTGTGCAGTTCATACTGGCTGCACAGATACATGGAATAAAATAATCCCTGAAATGCAGTAATACTCTCTGATGAGTGGGGATTTAAAATATGTATTTCCACCACATCTCCCCCGGTAATTCCAGGCGATATCAATTCCTTCCATCTCACCCCGCACGCCACTTTCTTTCCATTTTCCGGCATACAGTTTAAAACTTCCTGCCCTTTGATACAGACCGTAACGAAAAGATGATTCAGATACAGCTGTATTTCCTGCCCTTTCGGTACATCCTGTGTAAAATGCCCACGGAAATATATATTGGATGTCAATCCGATAGTCCCGTCCATCTCTTCTATATTGATATAATTTTTCCCGTCAATACTGTATTCCCCCTCCACCCCTATTTTCTCAGGAGGATTCTTCATCATTGGACTGCCTCCTGCCACATCACGTATTACAATCGCTAAAAACAGGGCAAAGAGAAAAACTAAACCAATCAGATAAATGTTATACTTCTTTTTCATAAGCTGCTTAACCATATCCCTTACATAAATCTATCCCTCTTTATCTCTGCTTTTACACTTTATAAAAGTTCCCTCTCCACATTCACTTCCTCATGCATCGGATCCATTTCGTCTTCCTCCACAAGTTTCAGTGCTTCTTCCAGCGACATTCCCTGGTGCTTTGGCTGTATCTTTTTCGGTTTCCAATTAAGTTCCTGCTCAAATTTCCCTAGTCCATCGCTATTCAGCTCAGTGCTGTCACGTACTCCGAAACTGTCCAGTGTCATACTGAATGACACCCAGTCCTTTAATCTGTTCTGAGATATTTTTCTGTTCACTACCAGCATCTTATCCGGAGATGCACAGGTCTTGTCTCCCATTTGGTTCAGACCACGATATTCACCTGTAATCCCATTGATATCTGAGTGAAGAGTCATATATGCCCCCTCATAATCACGTCCTTTTCCCTTCAAAGTCTTCTGGTGGTGAATATCCTCATTGCATACACATTCCGTATAGAGCTGATTCTCGATATTTTTCTTTGTCAGTTCCTGTACTGCCTTCAAATCGCCGCTCTGTGCCTTCTGAGCCAGCTGTTTCGACAGCGTCACCTGATTCATGAGTCCTTTAAAGGTTTCCTCCCCATAAAAGGTTCTCAGTTTTCCGTTTTTATGATTTTCCCCATTCTGCATCACTGCCTTCTGTAGTTCCGCTTTTACATCCAGAAGTACTGCTACCTCCGGAAGCATATTTCTTGCCGCATCGAGATCTCCTTTGAATTTCTCTTCCATTTTCCGACACGGGCGGAACTCATAATCATTTTTTCCCAGTATGCTGTTTATAACCATTTCATCCATTTCTTGTGATTTTTGAGCAGCATTGGTCTTCTTATCATACAAAAACTCATCCAGCTTCTCAAAACGTTCCTGCTGTGTCACTTTTTTCTTATCCTGTATCAGCTTCCTGCACTTTTCCCCCGCGCTGGAAAGAATGTCTGTAATGTCTTTTCTTTCTGCCAGTTCCTCCGGACTCATCATCTCGAAGGCTTTTCTCTGCTCCGGATTCATTTTATTCATGGCAAACAAAGTACCCAGAGCCAGGGCAGAAAGGGTTTTACCCTGACGCACTTTTGTAAAAACATATTTCTCCGGAACCTTTCCATCAGTAAAAAAAAGCTTTTCCAGATTCTTTTTATTTTTCGTTGCCTCCGCAGTAATCTTCCTGCCAGGTTCCGCATTGTCCTCAAAGTTTTTCTTGTATGGTTCCAGAGTTGCATTTTCAATCATGACATTCTGAAACTGAGCCGCCAGTTCCTGTTTATGCTGGCGCATCCGTTCTGTGGTAATGCCAAAGAGATTGCACAGCTTATCCCACCAGTTCAGCTGTGTAAGCTGTTCCAAAGAAGCCTTTTCAAACATTCCTGCCTGAAAGACCGGACACCCATTCACATCTTTAACATTTTCCTCTGGCATCAGCACGCTAAAATCAATATGATCCGGATCCGGATTCGCAATATTGACCGGAAGCCTGTTGTAATTGCAGAAAGCCACAAGCAATGCGCCGCATTCCTGTACTTTTTTTTCATCCCTGGTATCCTGTCCCATTTTCTCCATTGCCTGGCCTAATGTCATATCCCCCACCAGGAAATAATCTTCCAGCTTTTTCCCTGCTGTCTTAAACTGCTGCTGCAAATCCTCAAACTGGCTGACAACAGCCTCCCAGTTCGGTGTCTGTCTGAGTTCCTGCAGTGCCTGATTGGTATTTTGCCCCTTGATTGCCTGTTCTGTTACATTTTCACCCATATGTATTTCCCTCTTTTCATCGCATTTTTATTGTTATATTTATAAAGCTGCCATCTCTGGCTCGGCTTCCTTCACAACCGTATCTTTACCTATGCCGCCGATTTCCGCATCCTTAGATATCTTCTGATTCACCATCAGCATATCCTTCGGCTCCTCACACAGTTTACTCTCCATTTCATTCAGATCACCTTTTTTCGCCCTTTCCTCTATCTCCTCGTGAATCTTCTTGTAAACATCCCCATAGTTCACGCCTTCATTCTTCAGAGTCTCATCCTTCTCCAGGGATTGTACTTTTTCTATATATGCACGATTCTCCAGATTCTTTCTGGTGAGTTTTACGACGTTTAGGATATCACCTTTCTCTGCTTTACTGGCAATCTGTTTTTCCAGTGCCGTCTGATTCATAAGGCCCTTCATGATTTCCTCTCCGGGATAGGTTCTTAACCTTTTATTTCCATAAAGCGTTTGATTCTGACCAGCCAGATTCTGCAGTTCTTCCTTTACACTGAGCAGAACCGCAACCTCAGGAAGATATTTTCTGCAGCCTGCCAGATCAGAACTTTTATATTTTTCTTCCATATACCGGCATGGGCGGAATTCAATATCCTGATTCAAAAGCTTTTTCTGCACTTCCTGATCCAGACGATCTTCGCGGCTGAGGCCTTTCTTCTTTTCCTCAAAAAGAAAACCGTCCAGATGATCAAGCTTTGCAGAATTTTTCTTTCTCTCCATCAGCTGCTTACATTCCTCACCACTTTCAGCAAGAATGTTCATGAGGCCGTTTGCCCCGCCTAATTCTAACTCCCAGGCTGTAAAATTCTCAAAATCTTCTCTCTGCTTCGGAGTCATTTTATTCATGGCAAGGGCCGTGGCCATAGCCATAGCGGAAACCTGCTGACCGTTTTTAAAGACATAGGGTTCCGGAACTTCCCCATCCGGAAAGAACATTTCTTCCAGACTCTTTTTATTGTCTGTGGCCTTGTCGGATAGTTCTTTTCCTTCCTTTGCAATCTCTGAGAACTGCTTCTTATAGGGGGCTAAAATCAAATTTCCAATCATTTTATTCTGAAACTTTGCTGCTTTCTCCAGCTTATGCTGGCGCATCCGTTCTGTGGTGATGCCAAAGAGATTACACAGCTTATCCCACCAGTTTAACCGGGTCAACTGCTCTGTGGGCACTTTTTCAAAGTGTCCCGCCTGATAGACCTGTGCTCCATTTATATTTTTTACACTCTTTTCGGGCTTTATATCTTTAAAACTGATATGCGCCGGATCCGGATTTACAATATTGACGGGAAGTCTATTGCCATTACAGAAGGCCACCATCAGTGCCCCTGCTTTCTGCACTTTTTTGTCATCCTTCGTATCCAGTCCCATGGTCTTCATTGCCTGACGTAAGGTCATATCCCCCACCAGGACATAATCCTCCAGCTTTTTGCCGGCATTTTTATACTTTTGCTGCAAATCTGCAAACTGCCGGACAGAAGCCTTCCACTCCGGTGTCTCCTGAATATCCCTCACTGTTTTATCCACATTGTTTTCCCTGATTACTTCCTGTGTCACTTTTTTACTCATATATATCCCTCTCCTTCTGTGAAATTAGCATTATCTGTAATGTTTAAAGTCCAGCATCAGCATTGTCATATCATCAAACTGCTCTGCTTCCCCTACAAATGCATCAATATCTGCTTTCAGACCGTGCAGTACATTTTCCGGAGTATCCTTCGTGTGCCCGTTTAAATATGCCGACAGCCGGTCTTCCCCGTAAAGTTCCTGTGCTGCACTGGTAGCCTCTGTGATACCATCGGTGTAGAGGAAAAGTCTGTCGCCCGGTTCAATCTTTAACGTGTTTTCCTTATACTGGGTAATGTCCAGTCCTGCCAGTACAAAGCCTGCCGGTGATTTTAAATACTGGAAGCCCTTGTCACCCAGAAGGAGCATTGGCGGATTGTGTCCAGCATTCACATAGGTCATGGTGCCGTCGGTAATATCAAGAATTCCCATCCATGCCGTTACAAACAGATCCGCATCATTTCCCTCACACAGCCGTTTGTTTACAATGGTAAATACTTCGGATGCCGGAAGACCGTTCTGTGCATAGTTTTTTATCAGGGTCTTGGCAATGACCATGAAGAGTGCCGCCGGAACTCCCTTTCCGGAAACATCGGCAATGACCACTGCCAGGTGGGTGTTATCGATCATAAACAGATCGTAGAAGTCACCGCCCACCTCTTTCGCCGGTGTCATGGATGCGAAAATATCAAACTCATCATGATCCGGAAATGCCGGGAAAATGCAGGGCAGCATATGGGCCTGAATATTGGATGCCAGCGTCAGTTCTGCATTGATCCGCTCCTTTTCTGCCGTAACTGCCTGCAGATTCTCTACATATTTCTCCAGATCCTTTACCATGGCAATATAGGAACGTGCCAGTTCCCCCACCTCTGTGTTGTCGGAAGCATATTTCTGGCAGGCATCAATCATTTGTGTTCTGTCCTCGTCTGTGGCATGCTCTACATAATAGCTGCCGGCCACCTTTGCCAGTGCCTCCACCGGCTTTGCAATCCGTTTTTCCGTAAACCACATAAAGCCGATAGACATAATAAAGTAAAAATTGAATGCCAGCATCTCAAAGGTGTAAATCTGTCCCCACAGGCTGTGGTCACCGCTGCCCTGTGCCAGCATATGGGAGGCATATACCGCAGCCCCTATGACGATGCAGATGCCCAGTCCTGTCAGAATCACATTTAAGATCAGCCGTTCATTGAGGCTGAAGGTGAAAATCTTATCGTGGTTCCCATTTCTTAAGTTCTCCATCTTCTTCTCCAGAAAATGGATGAGAAGAAAGAAGGGACAGCCAAACAGCAGGCCTGCATCAAACACATTTAAGAAGGTATACAGTGTCTGTGCTGTCAGAAAATTGGTAACAGAGTATGCCTTGTTCAAAACTCCGGTTAACAGAACGGCAAGTACTGCATCTACCAGCATCACCAGACAGAATTTTAACAGTCTCATAATGCTGTCCAGACGAAACTCGCTTCCGTCATGCTCTTTATTTAGTTTTCTCCACATCAGATAAGGAACCATACCATACAACAGCTGGCAGGCAGCATTGCAGATGAGGTAAAAAATCTCGTAGCCGGATATGAGATCTGCAATGATACTTCCCACTGCACAGCCTATAGCTCCCGGCAGTCCAAAGACGATTCCCAGTACCGGTGTCAGTGCTGCCGACGGGCGCATATCCGTGATATCCGCCACCTGCACCCACAGGCGGAAGGGCATCGTCATCACCAGATAAAGGGCAATTCCTATCACGAATACCACAAAATCTACTTTTCGTTTGCTCCATTGTTTTGCCAATTTTCTCTCCTCGCTTTCTATTTCCTGTCATATTCTTTCACTTTTTGACAGTATATCATTTGAACCGCAACAAAAACGCAACACCAAAGTAAAAAATCCGGCTTTTTTTGATTTTTTGTGGCTAATCGTAAGGTGATTCTGAAAAGTTCCTTTCATAAAAAAACGGTATTTCCATGCACCCCGCATAGTGTTTTCCCATGGGAAATGCATTGAAATACCGGCATTCAGAATTTCGCTGGTCTGGCAGTGGAACTCATCGGACATGTATTCTGTTTTCAGACGTTAAAACAGCTTCCACCCACAAACTCCCGAACCAGAGAGCTCTGGGCGATTCCCTCTGTGGGCAGCGGAAGAAAATAGTCAAGAAATTTCAGCAGCCGCTTTGCCTCAAAATACTCTGCGCTGTCCCGCGGAATCTGAAAGAGAAGCGGCTCCGCATAGACTTTAAGCACGGCAATCTCGTAGAGAAGTGCCGAATTAAACATTACGTCAGCACTGTCCTGGAACGGAAATATATTTTTTTCCTCCCCCCTGCGGACAGAATCCCACATGGCAATGGTTTCCCGGGCAGAGGTGCCTCTGGTTCTGGCATCCCTTACAATCCGGCGCAAAAGCCGGCAGTCTGTTGTAGGAAGCGGATTATGCTCGTCAATGTTAAGCTGTGTCAGGGCAGAAATATAAATTTTAAACTTGCTCTCTGCCGGAAGGGAATAGGAAAGCTTATCGTTTAAGCCATGGATTCCCTCAATCACAAGGATATCATCCTTTCCCAGCTGCAGCTTTCTCCCCCGGTACTCCCGTTTCCCGGTCTTAAAATTAAAGGACGGCATATCCACGCATTCCCCCGCCAGAAGGCGGGTCATATCTTTATTAAACTGTTCTACGTCCAGGGCCTCCAGGCATTCAAAATCCAGATTGCCATTCTCGTCTCTTGGGCATTTTTCCCGGTCATCATAGTAATCGTCCAGTCCGATGGGATGTGGTTTTCTGCCTTTTGCCAGAAGCTGGATGGACAGCCGGTTGGAAAATGTAGTCTTTCCGGAGGAGGATGGACCGGCAATCATGACAAATTTTGCATCTTTATTTTGTGCAATCTCCTCAGCAAGGGCACCAATCCGTTCTTCCATCAGTGCTTCCTGCAGGAGAATGATCTGTTCTCCCTTTCCTGCGGCAATGGCGTCATTCAATGCCCCAATGGTTCCCACCCCGAGCATACGGCTCCAGCGTCTGGACTCCCGTAAGGTGTGATAGAGCTTATTGGATGTCTGGAGGGGTTCCATTGTTCCCTTTTTATTTGGGAAAAGAAGGACAAAACCCTCCTCATATTTTTCCAGATCAAAGAGTGTCAGAAAACCGGTAGAGGGAACCATATACCCATAATAGTAGTCTTCCAATCCATCCAGAGAATAGATGTTGACCCGGGAACTTCTGCGGTAATGAAGCAGCCGCTCCTTATCTTTCATTCCTCTGTCTTTAAAAAATTGCTCCGCTTCCTCTGTCTTTACACTGCACTTTTGAATCGGAAGATTTTCATTTACAAGTTTTCTCATTTCCTCCCTGATTTTTTCGATTGCCTCTGTATCTGAATCGCGCCCCCTAAGCTCGCAGTAATAGCCTTCTCCCAGGGAATAATATACCCTTACTTTCACCTTATCCTGCCACAGGTTTTCTACTGCTTTCTGCATTAAAAGCGTCACACTCCGGCGATAGGTACGTTTTCCATCCCGGTCTGCCATGGTAAGAAAGGTCACTTCACCGGACTTTTTCACTTCCTTATTCAATTCCCGCAGCTTCCCGTTTACACATGCGAGTACAATGACAGAGTCATAATTTTTCTGATATCTCTCCGCCAGTTCCTGCAAGGTGGTCTTTTCCGGCACACAAATCTGTTCCTCCACTCCCGGAGCTGTAGTTATCTTAAGCTCAAATTCCATCACTTTTTATTCCCCTCCAATATATGAAATGCTTCCTCGTTTTGTATAAGCTTTTCCTTAATTTCCGATATTCGTCTCCTGATTTTTTCCGATTCCGGCTGACTGCCAAGTTCCTTTAAAATCTGTGTCAGCCGGGTGTGCTGACGGGCCAGAAAATCCTTCAGAACCGGGTGGGCCTTTTTCAGTAATACGGGACCGTACATATCCTCAAGAGACTTTGGGAAGCCAATGCCATGAAAGTTTCCCTCCGGGGAAGGCATGGGCACAGGCGCAGGAAATGCATCAAAGATGCATTTCATAGATAAATAATATTTACCCTCCTCCTGAACCATGTCCTCATCCACGATCTGATACCTGTTTTCCCGCAAATATTCCCGCACCTTATAAATCTCGGACTGAGGCTGTAAAATCAGCTCCCGGGCACGGGTGCACACATCCTGCCCTTCCGAGAGGATGTGTATCACCAGTTCTCCGCCCATTCCCGCTATCAGAACCGAATCTGCCTCCCCGGGGGTAAGTTCAGAAACACCATCAGAGAGTCTTGTCTGTATGCAGCTTTCCAGACCGGCCGCTGCGATATGCTCCTTTGCCCGGGCAAGAGGTCCCTCATTGATATCCATCGCAATGGCACCCTTAATTTTCCCCTCCTGCATAAGCGCAATCGGCACATAGGCATGATCCGTCCCCACATCCGCAAGAATCCCCTCTGCTGTCACCATAGAAGCCACCATTCTCATTCGTTTCGATAATTTAATCATCTTTTACTCCAGATAATCCTTTAGTTTTCTGCTGCGGCTGGGATGCCTGAGTTTTCTCAGGGCTTTTGCCTCAATCTGCCGGATTCGCTCACGGGTAACTTTAAATTCCTTTCCCACTTCCTCCAGTGTTCTTGCCCTGCCGTCCTCCAGTCCAAAACGAAGCTTTAATACTTTCTGCTCCCGCTCCGTCAGAGTGCTTAAAACGTCCTCCAGCTGTTCCCTGAGCAGGGTAAAGGTCGCTGCCTCTGCCGGTACCGGTACATTGTCATCCTTTATAAAGTCGCCCAGATGGGAGTCCTCCTCCTCACCAATGGGTGTTTCCAGAGATACCGGTTCCTGGGAAATCTTTAAAATTTCACGCACACGTTCCACCGGTATTTTCATTTCTTCTGAAATTTCCTCCGGAGTAGGTTCCCGCCCAAGTTCCTGCAACAGCTGTCTGCTGACCCTTACCAGCTTGTTAATGGTCTCTACCATATGCACCGGAATCCGGATGGTTCTCGCCTGATCGGCAATGGCACGGGTAATGGCCTGACGAATCCACCAGGTTGCATAGGTGGAAAATTTATATCCCTTTCGGTAATCAAACTTTTCCACAGCCTTGATCAGACCCAGATTTCCCTCCTGGATCAAGTCAAGAAACAGCATACCGCGCCCCACATACCGCTTTGCAATGCTGACCACCAGACGCAGATTTGCCTCCGCCAGCCTCTTTTTTGCAGCATTTCCCTGGTCCACCTGCTGCTGAAGTTCCCTGATTTCCCCACGGATTTCCTCTTTTTCCGCCTCATCGGCTGTGCCCTCAATCCGTTCCTTAAGCAGCTTGATTTTCTCTGCAGCAACATTTCCGGCCTCCATTTTTCTGGCAAGCTCAATCTCTTCATCTGCTGAGAGCAGCGGAACCTTTCCGATTTCCTTTAAATACATGCGGACAGGATCTTCCACACTGACGCCGTCCGGCACGGAAAGGTCAATCTGCTCGACTTCCACCTCATCCTCTTCATCAAAAATGATATCATTGTCATCATCTTCATCATTGCTGATGCGAAGCACATCCACACTGTTCTGCTCCAGAAAATCCAGCACATCCTCCATCTGCTCAGCATCTAAATTCATATCCTTAAAGAAATCACTGATTTCCTGATACTCTAAGATATTCCTTTTCTTTTTTCCAAGTTCCAGCAGTTCCTTCAGCTTCTGCTGAAATTTTGCCTTCATTTCTTCCGTCTCTACTGCTGCATCTTCTTCTTTTTTCTTTGCCATGTCGCCTCGTCCTCTCAGGTTACTCTCTATTTTGTCCTTAATCAAAGGAAATATGCAATTGCTCCAGTTTCTCCAGTGTCCGCTTGTCCTCAATCAGCTGCATGACAGCTTTCAGGTCATTGGGGTCTGAATTTTTACTTCGAAAATCAATGCTGTTTTGTTTCACACGGATAATCGTTTCCTTCAGTACTTTTTCCAGATCCTTCTTCGTCTCCACTTCATGGATTCGTGCGCTGAACAGCCCCGCAATCTCTTTCTGATCCTCTTCCTCCGGAAAAAGGCTGATGATCTTCGCAGGATTTACCGCACCCTCTGTTTCATACTGCAAGAACAGCTCCTGTGCCGCCTTATGATAAAGCTCCTCGGTAAAATCATCTGCTCCCACCAGACCTTCGATGGCTTTGAAAACCCGGGTATCCTCAATGAGCCAGGTCAGAAGCAGCTTCTGGGACTGCTTCATTCCATCTTCTTTTTTCTTTTTCTCATGGATTCCACTTTTAAGAGGGGCCGGTCTTGTCACTTCTCCCTCCAGTGCCAGTCTGTTTACCAGCTTTCTTAAGTCCTGAAATCCAATATGATATTTTTCTGCAACCGCCTCTATGTAATTATTCCGTTCCAGTTCCTCCGGAAATGCTAAAAGGCGTTTGGCCGTCTCATTATAAAACGCTGTTTTCGATTCCGGATCATTCATATCAAACTGCCGCTCCAGCATACGGATTTCAAACAGAAAACTGTTTTCGGCCTCATCTATCCGCTTCTGGTATTCCTCTGCCCCAAGGGCTTTGATAAATTCATCCGGATCCTTATAGGGCTGCATATTGATGACCTTTGTGGTAATCCCCACCTCTTTTAAAATCGGTATTGCACGAAGTGCTGCCTTTACTCCCGCCCCGTCACTGTCGTAAGTAAGGTAGACCTCTTTGGTATATCGTTTTAACAGGCTGGCATGTCCACTGGTAAGGGATGTCCCAAGAGACGCCACCGCATTGTCAAACCCTGCCTGATGCAGGGCAATTACATCCATGTAACCCTCACAGAGCAAAAGCTGCGGTTTTCTCGTGGTTCTTGCAATATTAAGGCCATAGAGATTCCGGCTCTTATCAAAAATTTTTGTCTCCGGGGAATTTAAGTATTTGGGTTCTCCGTCTCCCATGACGCGGCCGCCGAAACCGATTACACGGTTATGGATATCCATTATGGGAAACATGGCGCGGTTCCAGAACTTATCATGCCCTCCCCGCCGCTCATCAATTCCCACCAGCCCGGATTCCTTTAAAATCTCATCCTCGTATCCGAGTTTCCGTAAATACCGGTAGAGATCGTCACTGTACTGGTCCGAATAGCCCAGCCCGAATTTCTGCATGGTTTCATCCGACAGTTCCCTCTTTTTAAAATATTCATAGGCATGCTGTCCACGGGGACTTCTTAAAAGCCGGTAATAATATTTCGCTGCCTCTTTATTAATCGCAAGTAAAACAGTACGCTTGTCCGCTTCCCGCTTCTGCTCACTGGTCATCTCCTGCTTCGGCAGTTCAATGCCTGCCCTGTCCGCCAGTGCCTCCATAGCCTCTGCAAAGGTATAATTTTCATACTGCATCAGAAAAGTAAAGACATTCCCCCCTGCTCCACATCCGAAGCAGTAATACATCTGCTTGCCCGGAGATACGGAAAAGGAGGCTGTCTTTTCATTATGAAATGGGCACAGACCAAAGTATGTGCTTCCTTTTTTCTGAAGGCTCACATAGCCGCCGATAACATCCACGATGTCATTGCGGGAGCGAACCTCCTCGATTAGTTCATCTGAATAGTACGGCAACCTGGTACCTCCTTTCATTCTTCGCGATGCGATGTACGTAGGAAATGCATCAAAGATGCATTTCAATAGCCGTCAACCTGCCAGGCCTGGGGCATGAAGTTTTCCTTAAATTTTGTGATGGCGTACTGGTCGGTCATGCCGGATATGTAATCGCAGACAATCCGCCCTTTATCTTCGCCCTCATCTAACATCTTAAGAAGTTTTGCCGGCAGCTGTCCGATATGATCCATATAAAAATAGTACATCTGCTCCAACATTGCCTTGGCTTTCACTTCCTCGCCTTTTGCAACAGGATTCCGATACACATGCTCAAACATAAAAATCCGTAAATCCCGGAGGGCCTCTGAGGTTTCAGCCGACATGATAATGTCATCTTTCCCCATGCTGTTACTGATAATGTCGTGAATCAGATGATTCAGCCTCTCCCTGGTGGAAAACCCAAGGGTCTTTCTCAGTTCCAGGGGAATATCCTCCTCATCCAGTATCATGGCCCGGATTGCATCATCTATATCGGAATTGACATAGGCAATCTTATCGGAAAGGCGAACGATTTTTCCCTCCAGGGTATGGGGAGTTGTCTTGGTCTGATGATTTAAAATTCCATCCCTCACCTCCCAGGTAAGGTTCAGTCCCTCCCCGTCCTTTTCCAGTTTTTCCACAATCCTGACACTCTGCTCATTGTGGTGAAAGCCGCCGGAATACACCTGATTCAAAAGGAATTCCCCTGCATGGCCAAAGGGCGTATGGCCCAGATCATGGCCGAGGGCAATAGCCTCCACCAGATCCTCATTCAGCCTGAGGGCCTTTGCAATGGTTCTGGCATTCTGGGATACCTCCAGAGTATGGGTCATCCGTGTCCGGTAGTGGTCTCCCATGGGTGTCAGAAACACCTGTGTTTTACATTTTAAGCGACGAAAAGATTTGCTGTGGAGAATCCTGTCACGGTCTCTCTGGAAAACCGGCCGGATATCGCACTGGGGCTCTTCCTTTTCCCTTCCCTTTGACTGTACGGACAGACACGCATATGGGCTCAGCGTCTCTGCCTCCATCTGTTCCATCTGTTCCCGAATTGTCATATTCATCCTCTTTTTCGTATTTAATTCACAGTCATAACCTAAGAACCTCTTGTCTGTTCGTACCCATTCCAGTGTGCTGAATAGATACCTCTATTCTTATTATTCTGTATCTATTGGCAATTTCCTTTTTTTCGTCAGGAATTTCCCCCAAGAACATCCTTAAGCTGCTGTAAGGAGATTCCCGTTATCTGGTTTTCATAATTTCCGAAGTAGAATTTATTGTTCTTTACCAGAATACAGCCTGCCCAGTCTCCGGAAACCGGATTTTCTTCCAGCACCTGATCCATATTCTGATAACCCCGGATGGTGAAATAGGCATCATAGTCTGAAAAATCGGAAGCCCGGTAGGTCACCTCCTTAAACTGGGCTCGTAATCCCCGGATGAAATCCTTGTTGCATGCGGTATATCCGGTGGTTTCATGGGTGTATGCCGATTCTGCTTCCCAGTCCTCATCCCACACCAGAAACACGGTATCCCTTTCCCATGCACGGCTTTTCTCCACCTGGGAGGCCGGTGCATAGGTTCCTTCATCTCTTCCACTCATCTGAATCAAATCCGTCTTATTTGTTTCATCTGTGTATAAAAGATTAGCCACTGCCATCCGGTAAAAACGACTGTCACAGGTTTCCTTTTTCTCTGCAAGATATCCCCTGGCGATGCCGGTTTCATCCAGCTTTTTATCCTCAGCCACCGGAACATAGACGGTTCCGCCATATTCGATTGGTGCTATATGGGTATCCTTCGTCAGAAACTCAGCCACCTTTGTATACTGCCCTGTGCTCTCTGCCGGCATAAATAGCACAACAGCTGCCACGATAACTGCCGCCGCCACACTGCATAAAAAGGCTGCCGCCCCTATCATTTTTTTCTTTCCTGTGCTGCAGATGCCTTTTTTCTTCTCCTCAGCTATAAATCCGGGTTTTGGTCCATAGACAGATGATGCATAAAAAAAGACAAAAACACCAATCCCCACCGTAAGTAAAAGTAACAGCAGGATACTGGCCATTTCCTGCCAGTACTCCATCCTTCCACACCGGAGAAGATGGTCAATGAGGCAGGTGGCCCGCGTCTTTGTATCCCATTCAAAATTCTGCCTGCAGATTCCATTGATTCCCAGACTAAGCAGTGCAAAAGTTCCTCCATCAATCAGGGCATAACGAAGCCAGCGGCCGCTTTCGCGGATCACCAGCAGCGGAAAAAGGGACAGAACAAACGCAAACATCACGATTCCCGCAGCCAGATAGGCCCATTTTTCCAGAAGGGAGGTCTCCAGAAGTTCCCTCAGATATTCCACGAGGGTAGCACCCTTAATATTTCCCCAGCCCGTCACACGGGAAACCAAAAGAATGGCACGCAGCATGCCCCAAAGTACAAGAAACGCAGCACTGTAATCAAACAGCAGGTGCCCCACTTCCTGCCTGCTGGTCATGGCAAGCTGATGGGTAATCCGGTTTCCATCGCTCACCAGCGTGCGAAGCAGAAAAAACACCAGTCCAAATGCTAAAAAAACCGGAAATCCTCCCATGCTTCCAATAAATCCATTAATAAACAGCATGACGGTAAAGGAGAGTCCGATGGATGCCAAAAGCCGAACCGGTTTCCCATCAATGCAGCCTGCAATTCGATAAAACTGTTTCATAAAAACTCACCTCGCAACGCTTTTGTCTCTGTCACCCAACAGAGTGACAGGTATTTTCCTCCAGATTCCACACATGATCTGCTGCCGCAATTTCCTCTTCATGATGTGTGGAACAAAGTATCGTAAGCTCCCTGTTTTTCCGGTATTCCCTGATCATCTCCCATATTTCCATTCTGGATGCTTCCTCCATCCCGGTGGTTCCCTCATCCATGACCAAAAGCTTTGGTTTTCTGCAGAGTGCCATAAGAACCATCATTTTCCGCTGCTGTTCCTCCGACAGAAGTTTCACCCGCATAGCAGAATCTACCCCCAGCTGCTCCATTCCCGCCAAAAAAGCCTGCCCTTCAAACCACGGCTCAAATTTATGTATTTCCTTACCCAGAATTTTCGGAGTCAGTTCCGTATTAAAATTCGGCTGGGCGTAGACAAGGGACATTTCTTTCCGGATTTCCCGCTCCGCCTCATACATCTGTCTGCCTCCGTAATAAATATATCCGGATTCCGGTGGAATTGCCCCTCCAATGGCATAAATCAGCGTTGATTTCCCGGAACCGCTCTTCCCGGTCAAAACACCGGTCTGTCCCTCTTCCAGTAAAAGATCCACGTTTCTGATTTCAAATTTTCCATTTCTGATGCATAGCTTCTCTGTCGTTAACGCACTCATGCCCTCTCCTTTTCCTCTGTTCCTTTTTTTTTGGGGGGGAACTGATCTATTCAGCCCCCCCGCCCCATGCATTCGTGGAACCGCCCGTTTCTTCCCAATGCCCACGCAGTAATCACTGCCGTCACGGCCTCCGAAGCCGCAAAGGAGCACCAGACTCCTTCAAGTCCAAATATTCTGGACAAAAGAATGGAAAATACCGCAATTGCAACGAATCCTCTGCTGATGGATGCCAGAAATGATGTCTTTGCATTTCCTGTGGCACTCAGATACCCGGTCCCAACAATATTAAAGCCGGCAACCAAAAATCCGAAAACATACATGCGCAGTCCTGTATGTGCATACTCTGCCATTTCCAAAGATTGTTCACTGTTAAATAATGCTATCATCGGATCCGTAAATGCCCATACTCCCAAAACAATAAGAATACCGAAAATAAAAGCCGTACCGATTCCCAGCCTCATCAGTTTTCTGCATGCATCCGGTTTTCCCTGCCCGTAATACCGGCTCACCAGGGGCTGTGCTCCCTGCGCAATTCCATCAAAGATACAGATAAAAATCAAAGATAAATTGGCAATCACCCCATAGGCCGCCACGCCTACATTTCCCACCAGACCAAGAATGAGAAAATTAAACAATGCGGTTGTAATGCCGGAGGAAATTTCCCCGATAAATGCCGGTACTCCCAGCTGACAGGATTGCACTAACATCCAGGCATCCGGTTTTTTCATGACAAACCGGACTGTATTTTTCTTCTGCAGAAAATGAATACTGCAAATGAGAATACTTGCAATGGGGGATGCCGCTGTGGCAAGAGCCGCTCCTTTGAGCCCCATGCCCATGGGAAACATAAAAATATAATCAAAAATCACATTCATCAGGCTTCCCGTCATAGTTCCCACCATGGCAAGGGTCGGTGCCTTATCATTTCGCACAAAAGCCGAAAATACAAAATTCAACATAAAAAACGGGGTAAACAACAGAAAAATACGTGTATAATCCTGCCCCAGTGCCATAATCCCGGCATCTGCCCCCATTACACGAAGCACCTTATCCGGTGCAAAAATCCCCGTCAGGATAAACGGAATGCTGATTCCAATAATCCAGAAGACTGCGTTGGAAAAATACCGGTCAGCATTTTCCTTCCCCTGTCCTTTTAATATGGCATATCTTGTAGCCGATCCCACTCCAATCATGGATCCGATTGCAAAGATCAAACTGTAAACCGGCAGAACCAGATTTAAAACTGTGATTCCGTCGGTACCTGCTGCTACCGAAATAAAGAAAGTATCCACAATGATATAGCAGGAAATTCCCAGCATCCCACAGATATTCTGGGAAACATATTTCAAAAACTGTCCTCTTATATTCATAAGCCTGTTCGTAAGCCCTTACTTATAATTTTGTAATTCCTGTTATAGCAAAAAGAGGAAACCGAATCGGCTTCCTCTTAATTTATTTAGATGCGGAAGATGGGACTTGAACCCACACGATCGCATTGATCACAAGATCCTTAGTCTTGCTCGTCTGCCAGTTCCGACACTTCCGCATGTCTTAGCGACTTGTATATAATACCAAACCGATATGTAAATGTCAAGGAAATTTTTTTATTTTTTTAATTGTTAAAAAAATTTATTTTTTTCTTGACATATGCATCGAAATCCGATAAAATAGCATTTGTTCGCAGGAGTGGCGGAATTGGCAGACGCGCAGGCTTCAGGTGCCTGTGGTAGCAATATCGTGTGGGTTCAAGTCCCATCTCCTGCATGGTTTTTAATGTTGGGAAGCCTTGATTTTACTGGGCTTCCCGTTTTTTATGTCATCATTTTCGATGGTACGTTCGGTACGAATCGTACTAATCTAATGAAAGAGCCTTATTGATTGCAACCGCCTGCTCTTTCTTTTCCCTCCTCCTAATATGGATATAGATGATGGCATCATCCTCTTCCAGATTTTTGGGTTCCAGCATGACATCATATCTTCCGAAACCACTTTCCCGGTTGGATGTGATAAGATATCTGTCCTGCAAATCCACAATCAAGCCTAACACAATTCCATGATAGAAGCGTTCCGGTTCTTCCCCGGATGGTCTTTTTCCGGTATCAAAGTAGCTGAAAGTACTGAGTGACACACGGTTCATGTATGCATTCATCGCCTTAATGTCATTCTGAAGCATTGCTTTTATAAAATCATTGTAATCCTCTTCCACTTCCATAAACCAATCATGTATCATTTCTTCGAACATGCACTCCACCTCATAATTGGTAAGTGCCAGTTCATACATTCAGGGTCTTTCCAAAACGGCGGGGACGGTTAATCAATGTCACATCATCTCCGCTTTCCCACCATTCTTTTATAAAAGATGTTTTATCAACATAAAATAGTTTCCATCTATGAGCTTTTCAAAACTCTGTATTCCAATCGCTAAAATCAATATCAGCCCCGAACAACTTTTTTCGTCATTCAGGGCTGATTACAATTTTATTCTGCAAACAAATCATCTAAAGTAATAACACTGTCAAAATCGCTACTATACTCATTATCTTTAAGACCATATGTGGTAATCAGAGTATTGTGAATATTCACTTTTGGAGACAACTCTTTTGATAACAATTCCTGTCTATTTATTAGCGTCTTATGATAATCTTTACTTACACTAAAGTCATTTCCATAAAATTTTATCTCACACATATTTACAACATTATCTTTTCTCTCAATAATCAAATCAACTTGTGTTCCCTCTGTATCATCTTCTCTTTTAGACCACGCAGAATACGTTGCACTCACTCCACCGATTTCAAGAGCCTGCTTAATCCGGTTAATATGATTGAAGCAAACACTTTCAAATGCAAATCCTCTCCAAGAAACCACACTTTGTGCAACTTGATTATGCTGCCAGAATGATTCATTCAACTTAGTCTTGTTTTCCACAAATTTGATATAAAACATGCAAAAGGGATCCACTAATTTATAGTGCTCCATTCTTTTGCTATATCCAAACGGAACATATTTTACAATAAAATCGCTTTCAATCAATGCATTTAGTGCTTGAGAAAAAGTTCCCCCCAAAGAACATCCAACTCCAGACGCAATCTCACTTCTTGTATATCCGGCATTCCGAGTGCTCAAAAATTTAACAACGGATATCATTATTTCCGGACGATTGAATATAGAGAAAAATAATCGTTCAAACTCATTCTTCAGTTTTGCATTTTTTGTAAAAAACAATTCATCTATATTTTGCGGTAAACTTTTTCCTTTTTTGAAATAACTCAAGTAATATGGAATACCTCCGGTAATCATATAAGCTTGCGTAATATCATAGCGTGATAGCTTTATTCCTTCAGCCTCAAAATACTGTTCACATTCTCTCAATGAAAATGGTGATAATTTCATCTCAAATGTAAGTCTGTTATATAAACCACCATGATTATTGATTAAATTATCCGTAATCCATGAAGTTGCACTACCGCAAATAATAACAATAAGATTATCTCTGTGGCATCCCCACGTATTCCAGAATCCTTCAAACGCAGTAATAAACCCTGATTTATGCGTATCCATCCATGGAAGCTCATCCAAAAATACAATTTGCTTTTTTGCAGTATTCCTGCTTTCCAAAAACATCTCCAACAACAAAAATGCATCCAGCCAATTATCCGGACATTCATCTTTCTTCATTCCATGAAGTAACAAAGAATTATAAAAATGTTTTAGCTGTGCCTTTAATGGACTTGCAGAAGCTCCTTTCTCCACTTCTACCGGAGATAATCCAGCGTGTCTAAATGTTATCAATCCTTTGAACGCCTCATCCACCAGGTATGTTTTTCCAACCCTTCTTCGTCCGTAAACTGCTACCAATTGTGCTCGATTGCTCTTATAAATTCTATTAAGTTCTTCTATTTCTTTTTTTCTTTCCTATGTTCAAAATTATATCATCCGTGTGCAACATTTACAATACAAATCGCCACGTTACAACATAAAAATAGCAGGTCTTTTTGCGCCTGCTACTTCCACATTTATTCATAGGACAACTACACATTTCATCTCATTATTTTGCTATCCTCATCCGTATAAAAACCGTAGTCCACAACCTATCACTCCACCACGATTTGCCCCACTTTATCGCACTTCATCGCCACATATAACTGTACCCAAAGCCCTGCCGTGGCAGATGAAAAATACTTTTATCATTGTTTTGTTTCTCCTTGATTTGCCCGGAAATGCCCTGTTTTGCAAGGGATTCTGGGAGTTTTATGTTTTGCTCTGAAATGACGTAATGTGGCAAATCAGAGCAATATTCAGCAAGTTGTGACTACCTGTTAGTAGTAAAATGGGGGCGTTTTACTACTAAGAATTCTACATTGTATCAAAATTAGCAAAAAGGTCGTCATACCGACGACCCCTGCACTTATAAATTTACTCCGTTTTGTAACCTATTTTATTTAACCATTCCCCACTGCTCAAAACTGTCAATCCCTCGTTTGAAGCATAGTCATCAAATATGTTCTGTTCAGGATGCAAAAACACTCTTCCCTTATCATTTGTAACAATCTCATAGTCTTCTTTAGCAGTTTTGGCAATTGCTATAAGTTCACATTCCCCAAGATCTTTATTTCTAAAACTCTTTTTCCTAATTTCTTCAGCTGTTATTTTCCCCTCTTCAACCAAAGACTGCAAATATGTACCATTACGCATCCACATATAATATCTATCCCTTATTTTCTTAAGTTCTTCCTTTGCCCCAGGGATGTCAGCGATGTTAATAATACGTATAACCTTTAATCCCATTGTCCCATGAGCAAGATTACTCACGCTATTGTATACTTGCTTAGCAGTTTCATCTTCTAATGATAGATAATATCCTGGTTCCAGTTCATTTAAAATAGTATCTGTAATAGTTACATCCGTATTATTATTTTTGCAGAACTCAGCTACAGAATATATATTGTCATTAATAGCATGAAGAAATACATTTGTATCCACCAAATAATACATTATTCATTCTCCATTCTATTTCTAAACTTTATTGAGTCACCTGTTGCAGAACTGATTTTTTTCCTTTCAACAAGAGCATCAACCTTTTTCTTCAATTGGTCATATGGGGTCCGAAGTTGCTGATATTGAGGTAATTCAATATTAGGAACATAAAAATCCTTATCAAATATTTCTCCTACACCGCCACCTATAGCCTTCTCAATTTGTTTCCTAATCTCTTTGTACTTTTGTGCTTGTCTATTCTTATACAACAAACTTCGCAACACTAAATCAAAACTTAAACAATATTTATGACATAACTCATTTACAAACTCACCCAGTGCCGCTCTGTTTTCAGGAACAAACAAATCATGCTTTATCGCATAGTAATAATCTCTTAATAAGAATTCTCCCGGGTATAATAATTCTTTTGCAAATTCATTAGCTTCTTTCTCTAAAACATCCGATGAATACAATACCAAGTCATCATCTGATAAGCTTTTCCCTTTGTGCAAAAACCAATGTCCAATTTCATGTGCTAATGTAAAATTTTGATGTCCTATAGGTCGCTTATAATTTATACATATTACGGACATATCTCCATTTCCATATCCTATAAACCCCGAAAGCTTATCTAAATCTTCCTTAAAAAGTAACAAGTTATACTTGTTGATATAATCTACTTCTTCTAGTCGTGCAAAAAAATTGCCAGGGAAGTCTTCTATTTCAAAGAATTCCCTGGCTTTATTAACTGCTTCAAGAACATTTCTTGTCAAAAGAATACCTCTTTTCTATAAAACTACGCCTCTTCCAACAATATCTCATTAACAAAAGCATAATCATTCATAAAATCTTGAATTTTTGCTTTTACATTTTTTGACTTCACAGAGTCTTTACCCCTGTTCATTGTCGAAACAAGCAGGTCTTTATTTCTTACTTCACCATCAATAAAATAAAGAGCATCACAATGAAGAGCACTGCATATTAAAGATAAGTCAAACTCATCAATATCCTCATATGCTTGCTTGTTGTTTAAAATATCTTTAAGTACATCTTCATCCATAAAGGTCATTTCAGATAAAGTAGAAACATCAATGCCCAACAAATTCATTCTATCTTGCAGCTCGCTACCGATATATTGCATAAGCACACCTCCTACTCTTCCTTAACAAATAAACAGATTTAGTATACTACAAAACACTCATTCTGTCACCACTTTTTTATATTATATCACAATTTTTATCTTGTGATACAACAACTCGAAAAATTTTTCAAATATCCTACACCTTATATATCGGTAATCTTACATTTTTTCTAAATCAATAATTGAGTTTACCTAAACTACCTTAAACATTTTCTGCGACATCGGTTTCTCATTTTTCTTCTCAATCTCTGCCTGTGCCTTTCGGAACTCTTCCATCCGTTTTAGTTCTTCCTCAGCATCATCAAATCCGATATGTGTGTACACATTCATTGTAACCGAAATATCCGAATGCCCCATGAGGTACTGCAGCGTCTTTGGATTCGATTTTGCCATATTGGAGCAATAGGTATGTCGGCACACATGAGGCGTGATGTTCGGCATCTGCACCCGGTAAATATCATTATACCTGCCAACCATATGATTGAATCGGTGCTGCCAATGCATTGCCACCAAAGGCATATCATTTTCATCGTAGAACAGGAATCCACTATATCCATCAATCACCTTTTCGACCTTGGGAGGTACTCTGTCCTCAATAATTGCCTGAAACATCTGTGCCACATCCTCAGTGATTGGAAGTTTCCTTGTTCCAGCATCTGTTTTTGTGGTTTCGATGATATAGCGCATATCCGATGTTCTTTGTAGCTGATGGTCAATGTTAACAATTCGCTTCTCCAAATCAATGTCTTTCAGTGTCAGACCGCAGAATTCGGATATTCGCATTCCTGTATGAAATAGAATATAAACCACTTCATAATATTTGCAATACACCACATCGTCATGCACAAACTTTAGGTACTTTCTCATCTGGTCTTTACTGATAGCCTCTCTTGTAACCGAATCATTTACCACAACTCCGGCAAGTTGAAATCCGAATGGATTTTTCACTATAATATCGTCATCCACCGCCATCTGAAAGGCAGGTCTTAAAACTCCTCGGATTGTGTGAATGGGACTGTAGCTTTTCTTATCTTCCTGTTGCAACTTGATAAGAAACAGCTTTGCATCTGATGTTTTCACACTTCGAATTGTTTTCTTGCCAAAAGGCTCTTTGGCAAGAACTCTTTGCACTGTGACATATCCCTGTTTCGTACTTTGCCTTACTCCCGTCTTGGTTTTGAGGTATCGGTCTACAAGTTCACATACCGTCATTTGACCATCTGCCATATTCGGAAGTGTTTCTATTTCAGAATTAACCTGTTTCTCCAATTCCCGGAGTGACAAGCACGGCTTTTTGCCCTTTGGCAATTTATCCGTAGGCTCTAACTTCCAACTGTAGACAAAATGTGGTTTGCCATCAATATGATATTTATATTGGTATTTTCCATCTGCTCTGACGCTCTCTCCCGGACGAAGAACTCTTCGTTTGGAATCACGCCTTGTCTGCCCTCTTCCTGCTTTCGCCATTACATCTGCCTCCTTAACTCTGGATGGTGTAATAAATACTTTTCAAAGGCTACACGGATAATCAGCTTGCGTTCTCCGTAGTATGCCAAGAAATCTTCTCCATCCGTATTTTTCAATAAATCATAGAACTTTCTTCGGCTCAAAACAAAATATTCAATTGCCTCCGAAGGGTTCAAAATATCCTTTTCCGCTAGATTTGGCTTTGCCATAACATCACATTCCTTTCTGCCAAAAGTGGCTGTTTTCAATGGTTTATTGGGTTCATCGTATATTCCCTCTACACCCCTGAAATAGCAACTACTTTCAGCAGATAAAAGGAACTATATTTCTGAAGAATTAAGGATGAATTCTTCAAACTTCGGGCGGATGATTAGGAACCTGTTTCCACAGAACCCCGCCACTGTTCCAAGGTTGTCCTCTGCAATCCTTCTCATCTTTTTAATCCCGATATTAAAATAAGCTGCTGCCTCCTTGATGGTGAGCATATACTTCTCACTAACAGGAAGCGTTTCGTTGCTTTCTGCATTCATAGTATCTCTCCTTCCGACAAGGTGGTCACACAGCTGACTCCTTTGTACTGTTATTTCTTTTTTGTCATCTTCACTCTGATTCTGTGATACTTGCCCCCAGGGGCGGTCTAAATCTCTGTCAGCTTTTGCACAGGGCAACGGTGCCGCCCCTTCACGCACAAAAAAGCGAAATTAAACGGGGTATTAACCCCCATTATAGCTAAATGCCATACAAGGGGCTTATATCCCATTCAAGGTAATAGAAATAAAATCAAACAATTTTAATAAAAAATGTGATTATTCCTTTGCATCTGCCATCTGAATAACCTTGATTGCTTCTTTTCCTACCAGTTTCCCATCAAGAAACTCAAATGCAAGATATCCAATCTGATCATACACTGCAAATTTCTCTAACAGTGTTCTTACCGATACAGGTTTTCTTCCCACAATCCAATAGTAAGAGAAATCACCAAATGCAATCGGCTTTGTTCCCACTTCAATATCCGGCATATATTCTGAACTGGTGTCCCTGCCTTTAGCAAGTATATCCTCTCTTACTTTCTTATTTCTCATTGCATTCCAGAATTGAATATCATATTCCGGCTGTGCTGTGATTTGTACGTTATCTACCCTATTTCAAGGCAGCCCTACTTCTACACAAATCGGCAATACTTTTCGCGCACAGCATTTCAATATTTTTACTAAATTTCAGCCATTCGAGTTGCTAAAACCAAGTTAACACAATACCCCCTCTGCAATTTCGCGAAAATATGCGTGAGAGGGGGCATCGGTCTTCAGGGAGAAAAGTGGTAGAGATTTAACCCGGCCCTACTATGATTTTATTCGAGCTTACTTAATAAAAGTTCTTTTGCTTCTCGCTGAGACTTAATTGATTTTTCCAATTCTTCAATTGATTCAATGACAGCATTTCCGATTTTCTCCAAAACACTCCTATCTTTTGGAACCGGTATAGGTATATCAGCTATTATATCTGGCTCAAGATGTTCTTGGGTAAGCGCCTAATATAAGGGTATATTCCCCTTTTATCATATATTGGCCATAATGGTAGTAATCACACATGCCAGCATTTTACTCTAGGATCCGATGCTAGGATCTGGCAGTAAGCGAGCATTTTACTACAATTATGGAGG
>JALEZW010000014.1 GCA_022772675.1 Agathobacter sp. | reverse complement strand
ACACACATGAGGAAGTAGTGATTTTCCTTGGAAAATCAACGGATTCCGAATGTGTGTAGAATTGCGGGAGTTGCGTAGCAACGGAGCAATTCGTGTATCAAATGAGGGGCAAAATACCTTTTGACCCTCATATCATGATATTCATATTTTATTTAAGAAAGAGGAACAACTATGAGCCGCTATAAGATTGTAATTGACAGCTGTGGAGAATTTTCAGAGGAGATGAAGGCAGACGGGCATTTTTTCCATGTGCCCCTGACACTGGATGTGGATGGGTATCAGATTGTAGATGATGAAACCTTTGACCAGACCGATTTCCTTCAGCGTGTAAAAAGGAGCACTCACGGTCCGAAATCTTCCTGTCCTTCCCCGGAGAGTTATATGAAGATGTATGAAGGAAAAGAGGAGCACGTCTATGTTGTGACCTTGTCCGAAAAGCTGAGTGGCTCTTACAACAGTGCGGTTCTTGCAGCAGACCTTTATAAAGAAGAACATGAGGATAACAAGCAGATTCATGTATTTAATTCCAAATCGGCATCTATCGGAGAGACTTTAATTGGAATCCGGATACAGGAACTGGAGGAATCCGGTGCATCCTTTGAGAAGATTGTGGAAGAGGGAGAGAAGTATGTTTCTTCCATGAATACCTTTTTTGTACTGGAAACCTTAGAAACCCTGCGGAAGGCAGGCCGGCTCAGTAACCTGAAGGCATTTGTTGCCAGCACGCTGAATATTAAGCCGGTGATGGGGGCAACGGATGAGGGAACCATCCAGCAGTTAGGTCAGGCCAGAGGAATGAAAAAGGCACTTTCCAAAATGGTAGATACCATGGTGAAGGCAACGAAAAACTGTGAGAATAAGATTCTTGCCATTTCCCACTGCAACTGCCCGGAGCGCGCACAGGCAGTAAAGGAAATGATAGAGAAACTGGTGAAGTTTAAAAAGATTATCATTTTAAATACTCGCGGAGTGTCCACCATGTATGCCAATGAGGGTGGTATCATCATTGCAGTATAATGGTAGAATACGGAGAGAAGCAATGGAGGCTTTTCTCCGTATTTTCGTGCATCATTTTTTTATTGTAAAAAGGTTAGCTCATGTATTCATATGAAGAAGTATTGGAAAAAATAGAAAGCGGAAGGCGTTTTGGGAATCTTCCGGGAGTGGAGATTACCCGTATCATGCTGGAAAAACTGAATCATCCACAGAGGGAACTTTCCTTTATCCATGTGGCGGGGACCAATGGAAAAGGCTCGGTCTGTGCATTTCTGGATTCGATTATGCGGGAGGCAGGACTTAAAACAGGATGTTTTATTTCCCCCCATCTGGTGGATTTCAGAGAGCGGATTACGGTAAAGGGGCAGATGATTTCCAAAGGGGATGTGGTGCGGCTGGGAAACAGGCTTCTATCAGAAAATTTTGGTGTAAATCCTACCATGTTTGACTACTGCCTTGCCATGGCAGTTCTCTATTTCAGAGAGCAGCAGTGCGATGTCGCAATCATTGAGACGGGACTGGGCGGCCGGCTGGATTCTACCAATGCATTGGGAATGCCGGAAGTTTCTGTGATCACGAGAATCGGCTATGACCATATGGCAATTCTTGGAAATACCCTTCACGAGATTGCCGGGGAAAAAGCGGGAATCTTAAAGCCGGGGGTTCCGGCAGTTTTTGCTCCCCAGGAGCCGGAAGCCTTGGAAGTATTAAACCAGCATGCAGATGGAATCTGTGTGACGGAAAAGGATATGTTAAAGGCAGAGGCGATGAAGCCGGCCCTGATTGGCGACTACCAGAGAGAAAATGCGGCTGCGGCGATGCTGGCGGCAGAAATCTATCTAAATAAAATTCATGCATCAGCAATCGGCGAATCGGTTAAAAAAGGAATTCATCATGCAAAGTGGCAGGGGCGTATGGATATTCTGAGCACGGACCCATTTTTCATGGTGGATGGAGCCCATAACAGCAACGGGATTCACGCCCTTAAGAGGAGCCTTATGAAACTGTATCCGGGTGAAAAGTTCCATTTTATCATGGGGGTCATGGCGGACAAGGATTACGAAAACATGGTGGAGGAACTACTGCCTCTTGCCATTGATTTTGTTACCGTTACTCCGGACAGCACAAGAGCCCTGCAGGGAAGCGCACTGGCTGATTTTATTGAAAGAAAAGGGGTACCGGCACAGGCACTGCAGAGAATTTCCGATATCTGGAAAGGGGTAAAGCACGGAGAAAAAACTATCGCATTAGGTTCCCTGTATTTTATTGGAGAGTTGATAGAACAGTTTCAAAAAGGGCAGCATGTGGTTTGAAGGATAACGGATGGAAATGTATCAGAAGGAAAAATGATGGAAATGCATCAAATGGAAATGCATCAAATAGAAGGAAAAAATGGCACTCATATATAGAAGAACAGAATCAGACAGCATGGAGATAACCGGATATGAAGGTACCGTTAAAGATCTGGTTATCCCGGAAACAGTAGAGGGACTTACGGTGCGCCGTATCGGGAAAAACGCATTTTCCGGAAGGGAGGATCTGCGCAGTGTGCATCTGCCCCAAACCATTGATACCCTGGGACGGTATGCCTTTTATAATTGCAAAAACCTGGAAAGATTATTTCTCTATGACCGCGTGGAGGATTATTATGACGGTGTGATAAAACAGTGTGGAAGTCTGTCGGAAATTACACTGACCCAGACAAGGGCGGATTTTTCCGTGATGAAGGAACTTTTAGCGGATAATGACCGGATGCTTCATTTTAAGATTGAACCCCTGGGACTTCATCTCACATTTCCGGCCTATGTCTATGATTTTGTGGAGGACGTGGAGGCACGGGTGCTGCACCACAAGATTGAGGGGAGCGGTTATCCCTGCAGAGAGTGTGTGACCAGAAAGGGCGTGGATCTTCTGGCCTATGACGGGCTTTTTGACCAGGTGGTCCAGGATGATTATCATGGGGCCATTGACATTGCGCTGGAGAGGTTAATGTATCCTCTGGAACTTACACCCCATCACAGGGAGAACTATATGCAGTATCTGGAGAAGAATGCGGGAGTGGTTCTCAGGGAACTGATGGAGAAGGACAGGCTGGAGGAGATTTCCTATCTGTGTGAAAACTGCATGATTCCGGAGCAGGTGCTGCCGGAAATACTTGAAATTTCCGCCAGACAGAAAAAGAGCCGGATCACGGCCCTTCTTATGGAATATCAGAAAGAAAATTTTGGAAAAAAGACAGCAGGGATCATGACTCTGGAGGATTGGTAGCAGGACATGAAAACAAGAGAGCAGCTGGAAACAGTGGGAAATAAAATATTAAACCAGGTTCGGACAGAGCTTTATCTGTCCATGCGTTTTATGGGACCGGCACTGGGCAGCCTGGGATTTACCATGGATCTGTCAACACGTACTGTGGGAACGGATGCAATTTCCATCCGGTTTAATCCCACCTATCTGCTGCAGACCTATCTGGAGCGGCCGGAGGTGTTAAACAGGACCTATATGCATATGCTGATGCACTGTATTTTCCGGCATATGTTTTCCGCAAAGCAGCATGAAGACAGTGAGCTGTGGGATCTGTGCTGCGATATTGCGGTGGAATCCGTGGTGGATTCCATGGATTATCCCACCATTCTTCGGGTAACATCGGACTTCAGGCAGGAATGGTATGAGAGACTGGAAAAAGAGGTTTCCGTTCTCACAGCAGAGAAGCTGTACCACTATTTTCTATTAAGGAAACGGGATCCGTATCTGGAGGAATCCCTGCGGCAGGAATTTGCACTCTGTGACCACAGCTTCTGGGAACGAAAGGAAGAAGAGCCTCCGGAAGAAAATCAGAATCCGAAAGCTCCCATGGAGTCGAGCCGGCAGCAGGAGGATAATCAGAAAAACCAGGATGCCGGGGAGCAGCAAAAGGATGCAGCACCTCTTGGCAGTATGGATTTAAAGGAAAAAGAGTGGAAGGAACATGCCAGACGCATCGAAAGCGATATGGAAACCTATGCAAAAGATGCTGCAGGAGATGCCGGAAAACTCAAATGGATGCTGCAGCTTACCAACCGTGTCCGGAAAAGCTATAAGGAATTTTTGAAGAAATTTGCCGTGGTGAGGGAGGAGGTCTCCATTGATATGGATTCCTTTGACTATGGATTTTATATGTATGGTCTGCAGCACTATGGAAATATGCCGCTGATTGAGGAAAATGAATTTCGTGAGGCGAAAAAGGTGGAGGAACTTGTGATTGCCATTGACACCTCTGCCTCCTGTAAGGAGCAGCTGGTGCAGCAGTTTTTGAATGAAACCGGTGCGATTCTTAAGAATCAGGAAAATTTTTTTCATAAAGTCCATATCCGGATCCTTGAGTGCGACAATCAGATTCAACGGGATGTACGTATTAACGATCTGGATGAAATCCCCGGATATCTGGAACAATTTCAGGTGGAGGGCGGATATGGCACCGACTTCAGACCGGTATTTTCCTATGTGGAGCAGCTTAGAAATACAGGAGAACTGAAGAATCTGAAGGGACTTATGTATTTTACCGACGGCTTCGGGGAATATCCGAAGAAACCCACCGATTATCAGACGGTGTTCGTTTTTTACGGAGACGGGGAGCGTGAGGAGGCTAAGGTGCCGGACTGGGCACTCCGCCTGTATCTGGACACTGAATCATAAGTTTCTAGTGCATATGAACGGTCTGCAATTCCGATAGCACAGGTCACAAAGGCTGGGCGAAACCCGGCAATACAAATTAAAAAGAGGAGAAGTTTTCATGAATATCAAACAGGCAAAACAGGAGATTATTAACACGGTTCACGCATATCTGACCAAAGATGAACTGGGAAATTATGAGATTCCTGTGGAAAAACAAAGACCTATTCTTTTGATCGGACCTCCGGGAATCGGAAAAACAGCTATTATGGAGCAGGCCGCAAAAGAGTGTGGAATCAATCTGGTTTCCTATACCATCACCCATCATACCAGGCAGAGTGCCATCGGTCTTCCCTTTATTTCAAAGAAACAATGCGGTGACGAGGAGATGGAGGTAACGGAATATACCATGAGCGAAATCATTGCCTCCATCTATGACCAGATTGAAAGAAGCGGTGTGAAAGAGGGAATCCTGTTTCTGGATGAGATTAACTGTGTGTCGGAAACACTGGCCCCTACGATGTTACAGTTTCTGCAGTACAAGACCTTTGGAAACCACAGGGTTCCGGAGGGCTTTATTATCGTGACTGCCGGAAACCCGCCGGAATACAATAAGTCTGTCCGGGATTTTGATATTGTAACTTATGACAGGGTGAAACGTATTTATATAGAGGAAGATTTTTCCGTGTGGAAAGAGTATGCCTATAAGGCACAGATTCATGGGGCAGTTATGTCTTACCTGGAAATAAAAAAGGATCATTTTTATTCCGTGGTTTCGGATTTGGATGGGAAGCGTTTTGTAACTGCCCGTGGCTGGGAGGATCTCTCCACAGTCATGAAAGTATATGAAAAACTGCAGCTTCCGGTCAATTATGATTTTGTGGTGCAGTATCTGCAGGATGAGAAAATAGCAAGAGATTTTGCGGATTATTACGAGCTGTATAACAAATATAAAAATGTGTACCGGATTCCGGAAATCCTGGAGGGAAAAATTCCTGAGGATTCTCTTTCTATTAAAAATGCACCTTTTGATGAAAAACTGAGTCTGTTAGGACTGCTTTTAGACAGTCTGGGGCAGGAGTTTGTAAGCTATGCCGGAAAAAAGTCGGCACAGGAAAGTTTCTTTGAACAGCTTGGATTTCTCAGGGAGGATTTAAAGACGGGAAAGGGAAGTGCGTCGGAAATCCTGTCCCGTCAGATGGAAAGCTGTGATGCCCTGTTAAAGCACAGGAAAAAGGCGGGAATGATAGGAAAAGATGAGGAACATGCCATGGCATCGGCAATATCTGCCATGAAGGAGTGCCTGTCAGAACTTGCAGTTCACGGTTCGGGGACTGCAAAAGAGGATTTCATGCTGGTGAAAAAGATGTTTGACAGGCGGGAAGAAAGCAGGCAGCAGGAGATTGGGAATACCGGCCGCCATCTGACCAATGCGTTTGCTTTTCTTGCAAAAGTGTTTGGGGAAGGACAGGAGATGGTGATCTTTTTATCAGAGCTATCTGCAGGTTATTACAGTTTAAAATTTGTCAGTGAGTGCGGGAATGAGGCCTACTATAAGTACAACAGACTGCTTCTTTTAAAAGAGCGGGGACAGGAACTTAAGGAGGAGGCTATGGAGCTTCTGGAAATGGAATAACAGCTTTCCATAAGCAGGTTATAGTCTTTATGAATTTTTTTAATATCAAAAATTCATGTGACCTATAGACAAATAAAAAATAATGTACTAAAATGGGAAAAAATGATAGAAAACAAGGTATTCCATAACAGCAAGTTATAGAAGTATGGAAATGGAGGAAATGAAAATGGAGAAAAAAAATCTTGACTGGGCCAATCTTGGATTTAACTACATGACCACCGATTACCGTTATGTATCCAATTATAAGGACGGAAAATGGGACGATGGTGCAATCGTAACTGATTCCACCGTTACATTAAATGAGTGCGCAGGGGTATTCCAGTATTCCCAGTCCTGTTTCGAAGGATTAAAGGCATATACCACAGAGGATGGACATATTGTCTGCTTCCGTCCGGATTTAAATGCAAGCCGTATGAAAGATTCCTGTGAGAGACTGGAGATGCCGGTATTCCCGGAGGATCGTTTCGTGGAGGCTGTTGAGCAGGTAGTTAAGGCAAATGCAGCCTGGGTACCGCC
This sequence comes from Agathobacter sp., assembly GCA_022772675.1. Lineage (GTDB taxonomy): Bacteria > Bacillota > Clostridia > Lachnospirales > Lachnospiraceae > Roseburia. The sequence goes on along the minus strand of JALEZW010000014.1, from coordinate 7,953 downwards.
CTTTGGTTCCGGAGCAACTCTTTATATCCGGCCATACATGATTGCCACCAATGCAGTTATCGGAGTTAAGCCTGCTGATGAGTATCAGTTCCGTATTCTGGTTACACCGGTAGGACCGTACTTTAAGGGCGGCGCAAAGCCTATTACGATCCGTGTATCTGATTTCGACCGGGCAGCACCTCACGGAACCGGACATATCAAGGCAGGTCTTAACTATGCCATGAGTTTACATGCGATTGTTGATGCACACGCAAAGGGATTTGATGAGAATATGTATCTGGATCCTGCCACCAGAACCTATGTGGAAGAGACCGGCGGTGCAAACTTCATTTTCATTACAAAGGACGGAAAGTTTGTCACTCCAAAGTCAGACAGTATCCTTCCATCCATTACCAGAAGATCCTTAATGGTTGTTGCAGAGAAATACTTAAATATGCCGGTTGAGCACAGACAGGTTAAATTCTCTGAGGTAAAGGATTTTGAGGAGTGTGGTCTCTGCGGTACGGCAGCAGTAATTTCCCCAATCGGAAAGATTGTCGACCACGGGGAAGAAATCTGCATTCCAAGCGGAATGGAAGAAATGGGACCGTATACCAGAAAGCTGTATGATACATTGACCGGTATCCAGATGGGCGAGATTGAAGGACCGGAAGGCTGGGTTCATACAATTATGTAAGGATATACGAATTGCTTTGTTGCTGTGCAATTCTATCATAAAATGACGGGAGATGTCCTTTGTGGCACCTCTCGTTTTTCGCATACTGAGGGTGAAAAGATGACTGACGGATACAGAAAAAATTTTAGAAGACCCAAAAGAAAACCGGGAACAAAAGTAAAAAAGGTGATACTGCACAGATGGCTTCTGCTTTTTGCTGCCCTTATCTGCCTTATCGGTGGGGAAATCGTAATTTTTAATCATGTGAAAAACAAAAAGGCAAGGGAGGCTTCTGCCCAGGTGGGATGGGAGATTACATCGGAAAAGTATATAAAAGACCGGCCGGAGCTTTTCGTAAACCTTCTTCCCGTCAATCCCTATTCAAGACCCGGAACAAAGTTAAAACAGGTAAAGGGAATCGTGGTTCATTACACCGCAAATCCGGGGACAACGGCAATGCAGAACCGGGACTATTTTGCGGGACTTGAAAAAAGCCATAAGACTTCTGCCAGCAGCCATTTTATCATTGGTCTGGAGGGGGAAATTGTACAGTGCGTTCCCTGCAAAGAGATTGCCTATGCATCCAACGACAGAAATAAAGATACCATCTCCATTGAGTGCTGTATTCCGGATGAGACGGGCAGATTTAACAAAAGCACCTACCGGTCGCTGGTGGAACTGACTACCTGGCTGATGGGCAGATATGATCTGGGGGTGGAGGACGTGATCCGCCACTATGATGTGACCGGAAAAAACTGCCCGAAATATTTCGTGGAGCACGAAGAGGCATGGGATGATTTCCATAATGATTTAGCAGATTATATTGCGGAAAACGGTATAGACAAAGAGTGAAAAATCAACTAAAATAGAAGTAGATTTTGCAGCTGGTAAGGAGAAGTTTGTGGAACGGATTTTTGAGGAATTACGGGAACAGAAAAATGTGCGGAGCAATTTAAGCAGTCTTCGGGCGGAACTGAAAACTGACACGGATAAGAATGCAGATCGGATTCACTCCTTTGTCTCGGAAAACGAGGCACTGGTGTTTGGCTTTTTGCAGAATGAGGATGCAAAGACCCGTAAGAATGCAGCACTCCTTTTGGGGGATTTGTTCTATGAACCGGCCATGAGAGCTTTATTTACTGCCTACCAGAAAGAAAAGACACTGTTTGTAAGAAGCGCATACCTTACAGCTCTTCTCAATATGGATGTGACAGAATTTCTGCCACAGCTTAAGGAAAGGCGCACGGAATTGGAAAGTCAGTCCGTCAGTGAGGAGGAACAGAAGCATATAGGAGAAGAACTGCGGGCACTGCAGGCCATTCTGATTCGCCGGGAGGGGATTACGAAACACACTTTCCGGGCAAAGAGGAAAGTGTATGAGCTTCTTCTTGTGACGAACCGGAATCATCGGGGATTTGTTGCAAAACAGGCAGGTGGAAAGGTGCATCCCCTGGGCGTTACAGTTCAGACGGAGAATCTGTTTTCTCTGTTACAGGTTCGCACCTTTCGGGAAATGCTTTTTTTACTTCCGATAAAGGGACTGCTCTCTGCAAATCCCAGGGAGGCGGCGGATGCAGTATGGGAGCCGATGCTTGAACTTTGCAGAGCCTGTCACGAGGAGGAAGCCCCCTTTTATTTCAGAGTAGAGTGCAAATCTGCAATGACCCTTGAGGAGAGAAGCCGGTTTACCAGGAAGCTTGGCACTCTTCTGGAACAGTATTCTAAGGGAATGCTCATTAATTCACCGGGAGATTATGAGGTGGAGCTTCGGCTTTTTGCCAGCCGTGAGGGGAAATTTTTGCCGGCACTTAAATTTTCCACACTGCCGGATAACAGATTTACCTATAGAAAGAATGCGATTTCTGCATCCATTCATCCCTCCACAGCCGCCCTTATGATGGAACTGGCGGCACCGTACCTGAAGGAAAATGCACAGATCATGGATCCGTTCTGTGGTGTGGGAACGATGCTGATTGAACGGGATATCCGGGTACCGGCCAGGGAAAAATACGGTACGGATATCTTCGGGGATGCGATTGAAGGAGGACGTGAGAATGCCTCCCGTGCAGGGGAACAGATTCATTTTATTCACCGGGATTTCTTTGATTTTAAGCATGAATATCTCTTTGATGAGATTGTCACAAATATGCCGGTTCGTGGAAAAATGTCCCGGGAAGAAATGGATTTATTATATGAGAGATTTTTTGAAAAAGCACTGACCATCCTGAAAAGGGAAGCCGTCATCGTGATGTATACCGGGGAACTGGGATTTGTGAAAAAGCAGCTGCGGCTGCATAAGGAGTTTTCTTTATTAGAAGAATATTGTATGCAGACTAAGACAGGGTATTATCTGCTGATCATTGGGGTAAACAGTCGTTAGATAATCAGAGACTGGAAATGGAGAAGCGTATGGGGAATGATATTATAGATATTCAGGAACTGAAAAGGGTACAGGAGGTATTTTGTAATGCCACCCATCTGTATCTGGCATGTCTGGACAGGGACGGAAACTGTCTTGCCGGGATGTTCGGAAAGAAAGAGGAAAAGGATTTTTTCCAGACATTTGCAGACCAACAGGTTCAGGCAGAACTTGCGGCGAAGATGCGGAATAACCGGATTGAAAATACGATGGAATATGAAACAGGCTGCGATTATGTGAAATGCTGTGCACTGTCTGTCTGTGTGGAGGAAAAACCGCAGGCAGTATGGATCGTGATGGGAGTTCTTAAGGACAGGCTGCCGGAGAATAAACAGCTGCCGGAAGGAATTATGGTAACCACAGAGGAACTATTTTTTCAGTCGGTCAGTCTGCTTTCCGTACTGGCAGATATTCTTCTGGAATGCCGGTATCACTGCGTGCAGATTGAGAGTTCCCTTGGTACACAGCTGGAAAAGCAAAAACAGGAAGAACTGCAGCTAAAGAATACCGGTGTCATGATGGAAATTCTGAAGATGCTGGAGTCGGACAACAGCTTTGAGAAAATGGTGGACGACATTTTAAAGATGGCGTGTGATAATCTAGGGATTGCCGGAGGGTGTCTTCTTCGGGATAATTCAGATGGCACGGTGGAATTGCTGTGCGGCTATGCACGTGATACATCGGCTGCAGGGATGGAGTATTTTGAGAATGAGCAGAGGGGAAACCTGCCCTTTTTTGATGGAAAACCCTATATTGTTTCTGCGGATTCCGTGAAACCGGAAGCTTTTGAGGAACTGTTTGAAAGCTGGAAAATCAGTGCGGGGATTTTTGAACCTTTAAAGATCAATGGCAAGGTTGTGATGTATCTGTGTTTTTATGATACCGCAGAATATAAAATATGGGAAAATGCGGATATCCGGTTTGTCAGCGATACCCGGCGTGTGATCCAGAACAGTCTTGTAAAACGGGTCGCAAAAAATTCCCTTGCGGGGTCCTATACTTCTTTGCAGGCTATTTTGGAAAATGTGGGATGTGGAATTTATGTAGCGGACTATAAGTCCCGTTCCATTCTCTATATGAACCGGAAATTAAAAGAGCTCTTTGCCAAAAGTGTTGCCGGGAATGGTCTGGAGGAGATGATTTTTTCGGAAAAGGAAGTGGAAAGAAGCCAGTATTTTGAGGAATATTATTCAGCAGTGGAGGAACGCTGGATGGACGCCCGAAAGACGGAAATTGACTGGGTGGACGGGCGCAGAGTAAGCCTTGGCACTTTCTACGATATCACAGATAAGAAAAAATATCAGAAGAAAATAGAGAACCAGGTGAACAATGACTTTCTTACCGGGCTTTTTAACCGCATGCGCTGTGAGGAGGATCTTAAGCGTTTTATCAGAGGTGCAAAGAAAAACGATGAGACCGGTGCGCTTCTTTATCTGGATCTGGATGATTTTAAACATATCAATGATGGACTGGGACATCAGTATGGGGATGTGCTGCTTAAGGCAATCTCCCACAGTCTGCAGAAGATACGGGGAGTGGATGGAACCTGCTACCGCATGGGTGGAGATGAATTTATCGTCATTGTACCGCCGTCATTTTATATGGAACTGAACCGGATTGTCAAAGAGGTGATTTCCATTTTCAGCCGTCCGTGGTTTTTAAAGGGTGAGGATTATTACTGCACCATGAGTATGGGAATCGTCTATTTTCCTACGGATGCGGATACCGTGGATGAGCTCATCCGAAAGGCGGATATAGCACTGATGTCTGCGAAAAAGCGTGGAAAGAACCGTGTGGAATACTATGATGAGATGGATGCATCCTCCACATACCGCAGACTGGATCTGGAGAAAAATATGCGTACGGCCACGATGAATGCCTGCAGTGAATTTGAAGTATATTACCAGCCAATCGTCAATGCACAGGACCCCAAAAATTCCTGCTACGGGGCGGAGGCACTGGTGCGTTGGAATTCCAGTGCTTTGGGTTTTATCAGTCCGGTTGATTTTATTCCCCTTGCGGAATATCTGGGTCTGATCAACCCCATTGGAGAACATGTTCTTAAAAACGCTGCACTCCGTTGCAAATACTGGAATGATATGGGGCATCCGGAATACCATGTCAATGTAAATCTTTCGGTTGTGCAGCTGTTACAGAATGATATTGTAAAGAAAATCGCAACGACACTTAAGGAAACCAGGATCAATCCAAGGAACCTGACCCTTGAAGTGACGGAGAGTCTTGCCATTAACGATATGAGCCGTATGAAGAAAATCCTTAGCGAGATTCGAGAACTGGGGGTGCGGGTGGCACTGGATGATTTTGGCACCGGCTATTCTTCCTTAAATCATATCCGTGAGATGCCCCTTGACGTGATCAAGATTGACCGCTGCTTTATCGAGCATATCGGGGAGGATGACTTTTCCGATGCCTTTGTCAAGATGGTGGCCGAGCTTGCCCGCACTATCGGTGTCCGCATCTGTGTGGAAGGTGTGGAGACGAAAAAGCAGAGGGATGTGGTGAAGCGCATGGGAATCAGCATGATTCAGGGATATCTGTACGGGAAGCCGATGCCCATTGAGGAGTTTGAGGAGAAATATTTGTAGGCAGGGTAAAAAATTAAGACATTAAATTTCAAGAAAAGGAATAGGGGCAGGAAAATGAATAGGAAACAAATAAGAATTATTTTGACTAACTGTCTGATTTTGCTGGTATTAATGGTGTGTCCCATCTCGGTAAAGGCAGGAGATTTATCTAAGGCAAAGGCAGTTAACGTAAATGAATCCGTTCAAGGTTTTTGTTTGACGAATCAGACGAATTATTATAAGTTTACAACAGGAACAGAATTATCCTGTTATACGCTTGAGGCATCAGCGGGAAGCGATAATAATATCAGTATTGGAATTTGTGATGACCTGGAAATCAAATTGATTTCTGTGCCTTCAGTGGATTCTAAGGGGACAGCCATTTCGGTAAAATTAAAGAGGAATACAACTTATTATATTTATGTATCTCCAAATAATGGACAATATGCTTTTTATTCCTTCAGGATAACAGGGAAACCGGATACGGCAGACCAGTTATCGGAAGCAAAAGAAATTGGGATTGGAGAACTGGTGAATGACACTTCCTGTGTAAGCAGTGATGAGGACTGGTTTAAATTTACAACAGGAGGGGAATTGTCCAGTTATACATTGAAGGCAATCGGAAAAACCGGAACCGTCAGTATTGATATTTGTGATGAAATGGAGAAACGATTAGTTTCCGGTTTCGTTGCGGGATCAGAAGGCAATTCCCTGACACTGAAACTGGATCCGGGCACGACTTATTACATATGTGTTTATCCCAATAATTGTGACTATGCCGAGTATTCATTAAAAATTACCGGAAAAAGAGATGCACCAGATACGATGCAGACGGCAAATCCAGTGGACATAACAAAAACAGTAAAGTCTGATATATGTACAAATGATGATATAGACTGGTTTGCGTTCGACACAGATTCTAAAGGAAAATATACCTTTTCTGTAGTGGGAATTGATAATTCGGTTTCGCTGTCTGTCTGCAATAAGAAACAGACGGAACTGTTAGCTATTAATGGGGTGGCTAACAGTGGGGGACAACAAACGGTATATTTAAAGGGAGGCACTAGATATTATGTTAAAATTATGGCTGCCAGTCCTGCCCGTTATTCCTTTACCGCAAAAAAAGAAAACTTCAGCATTCCAAAGCCGGCTGTGAAAAGTTTGTCGGGGAAAAACAGGGTACTGGCGGTTGAACTGTCTTTAGTAGAAGCGGATGGGTATGAGGTACAGTATAGCAGAAGCCGAAAGATGACTAGTGCGAAAAAGGTACAGGGAATGGATGTTTTTTATACTATCAACAGAGTTACGAAAAATAAGACCTATTATGTCAGAGCCCGTGCTTACAAAATTGTGGATGAGTGTAAGATTTATTCAGGGTGGTCATCTGTAAAGAAAGTTAAGGTGACGAAATAGGACGGATTGTCGGAATAATGCTTATGGTGTATCCATCCTTATTGTGTTCGGTCTGTTGACTTACACATAGGATAATAGCATAATCAAATTACCCAATAGGTAATTTTGCAATTGATGTGGAATCAAGACGCGGGTATTCTGCTGGGTGAGTGCGACCTTATCATGAGTTTCCTCTGCTACAACGACATCAGTGCCATGAGCCGTCTGCACCGCAGCACCAGCGCGCAGATTATACCGAATACGCAAAAGGTTTGGAGGGCAAGCTTTATTTAGAATCCCAAATAGAAGTGATTAAAGAAAAAGAGGACTTAATTGAGATTCCGGGTACTCCAAAATATAATGAAATATGAGAAGCAGGTGCTTTGAAATCAGCAGAGCGAGGTGACGGAAATGGGAGTGTATTTTAATCCAAAGAACGAAAGCTATACGAGAGCAAGAAATAGCCGGATCTTTATTGATAAAACAGGTTTAATAGAATATTTGAACCAGAGATTATCAACAGAAGAAAACTGCATTGCTTTAAGTCATGCCAGACGCTTTGGTAAGTCTCATGCAGCCGGAATGATCGATGCCTATTATAGCCGTGGGTGCGACTCCTCGAAACTGTTTGATGACACCAAAATTGCGGAATGTGCCGATTACCGCAAGTATATGAATCAGTACAATGTGATTCATCTTGATATATCATCTGTCTGGGATTTCCATAAAGAAGATTTGGTGGAATCCATTCATGAGCGTGTATGTGAAGATTTCCAAAAAGAATATGCGGATACACTTAATTATGATAAGGATTTATACTTGTTAATTCAGGAAATATATAGCAGGAGTCGTATTCCCTTCGTGATTATTATCGATGAGTGGGATTGTGTCATCAGAAACAG
>JALEZW010000068.1 GCA_022772675.1 Agathobacter sp. | reverse complement strand
TCAAAAGGTATTTTGCCCCTCATTTGATACACGAATTGCTCCGTTGCTACGCAACTCCCGCAATTCTACACACATTCGGAATCCGTTGATTTTCCAAGGAAAATCACTACTTCCTCATGTGTGTGCGGGTCAACAAGTCAGGACTCTTATCCTGCAAGCAGGAACGAGTTCTGACCTTTTGACCCTTGTATCATATCATATAAGGAGCAGCCACAAATGACAACATTGAACTTTATTTTTACTAAGGATGATTTTTACCCGGAAATGATACAGAGGGATGGAGCTGAGTTAAGCGAATGGGAAAAGACTCTGCAGGCAGACCGTCACCGTGCCCTGTATCAGATGGGGTTTCAGGAGAGACCAAAGGATTTGACACCCTCAGGGAATTTCCTGTATCTGCTTTCCGAGACATTTATTCGAATCTTGACGGGACTTCCGGAACTGGAACTTGAGCGGGAAAACATAAAGCCGGAACCGGAGACAGCAGAGATTGAGGAACTGCTGAGTGCGGTTCCTTTTTCTGTAGGAGCAGAATTTGTTACAGAACAGTGGATCCGGAAAATGTTCCAGAGACTGACGGCTGTTTTTGCAGAGGAGATTAAGGTGTATGATGGCACAGCTGCCATGTACCTGGCGGAAAAGAATCAGCATCTGCATGTGGCGGAACGAATTTTCTTTCATTTAGTGGAGAGCAAAGACGAGGAATTTCCTTTTGCGTTTATGGCGACCTATGCCACCAGACGGGAAAATGGGAAGGTTGGGCATGTGCCGTTAAAATATGCTCTGACCGAATATGCCAATGAGAGAGACAAGCTATTGGAGCTTTTATCCTGCCTCAATAAAGCCGCTGAAGTTTCTCCTCTGATTTCCGGCTTCATGGAGAGTGGGGAAATGTTTCATCCCCTGCGGTTGACATCGGAGGAAGCCTATGAATTTTTGCAGGAAATTGAGGCGATTGAACAGACCGGGATATTATGCCGTATTCCGAACTGGTGGAAAAAGAAAGCAGCCTCGGTTGCCCTGACAGTCAGTCTTGGTGACGAAAAGCCGTCTATGCTGGGCTTTGACACTTTGGTTTCAGTGAGACCGAAGTTGACAGTGGATGGAGTGGAATTGACAGAGGAAGATATCCGCAGGCTTCTTCTGCAGACAGAGGGACTGGCTCTGTTGAAAGGAAAATGGGTAGAGGTGGATCATGCGAAGCTAAAGGAACTTCTGGACAGGATGAAAGACTTTCCGGATTCCGTGACACTTCGTGAAGCCATGCAGATGGAACTGGGGAACAATGACAGTCAGGTTGATATCGGCACGCTGGTGTCCAATGGAAAATGGCTGAGCACTCTTCTGATGCACCTCCGCAAGCCGGCCACCATCCGGAAGGCTGCTGTTCCCAAGAGTTTCCGTGCAAAACTGCGGCCCTATCAGAAAGATGGCTACACATGGCTTAGGTATATGAGCGAGCTTGGCTTTGGTGCCTGCCTCGCGGACGATATGGGACTTGGAAAAACGGTTCAGGTTCTGGCATATCTGGAGCGTCTGCGAAAGGAAAACAGCGAGGCGAGAGTTCTTTTGATTGTCCCTGCTTCTTTGATTGGAAACTGGCAGAAGGAAGCAGAAAAATTTGCTCCACAGATGGATATTCTGGTACTTCATGGGCAGACGGCAGCAGCACTTGCAGAGGAACTGGAAGTGAAAACAGCTTTCCTTACCATTACAACCTATGGTATGGTATCCAGATTGAAAGGACTGCAGGGATTGGAGTGGGACTGTGTGATTCTGGATGAGGCGCAGGCAATTAAGAATCCGGGTACGAAGCAGACCAGAGAAATTAAGAAGCTTCATGCTAAAATGCGGATTGCCATGACCGGTACACCAATCGAAAATGAACTGGCCAATTTGTGGTCGTTGTTTGATTTTTTGAATAAGGGTCTGCTGGGCACCTCCAAAGAATTTCACGATTACTGCCGGAAACTGAATGAACATCCGGAAGGCTATTTAAAGTTAAAGACCATGGTGGCACCCTTTATGCTTCGCCGGGTGAAAACCGATAAGAGTATTATTGCGGATCTGCCGGAAAAAGTGGAAAGTGTGGACTATGTCTCCCTCACAAAGAAACAGGTGGTACTTTATCGGAAAGTTGTTGCAGATATGGAGAGCCTCATTGAACAGGTGGAAGGAATCAAACGAAGCGGTATTATTCTGACAACCATCATGAAACTGAAACAGATCTGCAATCACCCGGACCAGTACCTTGGGCAGGATGGATTTACTGAGTCAGAGAGCGGGAAGCTCATGATGTTAAGGGAAATTTGTGAAACCATTTATGAGAAGCGGGAACGGGTAATAGTATTTACACAGTTTAAAGAAATTACTGAGCAGTTATCGGATTTCCTGGCAGGAATCTTTGGCCGGAAGGGCTTCGTGATTCATGGGGGAGTGAGACCAGAGAAACGGACACAGATGGTGGAGGCATTCCAGGGGGAGGACTATGTGCCCTATATGGTCATTTCCGTGAAAGCAGGCGGGACAGGATTAAATCTGACAAAAGCGAATCACGTCATTCACTTTGACCGCTGGTGGAATCCGGCTGTGGAAAATCAGGCAACAGACCGTGCATTCCGCATTGGACAGCAGAAAGATGTTATTGTGCATAAACTGGTCTGCGAGGGAACCATCGAGGAGAAGATTGATGCCATGATTGATTCGAAAAAAGAGCTGGCAGAGAATGTCATTGGTTCTGGCGGAGAAAAGTGGATCACGGAACTTAGTAATGACGAGTTGATGTCCATGCTTCGTCTGGATTTAGGAACAGAGAGGAAAAGACGATGAGTAAATACTGGGATACCGGATTTTACAGTCAGCCGACTGCGGCGGAGATTAAGAAAAATTCCGCAGCCAGCCGGAAGCGGGAAGAAAAGAAGGGAAAAAGTCTGGAGCCGGTAAAAGTAACCGGAAGACAGATTGTCAAAAGCTGGTGGGGAAAAGCCTGGTGTGAGAACCTGGAACGCTATGCAGATTATGAGAGCCGGATGGAGCGGGGAAAACGTTATATCCGTACCGGGGCAGTGCTGGATCTGAAAATACAAAAAGGAAAGGTTCTGGCGCGGGTACAGGGAACCCGGAAAACCCCATACAAAATAGAAATACGAATCAGCCCTCTGTCGGAAGAAAAATGCCAGCATATTATAGAAAAATGCGGCAGAAAACTGGAAAATTTAGAGTCATTACTTGCAGGAAACTTCCCGGAAGAAATGCAGGAACTTTTTCAGGGAAAGGATGGACTTTTCCCGGCACCGAATGAAATCAGTTTTAACTGCAGCTGCCCGGACTGGGCACTCATGTGTAAGCATGTTGCGGCTGCTTTGTACGGGGTAGGGGTCCGGCTGGATGAAAACCCGCTTCTGTTTTTCGAACTGCGTGGTATTGATGTGGACCGATTTATTGATGTGACCCTTGCTAATAAAGTGGAAGCCATGCTGGCAAATGAGGGAAGACCAAGTGAACGGATTATCCCGGAGAAAGACGTGTCCCGGCTGTTTGGTTTTTAATGACTTTTGCGGCATCTGATGATGTATGGATTTTTTCTTTTTACACATAATGATACCGGAACAACATTGTGAATTATTACGGAGGCATCTATGGGTAAGAAACAGGAAAAATACAAATCAGCACTATTGAAAGGCACAGATGCAGATCCCTATAAGAAAGAGAACAAAACCTTTTCCCAGGAGACTGCGGAAATTTACGAGATTAGACAGAAAAGTCTCTACAATGATAAGGATCGAGCACGGGTGGACAACAATCAGTTTTTTGAGGCAAGAAGTAATCCTTTAAGCAGTAAAGGAAACTAAAAGAGGTGGCTTATCACAAAGGATATAAGTCCGGATTTGTCAAATTTCGATTAGTGTGTTATTATGATAACTATTCAGATGGATGATTTGCATAAGTGCATTTAAGATGCTTCACGCAAATGGTTCTGAATAGTTACAACCTATGAAAGCAGGTATTCGAGGTGGCGGAAATGTTTGAGAAAAAACAGATCATATACAGTGAAACGCAGGGAGTCTGTCAGGTGGAAAATATCGTTTCACTGTCCGCTGTCCGAGGGCAGAAGGGCACACCCTACTATGTGCTGCGCCCAATCTATGAGAAGGATTCTGTTTCCTATATTCCGGTGGAACATCATCAGGTGAAACTGCGGGAACTGTTTACCGAGGAAGAGGCAAGGGCACTTCTTGGGACAGAGGAATTGGAGCAGAATGAGAAATTGAAACAGGCAGTGAATTACGTATTGGGACGAAAGGATGATAAAGATGGCACAGCAGCAACAGGCAATACATAAATTTGTTCTTGGAAGCAAGGAATTAGAGGGAAAAACAGCAGAGTTTCTGTATGACAGGGGCTGGTACAGCATTACCGATATTGTGGGTGAAGAACGCAACATGGTCTATAAATCCCGTAACGCGCAGGAAGCCTACATGAAATGGAATGTTTACATAGGCCGTAAAAAGGAACGGCCGGTTCCGGAGGAACGCCGCAGAAACGAAAATGACAGAGGCAGCCGTGGTGAGGGCGGAAACTCAAACGAAGCCAGAGACTATAGAAATCGGGAGCATAGGGAATCAAGGGAGTCTCGTGAATACAGGGAAGAAAATGGAGAATATCGCGATAACCGGAGGCGGCACCGCGATAACAATTATAAAAACAGGTGATGCATGTCACCTGTTTTTGCGTAGTGAAAGGTCCTATAATTTATCAATATTAATTTTTAAATCATCATAAATACCTACAGGGATGGTCTGGTCAAAGGAAAATATAATCGGAGCAGCATCCTCTTCGTATCGGTATACCGTGGTACGCTTCTTAGAAGGGTCTACAATCCAGTATTCACGTACTCCCGCATCAGAGTAAAGGGTATTTTTGGTAGAGTAATCCATTTTCCGGCTGGATGGGGAAACAACTTCGATAATAAAATCCGGTGCCCCATTACATCCCTTTTCATCAATCTTGCTTTTGTCACAAATTACGCAAACATCCGGCTCCACATAGGTTTTTTCGTCTTTATTTAGAAATACTGCAAAGGGAGCAGGGAATATTTCACAGGAACCATTATGTTTTTTGATATAAGAACGGATTTCGGCGGCAAGGTTTAAAACTATACGTTGGTGAAGGGTACCTGGCGGTGTCATATTATATAATCGCCCATGAATCAGCTCTGCCCGCTGCCCATCTGGAAGCGCATAGATATCTGCTATGGAATACTGCTCAGGTTTCAGTAATGGCATAAAATCCCTCCCATTTGAAATTTGAATACAGAAGTATGGATTTGAATATAAAAAGCGGAGAGCATGGGATTCGAACCCACGTTGCGTCTATTCGACGCAAACCGCATTTCGAGTGCGGCACCTTCGACCACTCGGACAACTCTCCAATGTAATATTCATTGCAGCCTGCTGCAATGGATATTGCCTACGCACATCGCCTCGCGCAGCGAACTCTCATGCGATGTGCTCCATTTGTAATATTCATTGCAGCCTGCTGCAATGGATATTGCCTACGCACATCGCTATTATATCTAATTATCCCATACATTTCAAGTGCAGTTTCCATCTTGTCCTTCCTCAATTTTTATATTATAATGTGAGTTAAGGTTTCTATCAATAATTTTACTAAAGAGTGATAAATTAGCATGATTCCGTGCCATACTATGGATGGTACGCAAAACAGGAGGAAATGCACATGATGAGAATTGGAATGTTGACAAGCGGCGGGGACTGTCAGGCTTTAAACGCAGCTATGAGAGGTGTGGTAAAAGGACTTGCCACTAATGTGGACGATCTTGAGGTTTTTGGATTTGAGGACGGGTATAAGGGATTAATCTATGGTAATTACAGATTACTGACTTCTTCTGATTTTTCCGGAATACTGACAAGGGGTGGAACAATCCTGGGATCTTCCCGTCAGCCCTTCAAGCTGATGCGGGTTCCGGATGAGAACGGACTGGATAAGGTTGAGGCAATGAAACAGACCTATCACAAACTCAATCTGGACTGTCTGGTGATTCTGGGAGGAAACGGAACACAAAAGACCGCAAATCTGCTCCGGGAGGAGGGCCTTAATGTTATCCATCTTCCAAAGACCATCGATAATGATATTTACGGAACAGATGTGACCTTTGGATTCCAGAGTGCTATTAACATTGCTACAGAAGCAATCGACTGTATCCATACCACAGCAGCATCCCACAACCGTGTCTTCATCGTAGAAGTTATGGGACATAAGGTTGGCTGGCTTACCTTGTACGCAGGAATTGCCGGTGGTGCAGATATCATCCTGCTTCCGGAGATTCCATATGATATTGATAAAGTCGTTGAGGCCATTCATAAGAGAACGAAAGATGGCAAGGGCTTTACCATTCTTGCAGTGGCAGAGGGGGCAATTTCCAAGGAAGATGCCAAGCTTACCAAGAAGCAGTATAAGGCAAAGGTTGCAGAGCGGAAATATCCGTCAGTTTCCTATGAAATCGCAGACAAAATTAAAGAGGTTTGCGGGACAGAGGTGCGTGTGGCAGTTCCGGGACACACCCAGCGTGGTGGAAGTCCATGCCCATACGACAGAGTTCTCTGTACGAGACTTGGCTCTGCTGCAGCAAAAGCAATTATGGATGAAAATTTTGGCTGCATGATTGCCATGATCAATAATAAAACCAAATGTGTGCCTCTTGAGGAGGTGGCCGGAAAGCTGAAAACAGTAGATCCGGACAGCCAGATGATCAAAGAGGCAAAGAGAACCGGAATCAGCTTCGGTGACTAGGAGGAAAAGACATGTCTTATACGGCTTTATACCGTAAATTCCGCCCGCAGCAGTTTGAGGATGTAAAGGGGCAGGAGCATATTGTTACAACTTTAAAAAATCAGATTAAAGCCGATCGCATAGGACATGCTTATCTTTTCTGCGGTACAAGAGGAACCGGAAAGACTACCGTTGCAAAAATTTTTGCAAAAGCAGTGAACTGTGAACATCCGGTAGATGGAAGTCCCTGTGGGGAATGCCCTGTCTGTAAGGGCATTGCCGCCGGGACTTCTATGAATGTAATCGAGATTGATGCGGCATCCAATAACGGTGTGGAAAATATCCGCCAGATCAGGGAGGAAGTTACCTACCGCCCCACTGAAGGAAAGTATAAGGTGTACATTATCGACGAGGTGCATATGCTTTCCATGGGAGCATTCAATGCACTGCTTAAAACCCTGGAGGAGCCGCCGTCCTACGTCATTTTTATTCTGGCCACCACGGAAGCCCACAAGATTCCCATTACCATTCTTTCCAGATGCCAGAGATATGATTTTCACCGGATTTCTATTGATACCATTACAGACCGGCTTGCGGAACTGATGCGCACGGAGCATGTAGAGGTGGAGGAAAAGGCACTTCGCTATGTGGCAAAGGCGGGCGATGGTTCCATGCGGGATGCGCTGAGTCTCCTGGATCAGTGCATCGCTTTTCATCTGGGAGAAAAGCTTACCTACGAAAATGTGCTGGATGTGCTGGGGGCGGTTGACACAGAGATTTTTTCCAAACTTCTCAGGCAGGTATTAAACCGTGAGGTGACAGCTGCGATTCTTACGGTGGATGAGTTGGTGGACAAGGGCCGGGATCTGGGACAGATGGTAAATGATTTTACCTGGTATCTGCGGAATCTTCTTCTGATACAGAGTGCCGATGATATGGAGGATGTTCTGGATATGTCCGCAGATAATCTGGCGGCCCTGAAAGAAGAGGCGCAGATGGTACAATCGGATACACTGATTCGCTACATCCGCATTTTTTCTGAACTGGGCAGCCAGATGAAGTATGCCTCCCAGAAGCGGATTCTGCTGGAAATTGCCATCATTAAGCTCTGCAAACCCCAGATGGAGGCGGATTACACCTCGCTGGAGGAGCGGCTGGATGATTTGGAGAATAAGCTGGAAAGCGGAGCCTTTACGCCGCCATCCACTGCAGACGGGGTGCAGCCGCAGCGGGCGGCAGAACCTGTGGTGAAGCCGGAGCTTCCCAAGGCGATCCCCGATGATATTAAGAACGTGATGAAGAACTGGCGGCCAATTATCTCTGAACTGGGAGGTCTGACGAAGCAGTTTTTGAATATGGCTGTTCCCAGCCTTGGATCCATGGGCGAATTGCTGTTAGTCTTTGATGATGCAAATGCTTATTCTTATCTGAATGAAAACAAGGCAGGCTGTGTGGACCAGCTGAAACAAATGATTGCGGATCGTATCGGAAAACAGGTGGAAATTCAGCTTAGGATGAATGAAAGCGGGCATAGGGCAGCGGATACTGTACCGGATTTACGTCAACTTATTAATTTTGAGGTTGAGGAAGAGGACTTCTAATGGTATGATGTAGTTATGTTCAAAAAAGGAGGATGCCCAACATGGCAAAAAGAGGCGGATTCCCGGGCGGCATGCCGGGAAATATGACGAATCTGATGAAACAGGCGCAGAAGATGCAGAGACAGATGGAGGAAGCGCAGAAAAATTTAGAGGAGCAGGAGGTAACTGCAGCGGCAGGCGGCGGTGCTGTAGAGGTGACTGTTTCCGGCAAACATGAGGTGAAAAAGGTGAAGCTTTCTGAGGAAGTGGTGGATCCGGATGATATCGAGATGTTAGAGGATCTGATCATGGCTGCAACGAATGAGGCTATGCGCAAGATTGATGAGGCATCCCAGCAGTCCATGGCACAGATTACCGGAGGGCTCGGCGGAGGACTTCCGTTCTGATATGGATTATTACAGTCACGAGATTGCAAAATTAATCGAAGAACTGTCGGCATTACCGGGAATCGGTGCAAAATCGGCGCAGCGGCTGGCTTTTCATATTTTAAGTATGCCGGAGGATCATGTGGAGGCACTTGCCTCTGCAATTGTTTCTGCAAAGAAGAATGTGAAGTACTGTAAGTGCTGCTATAACCTGACAGATCAGGACGTATGTCCGATTTGCAGTGATACCTCAAGGGATCATAAGACCATCATGGTGGTGGAAAATACAAGAGATCTGGTTGCCTATGAGAAAACCGGCAAGTATAACGGAGTTTACCATGTCCTGCATGGTGCGATTTCTCCGATGCTTGGAATCGGGCCAGGTGATATCCGCTTAAAGGAACTTATGGTACGGTTAGAGGGAGATGTGGATGAGGTGATCATTGCCACGAACTCCAGCTTAGAGGGTGAGACCACGGCCATGTACATCAGCAAGCTGATCAAGCCCACAGGAATCAAGGTTACAAGGATTGCCAGCGGCGTCCCGGTCGGCGGTGATCTGGAATATATAGATGAAGTTACGCTCCTTCGTGCATTGGAAGGGCGGACGGAGCTATAAATAATGATAAGTCAGTTAAAGGAGAAATGATGAACAACTTAGAATTGGAGAAGACGGCGAACGAGATCCGAAAGAGTATTGTAAAGTCCGTGCACAGCGCAAAGTCAGGCCATCCGGGCGGATCCCTGTCAGCAGCGGATATTTTCACTTATCTGTATTTCGAGGAAATGAATGTGGATCCAAAGAATCCCAAGATGGAAGACCGTGACCGCTTTGTATTGTCCAAGGGACACTGCGCACCGGCATATTATGCGGCACTGGCAGAGCGGGGATTTATTCCCAAAGAGGATTTGCTTACCCTGCGCCATACCGGTTCTTATCTGCAGGGACATCCGGATATGAAGCACACACCGGGTGTGGATATGTCCAGCGGATCCCTGGGTCAGGGCCTTTCTGCAGCGGTCGGGATGGCAGCAGCAGGAAAGTTTGACCATAAGGATTACAGAGTTTACGCTCTTACCGGAGATGGTGAGATTCAGGAAGGCCAGATCTGGGAGGCTGCCATGTGGGCAGGACATCGGAAACTGGATAACCTTACAGTTATTGTGGATAATAATAATCTGCAGATTGACGGAGAAATTGACAAAGTATGTTCGCCGTATCCAATTGATAAAAAGTTTGAGGCATTTAATTTTCATACCATTGTAATTGATGGCAATGATTTCGACCAGATTCGCGCCGCCTTTAAAGAGGCCAGAGAGACTAAAGGCATGCCCACGGCCATTATTGCAGAGACGGTAAAGGGAAAGGGCGTTTCCTTTATGGAAAATGAGGCCGGATGGCATGGAAAGGCCCCAAGTGATGAGGAATTTGAGATTGCCATGAAAGATCTTGAGAAAGCAGGTGAAGCATTATGTCAGAAGTAAAGAAGATCGCAACACGCGAGAGCTATGGAAACGCGCTGGTGGAGCTTGGAAAAGAGCATGAGGATCTGATTGTTCTGGATGCCGATCTTGCCGGGGCAACAAAGACAAGCATTTTTCAGAAAGCATTTCCGGACCGCCACTGGGACTGTGGAATTGCAGAGTGTAATATGACAGGAATTGCAGCAGGATTGTCTACCTGCGGAAAGGTTCCCTTTATCAGCTCTTTTGCCATGTTTGCAGCAGGGAGAAACTTCGAGCAGGTGCGTAATTCCATTGGTTACCCCCATCTGAATGTGAAAATTGGCGCAACCCATGCCGGAATTTCCGTGGGCGAGGATGGTGCGACCCATCAGTGCCTGGAGGATCTGGCACTGATGCGTGAAATTCCCGGAATGGTGGTCATCAACCCATCGGATGACGTGGAGGCACGGGCGGCAGTCCGGGCGGCATATGATTATGTCGGGCCGGTATACCTCCGCTTTGGGCGTCTGGCAGTTCCGGTGATCAACGATAAGCCGGATTATAAGTTTGAAATTGGAAAAGGTATTGTACTGCGAGAGGGAAAGGATGTCACCATTTTTGCAACAGGACTGGAAGTCTGCGAATCTTTGAAAGCAGCAGAAATGTTGGAGAAGGATGGTATTTTAGCAGAGGTTATCAACATCCATACCATTAAGCCGCTGGATGAGGAACTGGTTGTGGCATCGGCACTAAAAACCGGAAAGGTTGTGACGGTAGAGGAACATTCCGTAATTGGCGGACTGGGCAGTGCGGTTGCAGAGACTTTGTGCGAAAAGGCGCCCACTAAGATGCTTCGCATCGGTGTCAATGATTGTTTCGGCGAGTCAGGTCCTGCAGTTGAGCTGCTTCATAAATATGAACTGGATGCAGAGGGCATCTACAAAAAAGTCAAATCTTTTGCAAAATAAAACGCTGTTTTTTGAAGAACTGTCGTATCAGGGAATACGGCAGTTCTTTTTGTCTTACAGTGTCGTACGATTCTATAAAAGCATGTCAGATTTTTCCAAAATTCAACCATACACAGGTGCTAAGATGATACTTGCATAGCTCTTTTGATTATCTGATTCGTAAAGTGGTTTTGAATAGATACGAAACAGCTATACTGATACCGGTTCAAATAAGACATAAAAGAACCGGCGCCCGTTGAAGAAACTACAAACATCAATGGACGAGTGCTGTAAAATGGAGGAAAAATGATAGACATTGTAAGCGGACCTGACCGCGATTTAAAAAACATACGACAGATGGGAACGCCTGCAGAGGGCGATAAAGTTTACATAGAAAATGCAGCATATGCCCGCATTCATGAGGAGGATTACGAGGAAAAAAGAGTATTTATTTTTATGGGGCATACAGAGTGCGAAAACGGTATCTACACAATTTTTGTGGAGGCTGCGATTCCCGTACGCGACATGGAGTTTTCCCAGAACATTCCCCAGTGGTGTACCCATGCCTGGTCGGATGTGTTCCGGGAAATCAAGCGTTCCTATGAGAATTCCATAATAGTAGGCTGGGCATACGACTGTAAGGGCTTTCCTCCACACCTTTCTGCGGAGCTGGAAGCAGTTCACAGGGAACAGTTTGGCGGTGCACATCAGATTCTGTTTCTGATGAACAGTATTGAAGATGAGGAATGCGTTTTTATTAACAAAGGAAACCGCATGCAGCAGAAACCCGGCTTTTATATCTATTATGCGAGGGAGGTACGTGAAATCCTTACTCCGGAGGTGATGGTGGAAATGCCCCAGCGGGGGTGCCTGAAGGTACTGCCGGGACCTGAAAGGCACAACAAGAAGCAGGATACCGGGGATAAGGTAGAAAATCAGTCATTTCTGGCGAAGGGAATGTCAAATCGGAATAACTATCAGACTGTTCAACTGTCAAAAACGGAACAACAGAAAATGGTTCCTGACGAAAACATGCAAAAAAACGCAGGAACAGGACATCGGGCAACTTCATATGCCATGGCTGCTGCAATCGCACTGCTTCTTACTTTGGTGGGAGCCGGAATCTGGCAGAACAGGATTTCCATTCCCGGTTTCAATCAGGCTGTAGAAACAATCAGCCAAAAATTAAAAAACAGCAGGCAGAATGCGGAGGTTTTGATCGGCTCGCAATTTCCGGAGGAGACAGAAGGGACTGAAACACAAAGTAGTACAGAGACCCTGAGCGAACCGCTGGATTTAATTCCTGTGGAGGAAATTCCAGCAGGAGAGATTAAAAAAATTAAGGAAACAGAACAGACAGAATCTTCAGCCGATGTTAAAACAAAGCAGGATACAGAATCTGTCGAGACAAAAGATGATCAACAGAAAAATAAGACGAAAAATTCCACAGAATCCTCTGAGAAAGAGGAAAGTCAGGATGAGGAAACGATAAAAACGTCAGAATATTATGTGGTTAAGGAAGGAGATACCCTGACAGGAATCTGCCAGAAAATTTACGGTTCTACCAGTAAAGTGAAGAAACTGACGGAAATCAATCATATGGATGACGGAGACCATATCCGTGTAGGACAAAAATTGTTACTTCCTTAACAAGAATTTAGATGATATAATAAACAGACAGAGAAACAAAGTATTTTGGAAACAAAGGAGAATAATACAGGTGGCAAATAAAACGGGTTTCAAAACCGTAGAGACAAGCTATGAGGATCTGGAAGAAATAGAAGAGGAAGTAAGGCGGCACCGCCGCAAAATTGTGCGTGTAGTTGTGATTGTGGCTGCGATACTGATTGCTATTGTGGCAGCGGTGCAGATCTGGAACGCGCTCCGGACATATGATTCCTTTGAAGTGGTCAGCTCCCGGCAGCAGAAAGATGGAGAGGCGACCCGGTATGATACCTTTCAGGGAAATATGCTGGAATATGATAATGATGGTGTGGTCTGCCGTGATATGGACGGAGAACAGGTGTGGAATCAGTCTTTTGAGATGACAAGCCCGATGGTCTCTATATGCGGGGATTATCTGGCAGTATATGACAGAACGGGCACATCAGTTTACATAATGTCCACATCAGGCCTGGTAAAAAGGATTGAAACTGCAACTCCCATCAATAGAGTCTGTATCGCCCGGCAGGGAACGATTGCCGTCCTAATGAAAGAGGACAATGTTTCCTACATTAAATTGTACGATAAAAAAGGCAGGGAACTTGCAGGGGGCGAATTTTATGGGGAAAAGGGCAGTTTTCCCGTTGATATAGCTCTTTCCGAAGATGCAAAAAAAATGGCAGTGGACATGCTGGATGTAACAAAAGGAAAAATCAGCTCTACGATTAACTTTTATAATTTTGGCTCTGTTGGACAGAATGAAATCAATAACATTGTCGGCACGTTTACTTATGAAGATATATTTATATCGGAAATTATGTACGTGGGAGAAAACCGGCTTTTTGCGGTCAGCGACAGTGGACTTTTGTGGTTTGATGGCTCCCAGAAGCCGTCTCTGAAAAAAGAAGTGAAATTCGAGCAGAAGATACAAAGCCTCTTTCATAATGAAAAATATGTAGGTGTTACCTATAGCGATCCGGAAAAAGAAAACAGCTGGCATATAAAGGTATATGATATGAATGGTTCAACTGTAATGGAAAATGATACGGAGCTGGCATATAAGAAAATTGAATTTCTGGATAATAATGAGGTTTGTGTCCGGGATGAAATGCACTGCGAGCTCTTTACCATTCACAGTATCAAAAAATTCAGCTATACCTTTGACAAGGAATTGTATAAAGTGCTCTCCGGTACGGATGCACAGAACTACACATTTGTGGTGAGCGGAGAGGTGGAAGAGGTGCGATTACGGTGAACTGGCTGTTAATAGTAGTGGTATTTTTTCTGGCGGGATGTATTGTCTGGGGATTTTCAAAGGGAGCCCTGCATGTAATCTATACTCTGCTTGCCTGGGCGGCAATGCTGATATTTGTCACATTTGCCACACCATATGTGGAGGAGTACATGACGGAGCATACCCGGCTGGATGAGCGGATAGAGGACAACTGCCGGAAAATGCTGCGCGAAACCATAGGAGATAAAATAAATAAGAAACAAAAAGAACAGAATCTTCGTGAATTGGGGCTGAACCTTCCTCCTGATGTAATAAAAGGGTTGGAAAAACCGCAGAAAAAGATGGAGGATGCATTAGAAAAAAACGGATTTTATGATGTTCTGGCAGTCAGGGCCGCGAAGCTTGCAATGCACGCAATTTCATTTGCAGTTGTTCTGATTGTAACATTTTTTGCATTTCATTTGCTTGCAAAGATATTGGATCTGGTTAATTATATACCTGTAATCGGGGGTATCAATCATTTGCTGGGAGCTGTAGCGGGGTTTGGAAAAGGAATCCTGATTATCTGGATAATTTTTGCCATTGCGGCATTGCTGGGTACCACTGCGGCAGGAACTGCGTTTACATCTGCAATTATGCAGTCGCCACTCCTTGTGTGGCTGTATGAAAATAATTTAATTCTTGCTGTTTTGCTCTACCGTTAATTGTATAATATCAGCACCACAAAGACTACATCTTGTGGTGCTGGATTTTTTTATAAAAAAGTGTAAATTTGTTGTTGACTTTGGAATGACCACGTGATATTATATCAAAGCTGACTCGTGCAGAACCAATATGACAGAAGTTGACAGCTTGATTGACATAGAAGATTCGACATAAGACAGCAAATAAAAAATAAAAAAAGTTGTTGACAAACCGAAGCGAAGCTGATATACTTAAGAAGTTGTCGCCGAGAGGTAAACAACAAAGAAAAAGTGAAGAACGTTGAAAACTGAACAGTGAAAAACCTTGAAAGATTTTGAGAATAATTCAAGAACACTTCAGAAATGAAGTAACCTTAAAACAGTAAATTCAGATTCTGTCTGAATGAAAAGCCAGTTTAACTGGACAGGATATTCGAAGGATGATGGAAGTCCGCTAAAAAACGGGATGTGCTCGCATTTAAAATCCGCTACGCGGATGGGCTCGCACAGAGAAGTCATTTTCTTCGAAAATAACTTCAGAACATGAGAGTTTGATCCTGGCTCAGGATGAACGCTGGCGGCGTGCTTAACACATGCAAGTCGAACGAAGCACTTTATTTGATTTCCTTCGGGACTGAAGATTTTGTGACTGAGTGGCGGACGGGTGAGTAACGCGTGGGTAACCTGCCTCATACAGGGGGATAACAGCTGGAAACGGCTGCTAATACCGCATAAGCGCACAGTGCTGCATGGCACAGTGTGAAAAACTCCGGTGGTATGGGATGGACCCGCGTCTGATTAGCCAGTTGGCAGGGTAACGGCCTACCAAAGCGACGA
>JALEZW010000066.1 GCA_022772675.1 Agathobacter sp. | reverse complement strand
TGACCTGAACCGGACACTGGCAGACATCCGTCCCACTTATCATCATGTAGAGAGCTGCCAGCAGACAGTGCCGGAAGCCGTGATCGCATTTCTGGAAGCTGAGAGTTTCGAGGATGCAGTGAGAAATGCAGTCTCCCTTGGGGGAGATACGGATACGCTTGCGGCAATTACGGGAAGCATTGCGGAAGCCTATTTGGGGATTCCGGCAGTATTAAAGGCGGAGTGCAGAGACCGTATTTCCGATGAGATGCTGGAGGTAGTGGAGACATTTGATGAGGTACGGGATGCTGTACTGTGCAGAAATGAGATGCAGGAAGATGAAAGAACAGCCGGAAATGAAGCACTCGAGACCGCAATCAGCCAGTTTTATGAGAAGCCCGATCACAACAGTTTCATGTTTTTTGCTGCCATATTGTGCTCGCTCATGAAAATGGGAGGATGTGGGTTTGTACCATTTGTAACCATTGGCGAGGGGATGCTTTCAGATCTGGATGTGTATTGTCTGAAAGAAGGTGATTCCATTACTATAGATCATGATGTGAGAATGCACATGGATACTGTAGCAGAGGGAGACGAAACAGAATGGTTTTATATTTTCACAAGGGTAGAGGAAATGCATAAGCAGACAATTCCGGAGGTAGTTATGCAGATTCCTTTTGCAGATATGCTGGATACTGCGCTTAAGAGCGACAAGGTGGCCGGACTGGTCATCAATCCTTTTGGACAATATTTTAAGCTTGACAAACAGCTGATTAAACTGGTACAAAAAGATTTTAATGAGAATTGGAATACACAGTAGAGGATGGTACAGATATTTGTTCAGCTAGATAAATGAGGTGGCAAATGAATCAACAGAAGAAAGAAAAGGGTAAATCCGCAACACTGCCGGCTGAAAAAGCGGTACAATGTATCAGGAATTATTATGCAGAAACGGAAAGAGATGGTCATGCCCGGTATCTGTCATGGCAGCATTGCTATCAGGCATTTTGCAGATACAGAGATCCGGATAATCAGGAGGCCGTGGATTATCTTGCACTGCATTTGGCATTTTATCTGGCAAGCTGGGGAATGTACCGGGGCTCCTCGTTCCTTTTACAGAAGGATTACAAGGTACATATTCCGGTTGTAGAGATGATTTTGAAAGAAAAATATAATCCTCTATTGGGAATCACTGCAGAAGGATTGACAGATGAAAAAAATCTGGATTTGCTGGATGAAATCAGTGACAGAATCCGGTGCACTTATGCAAAGGAGCTGCCGGCGTTTGAGGGAAAAGATAATAATGCTACAGATACTCTTGTTACCAAGATCCTTCTGGGAACTATGGGATGCGTACCGGCGTACGACAGATATTATAAGCAGACCGTAAAAAAATACGGGATTTCTTCCGGAAGATACAATCGGAAGTCTGTCCGCGATGTTGCAAATTATTATTGTACAAACAGTGAATCGTTTGAAGATGTCAGGGCGAAACTGAGTGCAGGTGGAATTGAATATCCGCAAATGAAACTGATGGATATGTGTATGTGGCAGGTGGCTTTTGAGGATGATGAATACCCGGAGAAGTAGCGTGAAACAGGAAAAATACTAAAGGAGGCATGTATGGAGATCAAAAAAATATATTTTGACATGGACGGGGTACTGGCAGATTTTGACAGAGGTGTGAAGGATCTTCTTGGACTGTCACCGATCAATCAGGCTGATAAGACAGAAGCACAGGATGACGAGATGTTTCAAGCTATGAGGAAAACCGAGCATTTTTATGACCGCCTTGAACCTATGGCAGGAGCAGAGGATATGTTCCACCGGATTTATGATACTTTCGGGGACAAGTGTGCGATCCTTTCCGGTATTCCGAAGGCTAGAAGGGGGATCGTGACTGCCGGTGAGGACAAGATACGATGGGTGCGCAGGCTTCTTTCGGATCAGATCGTGGTCAACATTGTTTACCGGGAGGAAAAGAAGAATTACTGTACGGGACCGGACTGCATTCTGATTGACGATTTTGAAAAGACCATCAGGGAATGGGAGGCTCTTGGAGGGACCGGAATCTGGCATCATAGTGCAGAGGATACACTGCAGAAGCTGCAGGAAATAGGTGAGAGAAACTAGGCGGGTGTCAAAGATATGACAAAGGAAGAATGGTATAAACAGCTTTTTGAACGTTTGGAAGCCATAGCTGACAAGAATATTGTGATTATAGGCGGACATGTGAACTGGCTCAATAAGCTAAAAAAACGATTTCCGAACTGGATGTATATTCTTACGGAGAGTTATAAGACTGTTGACGGAAAGATGCTGGATGGAAAGGACCGGGTGTATTTTTTTACCGATCATCTCAGCCATGTGACTTACGGAAAGTTTATTGTGGCTGTGAGGGAACGTCACATTCCCTTTGGATATTTGGGAAACCTGAATGTAGAAAAACTTATCAGGCAGATTTACGAAGATACGAGTGGGGGGTAGCTCACTGAAAATCCATTGACAAATCGTGAAACGATTACTATAATTTAAATGAAATTCGGCAAAACAACAAAGTGCCGAAAATTGCTTAAATAATTATCACGAATTTGGATATACTGGAATTGGGGTGAGAAAGATGACAAAGACGGCACAGATTTCCAATGACCAAATGATTTTTTCGGTTCAAGAGCTGAAAGATAAAGGTTTTTCATATTATAAAATCAATCAGATGGTTGACCAGGGGATCCTGATAAAACTGAATAAGAAATATTATGAGAATGCAAATTTTGATGGTGAGGGATCGGATTTCTACTATGCCTATGCATTTGTACCAGACGGAGTGGTTTGTCTGCTAAGTGCAGCCGTGTATTATAATCTGTCTACTTATCGTCCAGATGCCATTGATGTGGCAATTCCGAGAAAAGCAAAGGTATCAACACTGCCGGATTGGCCGGAACTGAATGTATGCTATTTTACAGATGATCGATTTGATGTTGGTATCGTGACCGTAGAGGATGGAAATAACAGATTTCGTATATATGATATTGAGAAAACTGTTGTTGATATCGTTTTCTACAGGGAAAAAATCGGAATTGAAGAAACGAAAGAAGTTCTTACAACCTATCTGCATCGGAGTGACCGTAATCTGAATAGGCTAATCAGATATGCGGAGATGCTCAAATGTGGGGATGTAATGAAAATGTATCTAGAGGTGCTGGTATGACAAACGCTATATCCGTAAAGGACAGATTAAAGAAACAGGCGAT
Organism: Agathobacter sp.; assembly: GCA_022772675.1. Classification (GTDB taxonomy): domain Bacteria; phylum Bacillota; class Clostridia; order Lachnospirales; family Lachnospiraceae; genus Roseburia. The sequence goes on along the minus strand of JALEZW010000066.1, from coordinate 34,772 downwards.
AGAAGATGGAAAGACTATGCAGGATAAGCTGGTCACATATGGTTTGGAGAGAACAATATATAGATTATCTGTTTCAAATTATGTGGAGAGATTTACACTAAAGGGCGGTATTTTCTTGTATGCACTATTTGATGGAGAGTATGCTCGTGCAACGATGGATATTGATCTTTTGGCACAGCGTATTCCAAATGATGCTGAAGAAATGAAGAAAGTATTTAATGATATTTTTTCTATAGAGTGCGATGATGCGTTAAGATTTGATTTGAATACGCTTGAGGTTATCAATATAACTGAATTCAAGGAGTATCACGGAGTAAATGTATCTATTATGGGATATCTGGATAGAACCAAGGTCCCGGTATCAATAGATATTGGTTTTGGTGATGTGGTGTATCCAGAAAGAGTGAAAATGGAGTTCCCGGTTCTGTTGGATATGGAAGTTCCGCAAGTATATGCCTATTCTATTTACTCCGTCATAGCAGAAAAGTTTGAGGCTTTTGTTTCTCTGGGTCTTGCAAATGGCAGATATAAGGATTTCTATGATATCTATGTTTTAGCTGACAGGTATAATCTTAATGGTGTGGAATTAAAGAATGCGATTGTAGAGACCTTTAACCATCGAGGTACTGGTTTTGATGATATTGCAGCCTTTGATGATGATTTTACCAAGGATGAGACAAGACGGGGGAGATGGAGAGCCTTTATCAAAAAGAAGAAAGCATTGGTGAAAGTTGAATTTGAAGAAACTATGCAACTACTAAAAGAATTATTGCTGCCCATCGTGGATTCAATTCACAACGATAATTCCTTTGAGCAGACATGGAGTAAAGAAACAAAAAGTTGGATGTAAATACATAAAATTAGTAATAGGGATCGTGTAGAGATACACGGTCCTTTTATTTTGCAAAGAATTAGGGAAGAAGAGTATTTCGATGGCAGGAAGAAAACCAAAGCCTACAGCGGTTAAGAAACTGGAAGGCAATCCGGGTAAAAGAAAACTGAATAGCAAAGAGCCGGTTCCGGCAAAGGGATACCTGCCTGTCCTGACTGGTTAATGCCAGAAGCCGGGAAGGAATGGGAAAGATAATTGATTATATAAGCAAATTTAGTCAATTCAGCGCAATATCATCCTAACAGATTTATAAACCAAAATTTGATTATAAAACCAATATAATAAAAATATTTTATGAAAACAAGTATAAAACTTGACTTTTAAGGCTATAATTCATATAATAAATCTGGATGGAAAGGAGAGGGACGATGCTTTGTCAGTTTTCATTTCAGAATTTTAAGTCCTACAAGGGAGAAACGATTTTTGATTTTCAGGCAGCTGCGATTCCGGAATTCTCGGAATCTCTGTTGGCGTGTAAGATTAAAACAAAGGAAAACAAGGAAGTCAAGGGAGAAAGTCTGCTTCCGGTTGGAGTAATTTATGGACCTAATGGGGGCGGAAAGTCAAATCTTCTGCAGGCACTTTCCTGTCTGATTTCTACCGTTGTAAAGCCAATCCGTGATCTGGAAAAGACTCGCGAAAGTATGATCATTCAACAGAGGGTAAGCTATGAGCCGTTTTTGCTGGATGAAACATCCAGAGAGCAGCCCACTGAGTTTGAAATTTTCTTCTGTCAGGGCAAGAATGAATATCGTTATAATTTGTCTTTGTTAAACGAAGAGATTGTTGCCGAGTCATTGTATTGGAGGGCGATTGGAGGCAAGCGAACCGGTACTGTTTTTGAGCGGGAGTATTCGGAAATTACATTAGGTCCCAGTATGAAAAAAGCGAATGTTAATTTGTCGGTTAATCCCAAAATGCCATATCTGTCATTTTTGGCAATCAATTATGATATTCCTATGATTGCAGAAGTACAAAGCTGGTTTGAATCCTGTGTTATCCGCAATTACGCTAACCCGGTCGTGGATCGTATCATTATGCTTTCTAAAAATGCTTCTTTCAGAAACAGAATGATTCGGGCTTTGAATGACATGGGGATTGATCTTTCGGGCTATCGGTTTGATGATGAGGAAAAACAGCTTTATACGCAGAGAACTATGGACGGAAAAGTCTATGAGCTAAAGTATTCGGATGAATCGGATGGAACAAAGAAGTTGATTGCTGCCTTGCCGGTTCTTCTGCTCGCACTTCAGGAAGGCCGTCTGGTAATTATTGATGAACTGGATGCGAAACTTCATCCGAAGCTGCTTCGTTATGTGATTTCCATGTTCAAGAATCCAAAACTGAATCGTCAGGGGGCGCAGCTGTTGTTTACATCTCACGATATGACTACAATGAAAAATACCGTTTTTCGCAGAGATGAAATCTGGTTTGCAGCAGAGAATTCCAACCATGAAAGTGAAATTTATTCTCTTTATGAGATTCGCAGGGAGGATAATGAGCGTGTAAATAGTACGGCAGCATTCGATAAGCAGTATATGGAAGGCAGATATGGAGCGGATCCCTATCTGACGAATATGCTATCAGAAGGAGATTGGACATGAGTTTAAAGCCTCCCAAGAAAAGTGATCTGGATAAAGGCTGGATGAAAAAACGCCTTGACCGGGAAATCAGAATTCAGCCGGAGTATCATCTGATCGTTTCGGAAGGAACAAATACGGAGCCACAGTATTTTCAGGCGATGAGAGATGTCATTAATCAGCAATACCGTGGAAGAATCCAGCTGGACATTTATGGCGAAGGGGATAATACACTCAGCCTTTTTGAAAAAGCAAGAAAAAGGGTAAGTGAAAATCCAAATGGATATAAACATGTTTGGGTGGTTTCTTCTACATTTCAGTTATTTTCAATCAGATATTGACCGGAAAGAGTATTGGCCAAAATTGACTGAATGGATGGAGAGTATTGGAAAAGGCAAGTATTCTAAAGGTCGTGAGGACATGTATAATATTCTCAGACCATTTATGGATCAGGCAATCAGGAATGCGAAAAATCTTGAGAAAATCAATGATGGAAGACCTCCGGCAAATTCATCACCGGGCACAAAGGTTTATGAATTGATTGAAAAGCTAAGGCCATATCTGTAAATATTTTTTCCTCCCCTTCCTTTTCGTGCATTTTATCAAGTGCAGGAAAAGGAAGGAGGGTGTCTATGTCATATTTTTACTCATTTCAGAGCTGGTTGTATCATACCAGCATTTACCAGAACTTGTTACGGGAGCTTCCCGCTCCGCTAAACAACATTTATTTTGATTCCATCTTGTGTGTTTGTTTGGTGTTGTATCTAATTTACCGGCTGGTGGAGACAGTACATATCATCAGGTATCGGAAGAAAATACGCAGGAAGCAGGAGGCAGACAGAAAGCGTTGGCTGGAAAAAGACCAGGAACTTCACGAGAGGGAGCGAAAGGTGGACGAGAAGGAGGAACGAATCGGGAGATTCTTCGACTCTATGGAGTCCCTTTTTACCGGAAAAATGAGAACACAGGAAGCAGCCGGTGTCTACAGGCCACAGAAAAACAGAAAATCGTTAGGCAGGAAGATGTTTTTTCTTGAGAAGAAGGGAGCAGTGACTGGCGAAAAGCTGGATGTGGAAGAGACTGTGAGCGACTACGATGTTGTCATGGGAGCTTTTGCATCCGAAGTGGAGCAGGAGGAGCGGATGAATCAGCTGCGGGAAAAGGAGGAAAGGCAGCTTCGTACCAACCTTAAGATGCTGGATGCTTCTCTTCGCAGTGGAGAACCAGATCGTGTTGTGGGAGAATTTTCAGAGGAAGGAACTTATGATAAACGGCTGGAAAAACGCAAAAGCAGAGCCAGACGGGAGGAGGAGAGAGAACGTAAGCGCGAGGAGAAACGGTTAAAAAGAGGAAATAAAGGAAAATAGCATGAAAGTGGATGATATTGGACAAATCATTGAAGATTCCATATTAAAAGTGGTTTCTGTAAATGAAATACTTCCGTTTTTGAGATTGTATGTGGAGAACAATCATCTTTCTTTGACGAATCTTCTCCTGTTATATGATCAGAATCCCAAGTCCAGAATGGTTTGTGGGGAGAAGGCATGGAATCAGCTGGGACGAAAACGGAAAGAGGATGCCGTATGTGTGCAGCTGATTCTTCCGGAGGTACGGGCAGGCGCAAGGGAAAGTTACCGTGTGGTCAGGGGATACGGATTTGAAGATACAGAGGGAAAAGAGTACCGGGGAGGCGAGAATGTTCCTATTGAAAAGGAGCAGATTGTGAAATTTACCGGAAATGAATTTGAGCTGGTCTCAGAGAATCCTCTGGTGCGTATCGCTGTCCGATTCATAGTATTTGAGAATTTTGGAATCAAACATACCATAGTCAAAGCTTTGTTTGGGAAACTGCAGCGAATGTCCCGGGATGAGAAATATGTATTTATTCAAGAAGTGATTGAAAAATCACGAAAGATACTGGATGATCTGGAAGGCTGGAGGCTTTCTTTTAATGAGACTGCATTTTTCAATGCGCTTCTTGTTTCATCGGACATAACAGAAAATGCCTGTATTCTGGATCTGGCTGCCAGGTCCACAGAAAATGAGGAGTGGAAGGAAGAACTGATCTTGCTGAGGGAGAAACTCATGAGGACGAAGACGGAGTGTCTGGCGGAACTGTTTCAAAGAAAATGCCAGAAACGGCTGTTCAGTTTTCCACCGGTGAAATTGGAAACGGATACATAGGTTTGAATGATTGGGAGGGGATAGGATGAGTGAATTACGTGAGTTTATGAAGTCTGTGGAAGGAACAGATGCTTTGGGAATGAAAAAAGCTGCGTGTTGTCTGACGATTCAGAGGAATGGAAGTGAGCAGGGAGTAGAGGCAATCGCTTCTGTCTGCACGCTGCGTGCAGCTTTGTCAATGTATCTGACAGACAGCTGGGTCGTGATTGATCTGAAGTTTGAGGATGATACGGATCCGGATCTGGTGCGGATGACGGAAGTCTGCAGGGCATATGATGAGCGGATGCATGAACGATGTGGGACTGGTTGTGAAGGGGAATCTCTGGTAGTATCGGTCACACAATTAGGGGACTATGAATCTTTTCTGGTGGGGATTGATGGTGCCTGGGGGCTCAGGCCGGCTGAGAAAGAGGTTGCAGTGTAATCCGGTTTATTTTTGAACGGGAGAAAACAGGTGTATATGAACTGGATGAAGCGGAGATGGAAGGGATGATTGCAGAGGCGGAGGAGGAATATTATGATTACTAGAGAACAAGTGATAGAATCGCATTCTTCAGGCTATAAAAGATCGGATTATATGAATGACAGCAGGAAATTCGATGTTCGGCATCAAAAGAAAACCGGTATTAAAAAAGAGGAAATGGTCGAGGAACTGTAGAAAAAACTCATAACAAGAGAAATCCATTCAAGGCGAAAGTTCCCATTTCGTGTTATACAGATAAAAATGGCAGGACGCAGGTCCGGTATAAAACAATTGGATCTTTTCCTACCAAAGGGCTTGCGGATGAGGCACTTACGGAATATTTAAGGACACCCTATGATCTTACCAGTGAAATCGTGACATTTCAGGATTTATATAAGGCATGGTCGGAGGAATATTTCAGGACGCTTTCCAGTAATAGTTCTATTCGGACGGTGACGTCTGCTTATGCGTATTGCAGCAGCCTTTACCATATGAGAATCCGGGAGATAGGGATTGGGCACATTAAAGATGCGATGAACTACGGGTATGTGATTGAAACACGTGGAAAGAATAAAGGAAAGAAAAAGTATGCATCACCCGGCACGAAGGAAAGAATCAAATCCCTGTGCAACCTGATGTTTGATTATGCTTTGGAAAGAAATCTGGTATTTTCAAATCCTGCGAGAGCTTTTAAAATAGACAAGCTTTTGCAGGAAATAGAGGAGAATGCTAAGAAGAAAAAGCCGTTCTGCGATGCAGATGTAGCATTGCTCTGGAAATATTGTAAGATGGTTCCGTTTGCAGATATGGTTCTGATAGGAATTTATACAGGATTTCGACCGCAGGAACTCTTGCAGATAAAGACGGAAAATGTGTTTTTAGACGAGCAGTATATGATTGGAGGAATGAAAACCTGTAATGGTACGAACAGGATTGTGCCGATTCATCCTATGATTCAGAAACTGGTCGCATACAGATACCAGCAGGCGAGAGAAGTATATCACAGCGATTTTTTGTTCAATCTTCCAACAGGGAGTGTTAGTAAGCCTTTTACATATGATACCTATAAGACTTGCTTCCGGAATATTATGGAGACGTTAAACCTGTCCGGTTTCACGCCGCACTGCACGAGACATACCTTTGCAACGCAGGCTGAGGTATGTGGCTTACGAGAGCGGGCAATCAAGCTGATGATGGGGCATAGTTTGAAGGCTGATGTGACGGATTATCATTACAAACATACAGATGTCGAATATTTGTATCAGGAAATCTGTAAAATAACATTTGATGGGGAGGGGTTCTATGAGTGAGATGGTAAGGTTTTCCGGAAAGAATATTCCGGTCACTGCGGTTGCTAAGATCATGGGAAAAGATCAACAGTTTATCCGACAGGCGATGATTGAGGGTATATTGCCGATTGGAGCAGCATTTCGTAAAAAGGGAAGTTCCCAGTATGATTTTTACGTAAGCCCCAAACTGCTTTATGAATTTACAGGGTTTTACTTTGATGATGATATCATATCTTTGGATGATGGAGAAAATGGTTGAGGCTATTGCAGAAGCTGCAGGGGGTACAGTAAAGGGAAAGGGAACGTCTTCGGGTTCTTTGGGGGAAGGATTGAACTGTATCTGAGAGGAAAACATGATTTTTTACTATTAGACGCAGAAATTTTCTGTTGATGCCTTAAAAATTTGATGTGAGACTTATCTGAAATAAGCACAAAAAAGATGACAGTATTTTGCTCCTGCCATCTTTTTTTTGCTTTTGCAGGTGTTTTGGGAAGTGCTGATTTTAAAGGAATTCCTGCAAAAAATAATGCGTATTTCTTGTAATCGTGGCAGATAAATGGTATAATTTAACTGTCACAAAAATTATATAATTACATCGAATGGCATGTCAGTTTTGCTATGAATATGGGATACTTGGTTTGATAAGAGGTTTACCTACCCAACCGTCTACCCCAAAAAGGGATAGAATGCAGGAATGATGAGGGGGGCTTGCTTCTGTTGAGGAAGCAGCTAACGCTGGCAAGTTCTAAGAAACGGGCATAAAACAGTGAATTTTGGGGACAAATCAAGCCGTCGTTCGGTTTGGTTTGTCCTCATTTTTTATACCTACCGAGCAGAATATTTCTTCTCACAAAGAAAGGAAGGAATACTTATGGCAAAGAAGAAAGCTGTCAGACGAGAAAACGGAAGAGGTACCGTCGAAAAAACTTCAAATAAAAAGAATCCATTTAGAGCGAAGGTTTCAGTTGGGACAAAGCTAGATAAGAATAGAAAGATCCAGGCAGTTTACAAAGTACTTTTTCAGATCTTTATGAGGCATGGTCTGAAAGGTATTTTGCCTCTCTGAATTCGGAAAGTTCAAAGAGAACAGTAACTTCAGCCTATGCATATTGTAGTGGTTTGTATGACATGCCAATCAGAATGATTGGACCCGGACATATCAGAGACGCAATGGAGACTGGTTATGTGATTCCCACGACAGGAAAAGACAAAGGGAATAAGAGAGATGCTTCACTAAACACACAAGAAAGAATTAAGTCTATGTGCAATCTAATGTTGGACTATGCTGTAGAACGAAGAATTGTTTTGACAAATCCGGCTAGAGCATTTAAGGTTGGTGATTTGTTGGAAGAGATTAAAAAAATCTAAAGGAAAAATTCCTTTTACTCAAGAACAGGTCAAGACACTGTGGGAGTATGTAGATGACATTCCTTTTGTGGATATGGTATTGATTGCGATTTATACGGGGGTTCGGGGTTTGTCAAGTACAGTGTGTAAGTTCTTTTTTACACCTCTTACCGCAGCTTAGTGCGGTATAGGGTGCTGACCGAAATTCCGGTCATGGAGGAGACCTCGCGGTGGATATCAGTTTTCTTGATATCTGTTATCAGCAGCTGGTTTATCAATATGTTTCAGAGAAGAGAATCAGATATTTACGGGCTTTTTTTGTTGATTACTATGAAAAAACACTTGTTTTTTTTCGCATAAACGCATAAAATGAAAAATGGATTTTTGTTAGCAAAACAAAGAGGAAAAAGAGTTGATTGAAGGTTACATTACGGTAAGTGAAATGGCAAAAAAATGGGGAGTAAAGCCACGAGCCATTCAGATGATGTGCCTGAAGGGGAAAATATATGGCGCACAGAAGATAGGCAATATGTGGATGATCCACGCAGAAACGGATAGACCTGTCGCTGAAAGGGTTAAAACCGGCAGGTACATCAAGGAAAAGGAGACTTGAATGAAACAGACCCTGAATGTTGATAACTTTATTCAATATGCGTATAACACCGGGAAGTATAATGATGAGCAGTTGCAAGCTATTTCTGATGCGCTTTATACACTTGAAGGCGATATGGCTCAGCTGTCTTGGAAAGAAAATGGTCTTTACAGCCATGAGTACATATATTATCATCTTACGAAATGCTGCAATAAGTTGAAGGTATATATGATGACCTGTGGATTAAAGCAGGCAAAGGCAACAAGTGCTATTGCAGATTTTAAAAAGTGGATGAAGGCCTGTATGGAATAAATGAAAAATAAATAAGCAGGGAGGATAACCATGAGCTACACAATGCTGAATAATGAGGCGATAAGAAAGTACGACTATGCCACAGAATCACTGGAAGGTGCTGCACTTTCATTTATCAGAGACCTTTGCGAAGGTCTCCGTTTTGACAAAAACAAGGCAACGTCTTTTACAGAAAATAACCTTGATTTCGATGGCACCAGTCTTAAAGCAAATCAGATACCCTATAACATGGAAAAGGATATAGACAGACTGTGTCTTGAAAATGCGGTTAATCGTTTTCTTAAGTCTGGGAAAAAAGAAGATGCGTTTGATGTATACTTCTGCTACTTGGAGATGTTTGTCGGGGATTATCAGAAGACCAGGCGAATGATTGAACTGCTTTCCGAGTATGAGGTAAACGGAAGCAGCCTTTTGATGAAACATAGAGATCATTATTCGCACTCCGTATATGTTTTCATCCTTGGATTAGCTATATATAAATCAAACGAACTTTATCAGAAAGCATATAAGGAATATTACAAAATTTCCGATGATAAGGAAGCTGCAGCGCATTATTTACAGTATTGGGGATTGAGCTCTTTGTTCCACGACATTGGGTATCCGTTTGAACTCCCCTTTGAACAGGTGTGCTCATATTTTGAAGTCGAGGGAGATAAGAGAGAAAGCAGACCTTTTGTGGCATATCATGATCTGGACGCTTTCATTTCAATAGATGATAAGGTGAAAGAGGAATTAGCAAAGATTTATCCCGGGAGGAGTTTTAATACAACAAACGATGTTTTTGCTTATGTTTTGAATGAAAAAATGGGAAATGTGTATGGCTTTACTGAGGATCAGATGCGTACATTTCTTGTAGAAAAGCCAACACAACCCAATAAATTCAATCATTATATGGATCATGCTTATTTCAGCGCTACAATTCTTTTCAGGAAGCTGTTTGAGGAGATGGATATTGAGATGCATTCCGAGCACTTGGATGCGTTGACTGCCATTTTGATGCATAACAGCCTTTATAAGTTCTGCATAGCTCACTATAAGAGCGAGGGTAACAAGCCATTTAAGGCCGAATTGCATCCCCTTGCATATATGCTCATGCTTTGTGATGAACTCCAATGCTGGGATAGAACAGCCTATGGACGTAATTCGAAGAAAGAATTGCATCCGATGGGTTGCGCGTTTGATTTTTCAGGGAATAATATCAAGGCTATTTATCTCTTTGATGAGAAAGAAATGGAAAAAGTTAACCATTTTAAGGATGAGTACATAGAGTGGCTTCAGAATCCTGGAAAAGGAAAAGCACCGGGACTTAAAGCGTTCTCAGGAATGTATATCAAAAAGAATGGGGTTTCAGAGTTCCAGAAGGATATTGGATTAATCGTGGATCTGAGTGAAATCCATTTGAATGTGGAAACGGGATTAGCGGAGCATATTCATTCCGGGAATAGAAGCTACCTGTCAAATAGCAACTTCATTAATCTTTATAAATTCGCCATAATTTTGAACGGTCGCTGGGGGAATGATGGGTGGAAGAGAGCCAAGCTTGCAGGTCAGGAAGAGCTGTATCTTAGTGACAGTAAGGTTGTGGAAGAATTTGCTAAGAGATTTAAGGATCTTTCTTTGGAATACAAGCTTTCGAATATTAATCAGGCGAAGGCGTTTGCAAAATATTTGAACATGATCGGATGCTTCTATACCGACAAAGCGGTGGATTTTGAACAAGTAGATAGATTTACTGATGATGAGCTTATTTCCATTGGTAAAGCTGAGCATCAGAGATGGCTGCAGGAACATTATGATATGGGTTGGACATATGGAAAGCCTGAGAAAGATAAGCGTGACTTTGAACGTAAGCATTGGGATATGATCCCGGATTTCTCGGGATTTGATGTTTCAGATGAGGCTGCCGAACAGAATTATATAAGATTAGATAAGGCAGAACAGGACAAGGATACAGATCCGATGGAATGTATGTTGGCAATGCTAAAGATGTATGATGGGTTAAGAATCTATAGACTGTAGGAGGAACGAGATGACTAACGAACAAAGGGAGGCAAGAAAAAAATCGGCCAAAGAAGGGAATATTCGTTGGATTAAAGATCATTGCCTTAGAACCATGGATGGCGATGAAGATTATGTATTTATCAGTTACAAATCGGACGATTATGAGAAAGTGTTGGATGGCATTTTATTCAGAACGTGTCAAAAGTATGGCTTGAGAGTATATTTCGATACTGTATTTGATGAAGGATCGGACTCGTGGATAACACAATACTATGAAAATATGTGCGATCCTCATTGCAAAGCGTTTATTGCATTTATTGATGATGCTTATTACTCAAGCTATGCGTGCCTTTTAGAAATGATGTCTAGAAAGACGATGGCAGCTGGTGGAGATTATAAGGAAGATTCCTTGTTTTTTTTACCAATAAATATTGGAAGCATAACTGATATGCTAGACGCTTCTAATACTGGACTTGGTACAAGACGGTTTTCAAATGGTAAGTTGAATCAGAATGCTCCGACAGAGCTGAAGAAATTTAATGAAATCTTCTCTGAAATAGCAGATGATTATATGAGAAAGGTGTACAAGAGGGAAAACGACGACGTACTATATGATGAAGCATATAAAGATATGCCAAAATACGGGAATTTATACTTAACAGTCACGCAATGTAGAAGACTGATGGAAAGAGTCATACCTAATAAAAACGAAAATGACGGTGGAAATAAGGCATTTGAAGATGTTATACATGACAAGTTGATAAATGAGGGGATTACCTCTGTTTTTGGTGAAATCTCATCAAATACATTCGTGGAGCCTAAACCTATTAGTGAATACAATGTGGTTATCGTTAATGGTGATTTTAAGAAAAATATAAAGGTTAAGGAGAATGAATGTGTTCCAAAGCAGGATTCAGGAGTAAAGGATGGATTTGACTTTGGGGGATGGTTTATTTCTGGTACAAACGAAGAATGGGATTTTTCAACACCTATTCATAAAGATATTGAAATATATGCGAAATGGGAATCAACTGACACAATTATCAAAAATGATGAGTATGTGTACACAATATTTGGACAAGAGTATCGTGCCGGGGGCAGAGAACAGGGCAAGTTGATGTTTGATGCGTTTGAAGCATTGACAACCAGATACCCTGAGTACGCAGAACAGTTGACACAGAGAACATCCGTTGCAAAAGCAGAGGATGTAAAGAATGCAAATACTAAAAATGCTGATCCAACATATTTTAGAGGATGTAAAGCCTATAATATTGAAGGAGTAGAATACTTGGTCGGCACAAGTTATGGGTATAAGGCAAAACTCACTGAGATCAAGGGAATGTTTAAGATTTGTGGTGTGCCCTTAAGTGAATTTGTTCTTGACGGACAGCCACTTGGACCGGGTCACACCGATCCTGTACCGCCTGTTGAGAGCACTTTATGGGAATATAATACTAAAGGTGCATATTCCAAACTTATGTGGAACGGAGAAACTACCGGTGTAAGTGCTGTTATAACTGTTCTTAAGGGATCTGCGGTTGCAGCACCTTCTCCGAATTTTGAGAAATCTTGTAAGCCTGCATATACATTAAAAGCTGATTTAGAGGCAAAAGGCATCATACAAAATGGTAAATTCACACAGGACTACACATATGACAAGGTGTCAACCATGATAAATCTACTGAATGGCGGTTCTGTAAGTACGCCTGCGGAGGTTAAATCAGGGCATCTTAGGAAGTTGGATGAAAAAAATAATGACGTTGTTAAAGGCAAGGAAGATATTGCAGATGATATAGAAGATGTATTAGATGATGACATGAATGATGGTGACGTGGTGACGGCTACGACAAGCGGATTTGAGTATACCCTTTGGGGTATCTCACACACATCAAATAAGATGTCAGATATGATGCATGACGTGTTTGACCTGATTGCAGAAAAATATCCAGGAAAAATTTCTGAATTAGCGGTCAGCGATGCCATCTCATCAGTAGCGCGGAAGGATGATGTTGATGGCAAGAACCTTCCGGCTAGTAAATTGAATTATTTCAGAGCATCGAGAGAGCATAATGTGAATGGAATCGCTTACTATGTAGGTACAAGTTATAACCGTTCTCAGGGTATAGGACAGATTGAAAGAATGCTTAAGATATGCGAAGGAAGCGCAGATTCATTTGTTATTACGTCTTCCCCTGAAAGGATATCTCATAGTGGCGGCAACACCGGGAAAAAAGGAATTGGCGAATTGTTATAATGAAATGAGGTGTTTTACATTGAATATAGAGCAGGCAGAGGAATTGATTGCCAGCAGACAGTTTCAGCAGCTGAAATACTTTCAAGAGAAAACAAATGTTTTTACTATTGTCGGGCAGACGCACACGGAGCACTGGCACAGCTCTTTCATGTGCTGGCTTCTTGATCCGAATTCCAGTCTCTGTCTGGGGCATTATCCTTTGGTCAGGCTGCTGTCGCTTTATATGATAAAGAATGAAGCCGGGGATTTATCCCTAGAAACAGTCTTTGGGATGAATCTTGATACTATGCGCTTTGAAACGGAACGCACATTCAACACATCAGATGGAAAAAAACGCTCGATAGATGTGTATGGAGAGAATGACGAACTTGTGCTTGTTATCGAGAACAAGGTAAAAGCCAGGGAAAATATGAATGGCACTGATGTTGGTCAGACAAAAGATTATAGGGATTATGTCGAGGAACACCGCAAAAGTGGACAAAAGGTAATCTGCCTGTTTATTACTCCGGATCCAAAGCAAAAACCCTATGATAAGAGTTATACACAGATCACATATCAGGAATTCTATGATTATGTGATAGCAAAATGTATAGAGCATCCACAGCTAAACAAGGATGGGAAATACTTGCTGGAACAGTATGCAAATAACTTGCGGGAGCCAGTCCATGGATCTCCCATGGCGTTGGTAAACACTCGTCTTTGCAATGAAATATACGACGGACATTCTGAAGTAATAGATGAAATATTTGATGATGTCGAGAAGAGTAGCAGCTATCTTGAGGATTCGAGGCTGACCTGCGTGGTATATAGACATTACCAGAACATTTTGGATGAAATCTTTTTGTCGCTTGACGAGAAAAAATTCGGACGCACTCCGAAATCGAACATTCAAAGAAGGATTGTCAGCTTCACAGACCTTTATAATGCCGGAAAAATCCGGAATGGAACTGAGTTTATCATGGAGTATGATGGAGTATGCCATTATGCAGTAGCAGAATATGATCCTCAGGATAATGAATGCTATATGTTGCTGCTGGATGATGAGCATCAGCCTTATCATAATGCAAAGGGTGAGAAGATAGGGTTTTACAAGGCTTCATCGCAGGCTGGAATAGATGCCATCAATATTTATCGAAAGAGAAATAATATTGAATCAAAGATAGAGACACTGAATGGACCGGCGTATTGGAAGACAAAGGATGGTATAACGATTAAAACATTGATTGATTCCCTGTAATATCTATGGAAGCATTTATAAACTGACAGCGGAGGGTATATGCTGAAAAAAATAAAAAAGATTATTTGGCCGGTGGTAGCCGTGTTACCTCTGGTAATAGGTACGATAGGGTATGTTAAATCTGGTGAGTCGTTTTCGGATTCTTTATATGGAGCAGTTTCATTATATGGGATGAATCTGACATCTGATGCGTATAATATATGCATTGATATCGCAAGATGGACAGCACCACTTGTTACTGCCACAGCAATACTAGCGGTAATAAAAAGTGGATGGGATGCTATCAAATATAGGTTTTCATTACTTGGGAAAAGCAATAGTGTTGCGGTATATTCTGATGTTGAACACAACATCGGGTTTAAAAAAGGCACAGGAGTCATTTATCCCGGAGAGACTTTTAAGAAGTATGTACGAGAACATATAATCATGTTTTCTTCTGATCAAAAGAATTTGCAGTTTTATGAAGAACATAAGGATGAGTTGCTAGGAAAGAAAGTATACATATGTTTAAGTAATCTTGAATGCAGTCTATTGAAGCCCTTTAGCAACGCTTCTATATTTGACATCAATAGTGCGATAGCAAGGATTTTGTGGAAGAGAATATCTTTATGGAATAAGGCTGAGTCAGAAGTAAATGTTGTGATCAGGGGAGACAGCGCACTAACGAGAGCGATTTTATCAACAGGATTTCAATTAAATCTCTTTTCATGTAGCCAGCACGTCAACTATCATGTCATAACGGACAATGCGTATCTTAGAATAAGGTTTAGTGATCTTGGGCTAATGAATGACGATAAGGTCCATTTTTATGAGTCCAGTGACCCAAGCATATGGGGTATCATCTCTGAAGGTGATATAGTTATAATATCAGATAATATAGACAATGAGGAATTAGAAACTATTGTGGTAAAGGCAGTTAATGCCGAAATATATTACTACTCACCCAAAGATGGAGATGCAGGCTCATATATTTCATATGGAAATATTATCCCATTCGGAAGAAACGAGACGGTTTATACAGACGATAATATCCGTAGGGAGGCGCTTGTAGAAAAGGCGAAAGCACTCAACAAACACTATGCAACTCTATATCACTCAGAAGAGAATTGGGACTCATTATCCGGCTTTCTTAAAGGCTCCAATATATCAGCATCGGATTTTGGAGAAGTTCTGTCGGATCTAAATGACAAGATAAGCGAAGAAGAGCAGGCAGAGTTGGAACATATAAGATGGTGTCGATATTTGCTTTTAAATTACTACAGATACGGTGTTCCGGAAAACGGAGAAAATCGTGACGATGTAAAGCGAATTCATAAGGATTTAGTGAAATATAGCGATTTAGAACAGTCTGAAAGAGATAAGGACAAGGAAGCAATAAGGATAACCCGTAATTTACAGGCGTAGGCACGGTGCCTCGGATATCAGTCCGAGGCATTGTTTGACGATGGAGATGTTATATATGGGATATGGATTAACAAAATCAAAATATTGTAAAGGGCTGCAGTGCCCCAAAATATTGTGGATGGATCAGCATCATCCGGAGCTGGGCGAGGATGTTGCCAGCCAGAGCGTACTTGATAATGGCACTAAGGTGGGAGAACTCGCAAGATCATATTTTGGCGAATACGAGTTGGTTTCCTTCAATGCCAACAAGGCAGAAATGGAAGACAAGACAAGAGTGCTAATGAAATCAGCTGACAATATTGCAGAGGCTAGTTTTTTCTATGATTCTCTGTTTTGCGCCGTGGATATATTGCACAGGAATGGTGATGGATGGGATCTTGTTGAGGTGAAGAGTTCAACAGAAGTATCGGATATCTATCTCGATGATGCAGCGTTCCAATATTATGTTCTTATGATGTGCGACGTTCCTGTTAAAGGTGTTTATATCATGCATATTGACAATACATATGTGCGCAAGGAGCAACTGGACTTAAATAAACTATTTGTCTTAGAGGATTGCACGGATATTGTTATCAGAAAATTCTATGAGATAAAGGGTGATGGCAGGCTAAAATCGATGATGAAGTACGTCAGCCAATCCGAAGAACCTGAAAAGGATATAGATTTGTGCTGCGATAAGCCGTACCCCTGTGCATATAGGAAATATTGCGGCAGACATGTTCCTGAATATTCAGTATTCAATCTGGCAAGAATGCAGGCAAAGAAAAAATATGAGCTTTATCATGAAGGTGTTGTTTCTTATCAGGACATTCTGAGTAGTGGGGCAAAGATAAACGCCAATCAGAAAAGACAGGTAGAATCTGTGCTGTATGATAAGCCTGACGAATATGATGTTGAGGAAATAAAGAAGTTTTTGGAAACGCTCTCCTATCCTATTTATCACTTGGATTTTGAAACCTTTCAGCAGGCAGTACCGGAATTTATTGGATGCCGTCCTTACGAACAGATTCCATTCCAGTACTCACTGCATGTTGAGTATGAAGATGGTAGGCTTGAGCATTTCGAGTTTCTGGCGAAAGAGGGTGAGGATCCCAGACGCACTTTAGCCGAACAGCTCATCAAGGATATTCCGATGGGAGTGTGTTCAACTGCATATAATATGTCTTTTGAGAAAACGGTGTTGAAGCACTTGGCTGAAGAGTTTCCGGATCTATCAGCGCACCTTATGGACATACATGATAATATACATGATCTGATGATTCCGTTTCAAAAGCAGTATTACTATAGTAAAGCGATGCAAGGGTCATATTCCATTAAATATGTATTGCCGGCGCTATGGCCGGGAGATCCGGAACTGGATTACCATAACTTGGAGGGAGTTCATAACGGCTCTGAGGCTTCTGCATCATTTGCAGATATGGTGAACCATACAACTGAAGAGATTGCTGAAATGCGAGACAATCTGCTTAAGTACTGCGGATTGGATACGTATGCTATGGTAAAGGTCTTGAAAAAGCTTAAGGAAATAGCCGGAAAAGGCTGATATATTGTTAGAGGAAGAGAGTATATGGATGCTGGTAGTAAAAGATTCGTTTCTGCGGATTATGAGGATTTTACGGAAGATCTTTCGTTTTTGAAAATGCTGGAAATTCCTTTGCTGATAAGGATATTGAAGGAAGAAGCCTCTGAGGAAAACCCGATGTCAGCCGCGCTGATAAGCGACAGACTATCGGAAATCACCGGACTCGAACATTCAGAAAAAACTGTCCTCAGGAAGCTACAGCGCCTGGTTGATCTTCAAAAGAAAATAGATGATTCTGTGCTGGAAAAGCATCTTCAGCTTTCACTTGGCGGAACTATGATAGAGATTTCCAACCGAGAAAAGGGTGTCAGACATATCCAGAATCGATATTATTTTAAGCCCCTGCTGGATAAGAGCGACATAGATATGGTCTGTGGAACCATCACCAGCAACAGATATCTTACTACGAAGGAGAAAGAGTATCTGATTGCCAGGGAGAAGACCCTTTGTTATGGGGACAAATATATTCAGAATCAGAATCCGCTTCCGGAAAAACCAGACAATACGCAAAAGCAGCTGTCAGAACGGGTGTTAAAGATAGTCAATACCCTGTATGATGCAATCCGTGAGAAATATCAGGTTGATGTCATTTATGGAGCTTACGGAGAAGATACTAAAAGATATCGCCGCCCGGTTTTGTTATCAAGAAATGAAGACAAACCATATCATTTAAACCCGTACGCTATGGTTTGGAATGATGGAGAATATTATCTGCTTGCCACACATCGGGGACATACGAATATATCACATTTCAGAGTGGACAGAATTGTGTCGGTGAAGCCAGCAGTTAAGGAAGATGATGCTACAAAGAATGAAAAGAGAGAACCGATTCCGGAAACACTAAGACCATTTTTCAAAAGGATACATGGACGGGAAGAGTTTCAGTCAGAGAATTATACAGCTACATATCCGCTAATGACTATATTCGGTGAAGAAGATCTGTGTGAAGCGGTAGTTGAGTGCAAAGCGAATGCAATAGGCGTAGTGATCGATTATTTTGGTATGGATCTGCGTATAATGCCACCGATGCTTGAACATGAATCTGATGAGACTGATATAAATGGTCGGGCGCAGAGATATGTGAGCATAAGACTTCCAAAGGCGCAGTACGAAAATTTGCGGGGATTTTGTTTGCTGCAACATTCTATTGTAACGGTAATTTCACCGGAACGCCTGATCCGGGATGTCAGAGAAGGATTAATGGCTTCGGTGGTTAAATTGCCTGTAGTAAAATAATTTGCAAAGATGCTTAAGCCGGTTTGGAATGTGAATAACAAATTTTTTTAAAGTCGGACAGAAATGTCCGGCTTTTAATTTGCAATAAATGTATTATGGCATCATCAAGGAGGTGATAAGCTATGAAAAAGTTAAATCTTCTGATGCCTGATGTGCATACCGGATACCTGGGGACAAGAAGAAAAGAACGGGTCCGTTACCTGTCAGTTCCTTCTGAACTAAGCATGAAAATGATAGAGGATGATATGCAGACGGGAAAAATTATCTTTCAAGGTTTGCTTGATCAACTGAAGAAAGCGCCCTGCCGGACTGTGGTAATACGAACCAACAGTGAAGAAGTAGGACTCATGGCAGTTTGTTATCTGGCAGCAGCATATAACAGATTGGATCATAGGAATGAGATGTTTGATGGGGAGACTGAAGATGGTCTGTCAGAGGAGGCGGATTTTGAGCAATATGAACTCGATGATGAATATGATGAGGCTTTCGTAGATGACTACGAAGATGAAAGTGAGTTATGGGAGGAGAGTCCGTCACGTCTGCCGGTAGTTGAGATGAATGAGATTAGGAGCTATTCTGGGATGGATAATTTCAATATCTTTCAAGACCGCTCCTTTCATATGCAGGGGAATGGACACACAAATCAGAAGGATCCCTATTGGACTAACTGTACCCGGGAGCCTATCTGTATTATATGCAGGTCTGAAGGGTTCGGTAGTCAGTATATGAGCTTTAATGATAATGTAGGAAGATATTTTCAGAGAAACAGGCATATTTATATCGTCGAGATTAGAAATACTTATTATAGCGATATGTCTATTGATGGCATGATGGATGAAGATGCTGTTGAAAATTATGAGGATGAAGAATTTGTCCGGATGGTGCTGGAAGAGGCGGCCGCAGTTGTAGATCTGTTATACGAAGAGAAAGATAAGAGAGAGGAATTGATCCAATATAGAAAAATACAATTTGAAAATTGGATAGAGACAAAGGGGCTAACGCTATCAAAAGAGTTTCCTACAGATAAAATTGTTTCCCGTATTTTGAAAATGAGAAACCTGAATAAGTCGGAGCTTATGGGACAGATTCTAAAATATATGCAAGTTCAGGGGAATGTGAAAGGAATCGTAAAGGAAGAGGATTTTGATATTCTCAGTCGATTTGCCAAAATCGGCGTTGAATCTGAAACTGAGAGAAGCTGCTCTGTTAAATTAGAGAAGCAGCTTTTTGGAATGGAAAGTGTAAAGCAACAGGTTCAGGAGATAGTGGAAGTCCAGCGGTATCAGAAAAGAAGGGAAAACTTCGGATTAAACAAGGGAAAGTACCACAATGTACATCTTTTGATCGGGGCACCCGGAACCGCTAAAACAACTGTTGCAAGGTTTATGGGAAACATGATGGCTGAAGCGCATCTTTTGCCAGGAAATCGGTTTATCTGTGTAAATGGTGCGGATTTAAAGGGGCTATATGTGGGGCATACAGCACCAAAAGTGCGCCAGATATTTGCAGATAACGATATTATTATGATAGATGAGGCGTACTCTCTAACGGCACAAGGTACAGGTGAAACCGGTGACAGTTTTAGCCAGGAAGCAATTGCTGAGATTATTACACAGATTGAAGATTATGGTTCAGAAAAACTGGTTATGTTTGCCGGTTA
This sequence comes from Agathobacter sp., assembly GCA_022772675.1. Lineage (GTDB taxonomy): Bacteria > Bacillota > Clostridia > Lachnospirales > Lachnospiraceae > Roseburia. Next base: position 14,738 of record JALEZW010000066.1, on the reverse strand, counting down.
CGGAGGAATGAACGTAGCTCCGGGTGATAATCTCATGAAAAACTTCATAGATGCTAATCCGGGGTTGAAGAGCAGGATCAATTCGACTATATATTTTGATTCATATTCAGCGGAGCAGATGGTAGAAATCGTTCATATCCAGGCAAAGAATCAAGGTTTCATCCTGAATCGCAGAGTTGATCCTGACTTACTTGATTACTTTAAGGAAAGAACAAAGGACCGGAACTTTGGCAATGGAAGAGAAGCAAGAAGCCTATTGGAAAATGCAATGGTCTTCGCAGCAGGAAGGGTGAAAAAAATTCCGGTGGGCAAAATTAAGAAGCGCCAATTACAAGAGATTACAGTATCTGATATTAGAAAAGCGCTGGCAAGAATGCGGAAGGGTAACCAGATGCAAGCGGGAAGAAGCGATAAGAGAAAAATGGGTTTTGCATGCGAGGAGGTGTTGAGATGATGATAATTAAGGAGAAGCTAAATACAGCAACTGTAGGAATAGAGGATCTTCTTACAAAGGCAGAATCCATTAAGGCCAAAAGCGATGACTACATTCTTAGAAAACCCAAAATCAGAGAGAATATCTGGTTCGAAGATGACGGGAAAATTAACTTTACATCAGATGAAGGGCGCAAGATTAGCGCATCGCTTTCAGAACATGCCATTGGGCAGCTGGGGGCAAAAATCGGAGTTCCGGGTCAATATATATTGTCCTGTATCGAAAATGGATTTTACAAACTGGCTCAGGACAACATAAATTCCTGGATTCCCAACTATAAGGGCGGTTTTATGTTCAGGAAAACGGATGATCATCTTAGAGCAGTTTTGAGTCCGCGATATACGACATATGATTCGGAACAAATATTGGATATAGTGCAGAGAAATGTAGATCTGAGTGATTATTCCATACGTGGATCATACATTTCGGAAGAGCGGCTTCATATACGGCTTATTGGAAATGAAAGGATGCATATTGATGGGGAAGACCTGTTTCCTGCACTGTTTTTAGATTCTTCTGATGTAGGGAGAAATATATTGATCATCAGGTTTGGCATTTATAAGCTTGTATGCGCGAATGGACTGGTGATAGGAAGAGCGGACGGAATTCTATACAGGCAAAAACATATTGGAGTAAAAGCAGATGAGTTTGAGGTAGGGGTAGTCTCGGGTCTTAAGCAGGTGCCGGTGCTAACAACGAATGCTGAGGGATGGGTTCATAAAGTGCAAAAGGAGGCTATGGATATTGATGTGGCATATTCATATTTGAAATCTATGAAGCTAAAAGCGGATGGACAAGATACGGTTATTAAATTGATGAATAATCGGTATGGAATGACAAAGTGGGGACTGATAAATGGCATTACTGAAGTCGCTCAGGATTATACATTGGACAGGCGAGAAGAATTAGAAGCTGCAGCAGGTAATATCCTTGCAAAGACTTAACAAGTATATATGGTTAGTACCTGGATGCAAAGCAACAGTAATTAACATCGGGAGGAAAAGTCATGGAGATTAAAGAGTTTATTCTTAACGATGCGGATTTCGAAAAAATAAAAAACAGAAATACTCGTAAAAAGAGAATTGTTCCGGCAGATTACAACATTCTCTTTCAGAGCGGATGTGATTTTGGAATTGAAAAGAAACGCGGGAAAATGGTATCCAGGTTAATAGTTCTTGTGAGTAAGGGACAGTATTACATCACCGAAGGGAAATCCGTAAGGGTACTAAATGTCCCGCTGCTGAAAAAATTCTTGAAGGAACTGGATGGGAATATTTCTTTGCCGGAGGTATACTGGCTGAGTGGACTGAGCAATGATCAGAATATGCCGGGGAGGATTCTTAAGGTCGTCCGAAGTGAGAATTTTACAGATTTACTGAAAAAAGGAACAACCTATGTGTACTCAGATCAAGAACTTGAATGTCGTCAACACGATGGTGAAGAATTCATTGGATACCAGCATATGTATGATACATTAGGTGTAATTCGCGATGAGTATCAGAATTTCTATAATTGGACTGTAGATTTTCTGGCATCCAGAAGAAATGTCACAAAGAAAAATTTATTCCGTGATTTGATAGGGATGGAGAACGGCAGGAAGGAGACGATGCTTTTGCAGTCGTTTGATGCGTTTCAGCGAATATATGAAATGTATGGAGCGGAATGGGGAAAAGCGGCGGTTGAAAAGTATATGTCTTCGGCTGTTGAAGACACTATTAATTCCAACTATATTTCGTCTTTGTTTAATGTTTTTTCACCGCAAAGCAGACCGGTAAGAAATATAGAAGATGACGATAATGATTGGATTTATCTTGATACGGACTTTACCAGTTTTGAAAGAGCGATAGAACGGAACAGGAAAAGTATTGTAAAAAGATTGCCGGCTAATAAAACGTTGGAATATATGCTACATCACTCTCTTCGGGAGGGATATGCATTTTCCATGAATGAATTTTTGAAAGATTGGATTCAGTATCTTCAGAAGCAAAAGGAAATATATGGAAAAATAGAAGATAAATATCCGACTCATCTTAAGTCATCTCTTAAAAGACTCGAGTATGAGTATAGGTTACATGAAAAGGAAATTGCCCTAAAGCAGTGGAGATTAGCTGTCGAAAAAATGAAAGAACTTGAATTCAAGGACGATGTGTATATGATAAAGAGCCCCACATGCAAAGAGGACTTGGCTCACGAGGCATCACAACAGCATAATTGTGTCCTGGGCTATGCCGAAAAAGTAAAACGGGGAGAAGAACAAATTGTCTTTTTGAGGAAATGCGATGCAGAAGATAAGCCGCTGGTTACACTGGAGGTTCTTCCCGGTGGGAGAGTGGGACAGGTTTTCAGAGCGTTTAACAATAGTCCATCTAAAGAAGAAATGAAATTTATTAGAAAATGGGCGAAAGCAAAAGGTCTCATAATGCCGGAAAACCCGCTTCCACCAAGAGCGGCCGGTAACATGATGGATGAGGGTTTTGGAGATGCTTTTGGAGGCGCTTTTGGAGGTCCTTTTGGAGGGGGGATGAATCAGATGGAATTTTAAGGAGGGTACAGCCGTGAAAACTCAAATGGAGATTTTTACGAAAGAATTCTATCGATGTGCAAGATGCTTTATTATGTACTGTGAGGACAATCTTAACGATGATGGCAGTTTGGATGAGCTGACGATTGCTGAGGCTCTTGAAGGATTCAAGGCAAATATTGGGATTGCTTATAAAAGTTCAAAAGGAGAAATGAATTATGAGGGCTGATGTGTCTGCTTTTAAGATTCTGAATATTTTTTCTTTGCAAACCTGCTTCCCTCAAAAGGAAAGGGAGTATACTTCACAAATGCTCCCTTGAAGCTGGAAATTAAGTAGTTCGTTTTGATATGAGAATAAATCAGAAATGCCCTGGCTGGTCTGGGATATTTCTGTAGGAAGGATGGCATATGGGGAAAAGATTCTTTTTGAATGTCGGTTTGATTTCAAATCAGATGAATTGCTTTCGAAGTGCGAAGATTCAGGAACTGAATTATAACAGTAACCGTGCTCCGGTCAGTTGGGTGACGGGAGTAGGTTCCGGAGCGGGAATGTTTGCTTATGCGGACATTGGCCTCCTGAATATTGGTGAGGATGTGGAGGTGATACCGGAATACTGGTTTTATTCTGCAACCATGAAACAGGAGGAGCTTATCGTTACCTATAACTGGGGACCATATGCTTTCAACAGTTCGAATATAGAAATCGAGAGATTGGAGCTTTGTGGAGATTTTGAACACTTTTATTCCCGTTCCAACAGGAATTATGGGTTTGTTGGGGGGAAGTACGGCACTGTGGTTTATGATATTCCATTTGCAACCTATGATTCGGACACTTTTTCTACCTATGGAATCTTTGGCTCCAACGCCATTACAGACTTTGAGGTGAGTGGGAGGGTCAGCTATATAGACAATAAGATTCTCAAAAATCTCAGTTGTACAAACTGTTATGTCTATGCTGTTTTGCAGAGGAAGAATACGCTTCCCAGAGTTTTTCCAGCGGTGACCTTCCGGTTTGTGAGAATCTGTTTATTCACCATAATAGTGATTTCAAATATTTGTTTGAGACAAAGGCATCCGTAAAAGAGGCAATGGAAGAGGGACGATTGAGAAGACAAAGAACAAGCTGAATCCGTACAAGGCCAAGGTTCCTGTGGAGACATATATTGATAAGAAGGGCAAAATTCAGGTTAAGTATAAATCGATTGGTACTTTCCAAACGAAAGGGTCGGCTGAAGAGGCTTTGGCCGAATATAATCGTACTCCGTATGATCTTTCAAATAAGGTGTCAACTTTCCAGGAACTATACAAGGCTTGGTCATCAGAATATTTTCCTAAACTTACAAATGAGAGTTCTATACGTACAGTTACTTCCGCCTATGCTTATTGCAGCGGTCTTTATAATATGAAAATCAGACAAATTGGAGTAGGGCATATCAAAGATGCTATGAATTATGGTTATGTCATTGAGAAGAGAGGAAAGAACAAAGGACAGAGGAAATATGCTTCACCATGTACGAAGGAAAGAATAAAATCTTTATGTAATTTGATGTTCGATTATGCGCTGGAAAGGAATTTGGTACTTACAAATCCTGCTAGAGCCTTTAAGCTTGATAAGCTACTAGAGGAAATTGAGGTAAAATCAAAGCGAAAAAAGCCGTTTAATGAAGAAGAGGTTGCTTTGTTATGGGAGTATCATGAAACGATACCGTTTGCCGATATGATTTTGGTTGGTATATATTCAGGATTTCGCCCACAGGAACTTGTACTTTTACGTATTAAGAATATCTATATCGATAAAGGATATATGATTGGTGGGATGAAAACCGCTAATGGAAGGGATAGAGTGGTTCCTATTCATCCGGAAATCAACGAATTAGTATCTAGCCATTACAATCAGGCAAAGAATTTGTATCATAGTGAGTTTTTATTTAATATACCCTGTGGAAGTGGTTATAGACCTTTTACATACGATACTTATGAGAACCGATTTCATAATGTAATGGACACATTGAATTTGTCAGGGTTCACACCACATTGTACAAGACATAACTTTGCAACTCAGGCGGAGGTGTGCGGATTAAGAGATAGGGCAATAAAGCTCATTATGGGGCATAGTATGAAGGCAGATGTAACAGATCATCATTATAAACATACTGGAATTGAATATTTATATCAGGAGATTTGTAAGATGACATTTGGAGGTGGAAAAGGTGAGAGGGATGATGCCTAGATTTTCAGGGAAGAATATTCCTGTGACAATTGTTGCAAGAATAATAGAAAAGGATCAACAGTTTGTTCGTTAGGCGATGATTGAAGGTCTTTTGCCTATTGGGGTGGCTTTCAGGAAGAAGGGAAGTAGCCAGTATGACTTTTATGTAAGTCCGAAGCTTCTATATGAATATACAGGTTTTTTCTTTGATGATGATATAATAGAGGATGATAACTGTAAAATGGAATCAATGGATGATTATAATGGGTGTGAATTTGGTGGAGAGGATTAGAATAATGTGGTGTAGATGAAGGATGACAGTGTTATTTCTGCCATCCTTTTTTCCTTTTTTTGACTTCATTATATCGAACATGAGTTTGACATTGGCGTAGGTTAATAGTATAATTATCTTGAAACAAGTAACCTTGGAAATTTAAGAAGAGAATATTATGTTCGATGTAGCTTTGTGTGATTGGTTTTGGTTAGGAGTCTACCTACACCGTTACCTACACCATATTCGCTGAAAACCCTTTATTTGTAAGGTCTTACAGTTTCTGTAGAGGAAGCTGCTAAGGCTGGTAAATTTTAATTGAAAACCCAGTAAAATCAAGGGTTATAGGGCTCCCGGGAGGATTTCCTTCCGGGGGCTTTTTTTGCCCCTGTACTCGTCAAAAATGATGAAAATAGTATCAGAAAAGAAGACAACAGCTATATAGAAAAATTAGTTGATTCTGTAGAAACTCTTGTTTATAATGAGATTATGGCTGAATCTTATAATGTTTTATATACAATACAAAAGGGGGATGCCTGCATGAATACAGAAATGATGAATGCTGTTAAAGCAGCAGATGATAAGGCACAGTATGACATTCGTGCTAAGCGGTTGCTGGCGCAAAAGAGTATTCTTGCACATATTTTGGTAAAAACGGTAGATGAGTTTAAGGGTATGAAACCAGAAGAGGTTGTAACATACATTGAAGGTGATCCGAAAGTTGGGATTGTGCCAGTTGAACCAGGATTGACCAATGCAGAACAGATAGAAGATTCAGGACAGCGGATAAAGGGACTCAATACAGAAGATGCGGAAATCAACGAAGGTATGATTAGATTTGACATTATTTTTTATGTTCGCATGAAAGATGGACTTTCGCAGATTATTATTAATATTGAGGCGCAAAAGGACGAGCCTGTTGCATATAAAATATTAAACAGAGCGATTTTTTATGTGAGCAGGCTTGTATCGTCTCAAAAGGAAAGGGATTTTGTAAATTCTAATTACGATGATATCAAACAGGTATTCAGCATATGGATTTGTATGAATATGGATTGTAACAGCATGAGCCATATACATCTTACGAAAGATGAAATGTTAGAGCCGTATGAGTGGAAAGGAAATATTGATTTACTGAATATTGTCTTAATAGGAATAAGAAATGATCTTCCAGAACACAATGAAAAATATGAGTTACATCGTCTAATTGGGGCATTATTATCGGATGAATTGCAAGAAAAAGAAAAACTTTCTATTATTGAAAATGAATACAGTATTCCACTTAGTGATGATTTGAGAAAGGATGTGAGCATTATGTGTAATCTGAGTCAGGGAATTGTAGATAAAACAAAGGCGGAGATTATTGTGAATATGTATAAGAAAGGCTTCACACCAGATCAGATAGCAGATGCTGTTGAAGTGAGCTTAGCGGAGGTTGAAGCCAACATTAAAAAGAAAGAAGCTTCTGTGTATAACAAATAAGAGGAATATTATAAGTTGAAATTTGTGCATTTGTATATAAGTGTGATGTTAAATCGAATTATGTTCCGGGATTTACGGCAAGGGAGATAAAAGAACCGGTTTTAGAAAATGTAAAATTGAACACCTGAAGGATGATGAAACCAGGAAACCTATGGCCGGGAAATAGTGGTATCGGAGATACTTCTATTTCCCGGTCATTGGTTGTTATTTCAGCATTTCTTTATCAATTTTTCCGGAAGCAATGGTTCGCTCCACCCAAAGCTTTAAGGATTCGATGGACAGGGACATTTTATCCAGATGTTTCTTGATCTCTAAAAAGTCGGGGATTTCATCGTCTGTGATCTCGCCATCGGCTGCAATGTCAATGAGACGGTCCTTTTCCCGGGAAAGCGTGTTAAGCGTCGAGAGCATTTCAAGGGTAATCATGGAAAGGTCTTTTGCGGTTACTTCCGGGACATATTCCTGACCGATGGGGCATTCGTGTGAACAGTAGTAGTTGCACAAGGATGGATTTTTATAGCATTTTGCCATGGCAAGAATCTCATCGGGATGGGGAACGGAAGTCTCGTTTTCTATCTTTTCAATGCGGTCAGAAGAGATGAATTCCATCTTTTCTGCCGCTGCCTCTCTAGATAAACCTGCTTCTTCCCGGCTGATATGGTAAATGTTCTTGTTTTCTTTTGTGGATTTTCTTCCCATGATGTACCTCCGAGTTTGTAAATTTGATAATCCCATTATACACGAACCATGCATGAAAGGAAAGTGCATGGCTGTTTTAGGGTGGAAAGAGGAAATAGACATCGCTATTTCGCACTTGTGATCCCTTTATGTATAATCAGCAGTTCTGTATACTAAGGGCATAAAGAAAGTAAATTATCAAATTGCATAAGGAGTTGGTTGGATGAGTGTACAGGAAAGAGTGAGAATGTGCCGGCTGATTGACCAGATGGAGAGCCAGAAGGAATACAGTAAGAGGCTGGGACTGGAAAACCGGTCCACATTTCATGGAACAAGAATTTATGATACCTCCGGGAATACGGAGAGAAGAAAAGGGGATGGTGTAGAATGTTAACATTTATGATTTGTCTGGTGATACTGGCTGTTTTATTCTGGCTGGGATTTGCGATTACAGGAGCGTTGTTAAAGGCTTGTCTGTGGTTGTTTATCCTTCTGCCTATCGGATTGGCATTGTGCGTGCTAGGGTTAGCACTGTGCTGTACGCTGATCCTCATACCAATTGGAGCGAAGTTGTTTACGTCAGGACTTCATGTGATTCTGCCGGGATAGAAGCACTTATTTCTGTGTTTTAGCCATGTAATTCATCGGGGCTTGGCCTTATACTTAGATCATAAAGCAAAAGAAACGTAAAGAAACAGACGGAGGAAATAGATTATGAGTGAGTTTGGCAGCATTGATGATTATAAATCTTTATGCAATCTGATGTTTGACTACGCATTGGAGAGAGATCTGGTTTCTTATGTCAGTCCGAAGCTGTTGTATGAATTTACAGGGTTTTACTTTGATGATGATATTTTGCCGGGGGATGTGGGGAGCATGGAGGAGGGCAATCCCAAGGAAGGTGATCCGCTTGGCTTAGACCGTGTGGAGCGGTAAGTTGAAACATTGAGGAAGAGAAGGAATCATATTCCGGTATTTATAATACAGTGGAATTGTTTTTTGATGGATTTCTTTTATCATTTCGGGGTATCAGCTAATGATGGACGGCATTTCCGATATGCATTGTATGAGTGATGTGTATTTGGCGGACGAACTGGAACATGAATATGCCGATAAAGGGATGGGAAATCGGCGATAAATTCGTAGAAAAGTATTGATATTTACAGAACTGATGAGTATAATAAAGGTAAGAACACAGCTGTTCTTCTTCATCATCTTAGATGAGTCCTGTGACGGTTCTGACAGGACGGTAAAATAAAAAGTGACCGAGTGATGAGTCCTGTGACGGTTCTGACAGGACGGTAAAATAAAAAGTGACCGAATGATGAAGTCTATGACGAGAGACTGAAAAGTCTCTCGTTTTTTACTTAAGGAGAAGAGTAGGAATGAATTTACCTGAAAATGATTATCAGATATTGAGACTTACTGATGCATTCTATCGTGTATATCCTAATCCGCCATATAGAGAAATTCTAAAGAAAAAGCAAAGGGCATACAATTGTCTGCTTTTTCAGTCGCATTATGATTATTTTATCTGCATTCCCTATAGAAGTGAAATTACTCATAAATATGCATATCATTTTTCAAATACGACAAGATCAAAAGCTCATAGATCAGGTCTGGATTATAGTAAGATAGTTATTATTACTAAAACAGAATATTTTGATACGATGGATGCGATTATTGATAAGGATGAGTTTAATGAAACAATGGTCAATTTAGATCGAATTAAGAAAGAGGCATTGAACTTTGTTGAAGACTATGTTTTGCATATGAGCGGAGTCAAAGAGTTACACAAACGAGAATTTGAACGAAGATATGCATATTCACCATTAAAGTATTTTCACAGTGAATTGGGAATATGAAAGGATTTATAGGCGTTCTTTTGGATACAACAAGGTCTTTTATGAATGATTTTTGTATTTCAAGGTGTCACACGTACAAGGCGTAGTGATGATACGGGCGATTTTTGTACTTTCGAAATTTCACCCGTACAGATCGTAGGGTTTATACGGGTGGTTTCTATATTTTCAAGATTTCGCCCGTACATGTCTTGGGGATTATACGGGCATTTTTTGAGATTTCGAGATTTCGCCCGTACAGGATATGGATATTGTGCGGGTGGTTTTGAAGAATCTGAGATTTCACCCGTACAAGGCATCGCAACTGTACGGGTGTTTTCTGAATTTTGAAATTTCACACGTACAGAACAAAAAATACGGCTGAATTTTCCTGAAAAGACAATGGGGCGTATAGTCCAACTGCTTACTCTCCACACCCACATTTTAGACATTTAGCAGGATGTAAGAATCAAATTATGAGTATCCACGCCCAAAGCATCGAATTTCAAACGAAAAATGAGAGCAAAATGGGCAGTACATTTTGATTTTTCATATATATGCCCCAAGCTGAACATCAGCCCATGAAAATTTGCCTTCGGCAAATGGGCTGAAGCTACATGTCAAGTTTTCATAGAAAACTTGACACAATCATCATTTCACGATCAAAAAGTATGACAAATCTGTTTCTTCGGTTTGCATGGGGTTCTGCATAGATACCTTCGCTCAATGAATACACGAAATAGTATCCGCCATTTTCTAGAATAATAGGGGTATCGCCTTCTCGTTCCTCATCCTTTATTGAGGCACCAAACACATCCCTTAACTCCATAGAAAAATCAGAACGTTTGATTTTCACAAAGTCAAAACCACACAATTTATCTTCATTCTGAATAACTGCAGCTCCGTGGTGAATACGTTCAAACTCAAGGTCTGTCATCTCGTATTTGTTTCTTTCTCAAAAGTAGAACCATCCCGTCATAGCCGGTGTAGTCTGCCACTTTATCTGCAAATGGCTGGACGGAAATAACAGTGGCAATTAGCCTAAAGACACTTATCTCATTTCCTGCCTGGGCATAGCATATGCCAACATTGTATGCAATATTCGTTTCTGATAAGTTAATTTCTCCCGTCTGAAACATATAAAAAGAGCTGCAAAAAACTGCAAGGGTCAACTGCAAGGGTCAGACCCTCTTAAAATTCAAGGTGTCCCTCAAGATGTCCCTCAAGACAAGTTGGATGCTCAGATTGTGGACATGATTCGTAAAGATAACAAAATTAGTACAGAGAAAATAGCTATTGCATTAGGAGTTAGTTCTAAAACAATTAAGCGCCATATAAAGGAAATGTATAATGTAAGTTATATTGGACGTGGTTTTAGCGGACACTGGGAAAACAAGGATGATGAGTAATGTATAACAAGAGAAGTGTAAAATATTCTCGAAGCTAGTTAATATTTGATGGAGAGGTTTCCATTCCTTTTTCTAGGGTATCAACTGAGGAGATTCCACCAGTTAATTGTACTGTAAATGAATTTCCCGGTTGCATTTCATCCTCTTCCGCACTATAATAATTTCATGGCAACAGTTTGGGAACAACCATTCAGTAGGTCAAAATAAATAGTGTAATTGATATATAAATATGCCCCATATAAGACTGAAGCTTAAACAAAATAAGTTAAGTTCAACCTGGGGCATAAATAGTTTGAATTACTTCAGTTTTATACTGATTATTTTATATAGCAGGTAATCTATAGGGTTGCTTGCCATATTGATATGATCTAATAGGGATGATGGCATTTCCGGGTAGCACGGTGAATGATTCGGCCGGGCAAAGGAAGACAGTGTGATCAAATGGATGCCTGAGGAGGAAATGAAATGGGAATATTTATTAATTGTCTTGCTGTTGTATTCAGCACAATTATAGCAATCTGTGGAATCAGTTATTTCATGCGGGAAAAGAATGCCGGGGCACTGCGGTATTACATGCTGGTGATGGGCTTTTTCGGTGCTCTTTGGAGTGGCGGTTATGGCATTATGGGATTCACGGAGACCGGGGAGGTTGCAGCTGTATTCCGGGCTGTCGGGCTCGTGGGTGTTGCAGGATTTATGATGACAGAAGCCCTGATGGTCGCCTATATGGTGGAACTTCCGAAGTGGCTGTTTCGCGCTTATGCGATGATATTTGGGATTGTTGCCGTGGCCGATCTGTACTTTTTCATTCCCGACCAGCATACCTTTGTGCGCTTGAACGGAAGAATGTGCTATTATACTACAAACAGCTTCGGAAGAATGGTACATAGCATTTTTTTGGCATTTGTTGCGGTAACGATGATTGCCATGGCCATTCTCTGGGTGCACAAGGAAAAGCCGAAGCGTCAGTCATATTATGTCAGAGCGGCGATACTCGCCAATATTGCGATTCTGTTTTCTATTATTCCGGATACGATTCTGCCGATGCTGGGCAAGCCCTCTTTTCCAAGCTCGGCTTACGGAATGTTTCTGACTTATATGATCACATGGTTTTGGGCTACCAGATTTAATGCATTCAGCATCACGGTAGGAAATCTGAGCCAATATATTTACGAGTCTGCAAACACGGCGATATTGATCTTTGACGAATACTTCCGGCTTGTTTTGGCAAATCCATATGGTCAGGAGCTTTTGGGAATTAAAAAGATTGAAAATCAAAAACTCATGCAGCTGTTTCAGGGGACAGACGCGGAATTCGGCCGGATCAAGGATGGGATTTTGCGGGATAACAAAGGTGTGGCAGAGCTGGTGTCTGTGCATGGAGCCATCAGTTGTTCACTGAATTTTTCGTTGGCAAGAGATTTTCATGATGATCCATACTGCATCGTCTGCTTTGTATATGACCTGACGAAAGAAAAAAATATGTTGGAGGAGGTTGTCCGGGCAAACGAGGCCAAGAGTCAGTTTCTTGCCAATATGTCTCACGAGATTCGTACACCGATCAATGGAATTCTGGGTATGGACAGCGTGCTATTGAAAGAATGTCATGACGAAAATCTAAGGGAATACGCAAAAAATATCCAGAGTGCCGGGCAGTCTTTGCTCTCCATAATTAATGATATTCTGGATATATCCAAAATTGAATCCGGAAAAATGGAAATACTGACGATCCGGTATCAGTTGTTTTCCGTATTAAATGATTGCTATAACCTGACCAAAATAAAACTGCAGAATAAGCCCGTTTCGTTTATCATGCAGATCAATGAGAAGCTACCCTCCTGGTTATATGGGGATGAAGTACGGATCAGGCAGATCATCAACAATTTTTTGTCCAATGCAGTGAAATATACAAAAGAGGGAAATATTACATTCGAATTGGATTTCGAAGAAAAAACGGATGAACAGATACTGCTTGTCATAACTGTCAGAGATACGGGCATCGGTATCAAGGAAGAAGATCTGGGAAAGCTGTTTGAATCCTTTACGAGGATTGAAGAAAAACGCAATCGGAATATCGAGGGAACAGGACTGGGGCTGAATCTCACGAAAAATCTGGTGAACCTGATGGGCGGTGAGGTCTTTGCAGAGAGTACCTATGGAAAAGGCTCTTGCTTTACTGCCAAAATACCGCAGAAAATCGCGGATGCCAAGCCGATGGGAGACTTTGGAAAACGTTATCAGCAATATCTGAGTACTTCAGATGACGATAAACTGTCATTTCTGGCACCGGATGCAAAGATCCTTGTTGTAGATGATGTGACGATGAATCTAAAGGTAGTGGAAGGTCTTTTGAAAGCAACAAAGATACAGATTGATACAGCAGTCAGTGGCAGTGAGTGTCTGGAATGTGTAAAGACAACACCATACCAAATGATCTTTCTGGATCACATGATGCCGGAGATGGATGGTCTGGAGACATTGGAACACATGAAGAACCTTGCAGATAATCCTAACGCACAAACTCCCGTTATCATGCTGACCGCCAATGCCATCGTAGGAGCAAAGGAAGAATACATAGAGGCGGGATTTACAGATTATCTGACAAAGCCGATCCGGGAAACGGAATTGCTGGAGATGATCCTCAAATATCTGCCGGAAGAACTAGTCTGTGAAAATGGCGGGCAGGGAATAGAAAAAAGCCAAGATGCGCAGGATATGGAGCAGCCGGAAGCCGGCGGAGAAGGGGCAGAACCGCTTCAACGACTGGAACAGCTGGAGGGACTGGATGTGAAGACCGGACTTATATACTGCATGAATGAAGAAGATTTCTATATAGAAATGCTGCAGGAATTTTTGCAGGCAGATAAAGCGTCACAGCTAAAGCATTTTTTTGCAGAGGAGGACTGGGACAACTACAGAACAACCGTGCATGCATTAAAGAGTACTTCACTCACGATTGGTGCGGTTCACTTGTCCGGAGAGGCAAAAGCACTGGAGATGGCGGCAAAAGAAGGAAATATGGACTATATCCGGTCACATCATGATGGTGTCATGGATGAGTACAAAGAACTGACAGATCATTTGAAAGAAATACTGGAGTTTCTGTGAAGGTACTGAACAGATACCAATTTTTTATCTATCGATTGAAAATTATGCATCAAATTTTCCTATGATTGCAGTCACAAAAAGGATATAAGTTCTAAGGAAAAGAGTCATAGTGTGTTACTTCTGCCATTCTGGCGTAATATTTAGATTATGCTCGGAAATGGCGTAGAACACAGTAAAATCAAGGCTTTCGGGGCTCTCGGAGGATTTCCTCCGGGAGCCCTTTTGCGTGCGGGAGAAGATTCAGAAAAGATGTTGGAGAAGATACTAGCTGAGAAGCAGGAGATAGTGCGTAAAGCGCATGGTTTTGCGAATGTATGAGGGGATGATTGCAGAGGCCACGGAGGAGAGTGTTTTTACCTGTGGTCACGTCGACGAAACAGATTGAAAAGGATTTAGTAACGATTGTATTTCACATGTAAATCCGCTATACTATTTACAATAGAATCGTATAGCGGATTTTTATCATCTTTGGAGGTCTATATGCGTAAAACGGTTGCAATCGGAATACAGAGCTTTGATAAAATAAGAAAAGACGGGTACTTTTATATTGACAAAACGGGATTTATCCGGGAATGGTGGGAAAGCGGGGATGACGTGACTCTGATCACCAGACCCCGCCGTTTCGGTAAAACTCTGAATATGAGTATGCTGGAAGCTTTTTTCTCCGTTTCCTATGCGGACAGATCGGATCTGTTTGAGGGACTTTCTATCTGGCAGGACGAGAAA
>JALEZW010000051.1 GCA_022772675.1 Agathobacter sp. | reverse complement strand
CCTGAATCCGTGAACCTCAGCTCATAATGAAAAGGCACGTTCCATCTGCCTTTCTTCATCTTTATTCTGCACTGAATTTTTAAAATACCATCTATTTTGTGCACAAAAACCAGACTGCACCGTTTGTGTGCAGCTGCCATTGCCTTATTCAGTTACCTGTTGTCAGGTGCTGAGTGCAAAACTGTCATAAAGTCTCTTGAAAGTATATCTCCAGAGATTACTCCTTCCAATGGACAGCACCAGACGGCCGGCATGTTCTGTCAGATGTCCGGCAAACTGCATTAGATTACTGATAACGGTGCGTATTCTCCGGCGGCGGACTTTCTTCCGGCTGGGAGCGTCCTTCTTTTTCAGTGACTCCTGTCCTATGATCCGAAGGATGTTATAAGGATTATTTTCCAATTCTCTGACTTCACCCATACAATTTCGACTCGTTGTACGGGTGATTTTTCATAATGCTTAATTTCACCCGTACAGTTCCGGCTCGTTGTACGGGTAATTTTTCATACTGTTCAATTTCACCCGTACAGTTTTGGCTCTTCGTGCAGGTGATTTTTCATAATGTTCAATTTCACCCGTACAGTCTAAACTCCTTGTACGGGTATTTTATCATATTACTTAATTTCACCCGCACAGCCCCGGTTCATTGTACGGGTGATTCTCCAAATTTCTCAATTCCACCCGTAACGAAGCTTGTCATATTTAGCGAGAAGCTTCGCATATCAGGCACCACTGTGTAATACAGACAGTACATAATCTCCCCCCTCTTAATCTATCCCGGCAGAATCATGGTACAGCAGAGAGCCGCTCCCAGCACACACAATACCACTCCGATCGGCAGAAGGATAAACAGCCACAGACAGGCTTTTAACAATGCGCCTGTTACAGCAAATCCTACCCAAAACAAAACTGCTAACAATGCAAGACAAATCATAAATGTAATCATTTTTTCCTATCCTCCATATTCCCATAAGTATCGTCAATTCTTACTCCGCAAAAGGTTGATCGATTCTCCAGGCCAAGCTTTTTACTGCATTCCTTCTGTTTCTCCATCTGTTCAATCAGCCTGCACATCCTCATTCTTCGGAAAAGTTGTAGGAACCTGCAATGAAAATGATCTTCAGTGATATGTCCTGATTTTCGGACATCAATGAGAATAGGCTTGTCTTTGTCAAGAAAAACAGACTATAATGTTAAGAAGGGGGAAATTTTATGTCAGTAGTAAACAATCTGAAAAAAATAAGGGAAGACCGTGATATCCTGCAGGAGGATCTGGCTGCCGGTACCGGTTTCTGCTGCAGAACCATCAGCCGGGTGGAACGTGGGGAATCTACACCCTCAGCTGAGTTCATGCTGTGAGTGTCTGCGTACTTGAATATGATGGTTGAAGAAATATTTCAAGCAAAAGAAAGCTAACTAAATCTGCTAGAATAAGCTCATCTGCTCATACTCCTGCTGTCTCTCCAGCATTGGAGAGGCTTTCTTCAAAAATACATCTGTTTTTGCATCCTCATAAATCCACAGTCTGATGTCCTTCTCCCCAAGGATCAATGGCATCCTGTCATGGACTGAACGCATGGACGCATTTGCCACAGTAGTCAGGATCACAAACCGCGGTTCATTTCCGTCCATCCGGTAAAATCCGGCCATGTAGATGGACGGACTTTCCCTGTACCGGAAAGCAGCCTTTTGCTTGTCCCGGTTCCATTCATAAAACTTTCCGGCCGGAATGATGCATCTTCTATGCATGACACTATCTGAGAATGTAGGTTTCTCCAGCGCACTCTCAGCTCTCGCATTAATCAGAGGCTTTTGATCACGGCCCATAAATCCCCATTTCATAGATGTTGCATACAGATCCTGATTTCTTTTGCAGATCACCGGTGCCTGATCTGTGGGATGAATATCTCCCGTCTTCAATTTTATATTTTTGTCAATGTCATTTACAAGCCGCTCGATATCCCTCTCCACGGCCTCATCAATATAATACAGACAACACATAATCTCCCCTTCTTAATCTGCCTCGTCATATAGACAGTCAACTTCCTTTTCATATATCTTCTCAGTGTGTTCGTCAAACAATACCCATTCGATCAGATCGAATGCCCGGCTTCCCGCAGTTACCTGACCACCGTGCTAACTTTGATGCTTTCAGACGTTCAAAAAGCTGTTTATACCATTCTTCCTTTGTCATATCTTTGACACCCGCCTAGTTTCTCTCACCTATTTCCTGCAGCTTCTTCAGTGTATCCTCTGCACTATGATGCCAGATTCCGGTCCCTCCAAGAGCCTCCCATTCCCTGATGGTCTTTTCAAAATCATCTCTACAACCGGAATATGTACCTTATAATCCTTCTGTAAAAGGAACGAGGATCCCCGGTACATTCCCCAACTTGCCAGATAGAATGCCAAATGCAGTGCAAGATAATCCATGGCCTCCTGATTATCCGGATATCTGTTCCATCCTCTACTGTGTCTTCCAGTTCTCATTAAAATCTTTTTGTATCAGCTCAATCAGCTGTTTCATTCCCGGCTGTTCTTTCATCTGCCTGCATCTCATTTCTGCCCAGTGCAGCATCCCGTACCTCATCAAATGCCTCCACTACCTCCAGCATCTCATCGGAAATACGGTCTCTGCACTCCGCCTTTAATGCTGCCGGAATCCCAAAATAGGCTTCCGCAATGCTTCCGGTAATTGCCGCAAGCGTATCCGTATCTCCGCCAAGGGAGACTGCATTTCTCACTGCATCCTCGAAACTCTCAGCTTCCAGAAATGCGATCACGGCTTCCGGCACTGTCTGCTGGCAGCTCTCTACATGATGATAAGTGGGACGGATGTCTGCCAGTGTCCGGTTCAGGTCA
>JALEZW010000006.1 GCA_022772675.1 Agathobacter sp. | reverse complement strand
CTCCCGCAATTCTACACACATTCGGAATCCGTTGATTTTCCAAGGAAAATCACTACTTCCTCATGTGTGTGCGGGTCAACAAGTCAGAGCTCTTATCCTGCAAGCAGGAACGAGTTCTGACCTTTTGACCCTTGTATCATTGAATACCGGTCCATGCATATAAGTTGACATGGAACTGCGTACATAAAATGCTGAAAAGGAAATTATGTCTGCCGGTCGGATCCGTTTGATAAAAGGGTATCTGCCGTTTTCTTTCCCTTATTTATTATTTTTTAAGGTGACAACACTTTATCTGCGATACAGTTTCTTTCCCAGAATACCGTTCGAAAGACACTATAGCACAGTAGGGCTAAGATTGCAAACTTGTCCACAATATTATACACGGCAAAGAGAATATGATATAATTGCCTTAGTAAAATGTATTGTTGAATGATTTGTAAAAATTTGAAGCAATAATACAAAACCATAATGGTGTCGTTAAGACAGAAAGGTATATGATATGCTCATAACATCACAGGGAAAGGTGGCGTATGTTATGAGAAATCAAACGTATTATTATGTCAATGGAGATTCTTTTAAAGAACAGGCACAACAAATAAAATTTGCAGCAACAGAACTGGTGAAACAGGCAATGGATTGCGGATATATCGTAGAAGCTGCCTGTCAATTGAACTGTTTAACTCTTATATTGGATTATGTTCGCCAAAGAAAGCTGTTACCTGAGGAAATTTGGAATGAATGGAAAAAAGAAATTATTGCCGATAAGTTGAAGGTAAAGGAACTGGAAGATTCAGGAAAGCTCTTCTGCTATCATTTGGGGGTTTCACAGGAGTTTGCATCTTCACCTCTTTACGTGCATTGGAAACACAGTGTATCTCCTGAAATCAATACAGAAAATATTGATACAACGCGCCCCTACTTGATTACAGATCGAAGCGGCAAGGCTTATATGTTTGAATATTTGATAAAGGAAACGGGGAAATCTTTTGTGGATATTTCGTTGGATGAGCCAAAGGTTTATGAACTGATATCAGATTCTGTAAAATTTGCGGGGCATCCCTATTTACCGGATGGATGGCACTTTGACATGGGGGTCTGGGGGATTCCCGGAATCGGAACGGAGCACAGTACGCAGGTATTGTTGAAAAAGGGGAGAATATATGATTTTAAGAAGCTGGTGGAGGTAACCCGGACTGCTTTGTCCATAACGGAATCAGATCAGGAAAATGAAATTTGTGACAGCAGAAGCTTATGTTCCATTACAGAAGCTATCCTGCAGGCGATTGCAGCCTATTATATGGCATGGTATTACCTGTATGAGACTGAGGCATGGACAAGGGCTTACAGGAAGGCATATCTGAATCCCACTTATATGGAAGAGTGGAAATCAGAAACATGGGATGGAGATCTTTTGATTGAGAAGGGCAGGAAGTCCTATTGGGAACGACTTTTGATGTTGGAAAATGAGGAAGAAAATGAGGAGAAAGCAAAAGAAGAGTATAAAGAATATTTGAGGTCTTTTCCTATGGATATAGAAACAGTAATACAAGTTATTGAGAAAATCTGGATAAAAGAAGGAAGTCTTGCAATCGAGGATTATGGGAAGCTGCTTCTGAAGGGAACCTATCTTGATTTTTGGAAATGGTTATATGAGGAAACGGATTACAGGAGGGATGAAATCTTGTCTCAGATTGCCTGTTATGCAGAAAATGATGAAGTGCGGGCAAATAAGGAAAGATTATTTGATGCCCTGAAAAAATATGCTGCATACCCGGTTTATGAATTGGAGCGGTCACATTTTTCATCCTTGAATAAACCCCAAATGAGTTACCGGCATAGAAGAAGAATTGTGGCGAGAGAGGTGGAAATGGAGAAAAATGCCTATCTGAAAGAATTGAAAACATATAGTCATTCATTTACAAAATTCTCCATCGATACAGAGAGTGCATTTTTATTCGCGCAATGCTCGAAAGAGGAGAGGAATGCATATCTCAGACAGATTGTATGTGATGATCTGAGCCGGGCATTGGTATTGTATCAACCATCCCAAAGGGATATGGTTTTAGGTGAAATGTCACCACGGATACAAAATATGATATTGGGGGATATGAAGGATTTTGTGAAGTCCAGACAGTTTTCATTGGAGGAGTGTGTAGAGGCGGAGCATAAAATAAGAGACTGCATAAATCGTTCAAAATGAATACAAAAGAGAAGGAGAATTTTCATGGGAGCAGAAATTACTATTTATCGTGGAACCCATCAGATCGGGGGCTGCGTGACGGAAATTCAAGTGGGAGAGCACCGGATTGTCATTGATTTCGGGGCGAATCTGCCGGGAAATCAGGCATTGAATGTTCTGTCAGATGAAGAAATTGTGGAGACAGTGTTTCCAAAAGATGGCAGTAAACCTGTTTGTGATGCCGTGCTATTTACCCATTACCACGGAGATCATTATGGTCTGTACAAAAAGATTCCCGACGGAATTCCCATGTATATGGGCCACACTGCGAAAAAAATCCTGGAAATCATCGTAGAGAGACTGGACAGTGTGCAGAAAGAAAAAGGGTTGCACAAAATAAAAGCAATGGAGCCGTACCGGATCGGAAAATGGAAAAAGTTTGCGGAGGGACTGGAAGTCATGCCTCTTGTGGTGGATCATTCCGCGTTGGATGCTTACATGTTTGTGATTCGGGCAGGCGGTAAGAAGATATTATTTACCGGTGATTTCCGGGATCACGGAATCACCAGCGAATTCGGAAGATTCGAGGAAATGATTGAAAAATATGTGGGAAATGTAGATATTCTGATTACAGAGGGAACCATGCTTTCCAGAACTGAAGAGGCAAAGAAAAATCCTCTTCAGACAGAGGAAGATTTAGGATATAAGGCAGGGGAATGTTTTGAGAAAAATCATGAGAATGTGGTGCTAGTTTCCTCCACAAATCTGGACAGTATTATGGAATTCTATCATGCGGTGCCGAACAACAAGGCTTTTGTCTGTGATGCCTATCAGGCCAAGGTTATCCTGACAGCGATAGAAGAGAAGCAGAAATACTATTCAAAATACCGGCTGGCTACGATTCATGGAATTCCCCGCAATTTCTATATTGTTGGGGACATGGAAGAACTAGGGCCATCACAGCACTGTTACCGGGCAGATATTGGTAAGCTGAAGGAAAAAGGATTTGTGATGCTGGCGCGGCCAAACCGTAACCCCAAATGGGAGAAAGGGCGGTTCGAGAAAATACTGGACAAACTGGATGATCCGCTTATTGTATACTCCTTGTGGGAGGGATATCTGAAAGAGGAACATGCAGACCAGGCTTTGATTAATTTTATAAAGGGGCACGAAAACCGGGTGGAACATCTTCATACCAGTGGACATGCCTATGTGGAGACCATTGCAAAATTAATCAAAATGACGAATCCCCGAAAAATTATTCCGATGCACACGGAATGTGCGGATGAATTTAAAGAGATAAAAGAATTTCAGCCTTATGCAGATCGGGTGAGGGTGCTTGAGGACGGACAGCAATTTGTTTTATAAGAATTCAAAAGCCTGAGCTCATTTTCCGAAGGGAAATTATGCATGGGTGGATGTTCAAAGAGAGGAGCGTAAGTATGGAAAAAAATGATCAATTTATAGTTTTACATGAAGGAACAGTGGGGACTGGAAATGCTTCTGTGGACATTTTACTGTTGATTTATGAGGATGCATTTGCAGCACGTATGCAGGGAGAACTTAAGGGAGAAGCAAAATTATGGAAAGTGCGATATGCCCCACGGCAGTTTAAAAAGATTGAGATGGTTCAAAGCGATACCGCCAGACTTTTTTACTGGAATGCAAAAAATGGAGCGTGTCTGGTGACTCCAAAGACGGAAGTTAAAAACGGGATCCGGAAGTTGGATGTCTCTGAAAATCTAAGGCTGGTAAAAGAACAAAAACCGGAGACGGAGCTGACGGAATTGTATGCTGTCTTAAATAAGATTAACTGTCATTACTCCTTTTCGGATCAGGGGTTTGTAAAGAGGGAAAGCAGATTTAGCTGTGATTGGGAGATGAATGAAATCACTTCTTATTACAAAGAAAATGCTTTTGTGATTGGGGAACGTCCGGTGATCAGCATTTCGGTGCAGTCTCATTGGGAAACGAAGGAAGCCTGGGCGCTATTGTCTCAATCTATTTCCTGTGAGCGATGGGAGATTCACCAGCTGGTGGACTGGATCAATCTGCTTGATACCTATGATACTATCGTAGAAATTAAATATATGGATGAGATGGGAAAAGAGGCAGTATTTTCATTTCGTATGGACGGGGGATGGCTGAAATGGATTCGGGCAGATGGAAAATGCGAGTCGATTGATGAAAAGTTTGATGTACAAATGATTGGAGAAAAACTAAGAGAAAAAATGGCGGAGAGAAGACATGACTGAATTTGAGAAAATGGTTCAAAAATGGGTGGTAAAAGATTATTTTAATCCATCCATAAAGGCAGAAGTAATATGGGATATGCTGCTATCGGAATTCATTACGGAAATAATCACATTTGGGTTGGGGGATGAGGCTGATGAAATCTTTTTATTGGCAAAAGAGTTTCCAATCAGTAACGAAAAAGTAGTGAATGGAAAAGAAACCTTATCAAGTGCTAAAATTGATTATCTTTTGCTTAGGAGACCAGAATCCCAGAAACCACAGATTATTTTGGTAGAGCTAAAAACCTCAAACGATTCCTTTAATGAGGAACAGCTGGTAAGATATCGTTCTTATTTAGGGGGGAAAAAGACGGAAAAATTCTGGGAACATTATAGAAGTATTATATCTACTTATGTTACTCCAGTATGTTATAGAAAAACACTTTTTGAATTGGAAAATTCCCGTAAGTATGTGCAGCAGATATCGGACATAAAGAAAGTAGTTCAGGAAATATTTCCGGAGTGTAAGGCGATAATTGCAAAGAAGAATAATGCAGAATTAATCAATTTTTTGAAGAAAAAATATCAGGCTGCAAATTTCCAGCTGGTGTATTTGAGTATGACGGAAATTAAGATGGTTAAAGGTACGACTTTACAGCAGTATGCAGCAGAGCAGAAGCTGGAAGATCTTAAAAATATTATACTTAAGGAGATCATGGAGGAAGACACTGGTCAAGCTAAGTTTGAAAAATTATTAGGTTCAAACAATGAGAAGACCGAGTCATGGAAGGTTTTATCTAAGATTATAAATGCCACATTAAAACGGGGCTCCAAATCGTTTACAGACTTATCTTAGATTCTAATTAAAGACAGCTCGGAAAAAGTGTTGGTAGTAATGAAAGGTGACTACATAATGGAAGAACGTGTATATGATTCGAGGCATCGGTTAATCGGTATCATCAAAAAAGAAAGGGAAAATAAATACATTTTTTATAATGCACGCATGGAACAAATGGGATATTATGATGAGAGAAGGGATGAGACCTATGATTCCTATGACCATTTTGTCGGACAAGGAAATCTGTTGTCGGACCTTCCATACATTTCGCATAAACTAAGGTTTCCATTGCCTTCGATGGAACAGGTTTCTTTTACCACGTATCAGATCAAAAGAGCCGGCTGTGATTCACAACGGAGAACAACATCAGCGCAGTACTGGGATAATGGACGCTGTGAAATATGCACGAAAAGTGGTCAGCCCACCTGCCATGTTCAAGGTCTTCCGGGAATGTGTAAAACCTGTTACCGCATGTTCGAAATTTACAGCAGAACAGATACCTTTGATCTGGAACACACATCAAAGTATCGTCCCATAACGGTCCAACAGATACGAAAGGCAGTTGAAACCGCAAAAGCACCTTTTATCGCTGCTGAAAAGGCGGCGGATGCGGCGGCAAAAGCAGCATTTGTTCAGATTCCTCTGGAGATGCTTCGGTCAGCTGCAGAAAATAAGCCGAATACTTCAACGACCGGAAATACAACTGCAGCAAAAATCTCACCGGCAGCACAGGCCAGCGTCAGGAAGACAACCAGCAATAGCAGTAAGGGCAAAAAGAAAAAACACTTACGCTGGTATCATTGGATTTTGATTTTTATCGTGGGATATTACGGGTTTCAGATTTTAATAGTAGTCGTGTATTGGATTTTAATGAGATGAAACGGGGAATTATGTTGGAAGAGGAGATGTAAAGAATTGATTGAAATCCATCAAATCGAACGTCAGCTGATCATCTATGATGTATTCAGGACTTTTGAGAAGGTAACTTACCGAGACATCGAATTTGTATTGAGAAAAGTTGAAATGCGAACCCTTCAGAGAGATATCAAAGATCTGACGGATGCAGGGCTGATCTGTGTCAAATATTCAGATGACCAAAAAGCATATATACAGAAAAAAGAGCCCACCGGAAAGGTAGTTGACAGAGACAATATTTCCAGGAAGAAATTGCAGCATCTGAACAGATTAAACCGGCTGGCAGGCTGTATGCGGTTAGTCTACGAGCCGGACCCGGTAAAGACCTATTTTGAAATGTTTCCAGAGGCTTCCGAGAAAATCCGGCAGAGGGATTTTGAGACGCTGCGGCATATTGGATATGAAGCCGGATACAGCAGGGAAATGGAAGGTTACTGGGTATCAAATGACGTTGTTAGCCCATATGACGGATATGGAATTTATTTAAAAGATGGAAAATTAGTCAGAAACGGATAGTTGCATTGCAACGAAGCAATTTGTATATCACGTGGGTGGCAAGCAGGGATAAGTAAAAGAAAGTGTTTATATATTTATATATGAGAACATTCACAATAGGAAGAGGACAGGGAGAGCAGGATGACAATTTTCATATATGCAAGGGAAGAGATCGAGCAGCTTATAGAAAAGGAATTTCCGACAAAAACAGCAGTAATCAGTTTTTATGATCCGCCTGTTGGCAGCCATGAAGCTCCGCCGGTAGATTTCTGTGGAAAAGCCGGGCGGCTGTTCCAGGCGGCAGTGTGGGACATTCACTATGATGAGCTGGAGGATTATGGTCTGCGGTATGAAGATTATTTTCCGGAAGCGGAGAAACTGGCAAGCTTTATAGCAGATGCAGAAAAAGACGGATGGGACATCATCTGTCAATGTGAGTACGGGCAGAGCCGGAGTGCAGGATGCGCAGCGGCGATTCGGGAGTTCTATGAGGAGAGTGGGATTTCCATTTTCGCTGATTATAGATATTGTCCGAATCAGATGATATATCATAAGGTATATGATGCATTGGTTCGTTTATGATAAAACTTTTGTCTATTTTATTTGATTGAAGTATAATACTTTGTATATAGCAAAGTGAAAAAGGACGGGATATTATGCCATTACCAAAAAAGAATGAACATACAATAAAAGAAATATATGCGTTACCGGAGGGGGCGCGTGCGGAACTGATAGACGGAGAAATTTATGATATGGCACCTCCGAACCGGATCCATCAGGAACTGGTTCAGCAGCTGAGCCGGATCATCGGTAATTATATTGTGGATCACAATGGGGAATGCAGAGTCTATCCGGCTCCCTTTGCCGTTTTTTTGAATAAGGATGACAGAACATATGTGGAACCGGACATTTCTGTCATCTGCGATGGAGATAAACTGGATGAAAACGGGTGCAACGGGGCTCCGGACTGGATTATTGAAATTGTATCACCAGGCAGTCAGAGAATGGATTACCTCACAAAGCTATTTAAATACCGTACCGCAGGAGTACGTGAATATTGGATCGTGAACCCAATGAAGCAGACTGTACTGGTGTATTCCTTTGGGGAAAAGGAAGATTCCACCCAGTATTTATTTGAAGATGAAATTCAGGTGGGGATTTATCCAGAATTTACGATAAAGATTTCAAATTTTTTATAAAGAGGAAATTTGAAAAAAAGCTTGAAAAACCTGTAAAAACATGGTATAGTGTATCTTCGTGATAACTATTTTTTCCTTGTTCACAGGCATATCCTGTGAGCCAGAGACCAAAAGGAGGTAAAATTTCGCATGAACAAGTATGAATTAGCACTCGTCGTTAGTGCAAAGATCGAAGATGATGCGAGAACAGCAACCGTTGAGAAGGCAAAAGAGTACATCACTCGTGCAGGCGGTACTGTTACAGAAGTGGAAGAATGGGGTAAGAAGAAGTTAGCTTACGAAGTTCAGAAGATGAGCGAAGCATTCTACTACTTCATCCAGTTCGATGCAGCATCTGATGTTCCGGCAAAGGTTGAGCAGGATGTCCGCATCATGGACAATGTTCTTCGTTTCTTATGCGTTAGAAAAGACGAGCAGTAGTATAAGAAAGTAGGAGATCGTATGAATAGAGTTATTCTTATGGGTAGATTAACAAGGGACGCAGAGGTTCGCTACTCACAGGGGGAGAATGCAACTGCAGTTGCAAGATTTACACTGGCAGTTGACCGTCGTTTCCGCCGCAGTAATCCAACAGGCGGGGATGAGCAGACAGCGGATTTCATTAACTGTGTCGCTTTCAACAAGACAGCAGAGTTTATGGAGAGATTCGGACGCAAGGGAACCAAGTTTGTTCTCGAGGGACGGATTCAGACCGGCAGTTATACTAATAAAGATGGACAGCGTGTTTACACAACTGACGTTGTTGCAGACAGCGTTGAGTTCGCTGAGAGCAAAAATGCTTCCGGCGGAAGCGAGTATGGCAGTGCTCCATCTGCTCCTGCACCAAGCGGAGCAGCCGGTGATGGCTTCATGAATATTCCGGATGGAATTGATGAGGAATTACCATTTAACTAAACGTTGTGATTATTTAAGGAGGTAAAGACCATGGCTTTCAATAAGACAGCTGATCGTGATGGTGCTTCTGCAAAGAGAAGACCAATGCGTAGAAGAAAAAAGGTATGTGTATTCTGTGGCAAGGATAATGTCATCGATTATAAAGATATCAACAAGTTAAAGAGATACATCTCTGAGAGAGGAAAGATCCTTCCCCGCCGTATCACAGGAAACTGTGCAAAGCATCAGAGAGCTCTTACTGTTGCTATTAAGAGAGCACGTCATCTTGCAATGATGCCGTACGTTTGCGAATAATTTACGTATTCAGGTACGTGTATAAGAGACCTTTAGGTATTGCGTAAGCAGTACTTAAAGGTCTTTGTTGTATAGGAAAAAGGTGTAAAGGACTCCGGAGGAACACCATGAACAGTATATGTCGTGATATCTTCAAAGCTATCCATGAGGGAAAATGGCTGAAAATTGAATATAAAAACCAGAGCAATGAGACTACCAGATACTGGATTGGCATCCGGGATCTGGATCCGGGACGGCGGACTTTGAAAGTGGATGGACTGCATATCGGACGGTATACAGTGAGCGAATTTGATAAGATATTTATCGACTCCATTCTGTCCACCAACATCGTGGAGGGCTCCTACTGCCCTGTCAACGAACGGCTGGTGGAAGATATTGCGATGTATCCCGAGAAGTACCAAAAGATTTTTGACCATGTGGCAAATCTTAAGATATTAAATTATCTGGAGATGTGCAACCGCCTGGATACAACCCCTTACTACAGCGATTACGAACTGATTCATTTTCTGGACAGGGGTAGTTTTCAAGGGGAAACCTATCCCCTGTCCCGGCAGCAGTTTGAGGAAGTAGTCCAAAAATTCCAGTATCAGATGGATCACAAGAAAAAACAGCCGGGCGGGAAACTGCATATCAAACAGCTTGCCATGAACGTTTTAAGCCTGCATACACCCAAAGGTCTATATGTTCTGGCCTACAGAAAACTGAATCTGGATGTGAAAAACCGGTGTTTTCATCCGGACGAGGATATTACGGTCTGTACGGAGTTTACCATTGACGGGAAAAAGGAAAGCATTCGCAGATATCTGGATGGGGAGGAGTATGAGCTGTTATCGGATTTTGCCGCAAATCAGGAGAAGATTAAGGACTGCATTGCAGGGAATAAAGGGGTGCAGGTGGACGATATGCCCTATGTAATCGGGCTTGGAATGGATATTGTGTTAGACCTTCATGAGGAGTACAGCGCGATTATCGAAATGTACCAGAATGACCGGGGTACCTATCCCATTCGTGCTTTTTTCGGGGATATTGTGTCGAAGCCCATACGGCGGAAAACCTATCCCATTGCGCTGATTAACCGGAACATCAATCTGGATCAGCTTCTGGCAATTGACAATGCCATGAAATATCCCCTTGCCTATATTCAGGGACCACCCGGTACCGGGAAAACCAATACCATCATCAATACGCTGGTGACCGCTTTTTTCAATGACAAAACCGTCCTTTTTTCTTCCTATAACAATACTCCCATTGACGGCGTATTTGATAAGCTCCGGGGAATGAAATACCATGGGCAGACCATTCCTTTTCCCGTTTTGCGACTGGGAAATCAGGAGAAAATGCAGGAAGCCATCCGTTATATTCAGGCACTGCGGAATCAGGCTGCAAATGTCAGTATCTACGAATCGACGCTGGACAAGCGGAAGGACAGCCGGATTTCCCGTGCCAAAAAGCTTTCTGCGCTTCTCAAAAATTACGAGGAAATTCTGGATCTTAAGGAACGAAAAGAGACGCTGCTTAGAGTCATGGAATATCAGGAAGGAATGAAAAATGCAATTTCCCTTTTTCCGTTTCAGGCCGATCTTCAGGGGTATCAGCTGGGAAAAATTGAGAAGCAGATTGCAGATATCGGGGAGATTACAGAGGAGGATGCCCTGGCACTTTTAGACCGGAATGAGGAAGAATTTTTTCAGTATCTGTATTACACCTCCGCAAAATATATTAAGAAGCTGGAGACGGAAAAATTTGCTGACCTTAGAAAGATTCTGGAGGAGAGCACCGATTCCGCAAAGCAGGCGAGGAATTTTGCCCAGTATCTTAAGAAAACGGAAAATGTAAAAAAGCTGCAGAAGGTTTTTCCCATTATGATAACGACCTGTATTTCTGCTCACCGGCTGGGAGAACCGGAACCGATGTTTGACATGACCGTTATGGATGAGGCCAGCCAGTGCAATATTGCCATGTCCCTGGTACCCATTATCCGGGGGAAGGAGCTGATGCTGGTGGGAGATCCCCAGCAGTTAAGTCCGGTCATTCTTTTGGACGAGCTTACCAACAGGAAGCTGAAGCGCAAGTACCATGTGGCGGAGGAATACGATTACAGAAAGAACTCTATTTACAAGACATTTCTGGCCTGTGACCCGGTCAGTGATGAGGTGCTTTTGCACAATCATTACCGTTGTAATGAGAAAATCATTGAGTTTAACAACAGGAAATATTACAATTCCAGATTAAACATCTGCTCCAAAACTTCGGAGGAACAGCCGTTAATATATGTAGATGTCCGGGGGACGGCAGATGACAGGAAAAATGTTTCAATGGCTGAGGTGGGGCAGATTCTGTGCTATGCGAAGCAGCACAGGAAGGAGGATATCGGAGTCATTACACCTTTCGTCAATCAGCGGAAGGCCATTGAGGAGGCGGCGGAGAAAGCGAAGCTTACCAATCTTTCCTGTGGAACCGTTCACGCATTTCAGGGAGATGAGAAGGATGTCATTCTTTTTTCCACAGCCCTCACCGAAAATACGAGGCAGGGAACCTATATGTGGCTGAAAAATAATAAGGAGCTGATCAATGTGGCAACCTCCCGTGCGAAGAACCGGCTGATTGTATTGGCAGATGACAGAGAGGTGGAGCGGCTGCACTGGGGAAATGAGGATGATGACCTGTACGAATTGATTCAATATGTGAAAACAAAGGGGAAGTCGGTGGTTACACAGAAACAGGTCAATTCCAGGGCATTGGGGGTGAAACCTTTTTCCACAAAAACGGAGACAGCATTTCTGGAAAATCTGACCCATGCGCTGGAAAATATCTGGCTGACCCAGAATAAATATGCAGTTCATAAGGAGGTTGCCATTTCCCAGGTGTTTGAAGATAATATTACGGCGGATGACCTTTTCTACATGGGACGGTTTGATTTTGTGGTATATGAAAAGCATGGCAGACAGGAGATTCCAGTGCTGGCTATTGAGCTGGATGGCAAGGAACATCTGGAGGACGAGGCGGTAAAGGAGCGCGACCGCCGGAAAAATAAAATCTGCGAGGCACATCATCTGGAGATTATCCGGGTGGAGAATTCCTATGCAAGACGGTACAACCATATCAAGGATATTCTGCTGGATTATTTTTCGAGGATGCATTAGCAGGAAAAGGAAAAATGTTGCATAAAAATGTTTCGTAAATTTTAGTTAAATATACGAAAATGAAAAGCCACCCACATTTATTATTGAAGTTGTCCAATAGTAACGATATAATTTCCCTTATAATAAACATTCTGCATAAGAAAATGGTGTCTTATGCGGTAGGGAGAGGAAAAGGAGGATGTTCATGAGAGAACAAAAACAAAAACATGTAGGGAGGCGGCTTTTGAGCCTGTTGATGGCGTTGGCGCTTGTAGTGACATCGCTGACGGTGGCACCGGTGACGGCAAAAGCGGCTGATACGCCAAGTTCTGTGAAACTTTATTTTGAGTTGCCTAAGGGCACAGTTGCAGGAGATTGGGCTGTAAATGCTTGGGCTCCAAAAGAAAGTTCGGTAACAGTAACGGGAGGAGAGAATGTTCGCATTGGCGGAAACTGGAAAGATCAGTACAAGCCTTCGTTATTGCCAGCAGAACAAGAGAAGTGGGGTTATGTAACAGTAAGTGGAACAGTTGATGGTCTTCAGTTCGTAAAATGGGTAAAGGATACAACGGACACAACAACTGAACCTCAAAAATACCACTGCTGGAATGCGCAGATCACTAAGAATGGATGCACAAAGGCATATTTTTCTCCGAGCGATGAAAAGTGGTATACTACCGCTGAAAAAACTGAGGAGATAAAAGAACCGGAAACTCGTAATATTTTTGTTTTAGCAGGAGCAGAGGGACTGGCAGGAAGTAATTGGAATCAATTAGATATGAATAATGCGTTAAAGCAGGATTCCAGTAATGAAAACATATTCAGCATTACTTATAAAAATGTTCAGGCAGGCAAATACGAATATAAGATCCTGCAGGATCCGGAGAATAAAGGCTGGGATTTACCATGGGGAATTTCAGGTAACCGCTCGGTTACTGTAAGTGCTCCGGCTGATGTAACATTTTCGATCAAACTTGATGATGCTAATAAAGATGTTACGGTTACACAGTCTCTGGTTCAGAGTTTAGTTGTTGACAACTCGAAAATTATCAAGGGAAAAGAGACTGCACTCAATACCACAGCTAAATATTATGACGGTAAAACTGCGCAAGCAGTGGATGCGACTATTTCCTATAAACTGAAAGGAGCACCGGAGGGTGTTACTTTAACAGAAAATAAAATTACGGTAGCGAAAGATTCAAAGTTAACAGAAGTTACGGTGGTTGCTTCCTATAACGATTTCACGCAGGAATTTACTATCCCGGTTGTAGATAAATTATATAAAGTAACGATTAATATGTATTCCCAGGATCTGGAAATGAAGCCGGGTGTGTCCGACGTTTATATCTTTGAAAATGGCGGAGATCGTAAAACTTTCGTTAATTTAGATACAACCGTAGTAGACGAACAAAATGGTGTCACATGGGTACAGGGTACCACAACAGTTCCATACAATTCCCTTGGGATTATTGCCAGAGATCAGGCAGGCACATGGGATGGTGGGCAGGATGGCAATCAGTATTATGTGATTGATGAGGATGCTTCAGAAGTTACCTTATGGTATGAATATGGTAAGACTCCTACCACAGAAAAGCCAACCATTACTAAGGCGGAACCGAGATATTTTTATCTGGAATATGAGAATCCGACCCTTGCAGCTGGTGTAACACCACAGTTTTATTCATGGACAACCGGCTATGCGGCAAAAAGAATTAATTTTGAAGCAAATGGTACTGGCAAGTGGATCGTAAAGGTTCCGGTTAAGCCAACCTGTGCAAAGGTAGATTTTGTCGTTGTATTAGATGCAACAGGGGATCCATGGGTGAAGGATGGTGGAGACCATTCCATTTCATTCCCGTTAGACCAGACTGTTGTATGTGCAAGCATTAAAACCGGTGAGGAGCCAAAGCTCAGCGCACCATACAATATTGGATATGAATTACAGCCAAAGAAAGACCAGATTTCTTTCTACTATCGTGATGACAAGGCTTTGGTTGAGGGAAAATTAGCTGATTTACAGGTGGCTGTAGAAATCAACGGAAAAGAGCAGCCAATGACTTATAGCAAGAGCAATAAGCGTTTCGAGTATGTCTCCAAAGGATTACAGGATGGACGTATTGATTATCGCTATAAGGTGGGATCGGAATACGTATTGGATAAATACAATCCAAATCATGAAGAAAAGAATGGGGTAACCTATTCCTATGTGGATTATTACAAGCTGAATGCGACAATTTCAGCAGAAGTAATGAGGCCATCCTTTAACTATAACGAGAACAATGTTGTAAAATTTATAGTAAATCAGGCTGAGACTGATAAGCAGAAACTGGAAGTAGCATCTGCATCTATTGATGTTTCTTCTTTAGGCGGCAGCAGTGCACTGGCTATTCAGCCGGAATTACAGGCGGTTACCATTTCCGTAACACAGGATACTGCATTAGGAATTAAGACATTACCGATCGTGGTAACAGACCAGTACGGGAATGAGTATCATACAACCGTTGATGTGAATGTTGTGGCTCGTACAAAGACATCAGCAGATGATTTTGACTGGGATGAGGCAGTTATCTACTTTATGGTAACCGATCGTTTCTTCGATGGAAATGAGACAAACAATACTGCAAGTGGAGATCAGACCTATGGTAAGGATAACCCGGGGCTGTATCATGGAGGAGATTTTGCCGGACTTACTCAGAAGCTGGATTATCTGGATGAGTTAGGAATCAATACCGTTTGGATTACACCAATCGTGAAAAATATTCCTGGTGTTAAGGTAACAGGCACGGGCAGTGCAGATGTTCCGTATAATGCAGCCTTCCACGGTTACTGGGCAAGTGATTTTACAAAGTTAAACCCGACCCTTGGTACAGAGGAAGAATTTAGAACCTTAATCAGTGAGGCTCATAAGCGCGGTATCAAGATTATGGTGGATATCGTAGTGAACCATGCCGGTTATGGAACAGAAAATAATTTTAACAGTATTTTAGATGGTAAAAATATGATCCGATCTGGAGAGGATATTGTTTCCGGAGATGATCAGAAAGACTCTTTATCTAACTTACCGGATTTCAAGACAGAGGATCCTGATGTAAGTGCACAGCTGGTAAAATGGCAGACTGATTGGGTAAAGAAATTTGGTATCGACTATTTCCGTGTAGATACTGTAAAACATGTAGAAAATGCAACTTGGGCAGAGCTTAAAAATTCTCTGACAGAGGTTGATCCGGAATTTAAGATGATCGGTGAGTATGCC
Organism: Agathobacter sp.; assembly: GCA_022772675.1. GTDB lineage: Bacteria > Bacillota > Clostridia > Lachnospirales > Lachnospiraceae > Roseburia. The sequence goes on along the minus strand of JALEZW010000006.1, from coordinate 13,437 downwards.
GGCGGTGGATATGCTGGAAATGGCGGTACATTAGGAACCGGTGAGATGGATTCAGATCTGGATTTCGATTTTAATGATCAGGCAACAAGCTTTGTCAGTGGTAATATTTCATCTGTAGAGAGCTTTTTGACATCCAGAAATGCTGCCCTGAATAATACTTATATGACAGGACAGTTCTTAGGCAGCCATGATGAAATTGGTTTTAAGCAGAATCTGATTACGAACAAGAAGATGACAGAGGATGCAGCAACAGCAGCTTCACTTGTTGCAGCAACTTTACAGATTACAGCAAAGGGTCAGCCGGTGATTTATTATGGTGAGGAAATCGGTCTGACAGGAGAAAACAATTACCCATATCAGACAAACCGTTATGATTTTGACTGGTCAAAGGTTAATGATGGCAATGTAACCTATCAGCATTATAAGAAGATGCTGGCAATCCGTAACGCATACACAGATGTATTTGCAAGAGGTGACAGAAAGTCTGTAGCTGTATCCGATGAAAAGGGATATGATGTAGTATCAAGAAGTTACGGTGGAACAAAGCTCTACGTTGGAATGAATATCAAATCTGCTGAGCAGACGGTAGATATTCCGGTAAGTGAGAGTAATGGTTCTGTTATGACGGATCTGTATTCCGGAAAGACCTATACTGTAAGTAACGGAAAGGTAAGCGTGGCTATTCCGGCAGCTGCAGTAGGTGGAACAGTTGTTCTTAAGAAAACAGGAGAAACCTCAACCGGCGGCTCAACCGGTGGTGGTTCTTATAATCCTACTCAGCCAACCGAGCCAACAAAGCCAACTGAGCCTACGACTCCGACTGAGCCAACCGAGCCATCAAAGCCTGACAACACAACCGTAACCCAGAATCCGGATGGCACAACAACCGAAACCAAGACAGAGACAGTTAAGAATGATGCCGGTAAGGAAGTTAGTGTCACAGTTACAACAGACAAGGATACATCCGGTAATGTTACAGGAAGCAAGGAAGTTTCTGTAATTGCTGATGCAGATAAGAATACTTCTGTAACTGTAACCGTTCAGAAGGATGCTGCTGGAAGTATTACCAGTGCAAAGGCTGTAGTAACAGCTAAGGGAACCGGCAGTGAAAAGAGTATCACAGGAAAGATTTCCGGCGATGTTGTTTCACAGATCAGTGAAGCAGCCGGCGCAAAGGATGTTTCCATTTCTGTAAAGGTATCTAACGGTAAGAAGTCTTACACCGTTAAGGCTGATGCAGATGAGCTGACAGCCGGTGCAAAACTGAAGGTTGTGGCAATTGACAAGAAGACCAAGAAGTATGTACTTGTCAATGCAAAGACCTATACAGTGAATAAGGCTGGAGATGTTAAGGTTGCCTTAGCATCCGGCAGTACTTATGAATTGGTAACTCCGAAGGAAGCCGCTAAGATTGAAAAGACGATTCTTAACACTGTAAAAACTGCCAAGTCTTCCGCATCTGTAAAGAAGGGCAAGACAACAACGGTTAAGCTCAGCAGCAAACTGGATATGAACAACGTATCTAAGATTGAATATGTATCCAGCAAGAATGCGATTGCTACTGTAAGCAAAACCGGAAAGGTAAAGGCAAAGAAGAAAGGTACAGTTACTGTTAAAGTGAAGGTTACCTTAAAGAATGGTAAGACAAAGACTGTTACAACAAAGATTAAAGTAAAATAAGCTAAGACAGTAAGCATACAAAAAATGGAGCAGCCCCACGAATCATTACTTCGTGGGGCTGCTCCGTTTCTGTAAAAAGAACTATTGAAAAAACTATTGAACCGGAAATTGTTTTACACTTTAACCGGCATTTTAAACAGTGCTGAGGGCCTTCTCTTTTCCGGCTTTTTCCGGCTTTTCTTTTTTGGAAAAAAATCCATGTTTTTTCTTTAATTTTCCGCGGATGGCAGCATTTAACTGCTTATACCGTTCTTCGTCCGCATCGGCCTGTTCCCGGAACAGATAGTTCATTTCTTTCAGCACGGTTTCTTTAATTTCCTGACCGATATCAAGCGTAAGAGCTTCGTTATTCTGGGCAATGGCATGTCCTACAATATCGCTCATCAGCTCCCGGAACTGCATCATGCGCTCCTCTGCGGAAAGCTCGTTTATGTATGCCGGCTGTGCCTGGGGCTTCGAAACCGGAGCCGTCTGCATCCTGGCCACAGCCATTTGCCTGTCACCACCGGGCTCTGCCTGCCGGTTTGCGGTTGGCCGGTTGACGGTTGTGGGTTCTGTTATTTGTGCTTTTTCGGACGTGTCGGTTTTCTGCCCGGCATTTTTGTGGGCCGGATTTGACGACACGCCATGATCTGCTTGAGGAGTTTTTGCAATCTTATTTTGTGAAACTGCTTCTTTCTCCTGGTGCAGCATGGTCCGGATTGCCTTCAGCTGGTAGCCGTTTTCCTTTAATTCTTTTATCCTCTGAAATTCCTGTATGTTCTCCCGCGTATAATATCGATGACCCATCTCATTTCGTGGGATGGTCAGGTCGAGTTCCTCTTCCCAGTAACGTAAAACATGGGTTTCCACGCCGGCAAGTGCGGCGGCATCGGAAATCATGTAACGCACTTTTTCCACGATAGCCTGTCCTCCTTTTTGGTGTATAACTGTTCAGAATCCCATCCGTTAAATCTTTTGTCCGAAGTGGGGTCTAAATAGATATCCTTAGCTTTATTATATCGTTTCATAAAGGCGGGTTCAAATAGTTTTCATCGTATTTTTCTGACATATCTCGAGGACTTTTTTGTCGAATATTGTGGACAAAGGTATGAACCGGGAAAATAGGAGAGATTCGTTCATTGAATAATGTGAAAAAATATGCTACAATAGCTTATATTTAAACGGTTCGGATATTATATTTTTCGGAGAAGAAGATTAAGTGGCTGCTTAGGATGGACATAATTTTTGGGGGTTTTATATGGATGAGAATAAGTTTTGGGAGAAGGATGCAGATAAAATCTCTGCTATGTTGAATATTTGTGACCATTTATCCAGTGATTCTTATGTCTGGGTGACAAATCTCAAGATGAATCGGACCTGGTGTTCTGAAAAAACAAGGGATTTGTTTGGGCTGTCTGAGCGTTATTTTACAGATTTTGAGCAGATGATAGTGGAATATGTCTATCCCTATGATCAGGATGAGTATTTGGATGGAATAGATAAGTTCAGCCGCGGAGAGGAATTGGGGATAGAGGAGCTTTGTGTACGAATGAAGGACACAGAGGGCAGGTATTCCCTTTACTGCATTCGGGCAGATCTGGTCCGGGATGAGGATAATACTCCGGAGTATATGGTCGTGGTTCTGAAAAACGAGAACGTTTATCCACAGATTGATGCTCTGACGAATCTGTTTTCGGAGGCTCGCTATGTGAAGGATCTAGAAAAAATAATTGCAAGGGGGGAACGATTTGCAGTTCTACAGATTCATGTGGAAGGATTTTCTACGTTTAATCTGGTATATGGGAGAGATTTTGCCAATGAATTGCTAAGTGCCATTGCGCTAAAGTTCATATATATGATGGATCCGGATCGGGCAGTTTACCGTCTCGAGAGAGAGCGTTTTGTTTTTATCATGAGAAAGGCCGGGCGGGATGAAATGTCTGCTTTTGAGCAGCAGGTTCGGCAGGCACTAGGCGATGGAATTATGGCGGATGGAACGCTTCATCCCCTTAAAATGGGTGCCGGTGCGATTTTGCTGGAGGATTACCACGGCGATACTTCTTCCGTTTGCGGACAGGTTACCTATGCACTGAATCATTCCATTAAGTATCATCAGGGACAGCTCGTTATCTTTAATGATGAGGTAAAGACCTCCCGTGGTGTGGATTTTGAGCTCATGAAGGTGATTCATCAGTCTGTACATAACAACTGTGATGGATTTTATCTGGAATATCAGCCCATTGTAGACTCAGCTACAGGAACTGTTGTGGGGGCAGAGGCATTGCTGCGATGGTGCCGTGAACCCTACGGTAAAGTGCCCCCGGGGATGTTTATTGAGTGGATGGAGACGGACCCCAGCATGTATGAACTGGGTAATTTTGTCCTTCGCAGGGCACTGACAGAGATGAAACCGGTTCTTGATATCAGGCCGGATTTCTTTGTCAATGTGAATGTATCCATCCGACAGCTGGAACGTACAGAGTTTTGCAGGGATGTTTCAGCCATACTGAAGGATACGGGGTTCCCGGGAAATCATCTCTGCCTGGAACTGACAGAACGCTGCAGGGATATTCCACTGGAATTATTAAACAGCGAGGTTTTATATTTCCAGAGCTGTGGAATCCGGGTGGCTATGGACGATTATGGTACGGGAAGTGCTTCCTCCAGTATTGTCATGAATGTCCCCATGGATGAGATTAAAATCGATATGAGTTTCATCCGGGGAATTATGGAAAATCAGAAAAATCAGGCAATGGTTCACTCCATTCTTGAATTTGCAGGGCAGACCAATATGGCAACCTGTTTGGAGGGAGTGGAAAACCAGGAGCTGCAGGACTATCTGCGTGGATACAATGCTACCTGGTTTCAGGGATATTATTATTCTAAGCCTATTTCTGTACAGGCATTGGAGGAGATGCTTGCTGCTGAATAAGTTTTATGAGGGAATCTTATAGATTATTTGATTGATTTCCACATAGTTCTCATACAGGCGGATTACGATCGTTTCATTGGTACTGTCATCGGTGCCATAATAGGTGTCTACAATATCTCCCGGAGATTGCTCATGGGACTTGATGCATTGTTCCAGAAGCGAGAGGAGCTCTTTTCTTTGTTCCTCTGACAGGACATTTCCCTCTTCATCTTTAAACTGTGTGGTTTCATTTTTCACCATGGAAAGGATAGAAGGGGGAATTTTATTCCGGTTTACCAGAGTGCCGCTTATGGATTCATCGTGATTCTGGGCACTGATCTGTCCAACTGTCGAATGGGGCAGATCTTCCTTAGAATCCCTGGAAGCAGAAGGGCTTAGATAAACTCTTATCCTGCAAGCAGGAACAAGCTCTGACCTGTTGACCCTTGTATCATATTATACGGTTGAATTTAATGTCTTTAAAATTCGACCGTATTTCTTTTTATTCATTATTCAGTACGGTTGAAATCATGAAAAGCATAAATCACCCCGTATAATCCCCATGTCCCGTAGGGGGGAAATATCGAAAATCCACAAACCACCTGTATATAACTTAGGCCTAGTACGGGAGAAATTTCAAAGTCCAGAAACCACCCGTATAAAACTTTAAGTCAGTACGGTTGAAATTTCAAAGTCCAGAAACCACCCGTATAAAGCTTAAGGTCAGTACGGTTGAAATTTCAAAGTCCAGAAACCACCCGTATAAAACCTAAGGTCAGTACGGGAGAAATTTCAAAGTTTAGAAACCACCCGTATAAAACCTAAGGTCAGTACGGTTGAGATTTCAAAGTCCAGAAACCACCCGTATAAAACCTAAGGTCGGTACGGGAGAAATCTTGAAAATTCCAAGCCGCCCGTATATCCCTAAGCTTTGTACGGGAGAAATATCGAAAATTCAAAAATTGCCCGTATAATTTCCTATGCCTTGTGCATATAAAATACTGAAATTCGAAATTACTTGACAGAGGCAGAATAAATGCAGAACTGGAGAAAGGATATGCGGATAAGATGTAATCGATTCATGCGCCTTTTCTGAGTTTTATCAATAAATGGATACACATGAGTGATGTAAATGAAAGTTCCCTATGCGGAATCGGCCGCCTCTTACTCATGAGCACAGTGATACGGGAGAAGACATCTCCATGAGTTCGTGGGTATATGGGGACCCGGCACCGCCAATCCTGCGGGCATATGTGGGAGATCCTGCCAAAATCCGCCTGATTCACGGTGGAGTGAAGGAGACGCATGTTTTCCACCTCCACAATCATCAGTGGCGGCTGGAGGGAGACAATCCGAACTCAACAATTATTGATTCCATATCCATCAGCCCGCAGGAATGCTATACACTGGATATTCTTCATGGAGCGGGAAGCCTGAATGGAACCATCGGAGATGTGATATTTCACTGCCATCTTTACCCACATTTTCATGAGGGAATGTGGACACTCTGGCGCATCTATGACCGGCTGGAGGATGGAACCGGCAGGCAGCCTGACGGAACGGTAATCCCGCCTCTTATGCCTTTGAAGGACAGAATAGCACCGCCGAAAAAAGACCGGCTGCATCCGGGGTATCCGAATTTTATCGAGGGAACCTTCGGGGAACCACCCCTTCAGCCACCCCTTGGAGTTCTGGACCGGGATGGAAATAATTTCATCAAGCCCACCGAGCTGGAACGGACGAACTTTGTCCCTGATTTCAAGCCGGGAGCGCTGTACTGCGAAACCTGTCCCTGCCATACGGACGGTGGAGATGGACGTCCGTGTAAAGAGGAGAAGCCCGGCAAGCGGCTGAAACCACTGTGCAGGGGGAATAAGCGCATTTGGGGCCTATGGATTACTGGGAGAGAATGGTGCAGGTAAATCAACACTTATTCGTTGTATCCTGGGGTTATATGGAGATTATTCCGGGGAAATATCTTATGAGGGGAAAAAGATTTGTAATGAAAAAATAGGCATAGGGTATTTGCCACAGCATTTTAATGGTTTAGAGGAACTAAAGGTAAGTGAATTACTCAAATATTTTGCCGATGCAAAGAAGATTCCCAAAAGAGATATCAATACAGAAATCAATCGAGTGCTGGAACTTGTGAATTTAACAGAGAGAAAGAATTGTAAAGTGAGGACATTATCAGGTGGGATGAAACAGAGAGTGGGGATAGCTCAAACCCTGCTTGGAAATCCAAATCTTCTTGTGTATGATGAGCCAACAACAGGATTAGATCCCAAAGAACGAATACGATTTGAAAATATAATTGAAGAAATAAAGAGAGAAAAAGTGATTTTGATTTCCACCCATATCGTTTCAGATATAGAATGCTTATGCGATAAAATTATTGTTATGAAAGAAGGAAATGTGCTTGGAGTATATACACCTTTAGAATTGGCTTCCTGTGCAGAAGGAAAGGTGTATGAGATCTCTGAAGATGAATACGAGTCTGATAAGAGTAATACGATTTTAATAAGAAAATCACTTTGTGATAATAAATTTAAGATACGCATCTTATCTGAAAATAAAATACCCGGTAAGAGTGTGGAACCTACAGTGGAGGATGGATATTTATGGGTATCAAGATAAGCATTAAATCCATGGGAATGTCCTTTTATATTCCGATAATATTTAATTGTTTGCTAATCCCTTTGATTGTATTTTTTGTTGCTAGAACCGGAAATGAATACAATATTGCCTTCGCTGTAAATGTGTTGACACAGATGTTTACACCTTTTTTTGGCTCGTTCATAGTGTGCATGCATATGAGTAAATATATAGATACAAAAGGCAATGAGATATATTTTGTTCTCAATAAAAATAAAAGTCATGAAATAATGAAATTATTTCTCGTTTATATTATGACTAATACGTGTTGGTTTTCAGCTTATATGTTATTGGACAGAAGTTTTGGATTAGAATGGTTGCATATAATTATTGTTACATTTCTTTTTGTGTCGGCCACGTATTGCTTTTGTTTCCTTTTTAGAAGTGTTTCCCTGGCGAGTATTCCCAGTTTTTTGTATACAATTTATTCTGTAGTAGGACTTAAATATTTAGGAAAAAAATTTTCTTATTATGAGCAGACTGGAATGGAGGCGGAAAAACTCTCGTCAAAATATGTATACTTTATCATTGCGGCTATCGTACTGATGTCCATTGGGAATGCATTGAATGATTCTTATGATAAGTATAATGAATAATTATCTGGTGGGTTCATGATGCCTCAAACCTCAGGTCACCCTGATTTCATTTTTGATTAAGGGGTTCTGAATAGTTACATTTTATGCTATAGTTCTTGTAGAATGACATTTAAAATGTGTTTATTAGGAAGAAGATGCTGGCAAATGGGGGCAATAAAAATGCTGCAAGTAGCAATTTGTGATGATCAGGAAATTTTTGTAAAGAAGATTAGATCTATAGTAGATGAATATTTTGGAAAAAGTAGTGTTGAATATAAAGTGGATGTATTCTTATCAGGCAAGGAATTTGCTGATTTAAAAGAAAAATTGACAAAATATGATATTGTGTTTTTGGATATAAATATGGACGAACTTGATGGAATACAAACTGCAGAAATCTTAAGAAAATATAATTCGGGAGCATATTTAGTTTTTATAACAGCATTTATTAATTATACGCTGCAAGGCTATAAAGTCGGGGCGATTCGTTATATTTTAAAAGATTATAATAATATGAAGCCGGACATATTAGAAGCATTAGATACCATTTCTGAAAAAATGAATCTGATGGATTTCAAAGTTACATACAACTTTGTAGAGGCAGGTGAGGTGGAAATTTCTGTAAAGGATATTATTTATATTGAAAATGAGTTGCACAAAGTGCGTTTTCATATTTTGAAGAATAATCAAAATATAATTTTAGAATTGTATAAAAAATTATCAGATGTAGAAGAAGATCTGCCACCCGAGGATTTTGTAAGGACGCATCAGAGTTATCTTGTAAATAATATGTATATAGAGAATCTGAAAAGATATGAAATTTCTTTGATTTCAGGCGAAAAGATACCGGTGTCCAAAAGTAGATATAAAGAGGTGCAAACTGCATTTATGAGTATCAAAGGAAGAATATAAAATGCTTTGTAATGGAGGATTTATATGGTATATTTACAGAGTTATTTAATAATACTGCTTGAAGTGGCATGTTTATATTTGTTTCAAGATACGTTTACAAGGTCTAAAGTGTCAAAGAGAAAAATTGTCGTTCCAATTTGGATGTTATTAGTATCAGCTGTATCGTTAATTGGAACATGGCTATTGAGCGAATCGTTAATCTTGAAAGAAATGTTTGCAATTATTTTATTTACGGTTTCTTTATATATCATAAATCGGAATAGTATAAAAAAGAATTTTTTGCTTTCGGTGTGTTTTTCCTTTTTGCTGGTAGCTGCGGATTTCATTACTATGCTGATTGGCAGCGAGATTTTGAAGTTGAAAACGGTGGGAAGCGATGTTACCGGGGTGGCAATTGTTCTAATGAGTAAATCGGTTCTGTTGCTTCTGATCATCTTGTCAAGAAGATTTTTAGGGGATAGATGGGGATATGCTACAGACGCAGTGGATGAATTTTGGTATATTATCTTTCCGATTATATCAATTTGCGTTATTGCTGCCATTGTTACAAGGGAATATAGAATAAAATATGTAGAAGATATTTATTTTATATGGGGAGTTCTGTTTGCGCTGGTAGCAATGAATATTCTTTTAATGTTTTATATTAAAGGGAATTCTGAAAAAAACTATCTATTACAAGAGAAAAGAATGCTTGAATTGGATGCAAGGAGCCAACAAATATTGTATCGGTCTCTTGAGGAAAAAATAGTTTTGCAGCGAAGGCTGTCTCACGATTATAAAAATCATTTATCTTATATTAGAGGATTATTAGAGTTGGGGAAGTATGATAAGATATCGGAATATATTGATAAAATCAATGGGAAACTGGATCATGACCTGGATATGATTGATACCAATAATACAACCATCAATACTGTAATCAATACAAAGTATTATGAGGCGAAAAAGGCTGGGGCTGCTGTGGTCTTCAAAATAAGTGATTTATCCGAAATTTCTATGGATGAGGTAGATATTATTGTTTTGTTATCAAATCTTTTTAATAATTGTATTGAGGCCGTAGAAAAATGTCAGGATAGAAAAGTTATAAAATTTAAGATTGAGCATGAGCGTGAAAATTTGATAATTGCGTTTGAAAATACTTATGATGGCAGGATTATAAAAGAAGGAGAAGTTTACAAGACTACAAAGAGAGATGAAAACGAATTACATGGTATAGGGATAAAAAATGTAATTAAAATAGTGGAAAAATATGGTGGGGAATATAGAATTGATGCAGATCAGAATTTGTTTCGAACGATTATAATGATACCTATGGAAAGAGGAGAAGAGGCTGCGATTTTGGGAGTTACCCCCCAAGGGTAATATCCTGCCTCGCATACCAGTCCAGAGCATGGAGTGTTTCAAAGCAAGTAATGCTCATGTTGAGAATGATTCCCAATATGAGCATTATATTTTTGAAATGTAGTTTCAGCCCAGCAAATCTGTAAAATTGATCTTCAAACCATCATAGATGCACGCAGGGATATCGTCATCGAAGCTGTATAAATCTGTCAATTCATTTGTGATCAGGTCGTATACATTAACTGTGCGGTTTAAGGGATTTACAATCCAGTATTCGCGTACTCCGGCAGTGCGGTATTTAAATAATTTGATTCCGTAATCCATGCGTTTGGTGCCGGGAGATACCACTTCAATAATCCAGTCCGGTGCACCATTGCAGCCTCTGTCATCAAGCTTGCTTTTGTCACAGATCACGGATATATCCGGTTCCACATAGGTTTTATTGTCTTTATTTAAAAATACAGCAAATGGGGCGGGATAGACTTTGCAGGAGCCGTGGTTGATTTTGATATAGTCCCGGATCTCTGCAGATAAATTCATGACAATTTCCTGATGCAGTCTGCTTGGCGGAGCCATATTATACACAATGCCGTTGATGAGTTCTGCGCGTTGTCCCTCCGGAAGAGAGTAGATGTAGTCGGTTGTATAAGTGTTTTCATTTTGCAGCGGCATAACGAATCCCTCCTTCTGCATATTTCTAGTAACAGAATACAATATGCAGAAATTTTCTGCAAGAACATTTCAAATTATCCCAACTATACAATATAATATTTCGTATACATTTATGAACGGATCTAACAAGTATCGGGGTCAGCCCCATTGAACGTGGTATGCAGGTGCAAGTGAGCGGCCAAGATTGCATAGCTGGAATATGACAATGGGCGTTTCTCGAGGCAAATGCAACGTTCTCTATGAGTTATAAATTTCCAAGAGCGAGAAAAAATATATGTTTTGGAAATTTTATTGTTTTTTAGTTAGATGTGTCATATAATATAATAAAATTTCCAAAAGTGGGGTAAAATCATAGGCATGGAAGGAATGTGATGATATGGTAGGAAGAAAAGAGGAAAAAAAATACTTACTTTCATTGATAGATGAAGAAGAACCACAGTTTATAGCTGTGTTTGGACGAAGAAGAATTGGAAAAACATATTTGGTTAGGGAAAGTTTTGGACACAAGTTTACTTTTCAGCATACAGGGATAAGCAATAACCAGATTGAACCAGGGGCGAGAAAGATTGCTCAACTTAACAAGTTTGCTGAATCATTAAAAGACGCGGGATACAAGGGTGCCGATAAACTTGAAACATGGAATGATGCGTTTAATGCGTTAAAGGAAGTGATTAAAGAATCGGACCAGGAGAAAAAGATTATCTTTATTGACGAACTGTCGTGGATGGATACGAAGGATAGTGGACTAATATCAGCGCTTGAGAGTTTTTGGAATGGTTGGGTTACTGCCAGATCAGAGAAGGATATTATATTAATTGTATGTGCATCGGCAACCTATTGGATGATTCAAAATATAGTAAATGCCAAGGGTGGATTGCACAATAGACTTACAGGTCAGATACATTTAAAACCATTTACGCTGCATGAATGTGAAGAGTATATGGAAAGTAAAAAAATAATCTTTAACCGGCATCAGATTTTACAGTGCTATATGATTATGGGAGGAGTTCCATACTATTGGAGTCTGCTTAAAAAGGGAAAAAGCCTTCCTCAGAATATTGATGACTTATTCTTTAAAGAGGGGGCACCTCTTGCAAATGAATATGAGAATCTTTACAGTGCGTTATTTAATAAGCCAGGTCAATATTTAAAAATTGTTGAAGCATTAAGTACAGTCAATAAAGGAATAACCCGAGATGAAATAAGTAACATTACAGGTATCGCCAGCTCAGGAGATTTGACTCGCAAACTGGCGGAATTGGAAAATTGCGGATTTATAAGGAAGTATGTCCCCTTCGGATACAAACAGAAAAATTGTCTATACCAATTGATTGATAACTATACATTGTTTTATTACAAATTTTTGAGGGATAATGTTCAAAATGAAAATTACTGGAAAGAACAAAGTAACACACCTGTGGTTCGTACATGGAGTGGAATAGCCTTTGAAAGAGTGTGTTTTGAGCATATCGCTCAAATAAAGGCGGCACTTGGTATAGCTGGAGTATATACAGAAATAAACTCATGGCAATGTAGTAAAGATGAAGAAAAAGGAATACTAGGCTCGCAGATAGATTTACTTATTGTTAGAAAGGATCAGGTGATCAATGTTTGTGAAATGAAATACTCTGAAACGGATTATGTGGTTGATGCAAAATTTGATAAAGATCAGAAAAGAAAAATCTCAGATTTTATTAAGAAGACAGGCACAAAATATGCAATCCATCCGACATTAATAACGACCTATGGTGTGGAAGAAAATGCTTATTCAGGTGAGATTCAGGCAATCATTACAGCGGAAGCTTTGTTTGCATAGGCACCTTTGGATTGGGACTTACGATATACAGAAAAGGTAGCAGGGATTTACCCACCAAGAGTGATATCCTGCTTCGCATACCAGACCAAAGCATCCGACAGATCCTGGTCTGTAAAATCCGGCCAGTAGTGGTCGAAGACGCAAAAATCCGCGTAGACACTCTGCAGGGGCAGAAAGCCGGAGAGCCTTCGCATGCCGCCCCAGCGGATGACCATATCCACCCTGGAGATATCGGAGGAATAGGGCTTTCCGTCCAGGCGCATATGGGACAGATCCCACTCCCATCCATAATTCACAAGAAAATTCAGCCGGATCCCGCCGCCGTTTACCGGGGTTCTCGTTGTATAGGGAAGAAGTGCCTCTGGGAAGCATGGGGAATCCGTATTTCCAATCACCAGAAGATCTGCGCCCTCCTGCTTCAAAAGCTCCACGGCATCGACACATGCCTGCTGGAATGCAGCAAACTGCACTGCCGGCCGCTTGCAGTTGTCTACGGTAAAACCATAATAGGTGATTTCTTCTATGCCCAGATCCTTTGCCTGCCGCAGCAGCTGAAGCCCCGGGAGCAGCCCCCATTTGTACCCGTCCTGCTTGTTCATGCCGTGTTCCTTTGCCCAGCGGCGGTTGCCATCCGGGATGATGCCGATATGTCTTGGTCTTTTCTTAATCATTTCCTTTTCCCTGCCTTGTCATAATAAAAAATCCATTATGATGTAAGTATTGACTGTATGATCAATTTTAATCAAAAAAAGTGTTTTTTGCAAGCACTTTTTGGACAAAATTGCAAAATATTTTTGGACATTGTTGCAAAACGTTTTTGGACATTGTTGCATGTCCAAATTGGACAAAGTTGCAATGCCCCGGCTGGCTGCGTAATAAACCAGCCGTAAAGC
>JALEZW010000038.1 GCA_022772675.1 Agathobacter sp. | reverse complement strand
TGCGTGATAATACAGTAAAAAAACAAAATTTTGTCTAACCCAGTGGGTGAAATAAAATGTATTGCGATAATCAGGTTCCAGCAGGCATTATTGCTGATAAAAAGGGATGTAACACTATGGTAAGTTTCACGGAATCAGGTATAAGTTATCATGTTGCGGCAGGACATATTGACGAAGAATTATTAAGAAGGATTTTAGAGGCTATTATGAATTTTTCATATGATTCTGATGAAGCCTTGAAACTAGATATTTTTAATGCTATTTCTGTAGTGGATGAGTTTTATTAAAACGCAAGAATTACAAGTTATTTGGCATTGCTACTACAACGCAGGAATCTATTGATTACTGGAATAAGTAGTATGTTGAATATAAAAAACATTCATAAGGAGGGCTTGATTATGGCTAATCAGACACAAATTTTGAATGTTAGTGATGAGATGAAATTTGACGATAATGTGCAGACGAAAAATGTGAAGGAGCAGGAAGAAAATATGTATTCTTCTTCATCAGACACTACTGAAGAATTGTGTTCTTCTTCAACAAACGGTACATGTGGAAGTCGTCATATGTCTACAAAGGGTGAATTCGTAGAAATCCTTGTGTTTACGCACTTTGCAAGGATTTTTAAATTTAATCGCACTCCCGGAATCGGCAAGAAAAAAGAGATTTTTCACGAAGTAAAAGTCTCTGTCGGGTTCGAACTCGTATGAGTGGACACAAGAAAATGCAGTTCACAAATTCGATAATTACAGAAATATAAACATCAATAACAAAATAAGGAAATTAGTCGAAAGACCGCTTGTTTACTACATCTTCTGGTGTATGGCAGGCGGTCTTTCCTATTTCTTAGACTGCCGGCTTATTCATCAGACACCTCCGAAATGGAAAGGAGGAAGCTAAGATGAAGCAGACAAGTGATATGTGCTCATGTGGGATTTACGACCACGATACAGGCACGAGAAAGGTGAGAATCAGTGAATTGCATGACTTTGAGGGACATCCCTTTAAGGTGGAACATGATATGGAACTATTCGAACTTATGAGAAGCATAGAGGAGAAAGGCATTCTTGTCCCGCTTCTTGTAAGACCAAATCCGAAGGGCTCCGGTTATGAAATCATTGCCGGGCATAGAAGAAAGGCGGCAAGTGAATGGGCAGGGATAGACAGTGTGCCGGTGATGGTTGTTCCTATGAATGATGAGGATGCGATAATCGCAATGGTAGATAGTAACCTACAGCGGGAGCATATAAAACCAAGCGAAAAAGCATTTGCTTATAAGATGAAGCTGGATGCCATGAAGCAGCAGGGAAAGAAGCTTCCGGACACTTTGTCCCAAGTTGGGACGAAGCTTTATAAGCAGGTTAGTGAGGATGGAAAGCCCATTCTCCGATCGGATGAAATACTGGCAAGACAGGTAGGTGAAAGCAGAAATCAGATAGCCAGGTATATCAGGCTTACAAATCTTATTCCCAAGATACTGGATATGGTTGATGAGGGCAAAATTGCATTTACGATTGCAGTGGAGCTTTCTTATCTCAAGGAAGAAGAACAGTATGAACTTCATGCTGTTATGGATTTGGAGCAGTGCACACCATCATTGTCACAGGCAAACAGAATGAAGCGTATGAGCCAGAGTGGGAAGCTTGATATGGATGCAATTTATTCGGTTTTGGAAGAGGAAAAGCCGAACCAGAGGGAGCAGATTAAGATTCGGGCAGATACACTGGCGGATTATTTTCCGGATGATTTTACACCCAGGCAGAAGGTGGAACTGATTGAGAAGCTTGTGAAGGAATGGTATGAGAAGCAGATTTCAGTTAAAGAAATAGGAAAGTTAAGAAAGTGAGGAACAGAATATGACAGATAAGATTAGAGAATACAAGATGAATGGGAGCCTGATTATCGGAGTAGATGCAGGCTACGGAAACTATAAGACGGCAAGAAGGGTTTTCCCTACAGCAATCAGTGCTAGTGAGAAACCACCTGTTCTTGCGAAGGATTATATCGAGATGGATGGGAAATATTATATTATTGGGGAAGGTCACAAGGGATTTGTGGCTGACAAGGTGACAGATGATGATAATTATGTACTTACCATGGCGGCAGTAGTGAAGGAACTGGAAGCAAGGGGACATACGGATACAAGAAATAATGTACGCGTGCATCTTGCTGTGGGACTTCCGCTGAAATGGGTACAGGCACAGAGAGAAGAATTTAAGGGATATATGCTGAAAAACAGGAATGTAAAAGTCGGTTATAGGCAGCGAATGTACGAGCTTGAAGTCACAGGCTGTACGGTCATGCCACAGTGCTATTCTGCAGTTGCAGAAAACCTTAAGGATTTTAAGGGAATGAATCTTGTTGTGGATATCGGAAACGGAACCATGAACCTGATGCATCTCAATAACGGCAGGGCAATGGAGAGCAGGTCATGGACGGAAAAGTTGGGAGTATTCCAGTGTGAAAATAATATCCGTAACAAAGTAAGGGATAATACAGGAAATGAGCTGATGCGTGAGGTCATTGACAATTTTCTTCGAACAGGAGAAACGGATATTGTTGAACCTTATGCAAGCCTGATGAAGGAAGCGGCAACGGAGTATGCAGATATTGTTTTTCAGAAGCTTTATGATTATGAGTATAATGAACAGATGATGAAGCTGCATTTTATCGGTGGAGGTGCAAGAATTATTGAAGTTTATGGAAGTTACAATAAAGACAGAGTTTTCTTTAATCATGACATCAGAGCCAATGCCAACCGTATAGGTAAATATATGGAGTCAAACGGATACCATCTGAGTCCGAAAACAAAGAATCATCATGCACTGGATTCTTTTGTATATGAGTATCAGAATGCCGGAGGAATGAAAGATAATCTGAAAATAGAAATAAACTATATGCTCAGGTGTCATGTACTTCCTGTGGTGTGAAGAAATGTTTCTTTACCATGGATGACAGAGAAACTCACTGTGTTATCTGTTGATCCAATTGAGATATTTGGTGCAAAGATTGTAGCATTGCTTACGAGGACAGCAACCAGAGATTTATATGATGTGCATAATATGATTACACATCACCTGTTTGATGAATCAGAATTAGATATGCTTAGAAAATGTGCAGTATTTTACAGTGCAATCGGAGCAGAGCATCCACCGAAGGAATTTGTCCTGGATAATGTAGGAAAGGTAACTAAACGCAGTATTACAACAGATTTATATCCTGTGCTTAGGAATGGAGAGAGATTTGAACTGGCAGTAGTCCAGAATGAAGTAAGAGAGTATCTCTCCGGATTTTTGATTCCAACGAATGATGAGCGGATTTTCTGGAGTGCTTTTGAAAAAGGCATATATGAACCACAATTCGTATTTGCGGGAGCAGAGTTACAAAGGATTGTGGAACATCCGATGGCATTGTGGAAGTGTTGTTGCGCCCCTCTCAGCCTGACTTACAACTAACCTAGTTGCCTGTCACAGAATTAACCGATATACTGTCACCAAAGAATAAAAAAGAAAGAGATCCTGGAACCTCTTCTTTGGCGAGTCGAACGTTCCAGGATCTATGG
>JALEZW010000037.1 GCA_022772675.1 Agathobacter sp. | reverse complement strand
TGCGTGATAATACAGTAAAAAAACAAAATTTTGTCTAACCCAGTGGGTGAAATAAAATGTATTGCGATAATCAGGTTCCAGCAGGCATTATTGCTGATAAAAAGGGATGTAACACTATGGTAAGTTTCACGGAATCAGGTTTTAAATATATTGGATAATGAAGAAAAGGTACAGCTTAAGGTGGTTTCCGGAGATTCCCAAAAGGATAATGAGGTTATTGTACAGATTACGTTTGCAGAGGATGGAACACAGAGGCAGGTGAAAATGATAAGACCGTGGGGAGAAAAGGGCATCTGGATTCCTCATAAATGATAGCGGATACGTATTTTTTACATTCTTAAGGGCATATCCTTGAATTTTCGCTTGAATTACAGAAATGGCTGTCAGTTGTAATTTTTCAAAGAATCCGCTATACTAAGGGAAATGAGTATAGCGGATTTTTCGTTGGAAAAGTAATGCTGACAGGAGGTACGAAGCATGAAACAGCCTATCGCAATCGGAGTGGAAAACTATAAAACCATTATAGAAAATAACTACTATTATATCGATAAAACCTGGATGTTAAAGGAACTGGCAGACCAGAAGGGTACGGTAAACCTTTTTACCCGTCCGAGACGTTTCGGCAAGACCCTGACCTTAAGCATGGTCCGTACCTTTTTCGAGGATGAAAGAAACTACGCGGGGGAGAAGATCGACAACCGCCGGTATTTCGAGGGAAAGAAGATCATGGAGGCCGGGGAAAAGTATACAGATGAGCTGGGGCAGTATCCGGTGATCAAGCTTTCTCTGAAATCCGCAAAACAGCCCACTTATGAGATGGCATACAACTGCCTCAGAAATGAAATGATCTACGAATTTGACCGGCACCGGTACGTGTTGGAGGGAAAACGTCTGTCTGATGCCGAGAAGAAAAGTTATGAGAGGATTCTGGATAAAACGGCAGAGGCCGGGGAATATGAGACGGCACTGAAACTCTTGTCAGCTTGTTTAAAAAAATATCATGGGAAGAACACAATTATTCTGATTGATGAATATGATGTACCATTAGAGAATGCTTATTTCCGCGGCTTCTATGATCAGATGATTGACTTCATCCGTTCCCTCTTTGAGTCAGCCCTAAAGACAAACGATGCGTTGGAGTTTGCAATCGTGACAGGTTGTCTCAGGATTAGTAAAGAGTCCATTTTTACAGGGCTTAATAACCTTGAGATTAATTCTGTTTTGAGCAATAATTATGCGGAGTATTTCGGCTTTACAGGCGAAGAAGTAGAGCAGATGTTAAAGAATTACGGCTTGGAGGAAAAGCTGCCGGAGGTGAAGCAGTGGTATGACGGCTACCTGTTTGGTGAGACAGAGGTGTACAATCCCTGGAGCATTATCAACTATGTGAAGACTGCTATTTCCGAGTCACAGCCCTTCCCGAAGCCCTACTGGTCCAACACTTCCAGTAACAGCATCATCCGGGAACTGGTGGAAGAGGCAGACAGCGATACGAAAGAAGAGATCCAGATGCTTATTGACGGAAAGACCATTGAGAAGCCGGTACATGAGGATATCACTTACGGGGAAATTCATAAGTCACAGGATAATCTGTGGAATTTTCTCTTTTTTACCGGATATCTCAAGGTGGTCAGTAAGCGCTTTGAAGACCGGCGGATTTATCTCACCATGTCTATTCCCAACGATGAGGTTCTGACGATTTATGAGGATACCATAAGAGAATGGTTTGACCGGCAGACAAAGGCCATTGATTTTCAGCCCTTTTACAGGGCCGTTTTAGACGGGAAGACAGAGGAGATGGAGGACTTCTTAAGCAGTCTGCTGGAGAAAAGCATCAGCTATTATGATAACCGGGAAGCCTTTTATCATGGCGTGATGGTCGGTTTGTTCGGAGGGCTGTCCGGATATGCAATGAAGTCCAACAGAGAGTATGGAAACGGCAGGCCGGATCTGGTTCTGAGCCCATATAATCCGAGAAAACCCGTCATTATTTTTGAATTCAAATCCTGCAAGAAATATACCGAGATGGCGGAGGGATGCAGAGCAGCCCTTGATCAGATTGAGGAGAAGGATTATGCAGCGCCGTTTCTTGACAAGGGATACACGAAAATCATAAAATACGGCATCTGCTTCTGCGAGAAGACCTGTATGGTGGAGATGCGGTAAAGGTTTTGCGGGGTAAGCTTTTTATTGTAGTTGGTTGTATTTTTACAACAAAATGGACAAAGCATTATAAAAGGAGAAATTGGCAACAATGAAAAACAATTTAAAAATATTATTCATACAATTTTGGGTGCTGTCTATTGGAAGTTTAATTTGCGGAGTCCTTTTTGATATTCCTAAATGGTTAGGTCTTGTTATTTCAGGACTTATGTTTTTTTCAGTTTTTTTTGTATTTCAAATTAAAGGTGCTCAAAAGAGAAATGAATATAAAGTGTCCAGTGATGGCATTGCAGGGGCAAGAATGCTGGGCATATTTGTTTCAGCCATATTACTCGCATTTATCCTAGGCGTATATATTTATCAAATTGTTAATATAGTTATGTTTACTATAGGAATAATATTGCTCATATTAGAAAGAAAACAAATTGGTAGTTTCTTTTTTGAAAATTGTTGGGAAAATAAATTCTGGGGTGTATATATGGGATGGATTTTAATTATTTGTGGTCTGTTTTCTATTTTTGCGTGTTTAGACATTGCTCCATGTACAGAACTGGAAGGTGTTTATAGGATTGTTGGAATTATATTGTGGTTTTTGGTAATAATGATAACTCTACCGCCCAATACTGTGCTTGCCAGATTTGTCACAAACAATTTTAAGATGTATGAAGATTTATATAGGGACAATAAGTAAAATCTGAAAAAGGGCTATCAGTTGTAATTTTTCAAAGAATCCGCTATACTAAAGGAAATGAGTATAGCGGATTTTTTGATGGGAATACATTGGTGACAGGAGGTAAGAAGCTTGAAACAGCCTATCGCAATCGGAGTGGAAAACTATAAAACCATTATAGAAAATAACTACTATTATATCGATAAAACCTGGATGTTAAAGGAACTGGCAGACCAGAAGGGAACGGTAAACCTTTTTACCCGCCCCAGGCGTTTCGGCAAGACCCTGACCTTAAGCATGGTCCGTACCTTTTTCGAGGATGAAAGGAACTACGCGGGAGAGAAGATTGACAACCGTCGGTATTTCGAAGGGAAGAAGATCATGGAGGCCGGGGAGAAGTACACCTCTGAGCTGGGGCAGTACCCGGTGATCAAGCTTTCTCTGAAATCCGCAAAACAGCCGAATTACCAGATGGCATACGGATGTCTGAGAAGCGAAATCATTTATGAGTATGACAGGCACCGCTATGTGCTGGAGGGAAACCTTCTGACGGGGGAAGAAAAGGATAATTACCGGAAGATTCTGGCGGAGAAGGCGGAGCCGGATAAGTATGCAACCGCTATCCGGCAGCTTTCCTATTATTTGAAAAAATATCACGGAAGGAATACCATCATCCTGATTGATGAGTACGATGTTCCACTGGAAAATGCTTATTTCCGAGGCTTTTATGATCAGATGATTGACTTCATCCGTTCCCTCTTTGAGTCAGCCCTAAAGACCAACGATGCGTTGGAGTTTGCAATCGTGACCGGGTGCCTTAGGATTAGTAAAGAGTCCATTTTCACAGGGTTAAATAATCTTGAGATTAATTCTGTTTTAAGCAATAATTATGCGGAGTATTTTGGCTTTACTGGCGAAGAAGTAGAGCAGATGTTAAGAAAATATGGCTTGGAGGAAAAGCTGCCGGAGGTGAAGCAGTGGTATGATGGCTACCTGTTTGGTGAGACAGAGGTGTATAATCCCTGGAGCATTATCAACTATGTGAAGACTGCCATTTCCGAGTCCCAGCCTTTCCCGAAGCCCTACTGGTCCAATACCTCCAGCAACAGCATTATCCGGGAGCTGGTGGAAGAAGCAGACAGCGATACGAAAGAAGAGATCCAGATGCTCATTGACGGAAAGACCATCGAGAAGCCGGTGCATGAGGATATCACCTATGGGGAAATTCATAAGTCACAGGATAACCTGTGGAATTTTCTCTTTTTTACAGGATATCTCAAGGTGGTCAGTAAGCGCTTTGAAGACCGGCGGATTTATCTGACCATGTCCATTCCCAACGATGAGGTTCTGACGATTTATGAGGATACCATAAGAGAATGGTTTGACCGGCAGACAAAGGCCATTGATTTTCAGCCCTTTTACAGGGCCGTTTTAGACGGGAAAACAGAGGAGATGGAGGACTTCTTAAGCAGTCTGCTGGAGAAAAGCATCAGCTATTATGACAACCGGGAAGCCTTTTATCATGGCGTGATGGTCGGTTTGTTCGGAGGGCTGTCCGGATATGCAATGAAGTCAAACAGAGAGTATGGAAACGGCAGGCCGGATCTGGTGCTCAGCCCATATAATCCGAGAAAACCCGTCATTATTTTTGAATTCAAATCCTGCAGGAAATATACCGAGATGGCGGAGGGATGCAGAGCGGCCCTTGATCAGATTGAGGAGAAGGATTATGCAGCGCCGTTTCTTGACAAGGGCTACACCAGGATTATGAAATACGGCATCTGCTTCTGCGAGAAAACCTGTATGGTTCAGATGTGAAAATATATTTTGTCTCGTTTATATGTTGGTTTATAGGACTATACTTTTAGAGAGATATTAACTGCCACATTAATGACGATGTGGCAGTTTTTTGCGTTAAATAATTTTACAAAGTCAACCGGTACAATCAAAAACATGGTAACCCACTGTGCGGATCCTCTGAAAAATGGAACCGGCATGAAAAGTACCGGAAACTATTCTTCGGCATGGGAATCGCTGATCACAAGCACATTCTTTCCCAGATTCAGTCCGTGGGATATGGAATTTTCCCCGCACCAGACCGTATTCAGGTACTTCAGGTTTTCCAATGGGCGAAGATCTGTCGCATAATTATTTGTGATATCCAGCTTCTTAAGTTTTGGAATATATTTGACAAATTCCACATTGGTAATTTTGTTCCCCTGGATATACAGCTCTTCCAAATTCGGCAGTTTCTTTAAAAACGCTATTTCCTTATCCAGATTCACATCATCACAGTCCATGGAGGTAAAAGGACCGTTGTACTGCACCTGAATATTTTTCCAAAGCTCGATATTGTTCATGTTCAGCTTTTTCAAGCTGGTACTTTTGGACATTTGGGAGAATTCCAGTCCAAAGCTGCAGTCGCTGATATTAGGGCTTTCCAGTTTCGGAATGGAGAGAGAATATGGACTCCACATTTCCGTACAATCTCAGGGAGCTTAAATCCATTGATCACGGTAAGGCGGGTCAGATGCTTCCATTTTTTGACGGAGGGCATGGAGACATTGGTGGGAAGCTGTATGGTTAATGTCTTCAGACCGGAAAGTCCGGAAAGGGCTTTAAAATCTGTGATATTGTTGTTATCCTCCAGACACAGGTCTGTCAGCTCCTTTAATTTCCCAATTGGTGAGATGTCCAGCATAACGGCTTCTTTGATCGTCAGCTTTTTCAGGTGCGTCAGTGACTTAAGAAAAGAAAGCTCTTTCAGTTTTTCAGCTTTCAGGTTCAGCTCCTCCAGTTCCGTCAGTGACTGCAGAACACCAAAATCCGACAGTACTTCACCGGCTTCCAGGCTTAAGGATTTCAGATGTGTCAGGGCACCGAGGCCGCTGATGTCATTCAACTCGTCCGTGTAACCGCTTATGGAAAGTTCTGTGAGGTTCGTAAAAGCTTCGATACCGGCAAGACTGGGATTGGAGCCACTTCTGCAGTAGAGGGTAGTAAGGTTTTCCGGATGCGGCAGTGACTGGACCAGTTCCTCCGGGGAATTATCGGAGCGCAGTTCTGTCAGATTCTCCAGCTTTGAAAGGGTATTTTCATTGGGAGCAGTATAGTAGTCACAGAAAGTGTGAAGATTGGTGAATCTTCCAAGATCCTGGGAAAATTCAGCGTCACTTCCGTAAGGAACATCACCCTCCGCAAGGAGAACGCGATGGACCTTGTCATCGTTCATGGAATACCGGACGGTTACCACAGGACTGGAGACACCAATATTCAGGTAGGTAATGCTTGAAAGTTCATTCTCTGTGACATCCTGGGGCTCTTTGTTAAAAACCGCCTTGGTAAAATCACGAAAAAAACGGGAATAGACGATCTCATTATCAATCTGTGTCTGTCCGCTCTGGTTGCCGGAGGTTTGGGAGATGCCTCCGAATGGCTTTGTTTTTGAAGATGAGGCGGCAATGGCGATGAAGCCTCCGATGAGGACGGCTGCCAGAATCCCCACGATAATCGTTTTGGTCTGGGATGTATTCTCGTAGACATTGGTCACGTTCTCCGGCTGTCCCCTGTCAATTTCAAACTCTGCGCCACAATGGCTGCATTTTGCCATGGTATCGCTGGTTTTCTTCAGATCCCCGCCACAGTTGGGACAGGTCATTTCTACTAATTTCATAAAGATGAGTGCTCCTTTGGTAATTTGTCTTATGTGAATCTTCTCATATTTTTAATGATAAGGGATTAAATGGAAAAAAGTAACACAAATTCTATCTATCTGACGGCAGGTTGACACATTTTGGAGGGGATAGCTATAATAAAATGATACAAGGGTCAAAAGGTCAGAACTCGTTCCTGCTTGCAGGATAAGAGCTCTGACTTGTTGACCCGCACACACATGAGGACTGTCGTCAATCTTTGATTGATGACCCTGTGATTTTCCTTGGAAAATCAACG
>JALEZW010000073.1 GCA_022772675.1 Agathobacter sp. | reverse complement strand
AACTTCCGCAATTCTACACACATTCGCAATCCGTTGATTTTCCAAGGAAAATCACTACTTGCTCATGTGTGCGCGGGTCAATAAGTCAGAACTCTTTTCCTGCAAGCAGGAACGATTTCTGACTTTTGACCCTTATATCATAATGTTACTTAAAATCAGTCTATCAGGAGGTTATTATGTCAGGTTCATCATATGGAAATATTTTTCGGATTACAACCTGGGGAGAATCCCACGGAAAAGGCATCGGTGTGGTGGTAGACGGCTGTCCTGCGGGTCTTTCCCTCTGTGAAGCAGACATCCAGCAGTATTTAGACCGCCGCAAACCGGGTCAGTCCAAATTTACCACCCAGAGAAATGAGGCGGATTCTGTCCAGATCTTATCCGGTACCTTTGAGGGAAAAACCACCGGCACCCCCATTTCCATGGTGGTCTTAAATACCAACCAGCGTTCCCATGACTACAGTGAGATTGCCTCTTATTACCGTCCCGGGCATGCGGACTACTGCTTTGACGAAAAATACGGATTCCGGGATTACCGGGGCGGCGGACGTTCCTCCGGACGCGAGACCATCGGCCGTACTGCAGGGGGTGCCGTTGCTGCCAGACTTTTAAAAGAGATGGGAATCACATTCCTGACCTACAGCCGTTCCATTGGACCTGTAACCATAGAGGAATCCAGATTTGATGCCAATGCCATTTGGGACAATAAACTCTATATGCCGGATGCTGCTGCCGCAGAAGAAGCATCTTCCTATCTGGAGGATTGCATGAAAAACAGGAACTCCTGTGGCGGTGTGATTGAATGCCAGGTCAAAGGACTTCCGGTGGGACTTGGTGATCCGGTATTTGAAAAACTGGATGCAAACCTTGCCAAGGCCATCCTCTCTATCGGTGCCGTGAAGGGCTTCGAGATTGGAGACGGATTTGCCGCAGCCCATTCCACAGGGCTTACCAACAATGATGCCTTTTTCATGAAAGATGGCCATATAGAAAAAAAGACCAACCATTCCGGTGGCACATTAGGCGGTATGAGCGACGGTTCCACCCTTATTTTCCGGGCCGCCGTAAAGCCGACCCCATCCATTGCTTCCCCTCAGGAAACCGTCAATCAGTCCGGAGAAGATATTGAAATCAGTATCAAAGGACGCCACGATCCGATAATCGTCCCCCGGGCAGTGGTTGTAGTGGAATCCATGGCGGCCATCACGATATTGGATGCACTGCTCTCAAACATGACCGCAAGGCTGGACCGTGTGGTTGACTTTTATAAAAAAGAAAACTAAATGTCAAAAAAGGCCGGGAGTATATACTGCCATTGTATCTATTCGAGCCACCTTACAAATAAGATAAGCAGTTTCATACATGCAGGCATGACGAAACTGCTCATCTTATTCTTAAGATTTCTAAATAGTCACAATTTATTAAAATCCGCCCAAGGAACTACTGTTCCAGCGGAATTGCCTCCTCTTCCCGTCTTCTTAAAATATCATACTCCTCAGGTTCTTCGCTGAGCCGGACATAAAATACCTGTTTGGAATGGGGACAGGAATCAATGGGTGTTTTCTCCTCATCCACCATCTTAGTAACCGTAACCGGAATATTTCTTCCATCCGGCTTCATGATTTCAATGGCCTCACCTACAGAAAACTTATTCCGCTGCTCCATGCGGCAGAATCCTTTCTCATCCTTTTCTCCCACAATTCCAAGATAAGTGTAACCCTTTTCATAGGTATTGTTATCGTAAATCTGTGTCTCCTCCGATGGCTTTCCGTAGAAGAAACCGGTGGTGAACTGTCTGTAGGTACAGCTTTTAATCTGCTCTAAGTACCAGGGCATATTTTCCTGATATTTTTCCGGTGATTCCAAATAATCATCAATTGCCTTACGGTACGTTCTTGCAACAGTTGCCACGTAAAGAGCCGTCTTCATGCGTCCTTCTATTTTAAAGCTGTCGATTCCCGCCTCTATCAGATCCGGAATATGCTCAATCATACACAGATCCTTGGAATTAAAAATATAGGTACCGCGCTCATTTTCATAAACCGGCAGATACTCCCCCGGACGTTTTTCCTCCACAACAGAATATTTCCAGCGGCAGGGATGGGTGCAGGCACCCTGATTGGCATCCCTTCCTGTAAAATAATTGGATAACAGACAGCGTCCGGAATAGGAAATACACATTGCTCCGTGAACAAAGGTCTCAATCTCCAGATCCTCCGGAATATTTGCCCGGATTTCCTTTATTTCCCTAAGGGACAGTTCCCGGGCTGTGACCACCCGCGTTGCCCCCAAATCTTTCCAGAACCGGAAAGTACCGTAATTTGTATTATTTGCCTGAGTGCTGATATGTCTGTCAATATGCGGACACACCTCCCCTGCGATCATAAAAATGGCAGGATCTGCAATAATGAGACCATCCGGTCGGTCCGGTTTCATGTTGTCCAGTTCAGTGAGATACTCCCGCACTCCATCCAGGTCATAATTATGTGCCAGAATATTAGCCGTCACATATACCTTTACGTGGTGATCGTGGGCAAATTTTATTCCCTCTGCCATCTCTTCCATGGTAAAATTTTTCGCCTTGGCACGGAGACCAAAGGCCTCGCCACCGATATAGACAGCATCCGCCCCATAGATCACAGCAATTTTTAACACCTCAAGGCTGCTGGCCGGAACCAGCAATTCCACGTTTCTCATCTGCGCTTTCCTCCCTCTCATCTTGCTATAATTAGGATTCTTCATTCCGGGAAGCGTCCTAATTACCAACCTTTTTGTCAATTTTTGTGCTGACTGTGATTCCATCACCAACCGGCAGCACTGCCGTCACCAGATCGTCTCTGTGGGTCAGTTCATACAAATATTCCCGCATTCTTTTATAAATCGTGCGGTTTCGCCTTGTCACCGCATAATGGGATTCTATGATATCCCCATCCTGCAAAACATTATCAGACAGTAACGTTCCGCCGGTGTTTAACAGTCTTAAAATATCCGGCAGGAAGTTTATATACTGTCCCTTTGCCGCATCCATAAAAATCAGATCAAAGGGTTCTGTCAGCGTCGGAAGAATTTCCGCTGCATCCCCCTCTAATAGAGTGATCTGCTTTTCTTTTCCCGCCCGCTTAAAATTCTCCCGGGCAATGGGAATTCTCTTTTCGTAATTTTCTATCGTAACGATTTCACAGGAAACCGGATCATACTCTGCCATCAGAATGGAAGAAAATCCTACTGCCGTCCCCACCTCTAAAATTCTGGCTGGCTTTGTCATGGCAAGTAAAAGTTTCAAAAAGCTCTGCATCTCTTTCCGAATGATCGGAACATAAGAATCCAGAGCTTCCCGTTCAATAGCATCCAAAACCCCGGTATTTCCCTTATCAAGTGAATTGATATATGTTACCAGTCGTTCCTCTACTATCATAATCTATTCCTTAATGCCTTCCCTGCTGACTGTCATCTTTCTGCAGCCTTTGCTGCATCATCCATCTGTGATTCCGCAAAAAAGCGGTATCCGAAATCATAACTCGCCCTGCATAAATGAACTGCACCATACAGGATGAGCAGAACCAGCATGACAGAAAAAGCAATTTTAATGAAAGTAAATAAAGCCTTGTTAATATCCATAATACTCCTGTGTCAGAATCTATACTTCCATAATGATTGGCATGATCATCGGACGTCTCTTCGTCTCTTTCCAGACAAAATCCCCAAGGGCATCCTTCACTTCATTTTTAATCCTGCCCCAGTCGGTAATGTTATGGTCCATACAGTACTCCATAGTCCTATCCAGAACGACTTTTGCCTCATCCATAAGGCTTTCTGAATTTCTTACATAGACAAATCCTCTGGAGACAATATCCGGTCCTGCAAGTACCTGTCCGCTGCCACTTTCCAGGGTCATTACAACAATAATGATGCCGTCCTCAGCCAGACGCTGGCGGTCGCGAAGTACGATATTGCCCACATCACCAACCCCCAGACCGTCAACCATAATGTTTCCAACCTGTACATGTCCGGTAACATCAGCTCCATTTTCATCAATCTCCAGCACATCACCGGAAGAAAGAATCTTAATATGATCCTTATCATACCCCAGTTCCTCAGCAATCTTTGCCTGGGCAATGAGATGCTTATACTCTCCATGCACCGGAATTGCATACCTAGGATTGACCAGGGAATAGATTAACTTAATATCCTCCCTGCAGGCATGCCCACTGACATGAACATCCTCAAAGATCACATCTGCGCCCTTACGCATCAATTCATTGATCACTCCGGTTACTGATTTTTCATTTCCCGGAATCGGATGGGAACTGAAAACAATGGTATCATTGGGCTTAATGGAAACCTTTTTGTGCATACCAAATGCCATACGGGACAATGCTGCCATGGACTCTCCCTGGCTTCCGGTGGTAATGATCACCGTCTTTTCATCCGGATAATTTTTAAGCTGGTCCACATCAATTAAAATATTATCCGGCAGAGAGAGATATCCCAGATCGGCAGCTATGGAAATGATATTAACCATACTGCGTCCCTCAATGGCTACCTTACGTCCAAACTTGTCTGCGGAGTTAATAATCTGCTGCACACGATCTACATTAGAAGCAAAGGTGGCAATGATAATTCTGGTATTTTTATGCTCTGCAAAAATGTTGTCCAAGGTCTTTCCCACAGTCTTTTCCGACTCCGTAAAGCCGGGTCTCTCTGCATTGGTACTATCGCAGAGAAGTGCAAGAACGCCCTTTTTCCCAATCTCTCCGAAACGCTGTAAATCAATGGCATCTCCAAAGACCGGCGTATAATCCACCTTAAAATCGCCTGTATGCACCACAATGCCTGCCGGCGAATAGATGGCAAGTGCCGCAGCATCCTGAATACTGTGGTTGGTACGGATAAATTCCACTCGGAAGCATCCAAGGTTAATATGCTGTCCGTACTTTACCACCTTTCTCTTCACCTTTTTTAACATGTCATGTTCTTCTAACTTATGTTCAATGATGGCATTGGTCAGTCGCGTGGAATAAATCGGCACATTAATCTCACGAAGCACATAGGGGATGGCACCGATATGGTCCTCGTGTCCGTGGGTAATAAAAAATCCCTTTACTTTGTCGATATTATCCTTCAGATACGTGACATCCGGAATGACTAAATCCACGCCATACATATCATCCTCCGGGAATGACAGACCGCAATCCACCACAATAATACTGTCTTCGTACTCAAAGGCAGTAATATTCATACCAATCTGCTCAAGACCTCCCAATGGGATAATCTTAAGCTTACTATTCTGTTTTTCCTGTTTTCTCATAAATCCTCCAAATAAATTTATTCCGCTCTTTGATCTTAATAGATCAGCTTAGTTTCTTCATCCGCAAGTTCAGCAAATACCTTCGCGATGGCTGAAAATTCCACGTCATCCTCCACCATCTCGTAAAGCACTTCCTCATCCTGTGTCTTTAATTCTTTTAAAATATATGCTTCACTGTCCCCGCTCTCATTGCCATCAGAGACAAGTAAGTATCTGACTCCATTCAGCTGAGTCTGTCCCTCAACTGCAAACTCCGACACTTCCTTCGTGTCCGGATCCATAAACTGAATTTTTTCCATAAAATTCAAATCCCCTGTTTTCATGATTTTTTCCTTTTTACCAAAGGAAACTATTTTTCCTGTGGATGATTCGATAAATAGTCAAGATATCCCTGTAAAATAAAAACAGCCGCAATCTCATCCACATAGTCCTTGCGGTTTTCCCTGCGAATACCAGTCTCCATCATGGAGCGGTCCGCAGCAACAGTTGTCAGACGTTCATCCCATAAAACAACGGGAAGACCGCAGCGTTTTTCAAGCATTCCCTTGAATTCCTTTGTTTT
The DNA here is from genome assembly GCA_022772675.1 of Agathobacter sp. Taxonomy (GTDB): domain Bacteria; phylum Bacillota; class Clostridia; order Lachnospirales; family Lachnospiraceae; genus Roseburia. The sequence continues at coordinate 16,059 of JALEZW010000073.1, read as the reverse complement.
CTCGCAGCGCTCCCCCTCGGTATTATTCATATTTTTCGGATAGCCAAGTACGATTTTCTCTACTCCATACCCATCTGCCAGTTCCTTAATCCGTGCCAGTGTCTGCCGCAGCTTTGTCTCCGCCTTTCTCCGGATGATCTCCACACCCTGTGCCGTAATCAAAAGCTCATCGCTTACTGCAACCCCCACTGTCTTAGACCCGAAATCCAATCCTAAAATCCGCATAATTCACCCGTACCGGATTATTCCCAGGCATTATTCTTAATGTATGCCCTTAAGATCTCTTCCACCAGCTCGTCCCGTTCTACCTTCATAATCAGGCTTCTCGCATTGTTATGACTGGTGATATAAGTCGGATCTCCGGACATGATGTATCCCACGATCTGATTGACCGGATTATATCCCTTCTCACTCAGTGCCCGGAATACAATTTCCAAAACATCCTTTACCTGGAGTGCCGGTTCCTTTTGTACTGTAAAATATTGTGTATTATTCATATTATTATCCATGTTTGCCGTCCCTGCCCTTGTTTATCCCAACAAGTCCTGTCCTGTCTATTGTATACGAAATCACGGAAAATTACAAGCTTTATAGTTCCATCTTGTAAATATTATCCGTAACAGTCCCTGTAATACGACCTTTTTTTAAGGTATTATCAAGCTTTTGCGCCGATTCTGCCGCAACTTTTACATATTCCCTGGTGTAGCCGGTATACCTGTTTTTCCCATCAATGAAAGCCTCTTCTTCAAAGAGAACCTCCTCTTCTTTTCCGATATAATAATCTCTGAACTCCTTTGACATCCGGTCTGCAAGGCGGATAAGCTCCGCACTCCGCTTTGTCTTAATCTCCTCCGGAATCTGATTGTCCATTTTATCCGCCCTCGTGCCCTGGCGTCTTGAGTATTTGAAAATATGCATCTCATAAAAATGAATTTTCTTCAAAAACTCTTTGGTCTTTTCAAACTCTTCCTCTGTTTCCCCCGGAAACCCTGCAATGACATCTGTTGTAATCGCAGGATGTTGAAAACAGGTTCTGAGAATATTACAGGATTCTTCATACTCTGCTGTAGTATATTTCCGGTTCATCCGCTGCAGGGTCTCATCACATCCGCTCTGCAGGGAGAGATGAAAATGCGGGCAGATCTTTTCCATGCCGGAAAGTGCCTCAGCAAACTCTTCTGTCACAATCCTGGGCTCCAGGGAGCCCAGCCGGATTCTTTTAATTCCATCTACGCTGTGCACCAGCTGAATAAGATGAAGCAGGTCATCTCCACAGTCTATGCCATAGGAGCTTAAGTGGATTCCGGTCAGCACCACCTCCTGATATCCGGATGCAGCAAGCCTTTTAACTTCCTCTAAAACATTGCCAGCCTTTCTGCTTCTGACCCTCCCCCTTGCATAAGGAATGATACAGTAACTGCAGAACTGGTTGCATCCATCCTGAACCTTGATAAAAGCCCTGGTATGTTCTGCCGACCGCTTAAGTGAGAGTTCCTCAAAAGGCTGGCCATTATCGTTAATATCCAAAACAGCTTCCTGTAGATTCCCGTTCCTGTCACTTTGCCGGTTTTCTGCGGCAGCTTCTCCCCGATCCCTCTGCGCAAAATACGCATCCAGGCAGCTGACCAGTTCCTTTTTCCTGTTATTCCCAATTAAAATGTCAACGGCATCATCACACTTTGCCTCCTCTTCCTTCGTCTGTACATAACAGCCTGCGGCAACCACCACTGCATCCGGATTGTTTTTCTTCGCCCGGTGCAGCATCTGCCGAGATTTTCTGTCTGCCATATTGGTGACGGAACAGGTATTGATCACATAGACATCCGCCTTTTCTGTAAAAGGCACGATTTCATACCCCGCCTCTTCCAGCATCTGCTGCATAGCCTCCGTCTCATATGCATTTACCTTACATCCCAGATTATGTAATGCTGCTTTTCTCATCCTTGTTTCCTTTTCTTTCTTTACGGCTTCTCTTTATAGTCCGTATTTCCTATCTTTCCCCGAAATCAGTCCATAAATCATAACTTTTAATTGACTTTTCCAATAAAAACCATTACTATCAAAGATATAAAGTTTGATATTTTTAAGGAGGTTTTCATAATGAAAACAGTACAGATTTCATTAAATTCAATTGGAAAGGTTAAGTCATTTGTCAATACAATCTCACAGTTTGAATACGATTTTGACCTGATTTCCGGCAGATACGTCATCGACGCTAAATCTATCATGGGAATTTTCAGTCTGGATCTCTCAAAACCTATTGACCTTGCGATTCATACAGAAACCAATCTCGATGAGATTCTTGAGGCATTAAAGCCCTATATCATCGCACAGTAATGACATATGATACCTGTCTTTCGGATGGTCCAGGCCTGGATTTTCCCGGATAGTCAGGTGTAAGCAGGTCCTGCCTTTTGGCAGGACTTTTTTACACCCCTTTTTACGCTTCTGCTTCCACCAGGATTACTTCCGTTGTGTCAATCGCAGTCTGTACCAGTTCGTCTATCTTTTCCGTAAGTCTGAGCTCTGACTTTTTAATATGCTTTAAATTCGGTTTCGTAACCGGATGCTTTGCCACAAAAATGGTACAGCAGTCCTCATAGGGAAGAATCGACGTCTCATAGGTGTCAATCTTTTCCGCGATTGATACAATATCCTGCTTGTCCATGGCTATGAGTGGACGGTAAACCGGCATATGGCAGACCTCATTGGTCACTGCCAGAGACTGCATGGTCTGACTTGCCACCTGACCGATACTCTCGCCTGTAATAAGCCCCAGACACTGATCCTTCTCAGCAAAATGTTCTGCTATCATCATCATATAGCGGCGCATAATGATAGTTAAATCCTCATGGGGACATTTCTCATAAATATATAGCTGGATATCGGTAAAATTCACCACATGCAGGCGGATCGGTCCGGTATAGACAGCAATTTTTTTAGCAAGATCAATTACCTTCTGCTTTGCGCGCTCACTGGTATAAGGGGGTGCATGGAAATAGGTCGCCTCTATCGTCACTCCACGTTTGGAAATCATATAGCCTGCCACAGGAGAGTCAATTCCTCCGGAAAGAAGCAACATTGCCCGGCCTGCAGTTCCAAGGGGCATACCACCCGGTCCCGGAATTTCCGTGGAATAAATGTTGATCATGGGGCGTATTTCAATATGAATCATCACCTGCGGATGGTGCACATCCACTTTAGTCTCCGGAAAAGCATCCAGTATCTTTTCCCCGATGGCAGCATTGATTTCCATGGAGGTCATGGGATAATTTTTTCTTGCCCGGCGTGCATCCACCTTAAAGGTAAAATTCTTATCCGGATAAACCTTATCCACATAATCCACCACTACCTTTGCCAGAGCATCAAAGCCCTCATCCTCCACAAGAACAACCGGACAGATTTCCACGATACCGAACACCTTCTGCAATGCCGCTACGGTCTCGTCATAATCATACTCCCCTTCCGTATCCACATAGACACGTCCGTTTTCCTTTCGTACCGTAAAATTTCCGTCCACAGATTCCAGCTGATGTCTGATATTGCTGACCAGTGCATCCTCAAACAGATAACGGTTTTTTCCCTTTATTGCAATCTCTGCATATTTTATCAAAAATGATTTGTACATACTGTTCTCCTTCTAATGCCTTGTATATTTCTGCAGCATCGGAATCAGTGCCGCCAATTGGGAAACTGCATATTCAATCTCCTCTTTCGTGGTATCCACGCAGAAGCTGAAACGGATGGTGGAATCCAGAAGTTCCGGTGCAAGTCCGATGCTCTTTAAAGTACGGCTGACTGCCGGACGGTTAGAGGAACAGGCACTTCCTGCAGACACATAGATCTGCCTGTCCTCTAATGCATGCAAAAGGACCTCGGAACGCACCCCTTTCGTGCTGACACTCACAATATGCGGGGCGCTACTCCTTTCTTTATGTCCATTTACCTGCACTCCCGGAATCTTTTCCACTTCCTCAATAAACTGTTCCCTGAGGGTATACATCCGGTCCGTTTTTTCATCAAAATCCCTGTAAATTTTCTCCGCAGCCACGCCGAGTCCTGCAATTGCCGGAACGTTTTCTGTTCCGGAACGCATGCCCCTCTGCTGTCCTCCGCCATTGATCAAAGGATGAATCTTAGTCTTATCTTTGATATACAAAAAGCCGCTGCCCTTCGGTCCATGAATCTTGTGTCCACTGACTGACAGCATGTCAATCTGCATCTTTGTGGGGAAAATACGCATTTTCCCATAGGACTGAATGGCATCTACATGAAACAGGGTTTTGGGATTGCACTGCTTAATCAGCTCTCCTGCCTCCCCAACGGGCTCCACTGCACCGATTTCATTGTTGACCTGCATCAGAGACACCAGAATGGTATCCTCCCTGATTGCATTCTTTAAATCCTTAAGCGAAATCACGCCATAGGCATCTACAGGCAGATAGGTAATCTCATATCCCTGCTCCTCAAGATATGCCATGGTTGCCGACACAGACGGATGTTCAATGCATGTAGTGATCACGTGCCTGCCACTTCGCTTATTTGCCTCTGCCGCCCCGATGATTGCAAGATTATTGGATTCTGTTCCCCCTGAAGTAAAACAGATTTCTTTATCCTGCACCTTAAGGGTTTTTGCAATTTTCTTCCTGGCATCATTCATATATTTTTCCGCGATGACACCCATATTATGCAGGGAAGACGGATTTCCGTAATCCTGCGTCAAAAGCTTCAACATCAGTTCTGCTGCTTCTGCATCACAGCGTGTGGTAGCAGAATTATCCAGATATGCTTCCATAATGACTCCTTATATTCACACCCCTTCAAAATCTCCCATTTATGAAAGGGAATTTGAAATTACTCATCCAGCTGATAAATTAACATGGCAAGAGTCGCAAGCCCTGCCGTCTCTGTTCGTAAGATTCTCCGCCCCAGAGAAATCCTGTGCATTGTTTCCTGCTCATCCACGGCATTTATCTCCTCCGGTGAAAATCCGCCCTCCGGTCCGATGATCACCGCAATATCCACACCATCTGCAATCCCCCCGATGGTTTCACGGGTTGCTTCCATGCCCCGCTCATTTTCATAGGGGACCAGCGTCACCCCATGGCTTCCTGCCATCTGAAGTGCTTCCTTCCAGCCAACAGGGGCATGCACCAAAGGAATGACCGTGCGCTTGGACTGTTTTGCCGCACTCTCTGCAATGGCCTGCCAGCGTTTCTGTTTTGCTGCTGCCTTTTTCTCATCCAGCTTCACCACACAGTATTTCATAGCAACCGGGATGATCTCATACACTCCCAGTTCCACTGCTTTCTGGATGATAAACTCCATCTTATCCGACTTTGGCAGACCCTGAAACAGATAGACCCTATGGGAAAACTCTGTTCCTATTTCATCCGTCGAATCGATGGCAAGGAAAACCTCTTCCTTTGTAATCTCCGTAATATGGCAGAAATACGTCTTTCCACTGTCACGGCTGCTGACCCGTACCTGCTCTCCCGGCTTCATCCTGAGGACATTCCCGATGTGATTGACATCCGCTCCTGTTATGACAATTCTTTCCCCCTGCACCTTATCATCCGTTATAAAAAACTGATACATATGATCTCCTGTCGCGCAACGGTTTTATCCATCACGTGATTTTGCCACTACACCTGCAAAACTAATCCATCACGGTTTCTGTGCCGTAATATTTACCCACTCACCCTGATGATTCACTTCCACAACCTTAAGACCGGAAGCCTCAATGGCTTCTTTTACCTCCTGCTCCTTAAAATCAATGATTCCGGATGTAATAAAATATCCTCCGGATTTAAGCCTCTCCGGGATTACCGGTGCCATCGCAATGATCACCGGTGCCAAGATGTTGGCCACAACGATCTCAAACTCTTCCGTGCCCACTTTCTTTTGCAGATCTGTATCATCAATCAGATTTCCCACATAAAAATTTCCAAGAGAAGGATCCAGGTGGTTTACCTCCATATTTTCCCTTGTGGAATACATACAGTCTGCATCCAGATCTGTTCCCACTACCGCTCTTGCACCTAACTTCAGTGCCACAATGGATAGGATACCGCTGCCGCATCCCACATCCAGCACCTTCGGGTTTCTGCCTCTCACATATTTGAGGAGCTGGCGGATACACAGCTGCGTGGTCTCATGTTTTCCGGTTCCGAAGGAAATTCCGGGATCAATCTCAATCAGGAACTTATCCTTATCCTCTTCCTTAAGTTCTTCCCAGGTGGGTTTGATCAGAATGTCTTCAATGGTGAAGGATGTAAAATATTTTTTCCAGTTGTTGATCCAGTCCAGATCCTCAGTCTCGGAGGATGTGATCACCCCTGTTCCCACGTCCACCATATCCCGGAGACGTTCCAGACCAACCTTGACCTTTTTTAATATCTCTGTCTGGTCGCTTCCGTCATCCTCGATATAAAAACTTACATGACTCGTCCCGTCATCCGGTGGAAGTTCCGGCAGAAAATCAATAAACATATCTGCCTGATCCTCTTTGGTAAGGGGAACATTGTCCTCAATCTCAATCCCCTCAATTCCCAGATCCATCAACATGGAACTCATAAAATCCTCAGCTGCGGTAGTTGTCTCAACCGTATATTTTTTCCACTTCATGGCAATTTCCTTTCTTCTTTGCCTATCCGACACAGCAGATAGGCACACTATGTTCATCATACCTTATTTTTTCTCAAAAAACAAGTAGTGAGCTTTTCAAAAAAATCTTGTGATTCCATATTTCCCATGCTATAATCTAGCTATACAAAAGCAAACATTATACAACATACTGTAGGAGTGAAAACAATGGATAGACGAGATCTTGTGGAAGAATTGCAAAAGGCTTTTAACGATGACAGCCGTGTCCGGAATACGGATGACATTCACGATGTGGAATACAAAGAGAATACAAATTCTCTCTACGTCAAAGAGCAGAAAACCTATAATATAACAAGAACAAAGGAACAGGAACCCGGCTACATGTCAGAAGAAGAAATTTTCAAACGCCTTCATCAGGAACGACGGTGATTTCCAAAAAGCCACCCGGTGAAACCGGATGGCTTTTATTATTTATACACCGCACAAAGCTTATTGTATTCACTATTGATTTCCTGAATCGTATTGTTATCCCCATCCAGATTATCCGGATGATAGATTTTAATCAAATCCTTATAACGTTTCTTTAAGGACTGCTTATTTCCAACTCCGGAGAAAAACATATCGGCCTTAACCACATTACTGCTTTTTTCCTCCGACTGTGCATTAAAATCACTGACCCGCTGGTAGAATGCCTTCTGCTTCTTCACCTGCTCCTTTTCAGTCGCAAGCTTCATAAGCTCCTCTTCAAGAATCTTAAACTTCATATCAAAAAGCTTCTGCTGCTGTTCCAGACGCCGATCTTCAATTTCCACCCACCGGTTAAACTCACGCCGCTCCTGTTCCAGGGTGCGGCGTTCATTCTCCAGCGTCCTTCGTTCTTCTTCCAGAGTCATACCCTTGCCTCCGTACAAATACCATATCTAGACATAAACACAATTTTGTTATGCATATGATACAATACTTTGTGCCGAAATTCTATAGGCGAAATGTACTAATGTTCATCAAAAGATTCTTTTATTTTGTCCATAAAGCCCTTTTTCTTTTCTTTCGATGCCTGCGCACCGCCCTCTTTAGTCAGGGAAGAACCTGTCAGCTCGTCAAACTTACGGAGTGTCTCCTTTGCCTCTTTACTGAGTCCCGTTGGTGTATTTACAATCAGCGTTACATAATGATCCCCCCGGACAGCCTTATTTCTAATGGACGGTACGCCCTTTCCTTTCAGGCGGATTCTGGTACCACTCTGGGTTCCCGGAGCTACGGTATAAATAATATCACCATCTACCGTCTTGATGCGGATGTCCCCGCCTAATGCTGCGATACCAAAAGAAATAGATGCTTTGGAGAAGATATTCATATCCTGTCTTTCAAACATCGGGCTGGAGGAAACCATAACCTCCACAAGAAGATCACCTCTTTGTCCGCCATTTCTTCCAGGTTCTCCATAACCTCTGACACGTACTGACTGTCCGTTCTCAATACCGGCAGGAATTTCCACGGTCTTTTTCATTCTCTTTGAAATGTACCCGGTTCCGTGACAATCCGGACACTTATCCTTTATAACAGTTCCCTTACCGCCACACTCCGGACAGGTCTGCACATTCTGCATCATTCCAAACAATGACTGCTGGGAATAAACCACTTTCCCTTTACCGCCGCACTTGGAACAGGTTTCCGGAGCCGAACCCGCTCTTGCACCGGTTCCGTGACAGGAGCTGCACTCCTCCTTATATGGGAATTCCAGTTCCTTAGAGCATCCGAAAACAGCCTCCTCAAAGGTGATTCTGACGCTTAAGCGCACACTCGGTCCCTGGGACGGCTCGCTTCCACTGCTTCTTCTGGAGCCTCCGCCAAAGAAATCTCCGAAAATATCTCCAAAGATATCTCCCATATCCATACCTGAGAAATCAAATCCGCCGCCACCTGCGCCGCCGCCTTCAAAGGCAGCATGACCGAACTGGTCATACTGACGTCTCTTCTCCGGATCACTTAATACCGCATAGGCTTCCTGGGCTTCCTTGAATTTTTCCTCACACTCTTTATCTCCCGGGTGCATATCCGGATGGTATTTCTTGGCGGTTGTACGGAAAGCTTTCTTTATTTCTGCATCAGTTGCGGTCTTTGAAACTCCAAGAACCTCATAATAATCTCTTTTCTCTGCCATTTTCTCATACCCTTTATTTTATATGATGCGCATAAAAGCAGACAGCCTCATGCATGCATGATTCGTCCGCTTTTCTGCGTCTTACCAAACCTTATGCTCTAATTATACTTCCTTGAAATCTGCATCGATGACATCATCATCGTTTCCACCATTTCCTGCATTCTGGGTGGAATTAGAACCTGCTGCAGAACCCATATCCGGACCTGCACCAGCTGCCTGCTGTGCTGCTGCCTGCGCCTCATACATCTTTGCAAATACCTTCTGCGCACTCTGGGTCAGTTTCTCCTGTGCAGCCTTAAGTTCTGCAATATCGGAATCGCTCATCTGATCTGCATCCGGATGTGCATCCAAAATAGCCTTAACTGCACTGATATCAGCTTCCACTGCAGACTTATCAGCGGCATCAATCTGCTCACCAACCTGGTTCAATGCCTCCTGAGTCTGGAATACGAAGGAATCAGCCTCATTTCTGGTATCAATGGCTTCCTTTCTCTTCTTATCCTGAGCCTCGAACTCAGCTGCTTCCTTGACAGCCTTATCGATTTCCTCGTCAGACATGTTGGAACCTGCAGTAATTGTGATATGCTGCTCTTTTCCGGTTCCCAGATCCTTAGCAGATACATTTACAATACCGTTTGCATCAATATCGAAGGTAACCTCAATCTGCGGAACTCCACGACGTGCTGGCGGGATACCATCCAGACGGAACTGGCCTAAGGACTTATTATCCCTTGCAAACTGACGCTCACCCTGTACGACATTGATATCTACGGCTGTCTGGTTATCTGCAGCAGTAGAGAAGATCTGGCTCTTCTTGGTAGGAATAGTCGTATTTCTTTCAATCAGTTTTGTTGCAATACCACCCATGGTCTCAATAGAGAGTGAAAGTGGAGTAACATCCAGAAGCAGGATATCACCGGCACCTGCATCTCCTGCAAGTTTACCACCCTGAATAGAAGCACCGATTGCTACACACTCATCCGGGTTTAAGGACTTGCTTGGCTCTTTACCGGTCAGCTGTCTTACTTTCTCCTGTACAGCCGGGATACGTGTAGAACCACCAACTAACAGTACCTGACCTAAATCAGCGTTGGTAAGACCGGCATCCTTCATAGCATTCTGAACCGGAATCGCAGTCTTCTCAACAAGGTCATGTGTCAATTCATCAAATTTAGCTCTTGTCAGGTTCATATCAAAGTGCTTTGGTCCCTCAGCCGTTGCTGTGATGAATGGCAGGTTAATGTTGGTTGTTGTTGCAGAAGAAAGCTCTTTCTTTGCCTTCTCAGCAGCCTCTTTTAATCTCTGCAGAGCCATCTTGTCGGTAGAAAGATCTACTCCCTCAGCCTTCTTGAACTCATCAATCATCCACTGGGTGATTCTGTTATCAAAATCATCACCACCAAGATGAGTATCACCGTTTGTAGATAATACTTCGATGACACCGTCACCAATCTCAATGATTGATACATCAAATGTACCACCACCAAGATCGTATACCATGATGTTCTGCTCTTTCTCATTGTCAAGACCATATGCAAGGGCTGCAGCGGTAGGCTCGTTGATGATACGCTTTACATCAAGACCTGCAATCTTTCCTGCATCCTTGGTAGCCTGACGCTGTGCATCATTGAAATATGCCGGAACCGTGATAACAGCCTCGGTAACCTTCTCTCCAAGATATCCTTCTGCATCTGCCTTTAATTTCTGAAGAACCATGGCAGAAATCTGCTGTGGACTGTACTGCTTATCATCAATGGATACTTTGTAGTCAGAACCCATATGTCTCTTGATGGAAGAAATTGTCTTCTCAGCGTTGGTAACAGCCTGACGCTTTGCCGGCTCACCAATTAAACGCTCACCTGTTTTTGTAAATGCTACAACAGACGGTGTTGTTCTTGCACCTTCCTGATTAGCGATAACGGTAGGTTTTCCACCTTCCATAACAGCTACACAACTGTTTGTTGTTCCTAAATCGATACCAATAATCTTGCCCATTTTATTTTCCTCCTAAATTTTTATGAAAAACTGTTTACATTTTATATGATTTTACCATTCCATATGGGAACGGGAAAATTGTCTCTATTCACTGACAACAGCTACCATACTGTGACGGACTACCGAGTCTTTATACATATAGCCTTTCTGCAGCTCCTGCGCCACAATTCCGGCCTCGTACTCGTCGCTTTCCACCTGCATGACTGCATTATGGAAATCCGGATTAAATTCCTGTCCCACTGCCTCAATCGGCTTTACTCCAATGGCATCCAGTTCTGTCATGAGCTGCTTATAAACTTTATCCATACCGGTAACAAAAGCATCATCCTTTTGTTCCTCTGGTATTGTCTCTAAGCCTCTCTCGAAATTATCTACAACCGGAAGCATCTTCTCAATAATGGTTTTTGCTCCCATATCAAACATCTGTGATTTTTCTTTTTCCGTACGCTTACGAAAATTATCAAACTCAGCCATCTGACGCTTGAGCCGGTCATTTAGCTCTTCAATCTGCTCATCTTTTTTATCTTTCTTTTTCTTACCGAAGAGTCCCTTCTTTTCGGATTTATCTTTCTTATCATCCTTTCCGGATTCCTCTGTATCCGGAGTTTCCTCCTCAGATTCTTCTTCCTCCGAAGATTCTTCCTCCTCAGATTCTTCCGGCTCCCTGTTATCTGTATTTTCTGCAGTTTCTTCCTGTCCGGAAGTCTCTGTCTGTTCCGAAGCCTGCTCTGTTTCTTTTATCTTGGTGCTCTCTTCTTTTACTTCTTCTTCCTGATTGGCTTTCTTTGCATCCTCTGCCATGTTTACCACCTTTCTATTTTTCAAATATACCATCCAGCTGGGACTTTAGATTCTTTAGATTATCCACCACATTTTCGTAATCCATTCGTTTCGGTCCCACAATTCCGATGGTTCCTTTTACACCATCCCCCAGATCGTAGGTTGCTGTTACAACACTGCAGTCTTTCATAGTCTGGACCGGTGCCTCATTTCCAATGTAAACCTGAATATCATTTCCCTTGCTCTCATCCTCTGAAAGAGACTCCGTTACCAGATTCACCAGCTCCTCCTTATCCTCAAAAGTGGATAAAAGATTTGCTACACTCTCTGAATCAGAAAGCTCCGGATATTTCAAAATATTGGTAGCACCGCTGGTGTAAATCTGTAAATCCTCGTTTTCACTCAGTGTCTGTCCCAATGTGTCCAGCACGTGTCCAATGATCGTACTGTGAATACCGGCCTGTTCTTTTAATTTTGAAATCGTTCCAAGGTTGATTTCCTCAAGAGACAATCCATTCAATGCCGTATTCAGCAAAATGTTGAGCTTTAATAATGTCTCATTATCCAGCTGCTCGGAAACATCAATCATCTGATTTTTCACCAGATTATTATCCATAACAATGACCGCCAGGATATGTTCCTCATCCACACTGGATAGCTGAATGAATTTCACTTTATTTCCGGTATATGCCGGTGCCGATACAAGTGTTGCGTAATTGGTATTGTTTGCAAGCATCTTGGCAACCTGTTTTAATACCTGATCCATCTTCTGCGTCTTTTCAATCACGAAGTCTTTCATTTCCTTGACTTCCCGATCCTTTTCCTTCATCAAATGGTCTACATAAAACCGGTAACCTTTATCAGAAGGAATACGTCCCGCTGATGTATGCGGCTGCACGATATAACCCAGCTCCTCCAGATCTGCCATCTCATTCCGGATTGTCGCGGAACTTAAATTCAAATCCGTGTACTTGGAAATCGTCCTCGATCCCACAGGCTCTCCCGTCTCAAGATAGTTGCGGATGACTGCGTCCAGAATTTTTACTTTTCTCTCATCTAATTCTACTTTTTCGCCTGCCATGTCACATTCTCCTGTTAAAGCTTTGTCTGTTAGCACTCATTTGATTGGAGTGCTAATATCGTTCTGCTAATAAAATAGCACCAAGACGTTTTCTTGTCAACACCTTGATGCTATTTTATATATTTTTTATATTTAAAACAAAAACTGCGCCATTACATAGTTGGCAAGATCCATTCCACGATCCGTTAAGGCAATCCGTCCTTCCGCAGACTCCAGCAGGCCTTCTGCCTTTAATTTCCGGATTACTTCCAGATAGACAGCCTCGATCTGCACCCCGAAATTCTTCTCAAAGTCCATCCTGGATACCCCTGTATTCATCCGAAGTCCCAGAAACATAAACTCTTCCATCTGATCCTTTCTGCTTAAAATTTCCGCAGAGGCATGGAGACTGCATCCAATCCAGTTTTTCTCCGGCTGTCCCGGTGTTTCTCCCTCTTTCACAAAATCAGAAGGGGTAAGGGTTTCCGGTTCCTCACAGCGTTTCATATACTCATATAAGTCCCTGGTATTGGCATATCTTACATTATCCACAAGGGATGAGGCCCCAAGTCCCAGCCCCAGATAGTTCTCTCTTGTCCAATAACCGATATTGTGCTTACACTCATACCCTTTTTTTGCGAAATTTGAAATCTCATACTGCTCATACCCTGCTTTTTTCAGTAGATCCTGGGTTGCCTTATACATCCGGTAGGCCTCATCCTCATTGGGGAGTATCTGTGTCCGGATTCCTGCCTGCTGGGCCACCGCATCAAATTTGTACCTGTCATAAAAGGGCGTTCCCTTTTCTATTATAAGAGAATAGGCGGAAACGTGCTCCGGCTTTAAGCGGATCACTTTCTGCAGAGTCTTCATATATTTATCCAATGTCTGGTACGGCAGTCCGCTCATAATATCGATATTGATATTGTCATAGCCTGCATTTCTTGCCAGCTCATAGGTCTTTAAAAACTGCTCAAAGGTATGAATTCTTCCCAGCAGTTTTAACTCCTTATTGTCCGCAGACTGCAGTCCTATGGATAAACGATTGATTCCAATTTTCTTATAAATCTCCAGTTTTGCTGCCGTAACCGTGCCCGGGTTACACTCAATGGTAATTTCCGCATCATTTAAAACGCGGAAGCTGGAATATACCTGTTTTAATACTGCAGTCAGAAATTCCGTATCCATCCAGCTGGGAGTTCCACCGCCGATATAGATAGTCGGTACATAATAATCATCCGAAATTTTTTCTCCGAAATAACGGATTTCCTGCAGCAGGGCATGTAAATACTGAATCTGCGTCCTGTTTTCCGCCGGAAAAGAAAGAAAATCACAGTAATCGCATTTTTTCATGCAAAAAGGGATATGAATATATAATTCCAGTTTTCTGTCATTCATAATAATCAGTCATCATCCAGCTTCAGCACACTCATAAAGGCTTCCTGTGGCACTTCCACTGTGCCAATCTGGCGCATCCGCTTCTTTCCTTCCTTCTGCTTTTCCAAAAGTTTCTTCTTTCTGGAAATATCACCGCCGTAGCACTTGGCAAGAACATCCTTGCGCATCGCCTTTACCGTCTCCCTTGCAATGATTTTTCCATTCACGGCAGCCTGAATGGGAATCTCAAATAAATGTCTCGGGATTTCCTCTTTCAGACGCTCACACATTTTACGCCCCCTGTCATAGGCACTGTCTTTAAACACAATAAAGGATAATGCATCCACCGTCTCCCTGTTAATGAGAATATCCAGCTTGACAAGATCGGATCTTACATATCCTTTCAGCTCGTAGTCTAAGGAGGCATATCCCCTTGAACGGGATTTTAAAGCATCGAAGAAATCATAAATAATCTCATTGAGAGGCATATCATATTTAATAACTGCACGGGTTGCTTCAATATAATCCATACTGATATAGATTCCACGCCGCTCCTGGCAAAGCTTCATAACCGCCCCCACATACTCACTGGTCACCATGATTTCTGCAGTGACAAAGGGTTCCTCCATATAGTCAATTTCCGACGGATCCGGAAGATTGGACGGGTTGGTCAGATCAAACACTTCCCCGTTTGTCTTATGCACCTTATAGATAACTCCCGGTGCAGTGGTCACCAGATCCAGATTAAATTCCCGCTCCAGCCTCTCCTGAATGATTTCCAGATGTAACAGTCCAAGGAATCCACACCGGAATCCAAAGCCCAGGGCAAGGGATGTCTCCGGCTCATACTGAAGAGAGGCATCATTGATCTGAAGTTTTTCCAACGCATCCCTAAGATCCGGATACTTGGCAGAATCCGCAGGATACATGCCGCAGTAAACCATCGGATTTACCTTTTTATATCCCGGAAGAGGCTCGACGCAGGGGCGGTCAACCTCTGTAACGGTATCGCCCACCCGGGTATCCCTTACATTTTTAATGCTTGCTGCAATATATCCTACCATACCTGCAGCCAGCTCATCACAGGGAATAAACTGCCCGGCACCAAAATAGCCCACCTCCGTCACCAGGTCCTCTGCTCCGGTGGCCATCATTTTAATTTTGGTTCCCACCTTCACTTTTCCCTCCCGGATCCGGCAGAAAATAATAACCCCTTTGTAAGAATCATAGACCGCATCAAAAATAAGTGCCTTAAGGGGTGCATCCACATCCCCGGTGGGTGCCGGTATTTTCTCCACGATCTGCTCTAACACTTCATCAATATTAAGCCCTGTCTTTGCGGAGATCCGTGGCGCATCCATCGCCTCAATTCCAATGACATCCTCGATTTCCTGTGCCACTTCATCCGGCCTTGCACTGGGCAGGTCAATCTTGTTAATCACTGGAAGCACATCCAGGTCATGGTCTAATGCCAGATAAACATTTGCCAGTGTCTGGGCCTCTACCCCCTGTGCTGCATCCACGACGAGAATTGCTCCGTCACAGGCCGCAAGGCTCCTGGAAACCTCGTAATTGAAATCCACATGTCCCGGTGTATCAATCAGATTAAAAATATATTCCTGTCCGTCCTTTGCCGTATAAATAATACGCACCGCCTGGGATTTAATCGTAATTCCACGCTCACGTTCCAGATCCATATTGTCAAGTACCTGTGCCTGCATCTCCCGGCTGGTTAAGGTACCTGTCCTCTCTATGATTCGATCTGCAAGTGTGGACTTACCATGATCGATATGGGCAATAATACAAAAATTACGAATTTTGCTCTGGTCAATTGACATAATGTTCCTCTTTCTATCATAAATACTATACAAACGCTCTATTGTTCCGTAACTTCCATTATACAAAACCATGCTGTATTTTTCAAATACTTCTTATTTCTTGCTAGCGTAAATTTTTCCTCGGAAAAATAGAAAAAGAAAAATAGAGGGCACCACTTTGTGATAAAGTATTAGCGACAAAACCAAAACACACAAAGGAAGGTGTCCTCTATGATTAACAGTATAAAGTATTTTGAAGAAAA
>JALEZW010000071.1 GCA_022772675.1 Agathobacter sp. | reverse complement strand
AACTTCCGCAATTCTACACACATTCGCAATCCGTTGATTTTCCAAGGAAAATCACTACTTGCTCATGTGTGCGCGGGTCAATAAGTCAGAACTCTTTTCCTGCAAGCAGGAACGATTTCTGACTTTTGACCCTTATATCATTATATTATCTGCACTGAGTTCTACTATACCGACCCATTTCAAATATGTCAATAAGAAGTTTTAATTTCTTTTTTTAGAAAAAAGAGAGAAAAATGAAAAAAGTACTTGACGATAAAGAAAATATATTGTAAAGTATTTAACGTGCTTTGTAGATATGGGCTTATAGCTCAGCCGGTTAGAGCGCACGCCTGATAAGCGTGAGGTCGGTGGTTCGAGTCCACTTAAGCCCACTTGAGATGTCCGATTATCGGGCATCTTTTCTATTTTAGCAGACAGGATCCATTATTTGTATATTGACAATTATCTGAGGGTCAATATAATACATATAGGTTATCTGTGTAAGCATGAAAGGTGAGAGGTGCGCAAATATTGTCAACGGGGACAAATTTACGTGCCCTTTTTTAAACACTTTAGCGTAATGCAGAGATAGCATAATAAAATACGAAATTAAGAGGTGGAGAAAAGCATGAGTAAATATCTTGTAAAACGTGTATTGTTAGCGATATTATCAATACTCATAGTCAGCGCGATTACATTCTTTGTAATGAACCTGATCCCGGGCGGTCCATTTAACAAAGAGAAGGCGACCAGTAAAGAGGCGCAGCAGGTATTGGAGGAACGGTATAATCTGGATAAACCGGTTCCGGAACAGTATGTACTATATATGAAAAACCTGCTTCATGGGGACTGGGGAGTATCTCTTCACAGTGGCCGTGATATCTGGCAGGAAATCACAAGAAAATTTTCTATTTCCGCTAAGCTTGGCGGAGTGGCAGCAATTGTCGCAATTATTCTGGGAATTATTCTGGGCAGTATCGCTGCTCTGACCAGAAACCGGCTGCCGGACCGGTTGATCGTATTTTTTACGACATTGGGAACTGCGATGCCGTCTTTTGTGCTGGCAACACTGCTCTTGCTGTTGTTCTGTTTGAAACTGGGATGGGTTCCGGTATGGTCCTCCAGTAATCCAAATTATGTGCTTCCGATTATCGCACTGGCCGCATATCCGATGGCATACATAACCCGTCTGACAAAGACCAGTATGCTGGATGCACTGAATCAGGATTATGTACGGACTGCAAGAGCTAAGGGAGTGCACAGACTTAAGGTGATTTTTAAGCATGCACTAAAAAATGCCCTGATTCCGGTGGTAACCTATGTTGGACCCATGGTTGCATATATTCTGACCGGTTCCATGGTTGTAGAAAACATTTTTACAATTGGCGGACTGGGAACGGAATTTGTAACAAGCATTGTAAACCGTGATTACACTATGATTATGGCGATTACGATTTTCCTTGCGGTTTTGATGGTAGTTGCAAATCTTCTGACTGATATTGCTTATAAGCTGATTGATCCGAGAATCACATTCGAATAATGCCGGAGGAAGGACGATAAAACGATGCAGGGAAATGAAGAATTAAAGAAGCGGTCATTTTTGTCCGCACAGGTGGATTTAAATAAATTTAATAAAAAGGATTTTGAAAAGGCAACGGATGAGGAAAAGAAGCAGCAGGATGTGATGGGCGAGTCTACAACCTTCTTTAAGGACGGAATGAAGCGTTTATCTAAAAACCCGCTGGCTATGGGCAGTATTGTTGTATTGGCCCTGATTCTTATTCTTATAATTGTGGCACCTATGATAGTCCCATACCACTATTCACAGATTATCACGGTGGATGGAGTGCGGGATAAAACCGCTGCAAATCTGGCTCCCTTTGAATATTCCAAACTGGAGCAGCAGTATATGGACAGAACCGGGGAAAAGCTTTTCCCGCATATTTTCGGTACAGACAGCTTAAGCCGTGATTATTTTATTCGTGTGATTTATGGAACGAGAGTCAGCCTGTCAGTGGGTGTGATTGCCGCAATCATGGTACTGATCATCGGACTGGTGTATGGTTCCATAGCCGGATATTTTGGTGGAAAAGTTGATCTGATCATGATGCGTATTGTGGATATTGTCTATTCCCTTCCGGATATGCTGATCATTATTCTTCTGTCTGTTGTATTTCAGGAGCGTTTAAAGCCGATTATCGAGGGAACGGTTTTTGAGAAGCTGGGAACGAATATGATTTCTATGTTCATTGTATTTGGCCTGTTGTACTGGGTCAGCATGGCCCGGCTGATTCGTGGACAGATCCTTACCATAAAAAATAATGAGTATGTACTGGCTGCACGTTGTATCGGAACGAAGAACGGCCGTATTTTAAGAAAGCATATTTTACCGAACTGTTTATCCGTAATTATTATAACGACTGCCCTTCAGGTACCCAGCGCAATTTTTACGGAAAGTTATTTGAGCTTCCTTGGTCTGGGTGTCAGCGCACCCCTTACTTCCCTTGGAAGTCTTGCAAATGATGCACGTGCAGCGATGCAGTCATATCCGCACCGTCTGGTTATTCCGGCGGTCATGATCTGTCTGATTGTGCTTGCCTTAAACCTGATCGGTGACGGTTTAAGAGATGCATTTGATTCAAAACTGAATTAAGGAGATAAGCAAATGAGTGAAGAAAGTAAGTATATATTGGAAGTAAAAGATCTTCATACCAGTTTCTTTACAGATGCAGGTGAGGTTCGTGCCGTAAACGGTATCTCCTTTAATCTGGAGCCGGGGAAGACACTGGGAATCGTGGGAGAGTCCGGTTCCGGAAAATCTGTTACGGCGTACTCTATCATGCAGATACTGGCGGAAACAGGTAAGGTAGTAAGTGGTGAGGTTCTCTTTAAAGGAAAGGATATTTCCAAGTGGGATGAAAAACAGATGCAGGAATTCCGCGGGAAAAAGTGCTCCATTATTTTCCAGGATCCCATGACCAGCTTAAACCCGGTTTTTACCATAGGAAACCAGCTTATGGAAGCAATTTTACTTCACACAGATAAAGATAAAAAGCAGGCAAGAGAGCGTGCCATTGAAATGCTCACACTGGTTGGGGTGAATGAGCCGGAGAGCCGTTTGAAGCAGTATCCCCATGAACTTTCAGGTGGTATGCGCCAGCGTGTTATGATTGCCATGGCACTGGTCTGTGAACCGGATATTCTGATTGCCGATGAGCCTACTACGGCATTGGATGTGACCATTCAGGCCCAGATTCTGGAACTGATGCAGGATCTGCAGAAAAAACTGGGAATGGCAATTATCATGGTTACCCATGACCTTGGTGTGATTGCAAGTATGTGTGACGAAATTCTTGTCATGTATGGCGGCCGCGTCTGCGAGCGTGGAACAGCAGATGACATTTTCTACCGCCCTGCACATGAATATACGAAGGGACTGCTCCGCTCCATTCCAAGAGTAGACAATCTGAAGGAGAAGCTTGTTCCAATCGGAGGTACTCCCATCAACCTTTTGCAAATGCCGGAAGGATGCGCATTCTGCCCACGCTGCGATGCAGCGATGAAAATCTGTCTGACACAAAAGCCTGAGGAACTTCGAATCAGTGACAGCCATCTGGCAAGCTGCTGGATGAATGTAAAGGATATATATGAAGCACAGGAGGGTGGCAGTAATGAGCAGTGAGAATAATAAGAATGACTACCTGTTAAAGGTAGACCACTTAAAGCAGTATTTTCCTGTACATCAGGGATTTAAAACGGTACCCCTCAAAGCAGTGGATGATATTTCTTTTGCCATCCGGCCGGGTGAAACCCTCGGCTTGGTAGGAGAGTCCGGTTGTGGAAAGACCACCGTAGGCCGTACATTACTTCGTCTGTATCAGCCCACAGCAGGACGGATTGAATTTGACGGAAATGTTTTGTTTGACAGCGGCGAGCAGTATGATGAGAATGGAAAAATGATAATCGGTGCAGATGGAAAACCGGTAATGGGCAAGAAAATTGATGTCAATATGATGCCATACCGGAAAGAGATGCAGATGGTATTTCAGGACCCGTATTCTTCCCTGAATCCGCGTATGACGGTGGAGGATATCATCGGAGAGCCTTTAGATGTTCACAAATTATATAAAAATAAAAAGGAGCGCCGTGAAAAAATTCTGGAGCTGATGGATCTGGTAGGGCTCAATGCGGAGCATGCCATGCGCTATGCCCATGAGTTTTCCGGAGGACAGCGTCAGCGTATCGGAATTGCCCGGGCGCTTGCGGTGAATCCGAAATTTATTGTCTGTGATGAGCCGGTTTCTGCACTGGATGTGTCTATTCAGGCACAGGTCGTAAATATGTTTGAAGAAATTCAGGAGAAGCTTGGTGTGGCATACCTGTTTATTGCCCATGATCTTCTGGTTGTCCACCATATTTCCGACCGTATCGCGGTTATGTACCTTGGAAAAATGATGGAAATTGCAGATGCGGATGAGTTAAATGACCATCCGATCCATCCATATACGTTAAGCCTGCTGTCTGCTGTTCCAATCCCGGATCCGGAGGCAGCAAGAAAAAGCCACCGCATTGTTCTTGAGGGGGATGTCCCAAGCCCGCTTAAGATGCCTACCGGCTGTCCTTTCAGAACCAGATGCAAGTATGCAACGGAGCAGTGCGGAAAAGAGATGCCGCCCCTTTCCGACCGCGGCAACGGCCACTTCGTAGCTTGTTGGAATAAGTGATAGGTTTTCGAAGAAAACCTATCATGTAGCGTCAGCCCATTCGCCGAAGGCGAATTCTGCATGGGCTGATGTTCCCAATGTGATAGGTCCTCAAAGAGGACCTATCATGTAGCGTCAGCCCATTCGCCGAAGGCGAATTCTGCATGGGCTGATGTTCCCGCCGAAGGAAGAAATGTAACAGGTTCTCCAAGAACCTGATTTACATATAAAACATAAATAATAGGAGGAATACAACAATGAAGAAAAAACTTGTATCAATCATGCTGATTGCTGCAATGACTCTCGGTGTTGCTGCATGTGGATCGAATTCCAGTGCCAACAAGACTGATGGTACCCAGCAGCAGACAGCAAGCAAAAGCAACGTGCCGGCAAATCAGCTGAGCATCAACCTGGCATCCGAGCCGGATTATCTGGATCCTGCTTTGAACACATCTGTAGATGGTGGATGTCTGGCAGTGAACTCCTTTGCAGGCCTTTACACATATGATAAGGACGGAAACCTGATTCCACAGCTGGCAGAGGATATGCCGGAGATTTCTGAGGATGGTACTGTGTATACAGTTAAGATGATCAAGTCCCAGTGGAGTAACGGAGAAGAGTTAACCGCAAAGGATTTTATTTACAGCTGGAACCGTGTTATCAATCCGGATACTGCAGCTGACTATGCATATCTGTTTGATATCATTAAGCGTAACGATGACGGATCTCTGGCTGTTGAGGCAAAGGATGATTATACACTGGTTATTACTCTGACCAATCCATGCCCTTATTTCAACGACCTTCTGGCATTCCCTACTTTCTTCCCGGTATATGAAAAGGGTGTAGAAGAGGCGGATCCGGATGGAAAGACCCCAGGTAAATGGGCACAGGAACCAGGCTTTGTATGTAATGGTGCATATACCTTAAAGACATGGAAGCACAACGAAAGCATGGTTTATGTAAAGAACCCCAAATACTATGATGCAGACAATGTTACCATGGATGAACTTCACTTCATGTTAAGCGCAGATGATACTGCAATCTATGCAGCATACAACAGTGGGGATGTAGAGTATATCGATACCGTTCCAAACGATGAGATTCCTTCTCTGAATGGAAAGAATCCGGAGTTTGGTGTTCTGGATAACCTGGGAACTTACTATGTTGGATTTAATGTGAACGACCCGATTTTCGATGGAAAGACTGTTGAAGAAGCAGCAACCATGCGTAAGGCAATGAACCTTTTGATTGACCGTCAGTTTATCGTAGATAATGTAGGCCAGACAGGACAGGTTCCTGCTGATTCTTTTGTACCGGCCGGTATGGCAGATGGTAACGGCGGTGTCTTTAAGCAGAAGGATACCAGCTACTACGATGCCACCAAGACCGGTGCCGGTGAAGTGGATGAGGCAAAATCCATGCTGGAGAGCGTTGGATATACCTTCACTGACAATGGAGATGGAACTTATAAGTGTGATCCGGCTATTTCTATGACATTCTTAACAAATGACGGAACCGGACACATTGCAGCAGCTGAAGCAATCCAGCAGGATTTCGCAGTTCTGGGTATCCAGATGGAAATCAAGTCTGAGGACTGGAATGTATTCCTGGAGGACCGTAAAAACGGAAACTTTACCATTGCCCGTGAAGGCTGGCTGGCTGATTACAACGACCCGATCAACATGTTAGAAATTTTTGAGTCTAAATCAGGTAACAACGATATGCAGCTTGGCAAGGGAGATAAGCCTTCTGATTCTGCACCGGATTGGTCCGGATATGATAAGCTCATTAAGGAAATCCGTACGGAGACTGATTTTGCAAAGCGTGTCGACCTGATGCATCAGGCAGAGGATATGCTGATGGATACAGGTGCTGTTATGTCGCTGTATTATTACAATGATGTTTATATGTGCAAGTCCAACATTAAGGGAATATATGCAACGGTATTTGGCATGAAGTATTTCATGTATGCAACAAAAGACTGATTCTTTCGGGAATCATGAATAAGGGAAAAGGAGTCCGCAGGGACTCCTTTTTCACATATTGTTATCCTGACTAAAACAGGCATAAAGTTTAAGATAGTAATTCTTTCTTTTCATGGGACCATTTTTCCGGATGTTCTTCATATTGGGCATTGATCCAGTCCACCACCTGCTGTTTTCCCTCATCGGAAAAAGGGGCGGTAAAATCCGTTTTTAAATCATCATCGGTCAGGGAGAAGATAAGCGGACCCGGCCAGACCCAGGCATGGAAGATGGCATCACCCTCTTCCGTTTCTTCCTGTTTGATCAGAAAACGCATTCCGTTGATCCAGCCGGTATAGCTGGTCTTTTTATAGTAGTTCAGATTTAATACATCATCAAATGTCAGCATGTGGGACTCCTCATTTCGATTCTTTTTAGAAAAGTGTACCATATTTTTGGAAATTTTGATATAATGAACTATAAATGAAAAGTCTGAATTGTGTGAACTGCACTGCAACGGAGCAGTTCATATATCAGGGAAACAGTTAACATATGGGAAAACGGATGACAGGTATGTTTGGAAGAAATAGTTTTATTGACGGGATTAAATCAGCACTTGCAGCAGCAGGCTGTGATATGGATACCTTTCGCAGCTGGCAGAAGATGTATGAGAAGGTAAACAGAAAAAAGAAGGACGAAGAAGAGAAATATGTTCGCTGCCGGAATATGATCATGTGCGTGAAAGCGGATGGAGAGAAGATGGAAGAGATGCTGACGGCAGATACCCCGCCGGACAGCGGGGAATTTGCCCGTCTTTTGAAGGAGTTAAAACAGCTGCAGGGAAGTTTTGACCACGAGTTTTTAGTCAGCAGAGAGGATCATGAATTTCACTCTACCTACGATACGATTATCAGGCTGGGAATCAAAGCCCTGGAAACACCGGAACAGAGCCTGCTTCTGCAGAGCGAGATCGAGAATCTTCTTGAATTGCTGAAAGAAAATCTGGAAAAGAAAAAACCGGATATTTTAGCATTGACTTTTTATTACCAGGTGGGAACGGAGAAGAATCTGGCATCCATGTCTCCGGCGGATAAGCTGGCCCGAATTGAAAGAGCGTATGAGAAAGAATTTAAGGGACCGGTCATAAGGCTGCTTGCAGAGGGAATACGTCGGGCGGATGATATCATCGCTCAATCAGAACAGAAGGCTGATCGCGCGAGCAGCAGAAAAGCAGAGGCAGTTGAGATACTTGCCGGAAAAAGTCCGGATGAAATTTTTGACCGGATGATGAAGGAGGAATAGCAGAAATATGGAACGCAGACCACAGCCGGGTGAGAAATACCGGCATTTCAAAAACCGGATATATCAGGTGATTACGATAGCGAAGCACTCAGAAACAGGGGAGGAACTTGTGATTTATCAGGCACTGTATGGGAATTATGGAGTATATGCCAGACCACTTTCCATGTTTGTCAGTGAGGTGGATCATGAGAAATATCCGGATGTAACACAGAAATATCGTTTTGAGCGGATAGAATACACGGAAGCAGAAGAAAATACCGGAACAGAAAGAAAAGTTCCTGAAAGAGAAGAATTACATGAAACAGATGAAGGAGTAGTGGAGAAAAATGCAGCCTTCGCTGAGAAAAAAAAGGAGGATGGCAGGAATCAGGTGCAGGAAACAGCCCACGGAGAACCGGGGGTGGAGCCAAAACTTATGGAGTTTCTTGAAGCCGAGACTTTTGAGGAAAAATATAATATTCTTTCTTCTATGCATGATGTGATTACCGATGGAATGATTGACACCATGGCGGTTGTTCTGGATACAGTAATTCCGGAGGGGGATTTGGATAAGAGATATGATGATCTGAAATACGTGATTCGGACGAGACAACAGTATGAATTTGCCAGCCGGCTGCGCTAATGCAGTCCGTGCTGGCTTAAGTAACTGTTATGATATTTTCCTGAATTAGTGACATCCTCCCCGAACCATTCCGGGGGAATAAATTGATCCGCCTGCTCTATAGTGGTAAATTCAACTTCTACCATAGTCAGACCTGCAAGCTCTCCGTCAAAAATATCCAGCTCTGCAGTCAATCCGTCGCTAAGAGGAATAAGGAAGCGGGTTTTTGAGATGAGCAGTCCGTCAATTTTGGGAAGCAGGTGCTCATAGGCTTCCTTTGTGAGAGGAAGATTATATTCTTCCCGTGCCATCAGACCGGCACCTTTATAAGTAAGATAGAAATCATCATTGGATTGGCGTATTCTTACAACCGGTGCGGTGCACAGGTATCCCTGTGCGATTCTTTTGCATTCGTATTGTTCTAAATTCTCCGGAAGCCGGCGGATCAGGTATTTTTTTTCGATTTCCATGAAAAGTTCCTCATTTCTTTCATTTAGGTGCTGTCAAAGGAGTGGCAATACTCACATTATTATATTATTTTGGCAGATATGCGTCAATTCATTTCTTTGTAGTATTGTCAATTTGGTATCTATTTGATATAATATAAATAGTATAAATGTCGATATTTGCGTTGATGACATATAAGGTTATACAGGGGTGAATGGAGGAAACCAGTCTATGCTGGAGAAGGTTAAAAAGTTACTGGATATCGGAAATCACTATCCGTACTATGATGAAATCGTCAAGGGGTTGTACGGTTCTGTCATGGTAAGAAATTTTATATTTCAATGTTTCGTTCTGATAGGTTCCATGCTGCTGTTTGTCAGCTCGCTGTGGAGACCTGCTGCAGGTCCGGAACAGGTTGGTTTGAGTTCCTGCCGTTTGTGCTATCTGGCTGTGTTTGCCATGACAGGACTGCTCATGGCAGTGGAGATATTTAATTCAAGAAAATTCTCGGAGAATACAGAAACATATTTGAATATCCAGTCGGTCTATCAGGTTTTACTGCTGGGATTCGTCATTATATTTACGAAACTGGATCATTCCGGAGTCAGTGGGATGGCACTTTACAGCTGTATGGTGTTTATTATTGCCTGGATTACCATGATGAAGCCCTGGCAGACCGCATTTGTATTTGCTGTGGGAGCTATTGCGGAGAGCATTGCCATGTACCGTATTCCGATGGAACAGGGGGCTGTTCCTCTTATAAGCAGCACTGGAATCGGAATTTTGATCATGGTTGCCGGTATCGTAGTAGCAATTGAGGTGTACCATGCAAGAATGCGTGGGAAATTGAATGAAATCATGATTTTCAGGCGCTACGCAATGATGGAGAAGCAGAACAGTGAGCTGGATGAACAGGCCCATCTGGATATTTTAACAGGACTTGGAAACCGGTTTGAGTTTAACAGAATCTGCGCACTCTATAAGAATGGACCTAAGGAAACCGTTGGCTGTATCTATATGGATGCCAATGGTCTGCATGAGTTAAACAATCATCTTGGACATGATGCCGGAGATGAGATGCTTAAAACGGTTGCCAAGGTGATTTTACGGTATTTTGCGGTAGAAGAATCCTTTAGAATCGGTGGTGATGAGTTTGTGGTACTTTGCAAAAAAGCCGATAAAGAGTGGATGGAAAAACAGATTACTGCGATTCAGACAGATATTGCAGAGCTGGGGTACAGTGTTTCGGCAGGCTGCGACTGTGGAACAGATTCTTCAAAAATCCAGGTAATTATCCAGAATGCCGAGAATAATATGAGGGCAAATAAGGTCGCCTTTTATGCCAGTGAGGATGCACAGAGACAGAACCGTGCACTGAATGAAAAACTGGAGAACATGATTGTGAAGAAGAGGGATACCGACCGTTTCCTTGAAGTAATCAGACCGCTTTACAGGGATGTATTTTTTGTGAACCTGGAGGAAAACTGCTGTCGTCCGGTTTTTATGGAGGAAAGATTTGGAAAATATCTGGAAAAGGCAGAGGGGATTTTCAGTACCGCTCTTTTGGATTTTTCTAAGCACATGATGCGTATGGCCTATTATCCGCGGATTGAGTCATTATGTAATTATGCAGATCTGCAAAAGAAACTGGATGAGAAGCATGTGGTGAAGCTTACTTATGAGAGAGTGGATGGCATTATCGGATGTCTGCGTATTTATCCGGTTCAGGATGGGGTTAAGGACGGAATGAATACACTCTGGATTTTCGGAAAGGATGAATAGAGCAAAAATGAAACAGGTGATACCGAAAAAATGGCCGTCGATTGGCATGAGAATTATGAAATCCTCTGTGGCAGTTTTTCTGTGTTTCCTGTTTTATTTTTTTGTCCGGAGAGAGGGAATCACTTTCTATTCCCAGCTGGCAGCACTCTGGTGCATTCAGCCCCAGTGGCAGCATACGAGATCAAAGGCCTTACAGAGAACCGTAGGCACAATGACGGGAGCTGCCTTTGGACTTATGGTGTTATTGGTGGACAAGAACCTGATTCCTGTGAACAGAACCGGAGAATTTCTCTATGCGGTTCTTGTTGCACTTACGATTGTTGCTGTTATCTATGTCACATTACTTCTTCATAAAAGAGATGCTTCTTATTTTTCCTGCGTTGTGTTCTTAAGCATTGTAGTTATTCATATTGGTGATGCCAATCCCTATTTGTTTGTATTTAACCGTGTTATGGATACCATGATTGGTATTATTATTGGAATGCTGGTCAATTCAGCTCACCTTCCAAGGAGGAAGGAAAGGGATATTCTCTTTATTTCGGGGATGGACGATACGCTTCTTTCTTCCGGACAGCAGCTTTCCCCTTACAGTACGGTGGAACTGAACCGGATGCTGGAGGATGGAGCAAATTTTACGGTTTCTACCATGCGGACACCGGCATCACTGATTGAACCTCTTCGGGGAATTAAGCTGAAGCTGCCGGTTATTGCAATGGATGGAGCAGTTATGTATGATCTCAATAAGAACGAATATCTACATGCCTATGTTATCTCCATGGAAACAGCGTCAAAACTGCAGGAATTTCTGCAGGGATTCGGGATTAATTATTTTATGAATATGATATTGGATAATATGCTTGTAATCCAGTATCAAAAACTGCAGAATGATGCAGAGAAAGATATCTATGCGAAGATGCATACATCCCTGTACCGTAACTATACAACTATGAATCTGCTTCCGGAATCTTTGTGTATTTATTTTATGGTTATTCAGCCGAAGGATAAGATTGAAGAGATATATGAACGTTTTATGGAAAAGGATGAGTTTCGGAAACTGCGGATTCTTAAATATGATTCAGATGATTATCCGCTTTATGCTTATATAAAAATTTATAATGAAAATGCCACAAGGGAAAATATGATTGCATATCTGAAAAAAGAAACCGGACTGGAAAAGACAGTTACATTTGGAAGCATTGAAGGAAAATATGATGTTGTGGTAAGCGAATACGATCAGAATAAAGTGGTGAAAACATTAAAGAAAATGTATGAACCGTTTTTATGGGAACCAAAGCGATAAAAAATATGGCGGCAGGTGAAGCATATGAAAATAATGGACAAAAGAAAAATCAGGTGGATATCGGTTATATTGGCAGTGATTCTGTTTATGGGGATTTTCGGGGGAAATATTGATGCCTCGGAAAGGAGAACAGTGCGGGTTGCCTTTTTTCCAATGGATGGATACCATATCACAAATTCGGATGGAAGCCGAAGCGGCATGGACGTAGTATACCTGAATGCTTTGTGTGAGTATACAAATTGGAAAATCCAGTATGTGGACTGTGACAGCTGGGAGGAGGCTCTTGAAAAATTAGAGGATCACAAAGTTGATTTAGTCGGTTCTGCCCAGTATTCCTATGAACGCGCGGAAGAGTTCCTGTATGCAGAAATTCCAAGTGGATATACTTTTGGTGTAATTGCAACAAATCCGGATAGCAGGATTGCTTATGAGGATTTTCCTGCCATGAAAAATATTACTTATGGAATGGTTGAAAATTATGTCCGTAAAGATGAATTTCTGCAGTATATGAACCATAATGGAATAAAGAGTCCGAAAATTATCTTTTATAAATCAACCAGTGACTTACAGGATGCTCTTTCCAAGGGCGAAATTGATGCGCTGGTTCACAGCTTTACTGAGGTGAGAGAAGGGCAAAGGCTGATAGGAAGGTTTGCGCCCAGACCTTTTTATTATATTACCTATAAGGGTAACCGTACAGTAATGGATGAGTTAAATCAGGCAGGAGTGGATCTTAAGATGGAGCAGCCCCAGCTGGAGACAGATCTGATGAACCGGTTCTATTACAGCAGGTTTGATAAGACAGCTCTTCTTACCACAGATGAAAAAACATATCTGGAGGGAAAAAAGAATCTGGTGGTAGGATACCTGGATGGATTTTATCCATTTTCCTATGAGGAAGACGGAGAATTTAAAGGTCTGACCAGAGATTTACTGGAGAGCGGCATGCATGTAACCGGGGTGAAGTTTTCTTACCGGAAATTGGCAGACCGTAAGGAAGCAAAAGAAAGCCTGCGGGATGGGAAAATTGATGTGCTTGCGTATTGTACAGATACAGAGGAGGTATTGAATAAGTATCGTTTAAAATCTGTTTGTAATTACGCAGAAGTTCCAATTGTGCTTGTAATGGAAAAGAACAGGAGTATTAGCGACATTAGTACCCTTGCAACTGTTTCGTTTCTGAAGGATAAGGTGGGAGAGGCAGTGCAGACAGACCATGTAACCGTAGATATCTATGATACCCAGCAGAAGGGTATGGAGGCAGTGGAAAAAGGAAAAGAGGATGCGGTATTGTGTGATGGATATCTGGCGGAATATCTGATTCGGACACATGCCGGATATAGTCACCTGCAGATAAAAAATGTTTTCAGCACAGAACATTCAGTATCCATGGCAGTTAGAGAAAACAATGAACTGCTGGGTGGCATTCTGGAAAAAACCATGGCATCCGTTGACTCTAAAATGGTCAGCGAATATATGCTGAAGGAAAATAAGTATCCTTTTGTCAGTATTGCGGATTTCCTGAGGGACAACAGCCTGTGGCTGATTGGCTTTATGTTTGTAGTCTGTGTTTTGATTATTCTGGTAGCTGTACATATGGTAAGAGATGGAAGAAAAATCCAAAAGCTGATGTACAAGGACACCAAGATGGATATCTGGAATCTGAACTATCTGATTTACTGGGGCGAACATAAGATGCTCCCGGAGAGAAATGAGAAGTATGCAGTTGTCTATGTGAATCTGGCACAGTTCAGACGCTATAATGTTATTTACGGATGGAATGCAGGCGAGAGTCTGCTGGAAGGTGTTGCCGGGATTTTGATGAAAAATGTGGATAAAGAGGATGAGATATGCGCACGGGATCAGGGAGATCACTTTGTATTTCTTCTGCAATATGAGGATGCAGAGAAATTCCGTATGAGGATTATGGAAATCAAGGGGGAAGTGGAGGAGTGGATTCTGAAGGAAACAGACAACCGGATGCTTTTACAAATGGGGATTTATTATTTGCCGAAAGAGTCTAAGGATCTGCGACTTGCCATCAGTTATGCCAATCAGGCACTTGATTATGCAGGGAATGCAAAAGGAGAGGAAGTCAAAGTCTATGATGAGGAACTGGAGGAGAAATTAAAGGAACGTCACGAAAGAGAAAAAGTACTGGAAGCGGCAGATATCAACAGGGATTTTGTGACCTACTACCAGCCGAAGGTGGATATTCGTGACGGAAAGATTGTGGGAGCAGAGGCACTGGTTCGTTTCCGGGATCCCACTGATGGAGGAAAAGTGAAGGCACCGGGATATTTTGTGCCCTATTATGAACAGACCGGACGTATTACGGAGATTGATTTCTTTGTATATGAATCTGTCTGTAAATTGTTAAGGAGAAGGCTGGATGAGGGACTTCCGGTTGTTACGGTTTCCTGCAATTTCTCACGGATGCATTTTATCAGACCAGGGTTTCCGGAACGTTTTATGGAAGTATTAAATCGCTATCAGATTTCAAAAGAGCTGATTGAGGTGGAAATCACGGAGACCATGGTAGTGGAGGAACTGCAGTACCATACGGTGAAGAAGAACCTGGATACGCTTCAGGATATGGGAATTCATCTGTCCATTGATGACTTTGGTTCCGGATATTCCTCCCTTGGAATTTTCGAACAGATTCCGGCATCTGTAGTGAAACTTGACCGTTCATTCCTTCTCAATCAGGAGAACAGGGATCGACAGGTGAAAATTATGCGGGGAATTGTGAAACTTTCGGATGAGCTGAATGCCCAGGTGGTCTGTGAGGGTGTTGAAACCCAGGAGGATGTCAGCCTGATGAAGGAAATCGGGGCATATGTGGCACAGGGATATTTTTATTCCAGACCGATTCCGGAGGAGGAATTTGAAAAGCAGCTTGAGACATTACAATGACAGGGGTTTTGTGTTATAATGACTTCAGAGTTGAAAGAAAAGGAGAGTAAAAAAATGAGCAGACTGGGTATTTTTATTGCAGATGGCTGTGAAGAGGTGGAGGCACTGACGGTTGTGGATATTGTACGCCGTGCAAAGCTGGAAATTGACACGATTTCCATCAATGGCACAAAGCAGGTGACCAGCTCCAGAAATATTACATTTATGACAGATACCACAAAGGAAGAAGCAGATTTTTCTTCCTATGATGGAATTATCCTGCCGGGGGGAATGCCGGGAACGATTCATCTCGCTGAGGATGAAACCGTAAATCAGGTAATCCGTGATTTTGCAGCACAGGGGAAGCTGGTTGCGGCAATTTGTGCAGCCCCGAGCGTTTTGGGACAGGCCGGATTATTAAAAGGAAAGAAGGCAGCCTGTCATCCGGGGTTTGAGGAAAAGTTAGAGGGGGCGGATGTCTATTTTTCACCGGTTGTCTGCGATGGTAATTTTATTACCAGCCGGGGCATGGGTACGGCAGTTCCCTTTGGACTTGCTGTTGCACGTTACTTTACGGATGACGCAGTAATCGAGCATGTAAAGGCAGGGCTTGTGTACGCATAAAAATTGATAAAAACATACCAATAATTGTCAGCAATCTGTTCTCATATTTCACTTTTTTCTGGTCAAACTATTCTTGAAGCACATGAGAGCAGCACAGAGACAAAGAAATTTGCCGGTCTGCATATCTTGTGTGCAGGCCGGCACTTTGGTTCCGGCATAACCATTAAGGAGGTGAAAGAGATGGCAGGAAGCACATCAGAATCCGGTACAAACCGTATGGCGGTTCCGGAGGCAAAAGACGCAATGAAGCGTTTTAAGGAAGAAGTTGCAAGCGAGCTTGGAGTACCTTTAAAGGATGGTTACAACGGTGACCTGACTTCTAAGCAGGCTGGCTCTATCGGTGGTGAAATGGTCAAGAAGATGATCATGAAACAGGAAGAGCAGATGAAATAATCCAGATGGTATCAGTAAGAGATACTGCAGAAAAAAGGGCTGTGCGCCATGCACGGCTCTTTTTTTGCTGTTCGTAAAAAAAAAGCTTGGCAAACCGGTATTTCTTATGCTATAATGCTTAAATGACTGTGGTGGTGGCATTATGCCCATTTGAGTACCACGGAAACGGACTGAGATTGTACATGGAATTGATATATATTTAAGGAGGAAACAGTAAAGATGAGTGTACAGGTTGAAAATTTAGAGAAGAATATGGCTAAGCTTACCATCGAGGTTTCTGCTGAGGATCTTGAGAAGGCTCTTGAGGCAGCTTACCAGAAGCAGAAGAAGCAGATCAACATCCCGGGCTTCCGTAAAGGAAAAGTTCCGAGAGTCATGATCGAGAAGATGTATGGTCCGGGCGTATTCTACGAGGATGCAGCAAACAGCCTGATGCAGTTGAACTATCCGTCAGCAATTGACGAGAGCGGAATTGACATTGTATCCCGTCCATCGGTTGAGGTTGTCCAGATTGAGAAAGGAAAGCCTTTTATTTTCACAGCAGAGGTTGCTGTAAGACCTGAGGTTACACTTGGAAAATATAAGGGAGTTACCGTTACAAAGATTGATACAACAGTGTCTGATGAGGAAGTAGATGCAGCTCTTGAGAAGGAGCGCAACAATAACGCAAGAACCATTACCGTTACAGACAGACCGGTTGCAGAAGGAGATACCGCTGTAATCGATTTCGAGGGATTTGTTGACGGCGAGGCCTTTGAAGGCGGCAAGGGAGAGAATCATCCGTTAGAGATCGGTTCCCACACTTTCATTGATAATTTCGAGGAGCAGCTGATTGGAAAGAATGCAGGGGATGACGTAGATGTAAACGTTACTTTCCCGGAGCAGTATCAGGCTGCTGAGCTTGCAGGAAAGCCGGCTTTATTTAAGGTTAAGATTCATGAGATTAAGACTAAGGAACTTCCGGAGCTGGACGATGAGTTCGCACAGGATGTTTCTGAATTCGATACATTAGCTGAGTACAGGGAAAGCTTAAAGAAGAACTTAGAGGAGCAGAAGGAGAACGAGGCTAAGGGAACTAAGGAGGACGAGGCAATCCAGAAGATTATTGACAAGTCCAAGATGGAGATTCCGGAAGCAATGATCCAGACTCAGTGTGAAACCATGATTGATGAGTTCGCACAGAGAATCGCACAGAGCGGTCTTACCATGGAACAGTACTTACAGTTCTCAGGACTTACCATCGATGCCATGATGGAGCAGGTACGTCCGGAAGCGTTATCCCGTATCCAGAGCAGCCTGGTATTAGAGCAGATTGCAAAGGAAGAAAACATTGAAGTATCTGATGAGGAAGTAGATGCTGAGATTGAAAAGATGGCTAAGAGCTATGGTATGGAAGCTGACAAGCTGAAAGAGTACGTGGGTGAGGGCGAGAGAGATTCCATGAAGAAGAATCTTGCCATCACAAAGGCAGTAGAGCTCGTTATGGACAATGTTAAGGAGAGAGCTAAGGCAAAGTCCAAGAAAGAGAAGGAAGCTGAGGCAGATACAGAGGCTTAATGTCTGACTTACGATAAAAGAGGGACTGGTCTGGAGGATAACCAGACCGGTCTTTTATTCATAGTATCCATTCAGAAAGAATATTTTATAGCAGGAGGCGATTTCAATGAGTTTAGTACCTTACGTCATTGAGCAGACAAGCAGAGGCGAGAGAAATTATGATATTTATTCCCGTCTGTTAAAGGATCGAATTATTTTTCTTGGTGAGGAAGTAAATGAGACAACCGCGAGTCTTACGGTTGCACAGCTTTTGTTCCTGGAATCCGAGGATCCGAATAAGGATATTCAGTTATATATTAATTCTCCGGGAGGAATGGTGACGGCAGGTATGGCAATTTACGATACCATGCAGTACATCAAGTGTGATGTCTCTACGATCTGTATCGGGCTGGCAGCCAGTATGGGTGCATTTCTGCTGGCGGGCGGAACCAAAGGAAAGCGTTTTGCGCTCCCGAATTCTGAAATCATGATTCATCAGCCTTCCGGCGGGGCAAAGGGACAGGCAACGGAGATTCAGATTGCAGCAGAGAATATTTTAAAGACTAAGAAGCGTTTGAATGAGATTCTTGCTGCAAACACTGGTAAGCCGTATGAGACGATTGCAGCAGATACCGAGCGCGACAATTATATGTCTGCCCAGGAGGCTGCAGATTACGGTCTGATAGACGGAGTCATTACTAAGAGATAGAAACGGTGACTCCTGTAAGCCTCCGGACAGGTGCCGGAGGCATTGTTTTATAGAAACTGCATGGAGGATGCAGCTTGGATTGGAGTAAATTATGGCAGTAAAGAATGATGGAAAGATTCGCTGCTCTTTTTGCGGCAAAACACAGGAACAGGTTAACCGGATGATTTCCGGACCCAATGGTGCGTTTATCTGTGACGAGTGTGTGGATATCTGCGCTGAGATCATTGAGGAAGAAAATTTAGAGGAAAAAGAGAATACCTCTGTGAAAGAAGAAATCAACCTGATTAAGCCGGAGGAAATGAAGGCATTTCTGGATGAATACGTAATTGGACAGGATCAGGCAAAGAAGGTGCTTTCGGTTGCTGTGTACAACCATTATAAACGTGTTCTTGCAGAGGATGAGAATATGGATGTGGAATTACAGAAGAGTAATATTCTCATGCTGGGACCAACAGGATCAGGAAAGACTCTTCTGGCACAGACCCTTGCCCGTGTACTAAACGTTCCCTTTGCTATTGCTGATGCTACAACACTGACCGAGGCCGGTTATGTGGGGGAGGACGTGGAAAATATTCTGCTGAAGCTTATTCAGGCAGCTGATTATGATGTAGAGCGCGCTCAGCATGGAATCATCTATATTGACGAGATAGATAAGATTACAAAGAAGTCTGAGAATGTTTCCATTACAAGAGATGTATCCGGAGAAGGTGTTCAGCAGGCCCTTCTTAAGATTCTCGAGGGAACCATGGCCTCCGTTCCACCGCAGGGAGGGAGAAAACATCCGCAGCAGGAACTGATTCCCATTGATACCACCAACATTCTGTTTATCTGTGGAGGTGCCTTTGACGGTTTAGAGAAGATCATTGAGGCACGTATGGATGCATCGGCAATCGGATTCAATGCAGATGTAAAGTCAAAGTCTGACATCAATGTGGGAGACGCTTTTAAGATGGCACTGCCACAGGATTTTGTAAAGTTTGGTCTGATTCCGGAGTTCATCGGTCGTGTTCCCATCACGGTTTCCCTGGATTCGCTGGATCGTGATGCACTGATTCGTATCTTAAAAGAGCCGAAGAACTCCTTGGTGAAGCAGTATACGAAGCTTTTAGAGCTGGATGGTGTGGGTCTGGAATTTGAGGAGAGCGCAATTGAGGCTATTGCGGATAAGGCATTGGAGAGGAAGACCGGTGCCCGTGGACTCCGTGCGATTATGGAAGCGGTAATGCTGGATCTGATGTACCGGGTTCCATCAGATACCTCAATCAGCAGATGTGTGATTGATAAGGAGCTGGTTGAGAAAAATCTCGCTCTGGATGGAGGAGAGATTTTAGGCATCGAAAAGAAGCAGGAAGAAAAGAAGGAAGAACTTGCATCCTGAATCGGGGAATGAAGGCTGCATTCGTATCATAGCAGTTCAGCCATGGTTGGCTGGACTGTTTTCAGTTGATGGGAGAATAAAAAATGGTAATAAAGAATGTTGAGTTGGAAACCGTATGTGGTATCACCAGTACCATACCGGAGAATCTGCTGGATGAGGTGGCTTTTGCCGGCAAATCAAATGTAGGGAAGTCCTCCCTCATCAATTCACTGATGAACCGGAAAGCACTGGCGCATACCTCATCCCAGCCGGGAAAAACGCAGACCATTAATTTTTATAATATTAATTCCGCCCTTTATCTGGTGGACTTGCCGGGATACGGCTATGCCAATGCAAATGTGGAAATTAAGGCGAAATGGGGACAGATGATTGAAAACTATCTTCATACCTCAAAAAAGTTAAAGGCCGTATTTCTGCTTATTGATATCCGGCACGAGCCTTCGGAAAATGATCAAATGATGTATGACTGGATGCTCCATCAGGGATTTGCGCCAATCATTATCGCAACTAAGTCGGACAAGCTCAAACCCACGCAGATTGCCGAACACGTGACAGCAATCCAGCGGGGACTTCATGTGGAGCCGGATACGGTCATCCTGCCATTTTCTGCAGAGACCAGGCAGGGACGGGAGGAAATCTGGCAGACCATCGAGTCACTGGTTACCCTTCCCCAGGCCTACGTGGAGGCGGAAGCAGCCAGGTTAAAGGCTAAGGAGAAGGCCGCTTCCAGGGTGGTAAATCCGAAAGGCCGCTGGAAAAAAACAGACCGTCCGGTGGCAAAAAAGACATTAAAAAAGGCACAGATGAAAAAAGAGAAAAGTAAAAAAGCAGGGAAACAGGCAAGTAAGAAAGCGAAAAGAAAATAGTATGAAGAATAAATATATGTTTACAGCCGTGATGCTTTGTGCCATTTTACTGGTGGGGATGGGATTTACCAGTCTGTATGTGAGGCAGACTGCCGGGGAGACGAAAAATCATGATCTGACCGTTGTTACTTCCTTTTATCCCATGTACATTGCGGTGATGAATGTGATAGATGATGCAGAACATGTGAAACTAAAAAATCTGAGCGAACCCCAGACCGGATGCCTGCACGATTTCCAACTGACTCCGGAGGATATGAAACTTTTAAGTACAGCAGATGTTTTTATCATAAATGGCGGTGGAATCGAGAATTTCATGGAAGAAGTGGCAAAGACATACCCAAATCTTACGATTATTGAGGCATGTAAGAATACCAGTCTGCTGGCAGAGGATATTTATGAAAATGGACATGAGAAAGATGAACATGCCGGGGAGGCTCATGAAGAAGGTCATGTTCACGAAGATACGGATGTGAATGCCCATGCATGGATGAGCGTTTCGGCCTATGAATCCCAGGTGCAGACCATTGCGGAGGGACTTTCCCAGGCGGATCCCAAACATCGTGAGAAGTATGAGACATCTGCCGGCGAATATTTAGAAAAGCTGGATAAACTAAAGGCAAGGCAGGAACAGATCCGGGAAGAGGCTGCCGGTCAGTCCGTTATTTTATTCCACGAGGCATATGCCTATGTAGCAGAAGATTACGGTCTTCCTGTGAGCTATGTTATGGACCTGGACGAGGAGCGGAAGGTTAGTGCCGGTGAAGTAGCATCTGTCCTGTCTGCCATAAAAAACAATCAGACGAAGATCATTCTGGCGGAGGAGCGTTACGGGAAGAGTATGGGGGATACTGTTTCAGCGGAGTCAGATGCAAAGGTGCTGTACTTAAGTCCTTTGAACCGTGGCGAGTACGAAAAGGACAGTTATATTGATGGAATGGAAAAGAACATGGAGATTTTAGAGGAGGCATTTCATGCGCAAAATCATTAGTCCCTGCGGCTTTCATTGTATTAAGGTCAATCACCTGGGAGTGCGGTTTAATGACCAGGAGGTACTGACTGATGTGAATCTTCATATGCACTGTGGCTCTTTAAACGCAATCATTGGAAAAAACGGAGCCGGAAAGTCCACATTGATCCGGGCCATGCTGGGGGATATCCCCCACACCGGGGATATTGAATTTCGGGATACGAAGGATGGAAAAATCCAGCATTTAAAGATTGGATATGTTCCCCAGTCGGTAAACATCGAAAAAAATACGCCGGTCAGCGTCTACGATATGATGGCAAGTTATGAATCCCATTATCCGGTCTTTCTGCCCAAAAGTAAGAAGCTGTATGAAAAGATAAAAGGACATCTCCGCATTTTTGAGGCAGAGGATCTGATTGACAAACAGGTTTGTAATCTTTCCGGAGGACAGCTGCAGAGAGTCCTTTTAGCACTTGCCATTATGGATGAGCCGAATCTGCTTCTTTTGGATGAGCCGGTATCCGGTATTGACCAGAATGGAATGGAGCTGTTTTTTCAGACAATGGATTACCTGAAAAAACATTATGATCTTGCCATTATTCTGATCTCCCACGATCTGGATTACGTGGCAAAGTATGCTGATCACGTGGTTTTATTGGACAAAACCGTATTGATACAGGGCTCCGTGAAGGAAGTCTATGAAAGCCCGGCCTTTGAAAAAATCTTTTCAGTGGGAAAAGAGGAGACATGGATTAAGGAGGATGAGGAGCATGATTGACTGGACATCCTGGATGGATTATGGTTTTATGAGAAGTGCGCTGCTTGCAATTCTCATTATTACGCCGCTGTTCGGACTGATGGGAACCATGATCGTAAATAAAAAAATGGCATATTTCTCCGATGCGCTGGGACATTCCGCATTAACCGGAATTGCGGCAGGCGTGGTATGCGGAATCGGAGATACCAATATTTCCATGGTGGTTTTTGCGGTGATTTTTGCACTTTTGCTGAATAAGATCGGGAGCAAAAATACGGCATCCACCGATACTATCATATCTGTATTTTCCTCCTGCTCAGTGGCAGTGGGACTTGCCATTTTATCAAAGGGTGGAAATTTCAGCAAATATTCTGCCATCCTGGTAGGAGATGTACTTAGTATTACCAATCGGGAAATTATTTATTTAGTGATTATTTTTCTCATTACTGTGGGGTTCTGGCTTGTCTGTTTTAACTGGCTGAATGCCTCCTGCATTCACCGGACACTGGCAAAAAGCAAGCAGATTCCGGTACAGCTTATGGATAATATTTTTGCGGTTCTGGTGGCACTGATCGTTATGCTCTCCATTAAGTGGGTGGGAATTCTGATTATCAATGCACTCCTTATTCTGCCGGCCGCAGCCAGCAGAAACCTTTCCGTTAATATGCGGGAGTATCACTTTTTTTCCATTTTGTTTTCGGTATTTTCCGGAGTGCTGGGACTTATTTTATCCTACTATACCAATGTTGCCACAGGACCCATGATTGTCATTATTGCATCAATTATTTATTTCCTGACTTATTTTTTCGGAAAGAAGTGCAAAGAATAGATTTAACGTAACTATTTGACCGATTGTATTTTTTGTAGTACAATCATTGTATACAAAAATGCTGAGGAAATACAAATGGATGAATTAACACTAAAAGCACTGGCAAAAATAAATCTGGGACTGGACGTGGTTCGAAGGCGGGAGGATGGGTATCATGAGGTGCGTATGGTGATGCAGACCATACATCTCTATGACAGTTTAAAGATTCAAAAAATCCGGGAGCCGGAGATTGTCATTCACACCAATCTGCCATATCTTCCGGTAAATGAGAACAATCTGGTTTACAAGGCGGCAAAGCTCCTGCGGGAAGAATTTGGAATACAGGAGGGTGTGGATGTAAGCTTGACGAAAAGGATTCCGGTGGCAGCGGGAATGGCGGGAGGAAGCACGGATGCTGCTGCCATGCTGTATGGCATGAACCAGATGTTTGATCTGGGACTTTCCAGAAAAGAACTGATGAATCGGGGAGTTAAAATCGGTGCCGATGTTCCTTACTGTATTATGAGGGGGACTGCACTGGCAGAGGGAATCGGGGAAAAGCTTTCGCCGCTTCCGCCCATGGTAAAGTGCCCGGTATTAATCGCGAAGCCCGGGATTTCGGTTTCAACAAAGTTTGTATATCAGAATCTGAAGCTGGATGAGACCACGGTACATCCGGATATTGATGCCCTGATTTCCCATATCCGTAAGAAAAATCTGGAGGCTATCTGTTCTGATATGGGAAATCTTTTGGAGACGGTTACGATTCCCCACTATCCGGTGATTGCAGAAATCAAGGAGCAGATGATGAAATCCGGGGCTAAGGCTTCCATGATGAGCGGAAGCGGTCCCACTGTGTTCGGACTTTTTGAGGATGCACAGACGGCTAAGAGGGCTCTGCGGGAAATGAAACAGTCGGGACTTGCCAGACAGATATATCTGACTTCGATTTATAATAACCGTAGACAGTAGAGAACACAGAAATGGAGACGATAACATGACAGAGAATCTGACGCTTAATATGAATGCGTATCTGCCATTGAGGGATGTTGTTTTTAATACACTGCGTGAGGCAATTTTAAAAGGGGATTTAAAGCCGGGAGAGCGGCTTATGGAGCTGCAGCTGGCGGCAAAGCTTGGGGTGAGCAGAACCCCGATTAGGGAGGCAATCCGTATGTTAGAGCAGGAGGGCCTTGCTGTTACAACACCGAGAAAAGGCGCAGAAGTTGCAAAGATGACCTTAAAAGACATGGAGGACGTATTGGAAATCCGGGAGGCACTGGACGAACTGGCTGTAAGGATTGCCTGCGATAAGATGTCGGATGAGGAGTTAAGAAAACTGATGGATGTCAAGGATCAGTTTGAAAACAGTACAAAATCAGGGGACTTGAAAAAGATAGCAGAGACAGATGTGAAATTTCATGATGTGATTTTTGAATCCACGGGAAACCCCAAGCTCGTTTCACTTCTAAACAATCTGCGGGAGCAGATCTACCGTTACCGGGTGGAATACATTAAGGATCCTACCAATTATCCGGTTTTGATCGCGGAGCACAATGCCATTGCAGAAGGACTGAAGAAACGGGATAAGGACGCAGCAGTATCTGCCATGCATGAGCATGTGAAGAATCAGGCCCTTGCAGTAAAGAGTGTGATCCAGTGTCAGGACGATGGCGAAAACAATGAATAATTCAGACCGAATAGGGAAAGAGTAAAGATAGATGCAGAAGGTATCTATCTTTTTTATTATTC
Source organism: Agathobacter sp. (assembly GCA_022772675.1). GTDB lineage: Bacteria > Bacillota > Clostridia > Lachnospirales > Lachnospiraceae > Roseburia. The sequence continues at coordinate 126,833 of JALEZW010000071.1, read as the reverse complement.
AGAGCTCTTTCGAATCAGATAACCAGAATCGTCATGTTTGCAGGTAAGAAACAGGTTATCAAATTCGTAAGGGGACTGGAACCAAACTATATTTACAGGACAGAGGCAGAATGGGACAGACAAAAATCTCTATAAATCTGGATGAAAATATCAAACATTACCGGGAACTTTTTAAGGACTGCGATGATATCAAAATGAAAGAGATGAAGCTGGGAAATACCAGAAGAGGCTTCCTTTCCTATATTGAGGTGGCAGTCAGCAATATGCTGCTGGAAAATACCGCATTAGGGCGGCTCCTGGCTTCCCTTTCCCGGCTGCCGGATGAAGAATTCAACCAGGTGCTGGATCAGAATGCCCTTGGAATTTCCGATGTGACACCCTATGATACGATTGAGGATGCCGCTGCCGGAATGCTGACGGGAGATGCTGTCTTGTTTATTGACGGTTATACCAAAGCTTTAAAAATAGCAGACAAGGGATACCCGGGGATGGGAGTGCAGGAGCCGGATTCAGAAAAAGTAATCCGTGGTTCCAAGGAGGGATTTACGGACTCGGTCAAAGTGAATACAGCACTTATCCGAAAACGAGTCCGCTCCCCCCGGGTGAAAGTGCAGGAAATCAAAGAGGGAGTACGCTCCCACACGGCGGTGGATCTGGTTTACATGGAGGACTTAATGTATCCGTCTGTTTTGGAAAAGGTGAAGGAGCGGCTGAGTGCCTATGAAATTGACGGGGTGATCGACAGTGGCGTGCTTGAGCAGCTGGCGGAGAAAAAATGGTATTCCCCGTTCCCGCAGTTTCAGACTACCCAGCGGCCGGACAGGGCGGCCCTTGCTATCCTGGAGGGGCGGATTGTGTTGCTGTGCGATAACTCGCCGGTGGCATTGATTCTGCCAACGGATTTAAATTCCTTTTTAAAAACAAACGACGACTATTACAATCGGTTTGAGGTGGCAACCTTTGCACGGCTTCTGCGGTATATGGCAGCTTTTTTTGCCATGACACTGCCGGGATTGTATCTGGCTGTCACAAATTTTCACACTCAGATTCTGCCCACACCCCTCCTTCTATCCTTCTGGGAGGCCCGTATCGGGGTTCCGTTTCCTGCAGTCTTAGAAGTCATACTGATGGAATTGTCCTTTGAACTTCTGCGGGAGGCGGGCGTTCGTCTGCCTGGGGCCATGGGAAACACCATTGGGATTGTAGGAGGTCTGATTATTGGTCAGGCTGCGGTGGATGCAAATTTGGTAAGTCCCATCGTGGTAATTGTGGTGGCATTTACGGCACTCTGTTCCTTTGCCATTCCCAATGAGGAATTTGCTTTTTCCTTCCGGATTCTAAAATTTTATTTCATTATTCTGTCAGGCTGGCTGGGCTTTTTTGGATTCCTTCTGGCAGAACTTACAGTACTCATTCATCTGTCCAGACTTGAGAGTTTTGGGATTCCGTATCTTATGCCCTTTGTGGGGGCGGAACTGTCGGAGTATCACGATGAACGGGACAGCATCTGGCGGGCACCCATGAAAAACATGACGAGAAGACCCATCTATGCCAAGCGGAAAGAACGGGTGCGCCTGCGGAAAAAATGAAAAGCAGAGGGGAGAGTATATGTTTTCAGACAACAACAAAATATCCATAAGACAGATATTCCGTTTGTTTGTATTTGATTTTGTGGGGGAGAGTACCCTGATTCTGCCGTCAGCACTGGCAGGATTTTCCGGTAATGATGGGCTGTTTTCTATTTTGCTGGGGGGAGTGCTGGGAAGCTTGTATCTATGCTACCTTACATGGGTGATGAAACGCATGGGGACAGATATCATCAGTTTTATGGAACGGACACATCCCCTATGGCTGCAGAAACTTATTTATCTCATTCTTCTTATCCATTTTGTGGGAATGTCCGGCTATGGCGCCTATATGTTTTCCGATGTCATGAAGCGTGGACTCATCAATGAGGAATCCTATACGCTGATTCTTATACTAGTTCTTCTTGTGGCAGGATATGCGGTGTGCGGTGGAATTGAAAGCCGGGCACGGGTTTATGAAATCTTATTTGTAGTTCTCTTTGTGCTTCTTGCGGTGATGCTTCTAATGGCGGCGAAGGATGTGGAACCCCGGTATCTGGAAGGCTTTTTTCAGGCTCCACCACAAAGGGTGTTAGAGGGAAGCCTTACCGTATTTTTCTGCCTGATGCCGCTTTTTCTTGTGCTGTTTTTTCCGGCTTATGTGGAGAAAAAAAACTGGGGGAAAATGACTGCGGCGGTCTACGGGGCACTCTGGTTTACTGTGGGGGTACTTGGCATTCTTTATGTCATTCTGCTGGGCAGCTTTGGAAGTGCATCTCTTTCCACCATGCGCTATCCGGTGATTACGCTTATGAGCAGCATCCACCTTCGGGGGAGCTTTTTAAAACGGCTGGATGCCTTTATGATTGGCATCTGGTTTTTCACGCTTTTTGCACTGGTGACGGTGTTCCTGTTTTATGGACAGGAGCTTGCGCAGAAGGTGATTGGAAAAGAGGGAAAAAAGAGGTACCTTGTTTCTGTGATGGGGCTTGTTTTTCTGGTTGCGGAGGTTTTATATTTCGGGGAGTCCGGGGAGAACTTCCGGAATTATCTGATTTTTGTGGGAGCACCCCTCCTTTTGTTTCTCCCGATTCTGTTACTCATTGTACAACGAATTACGCAGGCCTCAGATAATAGTGGGAAAGGCGGTGAAAAAAGTGAAAAATAAAATAGGGGTTATTCTGATGACTGTCCTCATACTCTGCGGATGCAGTGCCACAGAATTAGAGGATCGGTGTTTCCCCATGATGGCGTTTATTGATGAACAGGATGGACAGATCGCCTTTTCCTACGGTTTTCCGGAACTGAGCCAGAAGGAGAATACGGATATGGAGGAGGCAAAGGTGGATGCGCCGGCCGTTCTGGGGAAAAGTATGAAAGAATGTGTGAAAAAAAACAGTGATGAGATGGAAAAGCTGGCAGACTGCAATCATATGAAGGTTCTGATTCTTGGAGAAAATCTGATGCAGGATTCCTTTCGGTATGACCAGACTCTTGCCTATTTGAAAGAGACAGAAATTTTTCCAAGGAATACCTATGTCTGTGTGACAGCGGATCCCTCCCGGCTCCTTGAAATAGAAAAAGATCTGCCGGAAGATCTGGGCTCTTATCTGGAGCTGTTTCTGCAGAATCATGAGTCAGACCGGCAGATTACGCTGTTAAATCTGGGGAGACTTCTGGATGAACAGGAGAATCAGAGACTGGAACTTAAGCTGCCGTATCTTTCGGTAAAGAACGGGACCGTTGTGTGGGAAAAAAATTATGTCAAAGGTAACTATTCGAGCCACCTTACGAATAGTTACCGTCAAAGAATAAATTTGAATAGAACCGGGAAATGAAGGCTATGCTTTTTCTATCAAAGAAATTGAAGCAATAAAGGAGCATTCTTGATATGAAGTATAAAAAATTATTTCTGACGGTTCTTTTTTTACTGGCAATACTGGCCGGGACTACCGCACATGTGACAGCAAAGCAGAAGGCAGATCCCCTGCAGCCGGAAATTGCGGCAAAAATCCTGCGTTTTCATGTACTGGCAAACAGTGATTCCGATGAGGATCAGGCGGTAAAGCTTCAGGTACGGGATGCGGTGGGACATCTCATGGAGGAAAAACTAAAAGGTGCAAAGAGCCGTAAGGAAACAGAAAAGATTGTGGAAAACAACATGGAAGAAATTATTAAAACAGCGGAAGCAGCATTACAGAAAAACGGCTATACATATGGTGCTTCTGCAAAACTAAAAGATGTGGATTTCCCGGTAAAGACATACGGGAATTATACCTTTCCGGCCGGAAAATACCGTGCCCTTCAGATAACGTTAGGAGAAGGAAAGGGGCATAACTGGTGGTGTGTTCTCTATCCGAATATGTGCTTTCAGGGATCGGTCTATGAGGTGGTGGACGATGAAGCAGACCATGCCCTAAGAGAGGTTCTGACCCAGGCCGAATATGCGGATGTGTTTAATTCCGGGAAGGTGGAGGTACGGTGGAAAATACTTGAATATTTCCGTTGAGAAGCAGGAACCTCATCCTCATAAGCAATCTTAGCTCCGCAGGAGCGGGAAAGCAGGCGAAGCCGGCGGGACCTCGCATGTGGATGAGGGGCTGTGAATAGTAACATTAGAAGTTGCCTGGAGCCGGATATGGCAGTCTGCCAGATGCTCATCATTGATTTCCAGAGCATACTCTGCTTCCACCGTAATCTGGTCATCTTCCTCGAAAACCTCAATCCGACAGGCTTCAATCCCAACCAGCAGGCTTCCGTAGGGCGTATGATAATAGGTGACATGTTTCTTTCCGCACTCAAAAATCATATGGACACTGACGGACCCCTTTTTCGTCAGTTCCATATAGTTGTCAGTCACCTTGATCATATTCCTTGTTGTTTCATTCTCTCCCTCGGCTGTTTCTTCGTAGAGAAAAAAATGCTTTCCATTCCGGAAATAATAATCTCCGGGGGTAATCACTTCCATCGTGTCGCTTTCATCATTTTCTGTTATCTGCAAACTTTTAATTGACAGTATGATGTCTTTGATCATTACGGAGTTCCTCTTTCCCGTTTATTCTAATTTTTCAATTATGCACTCATGTTGCCTGGTCTTTTTGTCATAGTTGATTCCCACAAGAAGAATCTTACCGGTATATTGTTTTAGGGATTCCGGATATTTTTTACATAATTTTTGAACCTCTTCTTCTGTAAAGCCGATATACTTTGCAAAGATTTTGGCATCCATCATACACCATTGGATATCAAGATGAATCACATCAAATTGATTCAGGTATCTTTTAAAATTTTTTTTGACTGATTGCAAGTCCGGAAAACATTTCTTCAGAGTCACAGCCTTTGCTGTAATAGGCTGTAAGCATATTTGCCGTGATGGACTTGCCGAATCTTCGGGGTCTGCTGTTGCAGATAAAAGCCCGGTCTTTGTTTAACACACGATTACGAATCTTCCCATTATGATGTTCTCCTATACTTTCTGTTTCAGCTTCTTTTTCATTTCCTTCTGTTTTGCTTTTTCCGCCTTAGCCTTCGCTTCTTTAGCCTCTTCCTCTTTTAACTGGGCATTGGCCTCGTCATATTTTGCCTGAAGCTTTGCCCGGAGGTTCTTTTTCTTCTTTTCCGGCTTTTCCAACGGACCACGAAGACCCCGGATAGCGGTGATGTAAAGACCACTGACAGTTGCCTTAATTTCCTTTCTGACCGGAATCTCATCAAAAATCTGTTCGTCGGCAATGAAAGTTGTGATTTTCGGACCAACTTTTGCCTTGACAATCGGCATCTTTGCACGCTGCATCATTTTGTTGGTCTGTTCCATTACCTGGGCAGGAAGTCCGGCATCCCTAAGCTTCATTCGTTTCTTGTCAATTACCAGCATCGTTACTGTCTGGGCGACAGCTTTCATCTGCTCGTCCTGTTCCTCTTTCTTCTTCTGTGCCTTTTTTCCGAGAAAGTACAGGACAACCATGGTAACCACCAGGACAATGGCAATTACCAGTAATACAATTCCTAATTTACCCATCGCAGGTTTCCTCCTATTTTATACTGAAACTCATTGTAACAAAGAATTCCGCAAAAATCAACTTTACTGTTTGTATTTTCTGCGGATTTATGGTATGTTTAATTAGTTATAGGTCATTCTATATAGAACAAATAATAAAAAGGAAGGATTCAGTAAAAATGAAGAAAAGAGTAATTGCGCTTCTTTTGTGTATGACCACAGCATTGTCCTTTGGGGCATGTGGAAACAATAATAAACAGACGGATACCCAGGAAAGTGCCAGTGAGGTATTTGACGGAAAAAGCAGTGCGAATATGGATATCAATTTAGAGAAGCAGGTGACGAAGCTTGGAGATTACAAGGGGATAGACGTAACCATCCAGGGAAATTATGATGTGACGGATAAGCAGGTGGAGGAAAGCATCCTGTCTCTTCTCCCATATTATGGAATTACCGGTGTGGAGGTGAAAGACCACGATACGGTAAAGGAAGGGGACTATGTCAAAATCGATTATACCGGATATCTGGATGGAGAGGCCTTTGATAATGGTTCTGCTGAGGATGTGATGTTTGATGTCAGCAATAACTATGATGTGACCAATAAGAGCAATTATGTAGACGGTTTTGCAGATGGACTGATTGGAGCAAAGGTTGGCGGAGAGGCAAGCTCGGATGTGACTTTTCCTGAGGATTACCAGTCTGCAGATCTGGCGGGGAAACAGGTTACTTTCAAATTTAAGATTAAAGGAATCTATGCACCGGTTACGATGGACACGCTGACAGATGATATGGTTGCTAATGCATTTTCGGAGCAGAAGATTACCACTAAAAAGGACCTGACCGCATATGTCCGCGATGTGTTGGAAAATCAGGCAAAGAATTCCAAGACCCAGGCAAGCATTACAGAGGTAGAGGATTATCTGCTGGCCAACAGCGAAGTGAAGATTCCGGATGATTACATGGCTGCCCGTATGGCAGAATACCAGAAGGAGTTTGAGAAGGATAACTGTAATGATACCCAGACTCTGGAAGACTATGCGGCAAATAGTAATACCACAGTCAAAGATCTGAAGGCCAGCTGGAAAGAGATGATGGAAAAGCAGATCAAGATTGAATTTATTTTTGGCAGAATTGCAGAGCTTGAGGGCATCAAGGTGGATGAGGATGATTTCAAAAAGTTTGTGGAATATCTGACAAATTCCGGAAACAGCGAGATGACCACAGAGGATCAGGTCTATGAGTACTACGGTGTGGGCAATAAGGAAGATGGTAAGAAAACACTCCGCCAGCTCTATGTCGTCAATAAGGCAATTTCCTTTGTTGTGGAAAATGCGAATATTACGGTAGAGCCGGATACGGAAACAGAGGAAACAACAGAGCAGTAATATGTCGGGAAAATTAACGGAGGCATGACATGGATTTAGTGAATATCAGGGATATTTTCCGGGATAAGGTCAGGTATGAGAATCAGAAAGTGACCATTGGCGGATGGGTCAGAAGCAACCGGAATTCCAAAAATTTCGGATTTATTGTGGTAAACGACGGAACATTTTTTGAGCCAATCCAGGTGGTATATGGAAACGGACTGGAAAACTATGACGAGGTGTGCAGGATTAACGTGGGGGCAGCCGTTATTGTAACGGGACAGCTGGTGCTGACACCGGAGGCAAGACAGCCCTTCGAAATTCAGGCAGAGGAGGTTACGGTTGAGGGGGCTTCCACACCGGATTATCCCTTGCAGAAAAAGCGTCATACCTTTGAGTACCTGCGCACGATTTCCCATCTGCGCCCCAGAACCAATACCTTTGAGGCAGTATTCCGGGTGCGTTCTCTGTGTGCCTACGCTATCCACCAATTTTTTCAGGAGAGGGATTTTGTGTATGTAAATACACCCCTCATAACCGGAAGTGACTGTGAGGGAGCAGGGGAGATGTTTCAGGTTACCACATTGGACATTGACAATCCTCCGAGAAATCCCGATGGCAGCGTGGATTATTCTAAGGATTTCTTTGGGAAACCCACCAATCTCACCGTGTCCGGCCAGTTAAACGGCGAGACCTATGCCATGGCATTTAAGAATATTTACACCTTTGGCCCCACTTTCCGGGCAGAAAATTCCAATACCACAAGGCATGCGGCAGAGTTCTGGATGATTGAACCGGAAATTGCTTTTGCAGATCTTGAGGACGATATGATGCTGGCCGAGAGCATGTTAAAATATGTGATAAACTATGTATTGGAGCATGCGCCGGAGGAGATGGCTTTCCTTAACAGTTTTGTGGACAAAGGACTTTTAGACCGGCTGGAAAATGTGGTAAGCAATGATTTTGCCCGCATTACCTATACGGAGGCAGTTAAACTTCTTACTAAGCATAATGACAAGTTTGATTATAAGGTATCCTGGGGCTGTGACCTGCAGACCGAGCATGAGCGGTATCTGACGGAAAAGATTTTTAAGCGCCCGGTATTTGTGACGGATTATCCGAAGGAAATCAAGGCCTTTTATATGAAGTTAAACGATGACGGGAAAACCGTTGCAGCAGTGGATTGCCTGGTTCCGGGCATCGGTGAGATTATCGGGGGAAGCCAGAGAGAGGACGATTACGATAAGCTTTTAGCGCGGATGCAGGAACTGGGACTTAAGGAAGAAGATTATAAATTTTACCTGGATCTCAGAAAATACGGTTCAGCCAGACATGCGGGCTTCGGTCTCGGCTTTGAGCGCTGCGTCATGTATCTGACCGGCATGACGAATATCCGTGATGTCATTCCATTTCCGAGAACTGTCAATAACTGCGAGTTGTAAATTAAGTTGTTATAGTTCATATTTTTGGGCCCCTGTCATAGGATATGTAGTAAGAAAAACTGCGGAGGCCTGTGGTGCAGGAAGAAAAAAAAGAAAACAATGAGGAAAAAATAAAAAAGAGAAACGGCGCAAAATTTGCAGGTGCTTTTCTGGTTACCTGCATGATGGCAGCGTCGTTTTTCTTTTTCTGGGCATGGATTTCCTATGAGAAAAAGTTATCCGCGGAAGTCATTCGGGCAGGACTTACCGTAATTTATTTCCTTCCCTGCATGATTGGCGGGAAAATTGTAAAGGGAATCTACGGAACGTCATCCTGGTTTATTGCCCTGATTTTGGGAGCACTCTTTTTTGGGTTGTTATATGTATGCACCCTGTTTCAGAGACAGGTAATGCCGGGGTTTTCTAAGGATATGATTCCGGTGCTGTTCCTTTGCATGGCAGGAGCCCTGGCAGGTGCCATTTCATCCCGAAAGTCCAGTCCACCGAAAAAATAGTTCTTCATGGTTATGTGCGTGAAATAAAAAGGGACTAATAATCGAACGAATTTTCTGGTATAATATATTCCATAAAATAAATCCGGGGAAGAAAGGGACAAAGAATGGCTAAGCAGGAACAGCATACCTATATCGCAATTGATCTGAAATCCTTTTATGCTTCGGTGGAGTGTGTGGAACGCCAGCTTGATCCTCTGACCACCAATCTGGTGGTGGCAGATGCCGCCAGGACGGAAAAGACCATCTGCCTTGCGGTTTCTCCTTCGCTGAAAGCCTATGGGATTGCAGGCAGAGCCAGGTTATTTGAAGTGGTTCAGCGTGTGAAGGAGGTGAACAGAGAGAGGAAAAGCAGGGCACCGGGCGGGAAGTTTCTGGGCTCCTCTTATCTGTCGGAAGAATTAAGGGAACATCCGGAACTAGAACTGAGTTATATTATTGCGCCGCCAAGGATGGCATTTTACATGCAATACAGCACCAGAATCTATGATATTTATCTCAGGTATATTGCGCCGGAGGATATCCATGTTTATTCCATTGATGAGGTGTTCATGGATGTGACCCATTATCTGGGAACTTACCACATGACAGCCAGGGAACTGGCTTCCAGAATCATTAAGGATATTGTGGATGAGACCGGAATTACTGCCACAGCAGGCATTGGCAGCAATTTATATGTATGCAAAGTGGCTATGGATGTTGTGGCAAAGCATGTGACACCGGATGAAAACGGAGTCCGGATTGGGGAGCTGGACGAGATGAGCTATCGTGAGCTTTTGTGGGATCACAGACCTCTTACGGACTTCTGGAGAGTGGGACGGGGGTATCAGAAGAAACTGGAGAGTGTGGGCCTTTATACCATGGGAGATATCGCAAGATGTTCCCTGGGAGGCCCGAAGGATTACTACAATGAGGACCTGCTGTATAAGCTGTTTGGCGTCAATGCAGAGCTTCTGATAGACCATGCCTGGGGGTGGGAGCCGGTAACCATTGAGAGTATCAAAGCATATAAACCGGAGACCAACAGCTTAAGTTCCGGACAGGTACTGAAAACACCCTATGATTATGACAAGGCAAAACTTATTGTACGGGAGATGACGGATCTTCTGGTTTTGGACCTTGTAGAGAAGAATCTGGTGACAGACCAGATGGTGCTGACCATCGGCTATGACGTTGAAAATCTGTCTAACCCGGAGATTCAGAAACATTACCGGGGAGAAATCACCACAGACCGTTACGGAAGGAAGGTTCCAAAGCATGCCCACGGGACTGCCAACCTGGAACGGATGACATCCTCCACGGAGCGGATTATGGATGCTGTCATGGAATTGTATGAGAGAATCGTTGACCCTGGGCTTCTGGTCCGCAGGGTCACAGTGGCAGCGACTCACCTGGCAGAGGAACGAGAGGTAAAAGAGTCGCTGGCATATGAGCAGATGAACCTGTTTACCGATTATAGTGCCCTGGAAAAGGAACGGGAGCAGGAAGAAGCAAAACTGGCAAAGGAGCGTAAACTGCAGGAAGCAATGATAGCCGTAAAAAAGAAGTATGGGAAGAATGCCATGTTAAAGGGAATGAATCTGCAGGAGGGAGCCATGACAATGGAAAGAAACCGGCAGATAGGAGGGCATAAGGCCTGAAGGAGGAGCACTGTAATGAAGGATGCACATAAATATGATGATATTATCCGGCTGCCCCATCATGTTTCCGCCAGACATCCACAGATGTCCATACATGACCGGGCGGCACAGTTTTCACCCTTTGCGGCACTGACCGGGCATGATGCAGCCATCAGGGAGACGGAGCGGCTTACGGAGGAATGGGTGGAACTGGATGAGGACAGTAAGGAACAGCTGGATGAACGACTTCAGATGATACGGGAGCATCTCGCTGAGAGACCGGAGATTACGTTTACCTTTTTCCAGCCGGATGAAAGAAAGCAGGGCGGTGCCTACCGGACAATCACGGGAAAAGTAAAAAAGATTGATGAATATGAGCACCGGATTCTGCTGGAGGATGGAACGGCTCTGATGGTAGAGCATCTGGTTTCCATCGAGGGAAATCCCGGGATGTGAGTGGAGAGATTAATCTTTGCAGGCTGGGACATATAGACGAAAATTTCCTATATGTCCCTTTCCCTTCCGGGAAGACCATTTGAAGACCTATATTCCATGAGAATCAAAGGGAAAGAAAAAACCGTAAAAAAAACTTTGCATATTTCTATTGCTATGCTATAATAACAAAGATAGACGAAAATTTAACAACAAAGGAGAGATTCTTATGAAGCATGTGAAGACATTAAATACAAGAAAGTTACAGAACACAGTAAAGACAGGCGGATGTGGCGAGTGCCAGACTTCCTGTCAGTCTGCCTGCAAGACATCCTGCACCGTCGGCAACCAGACTTGTGAGAAATGCAAGTAATCGAAGATTGCTTGCCATCTCGCGCCCATCGCGAAGCGATTTAAAATGGCGAGGGAGATTATTTCAGACCGCGTGCATCGCGCGCGGTCTTGTTATGTTTATGCAAGGAATTGAGATGATCCCTCTATGCAATTTATAAAAATGATGAGCAATTGGACAGAGGGATATTGGTAATTGTTTCATATATGGAGAAAGAGAGGATATTATAGTGGTTCATCAATTTAAGAACAACGGCTATGATATTGTTTTAGATGTTAATTCCGGTGCCATCCACGTGGTGGATGATGTTACCTATGATGTGATTTCTCTCTTTGAGGATCATTCAAAGGAAGAAATCATTTCAGAATTAGGGGACAGGTATCCGAGGGCAGAGCTGGAGGAAGCCATCGGAGAAGTACAGGAACTGATAGGACAGAAGGAACTGTTTACAGAAGATACCTACGAACAGAAAATTACAGATTTTAAGAAACGGCCTACTGTAGTTAAGGCACTGTGTTTACATATTGCACATGACTGTAATCTTGCCTGCCGTTACTGCTTTGCAGAGGAGGGCGAGTACCACGGAAGAAGGGCGTTGATGTCCTATGAGACAGGAAAACAGGCACTGGATTTTCTGATTGCCAATTCCGGAAACCGAAAGAATCTGGAAGTGGATTTCTTTGGCGGTGAGCCCCTTATGAATTTCGATGTGGTAAAACAGCTGGTGGCATACGGAAGGGAGCAGGAGAAACTGCATGACAAACATTTCCGTTTTACCCTCACAACCAATGGGGTACTGTTAAATGACGATGTCATGGAATTTGCCAACAAAGAGATGGACAATGTTGTCTTAAGTATTGATGGCCGTAAGGAGGTACATGACAGGATGCGCCCCTTCCGGAATGGTACGGGAAGTTATGACCTCATTGTGCCGAAATTCCAGAAGCTGGCAGAGAGCCGGAATCAGGAACGCTATTACGTCCGGGGAACCTATACGCATTTTAATACCGATTTTTCTAAAGATGTCCTGCATTTGGCAGATCTGGGATTTAAGCAGATTTCCGTAGAGCCGGTTGTGGCGCAGCCGGAGGATGAGTATGCGCTGAGAGAAGAAGATCTTCCGGTTCTTTTTGAGGAGTATGATAAGCTGGCTGCAGAGATGGTTCGCCGGAAGAAAGAGGGAAAAGCCTTCAATTTCTTCCATTTCATGATTGATCTGGAAGGTGGACCCTGTGTTTATAAACGTTTATCCGGCTGTGGTTCGGGAACTGAATATCTTGCGGTTACCCCCTGGGGGGATTTATATCCCTGTCATCAGTTCGTGGGAAACGAAGATTTTCTGATGGGTAATGTCTGGGATGGTATTAAAAGGACAGACATTCGGGACGAATTTAAGTGCTGTAATGTCTATGCCAAAGAAAAATGCCGGAACTGCTTTGCCAAATTCTATTGTAGTGGTGGATGTGCCGCAAACTCATACAATTTTCATGGAAGTATCACGGATGCCTATGATCTGGGTTGTGAGCTGCAGAAGAAACGTATCGAGTGTGCGATCATGATAAAAGCTGCAGAAGCGGAAAATTAAAGAAAGAGGAAGGAAACAAAAATGAAAAAAAGTAAGGGCGTCGTTATCATTGCGGTTATCCTTGCATGCCTGATCGGGCTGGGATATTATACGACCACGATTGTATCAACGACAAGCACAAGTCAGGCAAAGACTGACAACAAGGAAAAGTCCAAAGGGATTAAGCTGGGACTTGACCTGTCCGGTGGTGTGTCTATTACATATCGCATTGCGGACAAAAATCCGTCCAAAAAGGACATTGAAGACACTGTAGCAAAGCTGGAAGAGCGTGCTGAGAGCTACAGCACCGAGTATTCCGTATATCCGGTGGGAGATGACCGCATTACGGTAGAAATTCCCGGTGTCTATGATGCAGACGCAGTGCTGGAAGATCTGGGAAGCCCGGGATCCTTGTACTTTATCGTTCAAAAGGATGCGGATGGAAATGAGAACTATTCCTATGACAGTTCTACCGGCGATTATAAGCTGAATTATGATATTCAGACACTGATTGACAATGAATCCGTAATCATGGATGGAAATGATGTCAAGGCTGCCAATGCCGCATACAATCAGGACAAATCTACAAGTGCCAAGGAGCCGGTTGTAGAACTTACTTTAAAGGACGATGCGGCAGATGTGTTTGGTGAGGCTACCACGAAGGCAGTAGCAAATGGCGAGTCCATCGGTATTTACTATGATGATCATTTCATCAGTGTTCCCACAGTTGAGACCGCAATTACGGATGGTAAATGTGTGATCAACGGAATGGCTGATTATGAAGAAGCTGACCAGCTGGCAACCTTTATCCGTGTGGGTGCCATTAACTTAAAGCTGGAAGAAATGGAATCCAGTGTTGTGGGAGCACAGCTTGGTGGAAAGGCTCTTTCCTCCAGTGTGAAGGCAGCTGTTATTGGTCTGATCCTTGTTATGCTGTTTATGATCATCTGCTATGGCCTTTCCGGTGCGGTGGCATCAGTGGGTCTGGCTATTTATACAACATTAGTTGTTTCACTGATTTATCTCTTTGAGATTACGCTGACACTTCCGGGTATCGCAGGTGTTATTCTTGGTATCGGTATGGCAGTGGATGCAAATGTTATTATCATTTCCCGTATGCGGGAGGAAGTTGCAAGCGGCAAATCCATTCTTGCCTCCATTAAGGAAGGTTATAAGAAGGCCATGTCCGCAATTATCGATGGAAATGTCACTACATTTATTGCAGCCCTTGTGCTGATGTGGCTTGGTTCCGGAACTGTTAAGGGATTTGCCTATACGCTTATGATTTCCATTATTGTATCCGTATTTACAGCTCTTATCATCTCCAGACTGTTAAATCTTGCTTTATACGCAGTTGGATTTAAGGATGAGAAGTGGTACGGACGGGCAAAGGAACGTAAGACCATTGATTTCATCAAGCATCGCTGGGTATGCTTTATTCTGTCAATTGTTGTTATCGTAGCAGGCTTTGTGGGAATGATTGGCTACAGCGCATCCGGAAAGCGTGCGTTAAACTTCAGTCTTGAGTTTATGGGTGGTACATCCATTTCCGCTGATTTCGGAAAGGATTACACCGTCGAGGAAGTAGAGGATAAGATTGTGCCGGAGGTTGCCAATGTAATTAACGACAAGGCAATTCAGGCAAGTACGGTATCCGGCAGTACAACCGTAACCATTAAGACAAGAACCCTGTCCCTGGAAGAGCGTGAGGCAGTTGGAAGTATGCTGGTTGATAAGTTTGGCGTAGATAAAAGTACCATCGAGAGCCAGAGTATCGGTTCTACTATCAGTGGAGAGATGCGTAAGAACGCAATCCTTGCTGTACTGGTTGCCTGCATCTGCATGCTGTTCTATATCTGGTTCCGGTTTAAGGATATCCGTTTTGCAAGCAGTGCCATTATCGCACTGATTCATGACGTACTTGTAATGCTGACAGCATATGCCCTGATCCGTATTTCTGTGGGAAATACTTTCATTGCATGTATGCTTACGATTGTGGGTTACTCCATCAACGATACCATCGTTATCTTCGACCGTATCCGTGAGAATATGCAGGGTATGAGAAAGCAGACACCGGAGACTCTGGCAGAGGTTGCAAACAAATCTCTGACACAGACGCTGAGCAGATCTATCAATACATCAGTCACAACCATTATCATGGTATTGCTGCTGTTTATCCTGGGTGTTTCTTCCATTCGTGAGTTTTCATTACCGCTGTTAGTTGGTATGATCAGTGGTACCTATTCTTCCATCTTCATTGCCGCAAATCTGTGGTATATCATGAAGTTGCATCTTGGAAAGAACCGTCTGGTGAAGAAGGACGATGGAAAGAAGAATGATGGTAAAAAGAAAAAATAAAATATTTCTATAGAGATGTTTTTTAGGGTGCTGCTTGGCAGCGCCCTGTTTTTTTGTTATACTTCTAACTATGTATAGGATTCATGAGCAGGAATAATCATCCGGTAGTTCTGGAGAACGAGGAAGGGATAACGGACGTTGGACTTCAGTTCGTGAATAACGATATGTGGAGGAGGGCTGTACCCTTCCATTGCGAGGAAACTGAACCAATGCACTAATGTATTTGAATTTGTTCCGTTAAAATAGAAACGGATGTACCGGGGATCTGCGTAAGAGAACCGGAAAGCGAAGTATAGGTCGAGGAGCAGCAAGAAGGAAATGGGGAGAGATATTTTCATAGGATACCTGATCATGATAAATATAATTGGATTTTTTATGATGGGAATCGACAAGCGAAGGGCGAAAAAACATGCCTGGAGGATCCCGGAAAAAATGCTTTTTCTTACGAGCATTCTGGGCGGGAGTATTGGAACCTGGGCGGGGATGTACGTGTTCCATCATAAGACGAAGCACTGGTATTTTGTGGTGGGAATGCCGGCAATCCTGATAGGTCAGATTTTATTCCTATATAGATTTTTGATAATCTGATTCTAAGAGGTTCTGAATAGATTAGTTATTCAGTTTTATAGAAAATCAATGTGGGAAGTTTTTAAAATGAGTTTTCTTTCCTTGCTATCAGGAATGTGATGGGATTATAATAATGATACCGGAATGGATGTAAAAAAGGGGGGGAAGCTTATGTTAGAAAACTGGAACAAACCACAACGGCCGGAGGAAACTGAGCTGGAGGAACGATTAAAGGCAGCAAGGGAAAAACTTGCCAGGCAGCAGATGAAAATCAAGGAGCACGGGCTGCCGGTTCTGGTGCTCTTTGAAGGCTGGGGAACTGCCGGAAAAGGCAGCGTACTGGGCAAAATTATCCGGAATATCGATCCGCGTTTTTTCAAGGTGGCAGCCATGGATATTCCCACAGAGGAGGAGAAAAGAAAACCGTTTCTCTACCGTTATTTTGTGAAAATCCCGGAAAAGGGGAAATTTATGTTTCTTGACTCCGGCTGGATGGATGAAGTCACCCAGGATTGTCTGAAGGGAAAGTTAAAGGAGAGGGATTACAAGACAAAAATAGAGAGCATCAAACGTTTTGAACGGCAGCTCACGGATAATGGCTACCTGGTGATGAAATTCTTTTTCCAGATCAGTCAGAAAGAGCAGAAAAAGCGAATCGATGCGCTTAAGAAGGATAAAAATACCAGCTGGCGTGTCAGTGAAAAGGATGACTGGCAGAATAAAAATTACGAGAAATGTCTGGAGGTTTTTGACCGTTACCTGAATGATACCAATGCTCCGGCAGATCCCTGGTATGTGATTGATGCCAAAAATAAAAAATGGGCAGAGCTTCAGGTACTTGAGGCACTGACCAGCGGAATTGATACGGCACTGAAAAACAGTGAGATGGCAGTGCCGCTTTTACAGAATGTATTTCCGCTGGAGAAAATTGAGAAACTCAGTGAGGTTTCATTAGAAAAATCAATTCCGGAGGAGGAATACCGGAAGGAATTGAGGGAACTGCAGCAAAAGCTTGGCGAGCTCCACAATAAGCTGTACCGGAAAAAAGTGCCGGTCATTATTGGCTATGAGGGCTGGGATGCAGCCGGAAAAGGCGGCAACATTAAGCGTCTGACAGAGGCACTGGATCCCCGGGGGTTTGAGGTGCACCCGATTGCAAGTCCAGAACCCCATGAGAAAGCGAGACATTATCTCTGGCGTTTCTGGAACCGTCTGCCCAAGACCGGTCATATTGCAATATTTGACCGTACCTGGTACGGAAGAGTTATGGTAGAACGTCTGGAAGGTTTCTGCAGTGAGAATGAGTGGCAGAGAGCCTATAACGAGATTAATGAGTTTGAAAAGGAATTGTCCGACTGGGGAGCAGTCATTGTGAAATTCTGGGTGCAGATAGATAAAGATACGCAGTTAGCCCGGTTTACGGACCGGCAGAATACGCCGGAGAAGCAGTGGAAAATCACAGAGGAAGACTGGCGAAACCGTAAGAAGTGGGATCAGTATGAGCTGGCTGTCAATGAGATGCTTCAAAAGACCAATACTTCCTATGCACCGTGGCATATCTTGGAGTCGAACGATAAGAAGTATGCCAGAATTAAAGCATTGAAAATTGTCATTGAGGCGATTGAGGAAGCACTTCGATAAACGGATAGAGTTTTACTCTTTTCAGTGGCGGTTCATTTTCAGCTCTTCAGATAATTCAGTGTTCCCGCCGGGGCCCCCGTGCCTTTTTCCAGCAGGGAAATCAGGCCGGCAATGGTATCCTCCACGTCGTTGTCGGAGGCTGGCAGCAGTGATCGGTCCAGTTTGATGGTAAGTACGATCAGAACAATCTCCGACAGCGCAGCGGGATAATCAAAATCAATGGCACCGGAAGTAATCCCCTGTTCAATGATCTCTGTCAGAATGGGTTTAAGTTCTGTGATCAGATACCGGATGTATTTATGATGCAGAAAAGCCTGCTCCTTGTCATCCACAATGGAAGTGACAGAATTCTGATTGAGAAACTCACTGTTGGAATTGCGGCATGCCTGAAAAATCATGGCCATACGGGTAAAGGGGGACACATCCGTCTGCTCTGCCAGATGCTTTGCTGTTTCCAGCGGCTGTTTGTATCTGCGCTCGATCAGTGCCTCCAGAATTTCATTTTTAGACGAAAAATAATAATAGATGCTTCCCTTTGCAATCCCTGCCGCCTGTGCAATCTCACTGACGGAAATATCCTGCATATGCTTCTGAGAAAGTAACATTTCCAGCGCATCCAAAATCTGATCGTACTTCTGGTTATTTGCCATCCCGAATTCCCCTTCTATAATTTTTTGAAATTGCAAACAGTATACCATTAAGTGAAAAAAAAGTACAGAAAAAATGAAAAAAATAGGAAAAACATCATATTGACCATCGGTCAGAAATATGCTAGATTACAATTAAAACAAGCTGACCACTGGTCAAAAATAAGGAGGGGCATATGACATATTCAGAATTTTTTGCTGAAATCAAAGGGAAATTTCTTGAGGCAGATGTAAGCAATATTAAAGATCATCTGACATTTCAGTTTAATATTATCGGGGAGGCTCAGGGCATTTTTTACATAGAGCTTAAGAATGGAAAGATTCGCATTGAGCCGTATGTTTACAATGACAGGGATGCCATGTTTACCTGTACGGCAGAGACCCTCAGAGAAATTGAGATGGGAAAATTAGACCCGGTTGATGCGGCGAACGATGATAAGATCAAGGTCGAGGGAAATATCGAGAAAGCAAAAAGATTTGGGGAACTGGTGGAAAGCCACTTAAAAGCAGTACAGGGAAAATGATGTAAGCTGTTTTTTACAGTATTTTCAATCGTTTGTTATGAGATAGTTACAAAGAACAGTATAGGCACAGACCGTCACAGGACGGAGATGGGAGCTTGATATGAATAAAATTTTAGGTGCCGCTTTAGCCGTTGTGGGAGTAACAGCTGCCGCAACGATTGGAGGAACGGCATATCTTTACCGGAGAACCATGATACGAAGCAATGCAAAGGTTGAAAGAACCATGAAGATGGCCGGCACAGACTGGTCACAGTATATGCCGATGATGGAAAAGCGTAAGGCATTTCTGCTTGCCCAGCCCCACGAGGATGTTTACATTAAGGCAAAGGATGGACTGAAGCTTCATGGAGTGTATTTTCCGGGAGATGAGAAATCCAATAAACTTGTCATTTGTTTTCACGGATACACCAGTCACTCCCTGAGTGATTTTATAGGGGTGTCAGATTATTATATCAGAAATGGATTCAAAATGCTGCATGTGGATGCCCGGGCTCATGGAGAGAGTGAGGGAACCTACATCGGATTCGGATGTCCGGACCGTTATGATGCCATGGGCTGGATCCAGTGGGTGATTGACCATTGTGGAGAAGAGATTCAGATTCTGCTTCACGGAATTTCCATGGGAGGAGCAACTGTTCTTATGACAACAGGCCTGGAACTGCCGCCACAGGTGAAGGGAGTGATTTCCGACTGTGGATTTACATCCCCGAAAGCAGTGTTCAGCCATGTCTTAAATTCCATGTATCATCTTCCGGCATTTCCGATGATTCATCTTGCGGATCTTGTGAACCGTAAGAAGGCCGGATACGGACTGGATGAGTGTAATGCGGCCCGGGAGGTCAGAAAAGCCAAGGTACCGATTCTTCTAATCCATGGCAGCGGAGATACCTTTGTTCCCTGCGAGATGTGTGAGGAAATTTATAAGAACTGTGCATCGCCTGTTACAAAAGTGATTGTGCCGGGAGCAGCCCATGGAGAGAGTTATTTTAAAGAAACAGAAGTTTATGAAGATGCATTAGATCAATTTATAGGAGGAGTCATTTCATGTTAAAGAAAAAGGATGGTTATCCGGTTTATCCATTGACCGCAGCACAGAAGTTCCATTTTTTCTATCAGGATTTTTGTCCCAAAAAGGAAGTATTAAATATCGGTACAAGCCTTACAATCGGAACGGAGCTGGACTGGGATGTTTTAAAACAGTCTATTTTTAAAGCAATTGCGCGAAACGATTTTATGCGTATCCGCTTTACACAGGATAAGGACGGAAACTGGTATCAGTATGTGATTGACCAGGATGAGAGAAAGGATATTGAGTTTGTTGATTTCACCAGACAGTCCATGGTGGAGGCATACGAAGTAATGCGCCAGTGGACACAGGTTCCTTTTGAGAGAGAGAGTTCCTGTATGAACCGGATCGTGATGATTAAGACCATTGATGGATATAATGGTCTGTATCTTCTGATTGACCATATGACGGCAGATGCACAGGCCCTGATCGGATTCTTTAAGGATGTCATTGAGATTTACTGTAATGCGAAATTTGAAGGGGTTCCGTATCCGAAGGAAATGTCATCCTATATCGAGCAGCTGGAAAAGGATCTGGCTTATGAGGCAGGAAGCAAGGCCTTAGAGCGTGACACAAAGTTTTTTCAGGGTCTCATCGACAACACACCGGAACCTATCTACAACGGAATTCGCGGAACTGCACAGCTTGAGGCAGAGCGAAAGCGCAGCGGTGATCCAAATGCAAGAGCAGCTATCAATGTCTCGGATTCTGTGGATTCTGCACTGGATATTTTCCATCTGGAGCCGGAGGCAACGAAGCGTCTCATGGATTTCTGCGAGGAGTACCATGTCTCACTGGTATGTCTTCTGATTATGGGATTACGTACTCATTTTCAGAAAATGAATGGAAATGATGATGTTTCCATCAATACTGCAATTGCACGGCGTGCCACTTTAAAGGAGAAGAAGAGTGGAGGAACAAGAATCCATTCATTTCCCTTTAGAACGATTATTTCCAAAGATAAAACTTTCCTGGAGGGAATTTATGAAATCCGTGACCTGCAGAATGCCTATTTCCGTCACGCAAATTATGACCCGGTACAATATTTTGCATATAGAGGAAAGAAATATCCCCACAAAGAGGGACAGACTTACGAGCCCATGTCACTGACCTACCAGCCGATGACCTTGAGGGATAAGAGACTGGATGATCTGGGCGGAATTAAATATAAGACTAAATGGTATCCAAACGGGGCAACAACACAGGGTATGTATCTGACCGTTATGCACCGCCCGGAGGATAACGGTCTGGACTTTAATTTTGAGCATCAGATCAAGGCTGTGAGCCGTGAGGATCTGGAATTTCTTTATTATTATGTCTGCAAGATCATGTTCAAGGGGATTGAGAATCCGAATCTGACAATCGGGGATATCATCAATCTGGTATAAGAGGGAATTTTGAAAGGAGCTTTGATTATGTTTGAAAAATTAGTGGAGATTATCTGTAATTATGTAGAGGTAGAGCCGGAAAATGTAAAACCGGAATCCCGCTTTATGGAGGATCTGGGATTTACTTCCTTCGATTTCATGAGTATGCTTGGAGAACTGGAGGACGAGTTTGAGATAGAGATTGATCAGGAAAAGGCTGCAGATATTCGTACCGTGCAGGAGGCTGTGGACTATCTCAGTCAGTTGAAGGCGGAATAAAAAGATTTGAAAAAAGGGGAAAATACATATGGATTGTAAAACCATTCGTGATATTGTTGTCTATAGTGCAGAAACCTATGGAGATCAGGATGCCATCCGTTACAAGGCAGGCAAAAACGAAGTGGAGTCTAAATCTTTTACCGAACTTCGTGCAGACAGTGAAAGTTTTTCCCGGGTATTGGATGCCCTTGGAGAAAAAGGAAATCATATCGCAGTAACCGGTATGACCTCCTATCCGTGGCTGGTTACATTTTTTGGAACCGTAAACAGTGGCAGTGTGATTGTTCCGCTGGATGTGGCACTTCCGGCAGAGGAGATGTGTGAACTGGTAGACCGGTCAGATGCGTCTGTTTTTGTAATTGATGAAGCGAGAAAGGACGTAGCGGCCATTGTGAAGGACCGCTGCCCGAAGCTTAAGTATCTGATTTCTATGCAGAAAGAGACAAGCGATGACGAGAGTCTTTCTTTTTGGCAGCTGTTAAAGGAGCATGCAGGAAGCTTTGATTTTGCGCCGGAGCCGGATCAGCTTTGTACAATTATGTTTACATCCGGCACGACCGGAAAGAGCAAGGGTGTTATGCTGACTCATAGGAATCTGGCAGACAATGCAACCTGTCTGGACATGAAGATTCCGCCAAGAACGGTGCTTTTATCCGTGCTGCCAATTCATCATGCCTATTGCCTGAGCATGGATATTTTAAAGGCACTTTCCCTGGGAGGAATTATCTGTATCAATGACTCCCTGCTACATGTGGCAAAGAATATTAAACTGTTTAAGCCCAACATGATCCTGATGGTTCCACTTATGATTGAGACCATGGCGAAAAAGCTGGAGAGTACTGCGATGCTTCCACCGAAGCTGATCAAAAACAAAGTATTTGGGGAGCAGTTCCATACTATCTGCAGCGGTGGCGCTTATCTAAATCCTGCATATATTGATATGTTTGCAAAGTACGGGATTACAATTCTGCAGGGTTATGGAATGACAGAATGTTCTCCGGTTATCAGTACAAATGTGAGCTGGGATATCCGTAAAGATACCGTAGGACAGCTGATGCCTAACTGTGAAGGAAAATCCGTGGATGGAGAACTCTGGGTACGGGGCAGCAGTGTGATGCAGGGGTATTACAAGATGCCGGAGGAGACAAAAGAGACGTTGCAGGACAGCTGGCTTCGGACAGGAGATTTAGGCTATGTGGATGAGGATCGTTTTGTTCATCTGACCGGCCGTAAAAAGAACCTGATTATCACGAAAAACGGTGAGAATGTTTCTCCGGAGGAACTGGAAAATAAAATTGGTGAAAACCGTATGGTTCAGGAAATCCTGGTCCGCGAGAATGAGGGAGTCATCGAAGCAGAAATCTTCCCGGATTATGATTATGTGAAGAAAAAACATATCAAGGATGTTCGGGCCGCATTACAGAAAATCATTGATGATTATAATCAGACGGCACCGGCATACAAGAAGGTGTACAGCCTGAAAGTAAGGGAAACGGAGTTTGATAAGACAACCTCTAAGAAAATTAAACGTTTTTAAGGTTATGTGAGAACTTCAGAATCATAAGCTGCGTATGAAAAGTGATAGTCATATCAGTAAGGATGAGCCGGATTTTTCCGGCTCATTTGCTTTTCAGAAATTAAGAAAACGGACATTGCAATGAGCAAAATTATCGGGTATAATGAAACCTAGTGGTGCACGCAGCACTGAAATGTGAAAAATAATCAGGGAAAGAAGGAGAAAATATGTATACACTGGAAGATATTCGTTCCGTAGATCCGGAAATCGCAGAAGCTATTACATCTGAATTTGACAGACAGAACAGTCACATCGAGCTGATTGCCTCTGAAAACTGGGTAAGTCCGGCAGTTATGTCAGCAATGGGAAGTATTTTGACAAACAAATATGCAGAGGGATATCCGGGTAAGAGATACTACGGTGGCTGTGAGTGCGTAGATGTGGTAGAGAATCTTGCAAGAGAACGGGCAAAGGAACTGTTTGGCTGTGAGTATGTGAATGTACAGCCCCATTCCGGCGCACAGGCAAATATGGCAGTGCAGTTTGCCATTTTACAGCCGGGTGATACGATTATGGGGATGAATCTGGATCATGGTGGACATTTGACACATGGCTCACCGGTTAATTTTTCCGGTACCTATTTTCATGTGGTTCCTTACGGTGTCAATGATGAGGGATTTATCGATTATGATAAGGTAAGAGAGATTGCACTGGAGTGCAAGCCGAAAATGATCATTGCGGGCGCATCTGCCTATGCAAGAACCATTGATTTTAAGAAATTCCGTGAGATCGCAGATGAAGTCGGCGCAGTTCTTATGGTGGATATGGCACATATCGCAGGTCTGGTTGCAGCAGGGCTTCATCCAAGCCCGATTCCCTATGCGGATGTGGTTACTACAACCACCCATAAAACCCTTCGCGGACCGCGGGGCGGCATGATTATGTGCAGTGAGGAAGTAAATAAAAAGTATAATTTCAATAAGGCAATCTTCCCGGGAACACAGGGCGGACCACTCATGCATGTGATTGCGGCAAAGGCAGTCTGCTTCAAGGAGGCATTACAGCCTGAATTCAAGGAATACCAGTCCCAGATTATAAAGAATGCACAGGCTCTGTGCAAGGGACTGCAGAAGCGGGATATTAAGATCGTATCCGGAGGAACGGACAACCATCTGATGCTGGTAGATCTGACTCCCTATGACCTGACAGGAAAGGCAGTTGAGAAGCTTCTTGACAGCGCACATATCACTGCCAATAAGAACACAATTCCAAATGATCCGCAAAAGCCTTTCGTAACAAGCGGTATCCGTCTGGGTACACCGGCTGCTACATCCAGAGGCTTAAAGGAAGATGATTTCGATCAGGTCGCAGAGGCAATTGCCCTCATTATCAAGAAGGGTGAGGCTGCTGTTCCTGAAGCACAGGCAATTATTAAGACATTAACAGATAAGTATCCTCTTAAGGGTATGAACTAGTCAAACTGGAGGAAATCATGATTGATTTAAAATTTTTACGTGAGAATCCGGAGGTTGTAAAGGAAAATATCCGGAAAAAATTTCAGGATCAGAAGCTGCCGCTGGTAGACGAGGTCATCCAGCTGGACGCACAGGCACGGGCTGCACAGGCAGAGGCAGATGAGCTTCGGGCCAGCCGTAACAAGCTTTCCAAGCAGATTGGTGCACTGATGGGCCAGGGCAAAAAGGAAGAGGCTGAGAAGGTTAAGGCAGAGGTTTCTGCCAATGCGGAAAGACTCGCAGAGTTAGAGACCAGGGAAAAGGAACTTTCCGAGAAGGTTACGAAGATTATGATGACAATTCCAAATATCATCGATCCCTCTGTGCCAATCGGTAAGGATGACAGCTGCAATGTGGAAATCGAGAAATTTGGAGAGCCTGTAGTTCCGGATTTCGAAATTCCGTATCATACAGACATTATGGAGCGTTTTGACGGTATTGATCTGGATGCGGCAGGAAAGGTTGCAGGAAACGGATTCTATTATCTGATGGGAGATATTGCGAGACTGCATTCTGCTGTCATTTCCTATGCAAGGGACTTCATGATTGACAGAGGATTTACTTACTGTGTTCCGCCATTTATGATCCGCTCCAATGTAGTGACAGGTGTTATGAGTTTTGATGAGATGGATGCCATGATGTATAAGATTGAGGGAGAAGATTTATACCTCATCGGAACTTCTGAGCATTCCATGATTGGAAAATTTATTGATACCATCAATGATGAAGAAAAGCTTCCATATACTTTGACCAGCTATTCTCCGTGCTTCCGCAAGGAAAAGGGTGCACACGGAATTGAGGAGCGTGGTGTTTACCGTATTCACCAGTTTGAGAAGCAGGAGATGATTGTTGTCTGCAAACCGGAGGAGTCAAAGATGTGGTATGACAAGCTTTGGCAGAATACGGTCGATTTGTTCCGCAGTATGGATATTCCGGTGCGTACACTGGAGTGCTGCTCCGGAGATCTGGCAGATCTTAAGGTAAAATCCTGTGATGTAGAGGCGTGGTCTCCACGGCAGAAGAAATATTTTGAGGTTGGAAGCTGTTCCAACCTTGGGGATGCACAGGCGAGACGTCTGAAAATCCGTGTGAAGGGTAAGGATGGAAAGAAGTATTTTGCACATACTCTGAATAATACGGTTGTTGCGCCGCCGCGTATGCTGATTGCATTTCTTGAGAACAATTTAAATGAGGACGGAAGCGTGAATATTCCAAAAGTACTCAGACCTTATATGGGAGGTACGGAAAAACTGATTCCCAAGCATTAAATAATTACAAAAATAACTGTTTCTACCAAAATTTTCATGGTGGAAACAGTTATTTTTATCTTGTATTTTTCTTGAAATGGTTATACTATGGAGAAAGAGGTTGCATATACAAAAACAATTGCTTGTCGAAAGGAATGGTAACTTATAAATGAGAAAAAAGTCACATATTTCACTGGCACGTTATATTGTAGCAAATACCGCAGATGAAGAGCTGAAAAAGCATAAGTTTTCTTTTTATATAGGGAGTGTACTTCCGGACTGTCTGCCGTCATTTATTTATAAGAGGCATGAGATTACAGGGACATTTCCACAAGTGAAAAAGAGGATGGAACGTCTGATTATAGGAAAGAAAAAGAGGACTTTGAAACGCAAGCGCAGATATTACATGAATCTTGGGGAGATAACCCACTATGTGGCAGATTATTTTACTTATCCCCATAACCACGTATATCCCGGAACCATGAAGGACCACTGCAGGTATGAGAATCGTTTAAAACATGAACTTCGCCATTTCCTCAAAACAGAGGAGGCGAACAAACTGACCGGTCAAAAGAATGAGCAGTTTGTATCACTGGAGGCCCTGGTGGAGTATATTAGACAAAAACATGAGGAATATCTTCATAATCCTCTTAATACCCGTCATGATATTTTGAATATTGTACAGGTAAACCAGCGTCTAGTGGATGGAATTGCCTATCTGTTCCAGAAAAATCATAGGGAGCACAGACTGGCATAGACAGGAGAGAAGCAGTCAGAAGTACTAAATTCTGGCTGCCTTTTTTGTACAATTCTTTTGACAAAAAACATTTGAGTATGTTACATTGCGTGATAAAATAATAGTATAGAGGTAACTATTTGTAAGGAGGCTGAATAGGTAGTTACGTTTGGAAAAGCACTTCTCATTTTACATAAAAAGCCGGTACGGCAGGGGATTTTTGAAGCTATGGAAGTGCTTTAGACAGTTATATTTGGGAAAGACAGGGATTTTTATGAGAAATTATGTGAAACAGTTTCTATTTCGTTTTGAAAGCAGCTTCTTTTCAAAGGTATTAAGACGTGCGCTGGGGATGATGATTCCGCTGATTCTGACCGGAGGTATGGCACTGGCCCTTCGGAATCTTCCGATACCATTGTTTCAGGCTATGATAGAAACGGGAAGTCTTCACTGGCTGTATGACATTCTGACGCTGATTTATGAGGGAACCTTTGGGCTGTTCTCCGTGGTTTTGGTTGTGACCATCAGTTTAAGCTATGCCATGGAGTTGAATGTGGCAGTTGACTATATGGTAATGTATGTCATCGTTGCACTTTCCGCTTTTGGTGCACAGGTGAATATTGGAACGGATTATTTTGACATTAAGAGTCTTGGGTCTGTGGGCTGTTTTTCGGCAATATTGGTTGCCTATCTTTCCTGTATGGCATACTCTGCTTTGCGGAAGATAAGGTGGCTGATTCTTGAGAACTTTACTGCCGGAATGGGGGGAATCTGTCTGCCGGCATTTCAGACCTTTTTTCCGCTTCTTATTATCTGCAGTTCCTCTGCGGTAATCAACCGGATTATCTGCATGGCGTTTCATGTACATGGCAGCTATGAACTGATTAACGTTTTTTTGCTTACTGTTTTTAAAGGCGTGGCAAAGGGAGGTGGATTTACTTTAGGCCTGCTCTACACCGTTTTTGTTCATCTGTTATGGTTTTTCGGACTGCATGGAAGTCATATTCTGGAGCCTGTGGCACAGAATGATATGATATGTAATGGTGTAGATATTTTATCAAAGTCTTTCTATGATGTGTTTGTTTCCATGGGAGGAAGCGGTACCACTGTCTGTGTAATTATTGCACTTCTCATGCTGTACAGGAGGGAGCGGTCCGGAAAACTGGCAGGGCTTGCAACGGTTACCGGACTTTTTAATATTAACGAGATACTGACCTTTGGTCTTCCGATTATTTTAAATCCGATTCTGTTTGTACCGTTTATTCTGACACCGGTGGCCTGCTACTGTATTTCCTATGGTGCAACGGCTATGGGGCTGGTACCGGTGGTTACCCACGAAGTGGTGTGGACAGCTCCGGTTCTGGTGGGCGGGTATCTGGCAACAGGATCAATCCGTGGGACACTTTTGCAGCTTTTCTGTATTGGAGTTGGGGTTTTGATTTATATACCATTTCTGCGGGCGAATCAGAAAATGGAGACGATTCGCGCAAAGGAGCAGGTACGGATTCTGATTAAGGAGCTGCAGAGTAAAGAGGAAAATATTGAGCATCCCATGTTTCTGACAAGAGGGGACCATATCGGTACCACGTCCCGCTTGCTGCTTCATGATTTGAAACATGCAGTAAAAAACAGGAAACTTCACATTCTTTACCAGCCACAGGTACGTGCAGATGGAAGCTGCATCGGTGCGGAAGCGTTACTTCGGTGGAATCATCCTCTTTACGGCATGATTTATCCACCCCTTATCATTTATCTGGCGGAGGAAGGGAAAATTCTTCCAGATCTGGAAAAACTCATTATTGATGAGGTGGTGGCCGGTATTGCCAGAACTAAGGAGAATTATAGCGGTGAGTTTAAAATTTCCGTGAATTTTACGGCACATTCCCTGCTTTGGGACTGCGAAAACTATATAGAACAGGAACTTGAGAGAAATCATGTGGAGCCGGACAAGCTCTGGATCGAGATTACAGAACAGGATATACTGATTAAAACAGATCTGATCATGAAAAAACTAAACCAGTTAAAGGAAAACGGTCACAGACTTTTGATTGATGACTTTGGTATGGGACATACTTCACTTTTGTATCTGCAGTCCGAAATTTTCAGTGTGGTGAAACTGGATGGTTCCCTGACAAGACCTCTTCTTACCAGTGAGACAAACCAGAAGATTGTTTCCTCTATTGTAGAACTGGGAAATGAGTTAAATGTGGATGTGATTGCAGAGTATGTGGAGACAAGGGAGCAGCAGAAGCTTCTGGAGAAACTGGGATGTACCTGTTATCAGGGATATTTATACAGTAAACCGATTCCACTGGATGAGTTTATACAGTATATCCGGAAGAATCAGACAGAAAATGAATAAGAAGCTGGTTAACAGTTATCTCCAACTAATGGAAAGAGCCCTGTCGCAAAATGTGACAGGGCTCTTGGAATGCAGTATGTCATGTCATACTTTCCCGTATCATTTTAGAAATCTGTTAATGTAGCAGGTCTCTTCTCAAGAAATGCACCCATGCCTTCCTTCTTATCAGCGGTATCGTTAACAACACCAAAGAGGTTTGCTTCCATTTCTACAGCGTTCTTGATATCCATATCGTATCCGTTGTTGATGGCAGCCTTGGCAACAGAGATAGCATAGCTTCCTTTGGAGATGATCTTCTTTGCCATAGCCTTTGCAGCAGGCATCAGCTCTTCCTTAGGAACAACCTTATTTACCAGACCAATACGGTATGCTTCATTTGCATCAATGTTATCACAGGTAAAAATCATTTCCTTTGCACGACCCATGCCTACCAGACGGGCAAGCTTCTGTGTTCCGCCGAATCCGGGAATGATTCCAAGACCACACTCAGGCTGTCCGAATGCAGCGTTATCACTGGCAATACGGATATCACAGCTCATGGCAATCTCACATCCGCCACCTAAAGCGAATCCGTTAACAGCAGCAATGGTAACCTGACGCATATTTGTCAGCTTGAAGAATGGCTCAGATGCCTTGATTCCGAATGCACGTGCCTCCGGAGCAGTAAAGTTAACCATCTCAGCGATATCGGCACCGGCTACGAAGGACTTGAATGCGTTACCCTTCTTGTCAGGACCACCTGTTAAGATGACAACCTTGATATCGTCGTTCTTCTCGATCTCACTCAGGCAGACGTTTAACTCGTCTAATGTTTCGCTGTTTAATGCGTTTAATGCTGCCGGTCTGGAAATAGAAAGAACAGCAATCTGATCTTCTACTTCCAGAGTTAAATTCTTGAATTCACTCATTGTACAATCCTCCTAAAATGTATATCTTCTGACAGTTTTCAGATAATAGTATCGTATCACTTTGACAAAATTTTGTCAATCCTTGGTATCTGCTTCATAATATGGTACAATAGTCATAGTTACTGTTCACACGGCATCCGAAATGTTGTGGAACTAAACGGGCATAGCCATAATTATTTACAGGAGGAAAGTACAATGTGGGCTTATGAGAGTGTTTTTTATCAGATTTATCCGTTAGGGTTTTGCGGTGCACCTTTTGAAAATGACGGGGTGCCGGAGCGCAGAATTACAAAAGTAAATGACTGGATTCCTCATATTCAGAAGATGGGGGCAGATGCCATTTATTTCTCACCGGTATTTGAATCGGATACCCATGGATATAATACCAGGGATTACACAAAAATAGATACAAGACTTGGAACCAATGAGGATTTTACCGAGGTATGTAAGAATCTGCATGAGGCAGGTATCCGCGTCGTACTGGACGGCGTGTTTAACCATGTGGGAAGAGGCTTCTGGGCATTTGAGGATGTGCTTAAGAACCGGGAAAACTCTCCTTATGTCAACTGGTTTGCAAAGATTGATTTCGGCGGCAATTCCAATTACAACGACGGATTATGGTATGAGGGCTGGGAAGGCAATTATGATTTGGTAAAACTGAATCTCCGTAACGAAGATGTGATCCAGCATATTTTTTCTGCTATCCGTGGCTGGGTAGAGGAATTTGATATTGACGGACTGCGTCTGGATGTGGCTTACTGTCTGGATAAGGATTTTCTGCGGAGACTCAGAAAATTCTGTGATGAGCTTAAGCCTGATTTCTTCCTGCTTGGTGAGACCCTGCATGGGGATTATAACCAGTTTATGAACGATGAGATGCTTCATTCCGTTACAAACTATGAGTGTTACAAGGGACTGTATTCCAGCTTTAACAGCATGAATATGTTTGAAATTAACCACTCGCTGCTGCGCCAGTTTGGACCGGAAAACTGGACTCTTTACAGGGGAAAACATCTGCTCTCCTTCGTGGATAACCATGATGTGACACGAGTGGCTTCTATTTTGACCAATCCAAAGCATCTGCCCCTTATCTATGCCCTGGCATTTGGCATGCCGGGAATTCCGTGTGTTTATTATGGAAGTGAGTGGGGTGCAGAGGGAAAGAAGGAAAACGGAGATCCTTCCCTTCGTCCATCCTTTGAGAAGCCTGAGTGGAATGAACTGACTGACTGGATTGCAAAAGTGGCTGAGGCAAAGAAGACATCCAAGGCCCTGCAGTATGGTGGTTTTTCTTCCACTGTTCTTACGAATGGGCAGTGCGTATTTCTCCGGGAGTATGAGGGAGAGAAAGTCTATGTGACCATCAATGCGGCAGATACTCCGTTCTTTGCAGGCTTTAATGCGGGAGCAGGCAGTGCCGTGGATCTGATCACAGGAGAGACCATTGGCTTAAACAATGGACTGGAGCTGCCGCCATATAGCGCATATTTCCTGAAAGTATAATTGGTTTGACATGATTTCAAATTTTGATTTAACAAAATTGGTAAAGCCGTTGCAGGAATGGTTTGAGGAGCATGCCCGTATACTGCCCTGGCGTGAAAATCCATGTGCCTATTATGTGTGGGTATCGGAAATCATGCTGCAGCAGACCAGGGTAGAAGCCGTGAAGCCATATTTTGCCCGCTTTATCTTAGAACTTCCGGATGTGGCGGCACTTGCTGCCTGTCCGGAGGATAAGTATTTAAAGCTGTGGGAGGGGCTGGGCTATTATAACAGGGTCCGGAACCTGCACGCAGCGGCAGAACAGGTGATGGAACAGTTTGATGGTGTCATTCCGGATACCCCGGAGAAGCTTCTGTCCCTTAAGGGAATTGGCAGTTATACAGCGGGAGCCATCGCATCTATTGCATACAATAAGCCGGTTCCGGCGGTGGATGGAAATGTGCTTCGTGTGATATCCCGGGTGTGCGCCGATGATTCGGATATTATGAAACAGTCTGTCCGTAAAGGAGTGGAAAAACAGATTCAGAATATGATGGTGCAAGAGGTAAACCATGGACTGATACCCCGGAATTTTAATCAGGCACTGATGGAACTGGGAGCCATGGTCTGTGTGCCAAATGGGGCACCACACTGTGAAGCCTGTCCGTGGGAAAAATTTTGTGAGGCACGTCTGCAGAAAAAAACAGACTGTATTCCTGTGAAAACCCGGGCAAAAGCTCGAAAAATTGAGGAGAGGACGGTATTTGTCATTCGTGATGGAGAACGTGTTGCTCTCCATAAGCGCCCGAAGAAAGGCCTTTTGGCGGGCCTTTATGAGCTTCCAAACTGTGAAGAGTTTTTAAACCGTAAGGAGGCATTGGATTATCTGAAAAAAGCGGGACTATCGCCGGTCCGTATTCTGCCTCTTCCGGATGCGAAACATATTTTTTCCCATGTAGAATGGCATATGCATGCCTATGTAGTTCTGGTGGAGAAACCACATAATTTAAAAAATGATTTATTTTTTGTGGAGGCTTCCGATGCAGCACAGAAGTATGCAGTGCCCAGCGCGTTTTCTGCCTATTGGAATGCAATTAAAGAATCGTATCAATCCTAAAGAGCTGTCCGTTGCCGGACAGCTCTTTTTGGAAAGAAATTAGTATGAGAAAAAATCTAAATAAAAAAAGGGAGGACCTCGCGCCAAATATCGGTGCGAGGATTATGAAAAAGAAAAAGTTTATTTCTTAGGTATGGTTAAAGTATAGGAGACAATTGTGAAGCCGGTATGTGGAGTTTATGAGAAAACTGTTAATAAATTATGAACAAAATAAATCAGGCAAAACCCCCTGATTTATTATAAATTTCTCTCGACTACAGCCCGATTCTCATTTATAATGGACTCAAAACAATTTACACAAAGGGGAAAAAATGAAATTATTAACATTTACGATACCGTGTTATAACTCACAGGATTATATGCGCCACTGTATTGAATCCATTCTTCCCGGAGGGGAGGATGTGGAGATTCTTATTGTAGATGACGGCTCCACCGACAATACAGCCGCAATTGCAGATGAATATGCCAGGAAATATCCCACCATTGTTCGCGCCATCCATCAGGAGAACGGCGGACATGGAGAGGCGGTCAATGCGGGAATCCGGAATGCCACAGGGCTGTATTTTAAGGTGGTGGACAGTGACGACTGGGTAGATGAGGAGGCTTATTTAAAGATTCTTGATAAGCTGAGGGAGATTGCCGGAGGCAGTGTGACATTAGATATGCTTCTTGCCAACTACGTATATGAAAAAGTGGGGGTTACCCACAAGAAAGTAATGCGTCAGCTGGGCTTCCCGAAAGATCAGGTGTTTACATGGAGCGATGTGCGGCACTTTTATAAGGGCCATTATATTCTCATGCACTCCGTGATTTACAGAACCAAGCTATTAAGGGAATGTGGACTCGAACTGCCGAAGCACACGTTCTATGTGGACAATATCTATGTTTACAAACCTCTGCCCTTTGTCCGTACCATATACTATATGGATGTGGATTTTTACCGCTATTTTATCGGCAGAGAGGATCAGTCGGTCAATGAGAAAGTTATGATCGGCAGGATTGACCAGCAGATAAGGGTCAATAAGATCATGCTGGATGAGGTGGACTTAAATAAGGTGACCAACCATAAATGCCGCAAGTACATGATCAACTATCTGGAAATCATTACTGTGGTGACAACTGCCATGCTTTTACGTTCCGGGACAGAAGAAAATCTTCAGAAAAAGAGGGAACTGTGGAAATACATAAAGGATAAGGACATTGTGCTGTTTCACCGGCTTCGCAATGGAATTATGGGACAGACCATGAATCTGCCGGGAAAAGGAGGCAGAAAGATTTCGGTTGCTGCGTACCGTCTTTCCCAGAAGGTTGTAGGTTTTAATTAGGCGAAAAACATCTTGTGTCTTGTCACCTGTAAAGATATATGGTATGATGCATGGCAGATACAACAGATCAGCACGGGTCCGGTTTCCCAAAGGGATTTTGCCGGATCCGTGTTCCAAAAGAAGGGGACAAGAATGAAAACAGATATTCTGATTGCAGGCAGCGGCTGTTCGGGACTGTACTGCGCTTTAAATCTGCCGCGGGAGAAAAATATCACGGTGATTACCAAGTCGGATGTAACCAGCAGTGATTCCTTTCTGGCGCAGGGCGGCATCTGCATGTTAAAGGATGACAGTGACTATGACAGCTATTTTGAGGATACCATGAAGGCCGGTCACTATGAAAACGACCGGGATTCGGTGGAGATTATGATTCGTTCTTCACAGGATGTGATTCACGATCTGATTGGATACGGTGTGGATTTTGCGAAGAATGAGGACGGGACATTTGCCTTTACCAGAGAGGGCGCCCACTCCGACAAGCGAATCCTGTTCCATGAGGATATTACGGGAGAGGAAATCACAAGCAAACTCCTTGCCGCCGTGAAAAAGCTTCCAAACGTTACGATTCTGGAAAATACAAAAATGGTGGATATTGTAGCAGAGAATAATTGCTGTTACGGTGTCGTGATTCGTCGGGAGGATGGTTCGATTGATACCGTGCAGGCAGATTATACCGTCTGGGCCTGTGGAGGAATCGGAGGTCTGTACCGCCATTCCACAAATTTCCGCCATCTGACAGGGGATGCCCTGGCACTGTCTATCCGGCACGACATCCGGCTTAAGGATGTAAATTATGTGCAGATTCATCCCACTACCTTTTACTCGGAGGATGAGGAGGAAAGAAGTTTCCTGATTTCGGAGTCCGTCCGGGGCGAAGGGGCTAAACTGTATGATAAGCATATGAACCGTTTTGTGAATGAACTGCTTCCAAGAGATCTGCTTACGGAAGAAATCTATAAGCAGATGGAAAAGGATGGAACGGACTTTGTCTGGGAGGATTTAAGGCCGATTCCGGAAAAAGAGTTAAAAGAGCATTTTCCGAACATTGTGGAGCACTGCAGGCAGATGGGCTACGATGTGACGAAGGAGTGTATTCCGGTGGTTCCGGCACAGCATTATTTTATGGGAGGGGTCTGGGTAGACCATGAGAGCCACACATCTATGGAGCGGCTGTATGCAGTAGGTGAGACTGCATGCAACGGGGTACACGGAAAAAATCGTCTGGCCAGCAATTCTCTTCTGGAGAGTCTTGTATTTGCCAGACGTGCAGCTCTTCAGATGAGTGCCCATGCAGGGGAAAAACAAAAGCAGAAAGAAGATTTATTTGAAAAAATCAATCTGGAAGACTACACAAATGCCCAAAAACTTGCAAGCTGTTACCATTCCTATGTCAGAAATGCCATTATCGAGGCAGATGAGAAGAGCACACAGGAATCAGATGAGGGGCACAGGGTAAAGGCGGCCTTCAGAAAAAGCGGCTCAAAATCTGCCTACTAAGTATAAAAGGAGAATCATATGTTAGATCAGGTGACATTAAAGTTAAATGCAGATCCACTTATTATGAGTGCGTTAAAGGAGGACATCACCAGTGAGGATGTATCCACAAACAGTGTGATGCCCCATCCTCAGGCAGGAGAGGTGGATCTTATCTGTAAAGAGGATGGAATTATCTGCGGGCTGCAGATATTTGAACGAGTATTTACACTTTTGGATGAGAAAACAACCGTTGAATTTTTTGTTCAGGATGGGGAAAAAGTAAAAAAGGGACAGCTGATGGCCAGGGTTTATGGGGATATCCGGACCCTTCTCTGTGGGGAACGTACAGCACTTAACTATTTACAGCGTATGAGCGGTATCGCAACCTATACCCAT
Organism: Agathobacter sp.; assembly: GCA_022772675.1. Lineage (GTDB taxonomy): Bacteria > Bacillota > Clostridia > Lachnospirales > Lachnospiraceae > Roseburia. The sequence goes on along the minus strand of JALEZW010000071.1, from coordinate 91,479 downwards.
TCCGTTGCAGAGCTTCTCGCAGGAACCGGGATTAAGCTGTTAGACACCAGAAAGACCACACCCAATAACCGGATTTTCGAGAAGTATGCAGTTCGCACAGGTGGAGGAAACAATCATCGTTACAATCTGTCCGATGGGGTACTTCTTAAAGATAACCATATTGGTGCAGCAGGCGGTGTAAAGGAAGCGATTGCGGCTGCAAAGGCATATGCACCCTTTGTCCGTAAAATCGAGGTTGAGGTGGAGACCCTTGAAATGGTAAAGGATGCTGTGGAGGCAGGAGCTGATATTATCATGCTTGACAATATGGACACAGAGACTTTAAGAGAAGCAGTTGCCCTGATTGATAAGCGGGCAGAGATTGAAGTGTCCGGAAATGTAACGAAGGAAAATATTAAGCGGCTTGTGGATCTGGGTGTGGACTATGTTTCCAGTGGAGCACTGACCCATTCTGCTCCCATCATGGATATTTCCCTTAAGAATCTTCATCCGGTCAATGATGTTAAAGAAGGGTGAGCATTATGCCGGCGATTAGTGGAGAAGAGAGACGTGAAAAAATCATTCAAAAGCTAAAGACCAGCGAAAAACCCATTTCCGCCACAACATTTGCAAAGATCTTTGATGTGAGCCGTCAGGTAATTGTGCAGGATGTTGCACTTCTTCGCGCCAATGGAAATTCAATAATTTCCACCAACCGCGGTTATCTGATTCAGGAGAAGCACGAGACGAGCCGCGTGTTCAAGGTTCGGCACGAGGATAATGAAGTTGAGGAAGAACTGACCATGATTGTGGATATGGGAGGCACCATCGAGGATGTCTTTGTCTATCACAAGGTATATGGGGTTTTGCGGGCAGAGATGAATATTAAATCCCGCATGGATATCCGTAACTACCTGGAGGAAATCAGTTCCGGCAAATCAAGTCTCTTAAAAAATGTGACAAGCGGATATCATTACCATACGGTTCGCGCGGACAGTGTGGAAATTTTGGATATGATTCAGGAGGAATTGAATAAAAGGGGATTTCTTGCAGAGCTGCAGGATTATGAGCCGGTGGATTTCTGGAACAGTACCCGATAGCGGAATAAAAACGGGCAGGCAGTAAGGTATCTTTCCACTAAGAGGTTCCCTCCCTGTTGTATAGATAGCACGGCTTTTCGTTTGGTTTGGCGAAGTTGTGGGAGGGAATCTGAATGGATTAAAAAAATGCTTGCATGACAGTCGGGCACCTGTTATAATGAAAAACAAACGTATGTTTGAATAACAAACCGAGGAGATTAGATATGATTCAAGTGGAACATATTGTAAAGGAGTTTGTTTCGCCGAAGAAATATCCGGGACTGAAGGGAGCAATTAAGGGGCTTTTTTCCACGGAGAAGGTTCGCAAGCTTGCGGTGGATGATATTTCCTTTTCCATTGATGAGGGGGAGATTGTCGGTTATATTGGAAGCAATGGTGCGGGCAAGTCTACCACCATCAAGATGATGACAGGCATTCTGACACCCACGAAGGGACGATGCATGATCAATGGGGGGGATCCCAGTAAGGAACGCATGAAGAATGCTAAGAATATTGGAGTTGTATTTGGTCAGAGAACGCAGCTCTGGTGGGATCTTCCACTGTCGGAATCCTATACCATCTTAAAGGAAATCTATGATGTGTCGGATGAAGACTATGCGAAGCAGATGAAGTTTTTAAATGAAGTACTGGATCTGCCGGCATTTTTTGACCGGCCGGTGCGGACACTTTCCCTGGGACAGAGAATGCGTGCGGATCTCGGAGCGGCACTTATCCATAATCCGAAGGTGCTGTATCTGGATGAGCCCACGATTGGTCTGGATCTGGTGGTAAAGGATAAGATTCGTGAGGCAATCAGAGTCATCAATGAAAAGTATCATACCACTGTGATTCTGACCACCCATGATATTGGAGACATTGAGGAGCTTTGTAACCGAATCATCGTGATTGACGAGGGTCACAAGATTTACGACGGAGGTCTGGGAGAACTTAAGAATACATATGGGACGAAGCGCAGCGTGATTATGGAGGTTCGCTCCGTGCAGCAGGCAAAGAGCCTTGACTGGGCAAAGATTCTTGGGGCAGATGGTTCTGTTTTTACTGTGGAGGGAGACGAGGAAAACAATCAGCTGGTGATTTCTTTTGATAAGAATGATCTGCAGGTATCGGATGTAATTTCTGCAGCCATGGCGGCCACGGAAGTGAAGGATATAAAGATTCAGGAGACGGAGCTTTCTGATATTGTCAAGGAAATTTACCGCCATAGATTGAGTGTGTAAGGGAAAGGAGGGTGCGATGAAAAAGTTTTTTCGAACCTATCTGCCATTCACATCCAATGAGTTGAAGCGGAATATGGCGTATAAGGGAGCTTTCTATCTCTTTATGATTTGCAGCCTGTTTTCCTCCTTTATCAATTATTATTTGTGGATGGCGATATATGGAAGTGCAGAAAATTCCACCCTGGGCGGACTCAGCCGGAATGAGATGATTGTCTATGTTTTTATGAGTTATATTGCATCATCGCTTGTAATGATTTCCATATCCCGAAATGTCAGTGAGGATGTTGTCAAGGGAAATATCGCGATGACACTGATTAAGCCCATGGACTACAGGCTTAGTCTGATCGCCCAGTCCTTTGGAACCATGATATATCATTTTTTCATGCCGTCGGTGTTTGTGTGGATTGCCCTTGAGATTTATAAGGTGAAGGTACTTGGCTTTCCGGTTGTGCATATCAGCGATATTCTGTTGTTTCTGGTAAGCGTATGCATGAGTTTTTTGATTTATGTGCTTTTTGATTTCTGTTTTGGTATGATTGCTTTTTTTACAACTTATATTTTTGGAATGCAGATGGCGAAGGATGCTCTGCTGTCATTTTTGACAGGACAGCTGATTCCGCTTTCATTTTTCCCGGCTGTTGTGCAGAAGGTGTTTGATTTTCTTCCATTTTCATCCATGGTGTATACGCCGGTAATGATTTACCTTGGCAAGTATTCAGGAAGTGCGCTTTGGTTTGTCCTGGCAAGACAGGCGGTATGGGTTGTACTTTTGTATCTTTTGGGCAGTTTGATCTGGAAACAGGTGACCAGACGCCTGATCGTGTTGGGAGGTTGATGGATGAAAACGATAAAACGATATTGCCGCCTGTACAGGGTGCTGGTGTCACAGTTTTTTAAAGTAATCCTGCAGTCAAAGGTGGACTTTCTGATTGGACTTGTGGGATTCCTTCTGACACAGGTGATGGGAATTGTTTTTCTTTATCTGGTGTTTGGACAGATTCCAAATCTGAAGGGCTGGACGCTGGAGCAGCTGATATTTATATACGGTTTTGCGCAGATTCCAAGAGGAATTGATCATCTGTTCACAGACAATCTGTGGCGGGTCTCCTATTGGATGGTTATTGACGGCGACTTTGACCGTTATATGCTGCGGCCCATGAATGTATTTTTTCAGGTGATTTGTGAGAAACTGCAGCCGGATGCCCTGGGAGAGCTTCTGGTAGGAATCATTCTTGTGGCATCATCTGTTTCTAAGGGAATTCTTGCTGTGGATGCAGTGCATGTCCTGCTGTTTATTGTATCAGTGATTGCAGGTGCAGTGATCTACACCTCCGTTAAACTGTTTTTTACCTCCATTGCATTCTGGGTAAAGCAGAGTGGTCCATTTCTTCAGGTGGCATACGAGATGGCAGAGTTTGCAAAATATCCCACGGAGATTTATGCGAAGGGAATCCGTTTCATTATTACCTGGGTGATACCCTTTGCTTTTGTGGCATATCTGCCGGCAAGCTATTTCCTGATGGGGCGTGGTGCGCTGGAAACCATCGGTGTGGAGTGCGGGATTGCTGTGGTATTCTGGATTATTGCATACAGCCTGTTCCAGTATGGGACCACAAAGTATGAGAGTGCGGGGAACTAGTATACCGAATAAAAAGTAACTGGCGCATATGAACGGTCATCTTTTGTTTGTTTAAACAAATTGAAAAATATATTAAAAAGTAGTATACTATATGATATTACTTGTGAAATAGAGGAGAATAAGTATGAGTGATGAGTTTATGCCAAATGGAACGGGGACACCGGAACAGCCGGATATGAAACCACGTCAGGATTACAGTGCACCGGAACCGGATTCACAGCCAGAACCGGACACCGGATCTTACCAGCCCTCCGGCCAGCAGTCTGGTGGGGAGTTTAACTACGGTGACCGGAATATGTATGGTCAGACAGATTACTATCAGCCAAATAGCAGTTATCAGACGAATACTTACAGTGGACCGGAGAATGCATACAGCGGCCGGACAAATGCTTATGGCGGAACCTCGAATCCCTATAGCGGTCAGGCAAATGCCGGTCAGCAGCCGTACTATGGGCAGGCAGCGGGACAGAAAGGAACGAGTACAGGATTTGGAATTGCGTCTCTTGTTCTGGGAATTCTATCCATTTTCACATTTGCTTGCTGTATCAATTACCTCCTTTCCCTTCTTGCGATTATTTTTGGTATTATCCAGATTGTCAAGAGTGAGAAAAAAGGTTTTGCAATCGGAGGTATTATTACAGCGGTAATTTCCATTATCATTGCAACTGTTATGTGGGTAGGAATGACCATGTTTGTAGCTGAAGGAATGGATAGCACGGATCCGGATAATCCTTTCCAGAAATATCTGGAGGAATATGAACAGTACTACAATGAGAGCATGGATGATCTGGAGAACTATCAGTAAAGAGAATGAGATGAAAAAGGAGAACCCGGGCGGATATTAACGGATGCCATTTGGGCTCTCCTTTTATGATACCTAAAGTGAAATGGCAGATGGCCATGAGCTGTTTTGCAGAAACGAGTTGAGAGGAGGCATGAGGGATGTCTGTCATTACGTTTCGGTGTCATACAACTGTGTATGTACCGGTATTAGAGAAAACAGTTAATACAATGACGCCCGAAAGCAATGGGCTTCTCATGTCCGGAATCAATGTATCAATCCGAAAGGCACAGGATAGGGCAGAAAGGAAATCACTGCTGGAGCTGTACCGGATTGGAAAGCTTCCCTCTTCGAATTGGAAGGAAAAGAAAAAAAGCGGATTGCTTTTGGATGCAGGCGATGTTATGGAAATGGCGGAAAATAAGGCATACAGGATGGAACAGCTCAGGGAACTGGAAGGAGCCTGGTCCATTGGACATAAAATGACCCATACCTTTTTCGTATTTCATCCTGCGCTCACGACAATTCAGATTGCAAAAGACAGCGGGAAATACTATCTTGTCTGTGAAGATGAGGAGTATGGACTGATTGATCTGGCAGAACTTAATGATTCTCTCATGGAATTACTGAAAAAATTTATGGGTGTAAAGATACTGACGGAACAGGAAATGAAGCCTGGGTACCGGGTTACAACGAATAAAGATACTGGAATCTCCTGCCTTAAAATAGAGGGGGAGGAGAAAAAGGGAACATGGCTTTTGGTTTCGGACGAAAAGAAGGAAGACCGGCTTAAAAAGCTGTCCGGTATTTATCGAGCAACGTATCCCGCTCTTGTTTCCTCCGATGAGACGGCATTATGGATGGCTAAAGAAGAAACAGCAGGACAGTGTTTTCGGACGGAACACGGTATTTTGGAAATTGAAAGGGATGGACTGGAGTATCTGGATGAAAAAAATCCGGACATAAGCTGGAGACTGGAATATCCTGTTTATGAAAATGCAAGCTATCCGGCATTTTATGGGGAAGCATGCAGGAAACTGGCAAAGGGAGATGCTGAGAGCCGGAAAAACTGGAAAAAATGGCTGGATATCCATCAGAAATAGCCTTGACAGAAAAAAATATTTTTACTATACTAAATAAAAAAGGCAAAGACGAAGACAGTAGCTGTTGCAGGAAAGGGAAAGAGAGCCGGAGATGGTGGGAACCGGTACGAGTATTGCAGCTGTGAAGATCACTTCCGAGCTGCGGTTCGAACGGTGGGATACCTAATAGAAGCCGACGCTTTTCCTGCGTTACAGGGAACGAAGTATGCGAGAGATTTTTATAGTTATGGACTCTCAAGTACATGGTAATCAGGTGGTATAACGTGAGCCCGCGTCCTAATTACTGGATGTGGGCTCTTTTTAGCGTAACCTACAAGGTCAATGAGGTGGAAAGACTGCAAGCATGCTTGCAAGGATTTCCACCGAAATTGACCGCCAGGCGGAAAACGAGAATCATAGCTGCGTCAGCAGCGGAGAAGCCGCGAAGGGGCGGGATTCGAGATTGGAGACTGGGGTTACGCGAAGCATAAACAAGGTCGATGATTTGGAAAGACTGCAAGCTTGCTTGCAAGGATTTCCACTGAAATTGACCGCCAGGCGGAAAACGAGAATCATAGCTGCGTCAGCAGCGGAGAAGCCGCGAAGGGGCGGGATTCGAGATTGGAGACTGGGGTTACGCGAAGCATAAACAAGGTCAATGAGGAGGATAACATGTACAACAAAGTTGACACCAACATGAACTTCGTTGAGCGCGAGAAGGAAACGGAAAAATTCTGGCGTGAAAATGATATTTTTAAGAAATCTATGGAAAATCGTAAGGAGGGCGAGACCTATACTTTTTACGATGGACCGCCTACTGCAAACGGCAAGCCGCATATCGGTCATGTGCTGACCCGTGTGATCAAGGACATGATTCCCAGATACCAGACCATGAAGGGAAAGTATGTACCCCGTAAAGCGGGATGGGATACCCATGGTCTGCCGGTAGAGCTGGAAGTAGAGAAAAAGCTGGGCTTAAACGGTAAAGAACAGATTGAAGAATACGGTATGGAGCCCTTTATCAAGGAATGTAAGGAATCTGTCTGGAAGTATAAGGGAATGTGGGAGGATTTCTCCAATACTGTTGGCTTCTGGGCTGATATGGATAACCCTTATGTAACTTACGATGATGATTACATTGAGTCTGAGTGGTGGGCACTTAAGGAAATCTGGAATCAGAAGCTTCTCTATAAGGGGTTTAAGATTGTTCCGTACTGCCCTCGATGCGGTACTCCCCTTTCCTCCCAGGAGGTGGCACAGGGATATAAAACTGTAAAAGAGCGTTCTGCAATTGTCCGTTTCAAGGTTGTGGGAGAGGATGCTTATTTCCTGGCATGGACCACAACACCATGGACACTGCCCAGCAATGTGGCTCTCTGTGTGAACCCGGATGATACCTATATTAAGGTAAAGGCAGTTGATGGATATACCTATTATCTGGCAGAGGCTCTGGCGGACAAGGTATTAGGACCCCTTGCAAAGGAAGAGGGACAGAAGGCATACGAAGTGCTGGAAACCTATAAAGGAAAAGACCTGGAGTATAAAGAGTACGAGCCGTTATATGATTGTGCAAAGACGGTTTCCGATAAGCAGCACAAGAAAGGATTTTTCGTGACCTGCGACAGCTACGTTACCATGACAGATGGTACCGGTATTGTTCATATTGCTCCGGCCTTTGGTGAGGATGATGCCAATGTGGGACGGAATTATGATCTGCCCTTTGTACAGTTCGTAGATGGAAAGGGAGAGCTGACAGAGGAGACCCCCTTTGCCGGTTTATTCGTAAAGAAGGCAGACCCGGAGGTCCTTAAGGATCTGGAGGCAAGAGGACAGCTTTTTGATGCACCGAAGTTTGAGCATGAGTACCCGCATTGCTGGAGATGTGATACTCCCCTTATTTACTATGCCAGAGAATCCTGGTTCATCAAGATGACAGCGGTTAAGGATGAACTGGTTGCCAATAATAAGACAGTTAACTGGATTCCACAGTCTATTGGTGAGGGACGTTTCGGAAACTGGCTGGAGAATATTCAGGACTGGGGCATTTCCCGTAACCGTTACTGGGGAACTCCGCTTAACATCTGGGAGTGTGAGGACTGTGGATGTCAGGAGTCCATCGGAAGCCGTGCAGAGCTGGCAGAACGTTCCGGTAATCCGGATGCGGCAAAGGTAGAGCTGCACCGTCCGTATATTGATGAGGTGACCTTTAAGTGTAAGAAGTGTGGCGGTACCATGAAGCGTGTACCGGAGGTTATTGACTGCTGGTTTGATTCCGGCGCAATGCCCTTTGCACAGCACCATTATCCATTTGAAAATAAGGATTTATTTGAGCAGCAGTTCCCTGCAAAATTTATTTCCGAGGCAGTAGACCAGACCCGTGGATGGTTCTATTCCCTGATGGCGGAGTCCACGCTGTTATTCCACAAGGCACCCTATGAGAATGTCATCGTTCTCGGACATGTCCAGGATGAGAATGGACAGAAGATGTCGAAATCCAAGGGAAATGCCGTGGATCCTTTCGAGGCACTGGAAACCTATGGCGCAGATGCAATCCGCTGGTATTTCTACACAAACAGTGCCCCATGGCTGCCGAACCGTTTCCATGGAAAGGCTGTGCAGGAGGGACAGCGAAAGTTTATGGGTACCCTCTGGAATACCTATGCCTTTTTCGTACTGTATGCAAATATTGATGATTTTGATGCCACGAAGTATACACTGGAATATGATAAGCTGACTGTTATGGATAAGTGGCTTCTTTCCAAGCTGAATTCTGCAGTGGCTGCAGTGGATGACAATTTGGCGAATTACCGGATTCCTGAGGCGGCACGAGCCTTAGAGGAGTTTGTGGATGACATGAGTAACTGGTATGTCCGCCGTTCCCGTGAGCGTTTCTGGGCAAAAGGGATGGAGCAGGATAAGATCAATGCTTATATGACATTGTATACAGCGTTAGTTACCATCTGCAGGGCGGCAGCTCCGATGATTCCGTTTATGACCGAGGATATTTATCGGAATCTGGTCTGCTCAATCGATAAGAGTGCGCCGGAGAGTATCCATTTATGTGACTTCCCCACAGTGGACGAGAAGCTGATTGATAAAGATCTGGAAGCTGCAATGGATGAGGTATTAAAGATTGTTGTAATGGGACGTGCATGCCGTAACAGTGCCAATATCAAAAACCGTCAGCCAATCGGCCAGATGTATGTGAAGGCTCCGGAGAAGCTCAGCGATTTCTATGTTGACATCATCGGAGATGAGTTAAATGTTAAGAAGATTACCTTCACGGATGATGTATCTGCATACACAGATTATGTATTTAAGCCGCAGCTCCGCACTGTCGGACCAAAATATGGAAAATATTTAAAACAGATTCAGTCTGCGCTGGCAGAGCTGGACGGAAATAAGGCAATGGAAGAACTTAAATCCACCGGTGCACTTAAGCTTGACAGTGTCAGTGAGGAAGTTGTATTATTAGAAGAGGATTTACTGATCACAATGACACAGGCTGAAGGCTTTGTAACCGAGGGGGATAACTATGCAACTGTAGTTATGGATACCAGGCTGACACCTGAACTGATTGAAGAAGGATTTGTCCGCGAGCTGATCAGCAAGATTCAGACTATGCGAAAGAAGGCAGGCTTTGAGGTAATGGATCATATTGCTGTATCTTATATTGCAGATGAAAAAGTGACAGAAATCTTTAACAAATACGGAAAAGATATTCAGTCTGAAGTACTTGCAGACGCAATTACTGCAGGCACACTCTCAGGATATGAGGAGGAGTGGAGTATCAATGGTGAGAAAGTTACACTTGCCGTACAGAAACAATAGTACAGGGAGAGGGAGCGGGCATATGCCGGGCTCCCTTTTTGTATCCCGCATCAAAAAGCTAGCTAAATTAGGAGGGCAGCATATGAGAGACAAGGCATTTAGTAAAAAGGAATTTATCCGCACCGTAACGGAAAATGTAAAGTCAATGTATCGCAAAACATTAAAGGAAGCCAGCCAGCAGGAAATCTTTCAGGCAGTATCACTGGCAGTGAAGGATGTTGTAATGGATGAATGGATGGCGACACAGCAGGTCATTGAGAAGGATGATCCGAAGACTGTTTACTATATGTCCATGGAATTTTTAATGGGGCGAGCACTGGGAAATAACCTGATCAATCTCGGGGCTTATGGGGAAGTAAAGGAAGCACTGGAAGAAATCGGGCTGGATCTTAGTGTAATTGAGGATCAGGAGCCGGATCCGGCACTGGGAAATGGAGGACTGGGAAGACTGGCTGCATGCTTTATGGATTCTCTTGCAACACTTGGTTATGCAGCATACGGCTGTGGAATCCGTTATCGCTACGGTATGTTTAAACAGCAGATTATTGACGGATTTCAGGTGGAAGTACCGGATAACTGGTTAAAAGACGGATATCCTTTTGAAATGCGCAGACCGGAGTACTGCTATGAGATTAAATTTGGCGGCCATGTAGAGCAGAAAACAGCGGAGGATGGAAGCCTTAAGTTTGAGCAGGTCGATTATCAGTCGGTTCTGGCAACAGCTTATGATATGCCGATTGTCGGTTATGGGAATCATGTAGTGGATACTTTGATTATCTGGGATGCACAGCCGAAGGAGGAATTTCGCCTGGATTCTTTCGACAGAGGCGATTATGATCAGGCGGTAGAGCAGGAAAACCTTGCGAGAAATCTGGTTGAGGTACTTTATCCGAACGACAACCATGTAAAAGGTAAGGAACTGCGTTTAAAGCAGCAGTATTTCTTTGTTTCCGCAAGTATTCAGCGTGCACTTGCCAGATTTAAAAAACATCATACGGATCTGCATGATCTTCCAAAGAAGGTTACCTTCCAGATGAACGATACCCATCCAACGGTTGCAGTTGCAGAATTGATGCGTATTCTGGTAGACGAAGAGGGACTTTCGTGGGATGACGCATGGGAAATCACTACCCATTGTGTAGCCTATACCAATCACACAATTATGGCAGAAGCCCTGGAAAAATGGCCGGTAGATATTTTCCAGAGACTGCTTCCGAGAGTATACCAGATTGTGGAGGAGATTAACCGCCGCTTCGTTCTGCAGATTAGAGACCGTTATCCCGGAAATGAGGAAAAAGTTCGTAAGATGTCAATCCTTTATGATGGACAGGTGAAGATGGCACATCTTGCAATCTGTGCAGGCTACTCAGTCAACGGTGTGGCAAGACTTCACACGGATATTTTAAAGAAACAGGAGCTTAAGGACTTCTATGAGATGTTCCCGGAAAAGTTCAATAACAAGACCAACGGAATTACCCAGAGAAGATTCTTAGCACACGGCAACCCGCTTTTGGCTGACTGGGTAACAAAGAAGGTAGGAAAAGAATGGATTACCGATCTGTCAAAGGTAGAAAAGCTGACATCTTATGCTTCCGACCCGAAGGCCCAGCAGGAGTTTATGGAGATTAAATATCAGAATAAGGTTCGTCTTGCTAAATATATTAAGGAACACAATGGAATTGATGTAGATCCGAATTCGATTTTCGATGTACAGGTAAAACGTCTTCATGAGTACAAGAGACAGCTTATGAACATTCTTCATGTGATGTATCTGTATAACCAGTTAAAGGCAAACCCGGATATGGATTTCTATCCAAGGACCTTTATCTTCGGGGCAAAGGCAGCCGCCGGTTACCGTACCGCAAAGCTTACCATTAAGCTTATCAATTCAGTTGCCAATGTCATTAACAATGATCCGTCCATCAATGGTAAAATCAAGGTTGTATTTTTGGAAGATTACAGGGTATCACTGGCCGAGTGGATTTTTGCGGCAGCAGATATCAGCGAACAGATTTCCACGGCAAGTAAAGAAGCTTCAGGAACCGGTAATATGAAGTTCATGTTAAATGGTGCTATAACTATTGGAACTATGGATGGTGCCAATGTGGAGATGTATGAGGAAGTTGGTGCGGACAATATCTTCATCTTCGGTATGAGCGCAGATGAGGTTATCGCTCATGAGCAGCGAAAGGATTACCGACCGGCTGATATCTATAACAGTGATCCGGAAATCCGTCAGGTTGTAAATCAGCTTGTGGATGGAACATATTCCCACAATGACAGGGAACTGTTCCGGGATCTCTACAATTCACTGCTCAATCCCCAGCAGGGACAGGTGGCTGACCGTTACTTTATTCTTGCAGATTTCCGTGCATACGCAAATGCACAGAAAAAGATTGCTGCATATTACCAGAACAAGAGTGCATGGGCAAAGAGCGCGATTTTAAATGTAGCCCATGTGGGCAAGTTCTCATCCGACCGTACGATTCAGGAGTATGTAGACGATATCTGGCATCTGGATAAAATTACGGTTAATACAACTGGAGTATAGTATGACTAATATGCAAATGAGTAGTCATTCTTCAGCAGCCGGACAGCGTGGTCTGTCCGGCTGTACTCTTAAAATGATTGCAGTATTTACGATGTTTATCGACCATACGGCGGCAACAATATTGGAGCGGATGCTGGTACAGATGCCGGCAGGGGGACCGGTTACGCAGCAGAATATTGCTGTATGGCAGGGACTGTATCTTTTGATGCGGCTGATTGGCAGGATGGCTTTTCCCATTTACTGTTTCCTTCTGGTGGAAGGATTTTTTCACACGGCAAATCGTGCAAAGTATGCGCTTCGCCTATTTTTATTTGCTCTGATTTCAGAAGTACCATTTGATATGGCATTTAATCAGAAATTCTTAGACACAAGTTATAACAACGTATTTATAACCTTATTAATTGGACTTTTAACTATTTGGACAGCAGATTATGCCATCTGCCGTTATAAGACAGAGGGATTGACCGGGAGAGAACGGATGAAAACACAGAATCTCCGTGGAATATGTGTGGCTGCTGTCCTTCTTACCGGTGGTATTCTGGCGGAAATCCTTCATACAGATTACGGTGCCGGCGGGGTGGCTGCTATTTTTGTTATGTATCTGTTTTGTAATGACAGAATGCGTGGCTTTTCTATCATGGTACTGGTGCTTGGATTATTGTGTGGAATGCTGGAGTGGGCTGCATTTCTTATGCTGATTCCACTGCGTGCCTACAATGGAACCAGGGGACGGCAGGTGAAGTACTTCTTTTACTGGTTTTATCCGGTGCATCTTTTGGTGCTGTCCCTGATTTGTATGGCACTGGGACTGGGGATATAAGTACGTTTTTGCGAATGTATAGGGGTTCTGAATAGTTATAATATAAGATTACTTTAAGGAAGGAAATACTACAATGGCATTCGTACATCTGCATACCCATACGGAATATTCACTTCTGGATGGCTCCAACAAGATTAAGGAATATGTTGCCCGGGTAAAAGAACTGGGAATGAACAGTGCTGCCATCACCGATCATGGAAACATGTATGGTGTCGTTGAATTTTATAAGACAGCAAAGGAGGCAGGCATCAATCCAATCATTGGATGTGAGGTTTACGTGGCACCCAATTCCAGGTTTGACCGTGAGTTGAGCCATGGGGATGACCGCTATTTCCATCTGATTCTTCTGGCTGAGAATAACAGGGGTTACGCAAATCTAATGAAAATTGTTTCCATCGGTTTTACGGAAGGATATTATTACAGACCCCGTGTAGATTTTGAAACTCTGGAGAAATACCATGAGGGACTGATCTGTTTAAGTGCCTGCCTTGCCGGCGAGATTCCACGATTCATCGTGCGGGGACTCTACGAGGATGCAAAAAAAATTGCATTAAAATATGCAGAGTGTTTCGGAAAAGATAACTTTTTTCTGGAACTGCAGGACCATGGTATCGCGGATCAAAAGCTGGTAAACCAGCAGCTGGTTCGTATGAGTGAGGAATTGGGAATTGGTCTGGTCTGCACAAATGATGTGCATTATACCTACGAAACGGATGCGGAGGCTCACGATGTGCTTCTGTGTATTCAGACGGGGAAAAAAGTTACAGACGAGAACCGCATGCGTTATGAGGGTGGGCAGTTTTTTGTGAAAAGCGAAGAGCAGATGCGAAGCCTTTTTCCTTATGCAAAAGAAGCTGCGGATAATACACAAAAAATTGCAGACAGATGTCATGTGACCCTGGAGTTTGGAAATTATCAGATTCCAAAATATGAGCCGCCGGAAGGTTATGCATCAGCGTGGGAATTTTTAAATACATTATGTGAAAAGGGATTTAAAGAAAAATATACGGACAATCCGGATTATGACGAAACGCAGTGTGAAGAAATCCATAATGACATGGAGTATGAGCTGGGCATTATTCAGAAAATGGGGTTTGTGGAGTATATTCTGATTGTATGGGATTATATTAACTGGGCAAAGACCCATGACTGCTGGGTGGGGCCGGGACGCGGATCCGGTGCCGGAAGCCGTGTGTGCTACTGCACCGGAATCACAAATATCGATCCGGTTCGATATAATCTGTTGTTTGAGCGGTTCTTAAATCCGGAGCGTGTTTCCATGCCGGATATTGATGTGGATTTTGAGTACGCGGAGCGTTACCGTGTGATTGAATATGTGGCGGAAAAGTATAGTAAGGATTCTGTTACACAGATTACAACTTTTGGAACCATGGCAGCCCGCGGAGTAATCAAAGCAGTTGGAAAGGCGTTGGATTTTCCATATGCGGAGATGGACCGGGTGGCAAAAATGGTTCCGGCAGAATTAAATATCACCATTGACCGGGCACTTAAGATCAATCCGGAATTCAGAAGTCTCTATGATGGAGATCCGAGGATGCATGAACTGATTGATATGGCAAAGCGTTTGGAGGGACTGCCAAATCATACTTCAGTCCATGCAGCCGGTGTGGTTATTTATCCGGGTGAGGCCAGTGACTACGTGCCGCTGGGACGTGCCAGTGACGGCACACCAACAGCACAGTATAACATGGTACAGCTTGAGGAACTGGGGTTATTAAAGATGGATTTTCTCGGTCTCAGGACTCTTACAGTTCTTAAGGATGCGGTGAAAAATATTAAGGCGGCCAGAGGAATCGATATTGATATTGACCACATTGATTTTAATGATAAAAAGGTGCTGGATTTTATCGGAAGCGGAAGAACTGAGGGCGTATTCCAGATGGAGTCCGCGGGAATGCAGAATTTCATGAAGGAATTAAAACCCCAGAATTTTGAGGATATCATTGCAGGTATCTCTCTTTATCGTCCTGGTCCTATGGATTTTATTCCGGATTATATTAAGGGAAAAAATAATGCAGATGAAATTTCCTATATAACACCTGAATTAAAGCCTATTTTGGAACCGACATATGGATGCATTGTCTATCAGGAACAGGTTATGCAGATTGTGCAGCAACTGGCCGGATATACCATGGGACAGGCGGATAATATCCGCCGGGCCATGAGTAAAAAGAAACAGTATGTCATTGATGCAGAGAGAAAAAGCTTTGTCTATGGAGATGAGTCCAGAGGAATTAAGGGATGTGTTGCCAATGGAATTGATGAAAAAGCAGCAGATTCTATTTACGATTCCATGGTAGATTTTGCTAAATACGCATTTAATAAATCCCATGCAGCGGCATATGCTGTTATATGCGTGCAGACCGCATGGCTCAAGTGCTATTATCCCGTTGAGTTTATGGCAGCCCTTATGACCTCTGTTATTGATAATTCCGGTAAAGAGGCAGAGTACCTTCTCCACTGCAAAGAAATGGGAATCCGTGTGCTCCCACCGGATATCAATGTGGGACAGGGAGAGTTTACGGCAGAAGGGGACTGCGTGCGCTATGGGCTTTATGCCATTAAGTCCCTGGGACGTCCGGTAATCGACAGTATTATTGAAGAGAGAAAGAATGGCGCTTACCGTACCCTGCAGGATTTTATTGAGCGGACAGTGCAGCGTGATATTAACAAACGTGCAGTGGAAAATCTGATCAAGTCCGGTGCCTGCGACTGCCTTGACGGAAACAGAAGGCAGATGGTACTGGTGGCTTCTTCACTTGTAGATGATGTGGTGCGGAGAAAAAAAAGCGGCTTTGCCGGACAGATGAGTCTCTTTGACCTGGTATCAGAGGAGGACAAAAAGGATTATACGATTCAGTATCCGAATGTGGAGGAATTTCCGAAGGAGGTGCTGCTTGGATATGAAAAAGAGGTGCTGGGAATTTATCTCAGTGGACATCCATTGGAAGATTATCTGGATAAAATGAGGAAAAACATCACAGCGAATGCTGCCGATTTCATCAGAGAGGAAGAAAGTGGGGAAATCCGCGTACAGGACAATGCTCATGTGGTGGTGGGCGGTATGGTTACCGGTAAGACCGTCAAGTACACAAGAAATAACCAGCAGATGGCGTTTATCACCTTAGAGGATCTGACCGGCTCCGTGGAAATCATTGTTTTTCCGAAAGACTATGAGAAATACAGGAATCTTCTGGAGGAAGAGGCAAAGATATTTGTTACCGGGCGGGCAACCGTGGAAGAGGAACAGGACGGAAAAGTAATCTGTGAACGGATGATACCCTTTGAACAGACCAAAAAGGAAATCTGGATTAGATTTCAAACCATGAAGGAGTTCTCGGAACGGGAAGAGAACCTTTATAATCTGATTCGCGATTCGGACGGCGGGGATGACGTTGTGGTTTTTATTGCAGAGAATAAACAGTACAAAAAACTGGGGAAAAATTATGCAGTATGTGCGGATGCAAGGCTGCTGGGGAAACTTTCGGATTTCTTTGGCGAAAAAAATATAAAACTTGTAGAAAAAAATATTGAAAATCGTTCGTAATAAGTATAAAATTAAACTGATTAGAGAATTATATTCATTTAAAAATACATGGAGGATTTCACAATGGCAAAAGAAATTAATACAATTGGTGTACTGACCAGTGGAGGAGATGCGCCGGGAATGAATGCTGCGATCCGCGCAGTTGTCCGTCAGGCATTATCCAAGGGAAAGAAGGTTAAGGGAATCAAGAGAGGATATGCCGGTCTGCTGAATGAGGAAATCATCGATATGGATGCAAAGAGCGTATCAGATTCTATTTCCCGTGGCGGTACCATTCTTCAGACTGCCCGCTGTATGGAGTTTGTTACTCCTGAGGGACAGCAGAAGGGAGCAGAAATCTGCAGAAAACATGGTATTGATGCAATTGTTGTCATTGGTGGTGATGGTTCTTTTAAGGGAGCCCAAAAGCTTGCAGCCCTTGGAATCAATACGATAGCACTTCCGGGTACAATTGATCTGGACATTGCCTGCACCGATTATACAATCGGATTTGATACCGCAGTCAATACAGCAATGGAGGCAATTGACAAGGTGCGTGATACATCTACTTCCCATGAGAGGTGTTCTATTATCGAAGTTATGGGCCGTGGTGCAGGACATATTGCACTGTGGTGCGGACTTGCAAATGGAGCTGAGGAAATTCTTCTTCCGGAGAAATTTGATAATGATGTGGATAAGCTGATCGAGCGTGTGGTAAGTGCCAAGAAAAAAGGAAAACAGCATTATATAATTGTAAATGCAGAGGGAATTGGACATTCTCAGAGTATGGCAGAGCAAATTGAGAAAGCTACTGGAATTGAGACCCGGGCCACCATTTTAGGACATATGCAAAGAGGTGGAAGTCCTACATGCAAGGACAGAGTTTATGCAACAACCATGGGAGCTATGGCTGTTGATCTTCTCTGTGAGGGAAAGAGCAATCGTGTAATCGGACATAAAGGTGGAGAGTTTGTTGATTTCGATATTGATGAGGCACTTGCCATGACAAAGGATATCGATGAGTATATGTACCAGATTTCCGAATCGCTGGTATAGAAAACAGACGGAATCGATATGATATGACGGCAGAGAGAAATTCCTGCCGTCTTTTTCTGTTTCAGAAATTTTGTATCTGCTTAGAATGGGTATAATACTTATAAGGAGACCAATTATGAATGACACAAAGGAAATCCTTACACTTGCAGTGGGAATTGGAGATTCCATGTTACGGTGCGGTGCGGAAATATACCGTGTGGAGGATTCTGTGGTAAGAATACTGGACGAATTTGGTTTGGAGGATTCGGATGTCTATGTACTTTCCAATGGGATTTTTGCCAGCGCAAACGAAAAACAGGAGGATGCCTGTTCCGTGATTCGGCACGTGCCGTTATCCGCGACACATCTGGGAAAACTGACCGCCTTAAATCAGCTGACCAGAGATATCTGCAGCCACCGCTGTACACTAAAGGAGGCAGAGGAAAGGCTGGAACAATGCCGTAAGATACCAAATTATTCCAACGGCATATGTCTGCTTGCCTGTGGATTGGGCTGTGCCGCATTTACGCTTTTGTTCGGAGGACGTTTTCCGGATGGGGTATATGCTTTTTTTGTGGGAGTAATGGAACAGATAGCATTGCTTTTCTGTGCAAAAAGAAAAGTATCACGGTTTCTGACAAATGTCTATGTCAGTTTACTGGTATCTATTCTGAGTCTGCCGGCAGCCTTTGGGTTCCTTCCGTTGCTGCATGATAAGGTTGTAATTGGTACCATTATGCCGTTGGTGCCGGGAATCGTATTTACCACTTCCATCCGTGATTTTTATAATGGGGATTATCTTTCGGGAACGATTCACCTCATTGATGCCCTTCTGACAGGACTGTGCATTGCAGTTGGAGTGTCATTGCCATTGGTACTGTTACGTTACCTGCATATCCTGCAGTTTTCATGAGTCAGGGATAAAGCGGTGGAATCATATTAGGACATTAGAATGTTGGAAAATTTTCTCATGGAGGTAAGACAAAAATGAATTATTTTATTCAGTTTCTGATTGCGATGACGGCTACAATTACATTTGCCATACTATTTTCAGTGCCAAAACAGGAACTGCCTCTTTGCGGGCTGGCAGGAGCCTTGGAATGGGTCGTATATTATGCCATAGTTTTGAAGATGAAAAATGTTGTTCTGGGAAGTCTTACGGCCGCATTTGTTTTGACAATTTTCTGCCGGATAACTGCAGTACTGAGGCAGAATCCGGCAACTGTTTACTTTCTTCCGGGGATTTTCCCACTGGTTCCAGGGGCGGGGATTTATTATACGGCATACTATCTGATTTTTGGAAAAAAGGAACTGTTTGCGGCAAAAGGACTGGAAACCTTTGAAATTGCACTTGCAATTGTCTTTGGGATTATTTTTGGATTTTCCATTCCGGAGGCACTATTCCATAAACGGGAAAAAAATAAGAAACAGGAGGAGTCATGATTACAAGTACGGCAAACCAGCAGATGAAGCATTTATCTGCATTAATGAAAAAATCCAGGGAGCGAAAAAAAGAGGGAGCTTTTGTAGTTGAGGGAATCAAAATGTTCCGGGAGGCTACAAAAACCTCTGTCATTTCGGTATATGTATCCGAGAGCTTTTTGCATCAGAATGAAAACAGGAAACTACTGGAGGAATATTCCTATGAAATCCTTCAGGATTCCGTTTTTCGCGCAGTTTCTGATACCCAGACACCCCAGGGGATTCTGGCTGTTGTCCGGATGCCAAAGTATGAATTGAAGAATCTGTTGAAAGGGGATAAGACGCATCTTCTGATTTTAGACAGCATACAGGATCCGGGAAATCTGGGAACGATGGTGCGAACCGGTGAAGGAGCCGGAGTTACCGGAATTATTATGAACCGGACAACAGTGGATCTTTTTAATCCCAAAACAATACGTTCTACTATGGGAAGCATTTACCGCATGCCATATTTGATTTCAGATGATCTTCCGGCACTTATGGAACGGCTAAAAGAGAAAAAAGTGACGCTTTACGCCGCACATCTTAAAGGTAATGAAAGTTATGATTCATTTGACTATACAAAAGCCAGCGGTTTTTTAATTGGAAACGAAGGAAACGGACTTTCTGAAGAAGTGGCATCGAAAGCGGATTTTTACCTGAAAATTCCCATGGAAGGGCAGGTGGAATCTTTAAATGCAGCTGTTTCAGCAGCTCTTTTGACCTACGAATGTAGCAGACAGAGGAGAAAGAAATATGAAAGTATGGTTTAAGATTTGGAAAAATACGCATTTAATCAAGTCAGAAACGATTGAAGAAAATACGGATGATACAAGGACTCACAAAATCTTCCATGCACTGGAGGAGGCATGCTTAAGATTTGATCTTGGTAAACCAATCTGGCTGGATGCAAATATTGCGGAATTTCAGCAACATGCTAAAACGAGATTTAATCGTGATAATTTTGTGGAAGAAATTGACTTTGATTATCTGGAAATGCAGGTTGTTGAGGAAGATTATATGTAGAATATAATAATTCACTTATTCGTCATCATAATTTTCTCTGGGAAGACAGGAATGTAGAAAAAGTATAAATTTTCTATGAAAATGAGTACAATTTATAATACCTATGTTATAATAAGACACAAGGGCCAAAAGGTCAGATGAGGGCAGAAATGAAGGAGGGGTAATATGGGTACATCTCAGATGCTGGGGGAAGATATAGACAGCTGGGAAACCATCATGTTTTTGTATAATTCCGCACTCAAGGAAGTCGGCACCAAGCTCGAAATTTTAAATGATGAGTTTGTTCATATACATAAGTATAATCCCATTGAATACATTAAACAGAGAATAAAGACACCGGAGAGCATTGTAAAGAAGCTTAAGAGAGACGGATATGAGAGCACCATTGAGAATATGGTAAAGTATGTGAATGATATTGCGGGAATCCGGATTGTTTGTTCCTTTACGTCGGATATTTACCGTCTGGCAGAGATGATCGGCAATCAGAATGACCTTACGGTAATCTGTGTTAAGGACTATATTAAGCATCCGAAGGCAAGCGGATACAAGAGCTTTCATATGCATGTGACGGTTCCGATTTTCCTGTCGGACCGTGTGGTTGATACCAAGGTGGAGATTCAGATCCGGACGATTGCCATGGATTTCTGGGCAAGTCTGGAACATAAGATTTACTATAAATTTGAGGGAAATGCTCCGGAGTATATCAGCCGTGACCTTAGGGCCTGTGCAGAGATTGTCTCTAATCTGGATGCAAAGATGCTTCAGTTGAATGAGGCAATTCTGGAGGAAAAAGCCAGGCAGGAAGCCGAACAGGAAACCGAACAGAAAGTCGGACAGGAAAAACAATAGAATAGGAGTCATATATTTTTATAAATTGCACATACTGTTTCTGAAATAATTCAAAAAATGTGTTTCTTTCATAAAACTAATAAAAGAAAAATCAGGAAAGAAAATACATTTTGATTTAATAAACAGAACGAGGTGCGCGATGAAAGAGAAGCGGGAAACGGTATATGTTAAGGCGGAGAGAAACAGTGTCTGCCGTAATCCACAGATAAAGATACAGGATGTGATGTCGGTACAGTGTGCTGACCCTGTAATCTGTGCAGGTGTGAAAAACAAAACTCTTTATACCTTTAAAAAGGATGAAAAGCACAAGAAAAAGAGAATTGAAGTGTTTTCCATTCTGAAAGTGATTGAGATGATACAGGCTGATTTCCCGGAGGTTGAGGTTGTAAGCTATGGGGAGCAGGATTTTGTGGTAGAGTATGTAGCCGCACCGGCAGCTCCCAAGTGGCTGGAGTGGGTGAAGCTTGCAGCGATTATTGTTGTGATTTTTCTGGGGTCCGCCTTTACAATCATGGCATTTAATAACGATGTGTCCGTAGGGGAGGTTTTTGACCGGTTTTACGGACAGGTGATGGGAACAAAGAAAGGTAATGTGACGGAACTGGAGGTGTTCTACTGCCTGGGACTTGCCGTGGGGATTCTTGTGTTCTTTAATCATATCGGGAAAAAGAAGATTACTTCAGATCCGACCCCCATTCAGGTCGAGATGCGCAAATATGAGAAGGATGTAGATACTGCATTTATTGAGAATGCGGGAAGAAAGGGGCACGAACATGATGTTTCTTAGGCACATCTTTCTTGCAGTGGTGGCGTTTGCCTGGGGAGTGGCGATTTCGGCAGGCACCTTTGCATTTCTTCTGGTAATTGGCGTGATTCCCCGTATGATTAAAAAATGTAAGATCGGTGATCGTATCATGATGGTGGAAAATACCATCATACTGGGGGTACTGACAGGAGTTGTATTTTCGGTGATTGACTGGAATGCAGCATTTCCCGTCAACTGGCTTGCCCATCTGCTCCTTGTTATGTATGGTCTGGCAGCAGGCATATTTGTGGGCAGCATTGCGGTGGCACTGGCGGAAATTTTAAATACATTTCCGATTTTGTTCAGGCGGTTGCATATTAACCGTGGACTGCAGGCGGTGATGACTGCTATGGCACTGGGAAAAATGACAGGAGCTTTTTTCTATTTCTTTTTCGGTTATGGTCTTCCCAGATACTGGTAGGAAATGTTATAATTGAAACCAAAGAAAAGGAAGGGAAACGAAATGGTTACCTCAATTGCGCGTCAGAGTGTGATTATTAAATGTAATATGCAAAAATCCATTATGCTGGGAAATTATGAATTTTATTACGCAGCAGGGCTTGTGAGCAAGCTGTTCGGACTGGAAGTTACTGCCCAACAGAAGCCTCAGGAAGTGTCTGATGTCATTTTAAAACAGGCAGATAATCTGTCACCGAAGGATGAGAAGGAGAAATACCTTCTTACCATGCTGAAACAGTATGAGCCGGGGGAAGAGTATGATGACCAGATGAAGGAACTTTTTCACTGGGGAGAACAGGAACCGGATCTGTGGCAGGTAACGACTTCGTGGCATCCGGGATTATAACAGTAATGACTGGAAAAGAAGAAAATTAAATCATAGGGTATAATTTGCACACATAAGGAAAAACTAAGGAAAAGTAACTATTGCAGGAGAAAGGAACTGAAGTTCCTGTTTCATTTCTGTGGCAGGAAAATTATAGTTAAATTAAGATTATAGTAATAAGGAGTGTGCGATGGAACAGTTAACACAGGAACAGCAGGAAAAACGAAACCAGGAGTACAACGATTATGTGGAACAGGTGACACCGAAACATAATCTGTGGGCAAATATGGGGAAGGCTTTTCTGCTGGGAGGAACCATCTGCCTGCTGGGGCAGATTATATTAAATATTGCTGTAAGTTTTGGATTAAAGCAGGAGGATGCAACGCTGTGGTGCAGTCTGATCCTCGTGCTTCTTTCCGTAATATTGACCAGCTGCAATGTCTATGGACTTCTGGCAAACTGGGGAGGTGCTGGGGCACTTGTACCGATTACCGGTTTTGCCAACGGTGTGTGTTCCTCAGCAGTGGAGTTTCAGAAGGAGGGGCAGGTATTTGGAATTGGCTGCCAGATCTTTAAAATTGCGGGACCGGTCATTCTTTACGGAATATTCAGTTCCTGGGTGCTGGGGCTTATCTACTGGCTGATCAGCTAGCCTGGATGGTGATTCAGCATAATCTTTCGTGGAAAAATCCGCTATACTATCGGTAAGCGATATTGTATAGCGGATTTTTTATGGAGGGGACAGCATGAGAAACGGAAACTTGTGGCTATGGGTTGAGTTGTTCTTTTTACTATTATATAATGGTACAAGGGTCAAAAGGTAATTGACCCTCATTTGAAACACGAATTGCTCCGTTGACTAGATTACAGATAAAAGAGGTGTTTTCATGTTACAGATCATAACTGACTCTGCATCAGATATTACAAGGGAAGAGGCACAGGAGATGAATATTTTTGTTGTACCCCTTCGTATTCAGTTTGAAGATGGGGAGTGTCCCCAGGAAACTGGTGAAGATTTTCCGAAATTTTATGAAAGACTTGTGCAGTCGGAAAAGCTTCCCACCACCAGCCAGCCGTCGCCACAGGAGTATCTGGGCTATTTTGAGACTGCGCAGGAAAATGGGGATGAGGTACTGGTCATCACTCTCTCCAGCGGCTTAAGTGGAACCATTGGTGCCGCAGAAACCGCAAAACAGATTTGCGGATATGATAAAATTGCGATTGTTGATTCCAGGCAGGCAATTATAGCCCAGAGAATGGTGGTGGAGTATGCATTGTCCCTGCGCAATCAGGGAATGGAGCTGAACAGTATTGTAAAAAAGCTGGAAGAATTAAGAGATCACATTACAGTATGCGGAGTGGTAGACACCCTGACTTATTTGCGAAAAGGCGGGCGGATTCCTGCAGGTATGGACATTATAGGAAATGTGATAGGAATTAAGCCGGTCATTGTTTTGGAGGACTGTGTCTTAAAACCTCTGGCAAAGGTACGGGGAAGAAAGGCAGGAAAGAAGATGCTTTACCGCCGTTTGGAACAGGTAGAACTGGATGAGCGTTTTCCTGTCTATTTCGGTTATTCCTCCAACCGAAAGCTGGGTGAGGAGTTTATGAAGGAGACCATTGAAAAATATCATTTGAAAAATGCAGCCCTTTTTCCAGTGGGCGGTGTCATCGGTACCCATGTGGGAACGGACTGCATAGCAATTTCCTTTGTGGAAAAATTCTAATTTTGTAAATCTCCTAAACTTCCTCCCAAATTCTACACAGTATCATATCATTATATGGAATCGGAGGGGGTCTCTTCACTTTGGATAAACATGAGAAGAAATCCTGCAAACAACAGGAGGCTGCTGCACCAGATGGCATATTGGGAAAAGTGGCGGATTAAAATATTTCCAATGATTGCACCCATCGCAAAGGACAGGATGATTCCGTAATACACCAGTCCTTTGTGCAGGTATTTTTTATCCTTTGAGCAGGCAAAATCACACATTGCCTGGGTGCCGGAACGCAGATTTCCGATACACATGGTGGTGGCAGAGGCATTCCCCTTTACCTTGCGGAAACTTTCCACCTGGATGCCGCAGGCGAAGGAAACCAGTGCGTTCGCAGGAAGATTGAAGGCTGTAGGGATAAAACCTACAGCAAACAGAATCATACATTCCAGCAAAACGGACAGCTGTCTCCAGTGGAAGATACCGTCCTCCGTACATAAGTGGTGTATTACCTCGGCTAAAACAATACCGGCGGCAAAGGCCAGTACCGGAAAAAAGTAACGAAGAGCTTCCCCATAATTTCCCTCCGAAAGATTAACACCTAAGAGCAGGATATTTCCGGTCTGGGCATTGGCAAATACGCCGTCCCTGAAAATGTAGGTGTAGGCATCCATGAGTCCGCCGGAAATGGCGAGGAGAACGGCAAGTCTGCGGGATTCTGAAATTTGACCTCTGTATGTGTTAAACATAAATAACTCCGTTCATCAATATATTTGGGCAGAATCCTTCACAATTTCCTCAAACTGGTCAATGGGTACCGGCTTTGAGTAGTAATATCCCTGATGCCAGGTGGCACCGAAGCGGCTGATATAGTGGTTTACATCTTCGTTCTCAATGCCCTCGATACAGGTTTCCGTGTCTGTCCGATTCGCATAATCCACGATGGACTGAATCATAGCCTGATTCTGAGGCTTGTCCTTGATATCCTTGATAAAGCTCATATCCACCTTAAGCTCGTCAAAAGGAAGAGCCAGCGCAAGGCTTAGGGAACTGTTGCCGGTTCCAAAGTCATCCAGTGCAATTTTAATTCCCTGTTCGTGGAAAAAGGAAACCTCACTGTTCAGAAAATCGAAGTCCAGATTCTTGCATCGTTCGGTCAATTCTAAACAAAGTTCCTTCGGCTTTGAATCTGTCTCTTTCAGGATATCCATAACAGCAGCCCGGAATTCCTTTCGCTCCAGCTGGGCGGCAGTGATGTTGACATTGACAAAAAAGTCCGGAATCCGGTTTCGGATTCTCTTTACATCCTGCAAAGCAGTCCGGAGAATCCAGTTGCCCAGATCAAAAATGCAGGGATCCTGTTCCAGCCAGTCCATAAACACACCGGGAGAAACCAGACCGTAAGGTTCTAATTCCCAGCGCAGTAAAGCCTCCATACCGCAGATTTTCCCAGTTTTGGTATCAGCGATTGGCTGATAAAAGAGGCGAAAGCCCTTAAAATCCGTGATGGCGCAGTGATGGATGACTCCAATCAGATTGAACTGTTTCTCATTATTTCCACTGAATTCATCATTAAAAATAACCAGCTCCCCGTGGTGTTCTGTTTTGGAGTGGTTTAGGGCAAAGGTCAGCCTGCTCCGCACTCCGTTGGAATCCTTCATATCCGGTTTTACAAATACGGCTCCCATAGAGGTTTTTAACGGGATTTTATTTCCGTTTACCATAATTTTATTGAGCAGAGATTCCGTAAGGCAATCGCTGATTTTGCATAGTTCATCTTTCGTAATCTGCGGAAAGGCAATGACAAATTTAGCTCCGAACAACCGGTAGACACTGCCGGTACCGGAAACCTCATGCAAAAGCACGTCGGAAACACTGGCCAAAAGCGTATCAGAAAAATCTGTGCCATATAATACATTGATATTGCTGAACTGGTCAAGAGTAATCTTTAAAAGTGCCGGGGAATGTGGGGATGATAAGAACTCAGAGATTTTACGGTTTAGTGCCGGCTCTGTGCGGAGTCCCGTTACAGAATCCATATCCTCAGAGATTCCGTAATTATTATATCGAATCACGATAAGAAAAGGCTTTCCATTTTCATCATTCAGCAGTTTTGCAGTTGCACTGATACGGCTGTAGGTATTACCGTTTTGCACACGGTACTCCCAGGGCTGATCCAGATTTTTACCGGCTACACGTTCCGCAAATCCTTTTTTGAATACTGTGATATCGTCCGGGTGAATGTACCTGTTGCTTTTTTCATTGCCGCGAAGGATGTAATTTTCCTTTATACCGAAGAAATCCATTGCGCTCTGGGACCACCAGGTAATATCATTTTTTAAATTGGTAATGGAAAAATAGGATTTTTTTGAAAGGGAAGTGATGGCTGATACAATATCCGGAAAGAAAGCATTGATGTCGTGCCAGAATGAAGAAGAATTTGAATTCATTTCAGAAGCCTCCTTAGTACTATAACAACCTGTCTGTTAACAGAAACAAAGTTATTATAGCATGTGTAATCTGTAGATGTCAAAACTCATAAATTGATAAACAATCCTTTTTCTGTTGACATTATTGTTTATACGTTGGATAGCAGGTGATGATTCAGAGAGCAATACAAGAAATCAGTTCTGACCGGGTAATGTGATAGAGACCGTGCTCAATGTCAAAAGAACTGAGTGCAGCAGCAATGGCTGATTCCTCATAGTTCACACCACACAGGGCGGCACTGAGTGCATCCATATCCAAAGAACCAAAGAAATCCCCGTGGATTGCGCAGTCTTTTATCATACCGTGATAAAGTTCAAGAGATACTTCCACATTTCCCCCTGTGAAATGCCCTTTCTTAACCAGACTGCATTTGGGATTTCTGCCATAAATGGAATTCCAGTTGTTGAATTTTAAATCGGCCAGTTCCGAAATCCTTGCGCGGTCGGCTTCCGTCAGATCGTAGGTTTTGTATCCGCTGCCACCCATGATGCCTGTCACCATGCGTTCTTTAAATTCCAGGCTGTCCATGGGAACACTAAGATGGTCTGAAATATTGGTAACACGATCCCTTACACTTTTAATTCCCTTGGAAATCACCTTGTAAGGGGCAACGGTGGTGCTTTTAACCATTTGTTCAATATCGGTACGAAACAGCAGGGAGCCATGATGCAGGGTAAAGCCATTGTAAAGGTACTGGGCATTTCCGGAAAATTTCTTCCCCTCAATGACTAAATCATTCCGGCCGTTAAATCCTGCACCGGCAATGCCCATAGCATGCAGGGCATCAATGACAGGACTGATATATTCGCTGAAACTGATTTCCTCCGTTTGTCCGGGAATGATAAATGTGAACTGCCAGCCCCCCATATCCGTGTAAATGGTACCGCCACCGGACATGCGCCGGACAATGTTGATATGATGTTCTTTGGCGTAGACGGCATTGATTTCCTCTAAGGTGTTTTGAAATTTCCCCACCATCAGGGTAGGAGCCGTCTGCCAGAATAAAAAGACAGGCTCTGAAAACTTCTTTTCCGTGATTAGATAATATTCCAGACCAAAATTAAAATAAGGATCGGTAGAACCGGTTTCGATATAAATCATTCTTTCACTCCTGACTGTAAAGCTTCGGCAGCACGGTAAGAGCTGCGTACCAGCGGGGAGCTGGCAACATAGCGGAAGCCTTTTTTAAGACCGATTTCTTTGTATTCTGCAAAAATTTCCGGGGAAATATATTCTTTCATTTCCACATGGGCGGGGGAAGGACGAAGATACTGACCGATGGTGAAAATGTCACAGCCTGTTGCAAGGACATCATCCATGGTTTTTAAAACCTGTTCTTTCGTTTCACCCAGCCCCAGCATGATGCCGGTTTTGGTAAGGATAGAGCTGTCTTTTTCCTTTACATAGCGAAGGACGGAAAGACTTCTCTCATAATCAGCTTCCGGACGAACCTTAGCATAAAGAGGTGCTACAGTTTCAATATTGTGGTTTATGACTTCCGGATGGGCATTGATTACCGTATCCAATGAATTTTTGTCCCCTTTCATATCACTGATCAGGACTTCAATGGTTACTTCCGGGCAGAGGCTTCGGATTGCAGAGACTACTTTTGCAAACTGATCGGCACCGCCGTCCGGCAGATCATCCCGGGTAACCTGGGTGATGACTACATGGCGAAGCTTTAAATCTCTTACGGCTTCTGCAACGTGCATAGGCTCATTCTCATCCACGGGCTCCGGAGTTCCATGGACAACATTACAAAAACGGCAGTTTCTGGTGCACTGGCTGCCTAGAATCATAAAGGTTGCAGTATGCTTCTGGAAACATTCCCCCAGATTCGGGCAGTTTGCCTCCTTGCAGACAGTATTTAGTTTTAATTTTGACATGAGCTCACTGACCTCTTTTACAGCTTCCTCATTGTACTTTACTTTAAACCATTCCGGCATTCGTTCCTGCATGAAAAATTCTCCTTACTGAGGGGAGCAGATGACAGCAACAGGTGCGCCTGCATCTACTTCATCGCCTTCTTCAACATACACTTCTGTCAGGATGCCGTCTACGGTAGATTCGACTTCGCTGACAACCTTGGCAGACTCGACTTCATAGAGAACATCTCCCTTTTTAACCCTGTCGCCCTTTTGCTTAGCCCAGGCTGCCAAAACACCTTTTTTCATATCGGCTGACAGCTTTGGCATAGTGATAACCTTATCCATAATGTGGGATCCTTTCTTAAAATAATTTTTTTACCATCGATTCTGTATCTTTTCCATAAAATGAAGACAGGACATGCAGAAGATTCTGATATCCATAACGCTGGCCGGACAGTGCCTTAGAAGCTTCCGGAGACAGGAAAGGAATGTGGCAGTATGTAATGATTCCATGTTCCACCGATAGATTCATATTGTCCCGGTGCAGAGTAAAACGGGGGGGTTTTCCACAGTTCCACTCCCAGGTACAATATTTTTCCTCCGCCAGTTGAAGAATTTGTTTTTTGTCTTCTCCGGTCAGCTCCCGGCGTGTAATGCCGGAGGGAAAGATATGGGAGAGCAGTGCGGATTGAAACTCTTCCATTGTCATAGAGGAATCCGCTAAATGCTCTCTGATATTTGTCACAGGAGAAGGAACAGAGGCAACAGCCTTTGATTCCAGGACTGCATCTGTGGGAGTTAACAGGTGATGGAGTTTTTTCATATCGGTATCAAACAGCAGTGTTCCGTGGTGCAAAACCCGGTTTCCGCAAACGCACTGGGCATTGCCGGAAATTTTATAATCTCCGATAGCAATGTCACAGACGTTTCGTTTTTCTGCCTCGATTCCCATAGCCCGCAGGGCATCGATGACAGGAAAAAGGAAATCATCATAGCTTACAGAACGGTTTTTATCATTTTCTGCAATAAAGGAATAATTCAGATTCCCATTATCATGAAAAACTGTTCCCCCGCCGGTAATACGTCTTGCGATTCTGATACCGGCGGTTTCCACAGCAGGAACATTGATTTCCTGATAAATATTCTGGTATTTGCCCAATACAATGGCATCGTCATTCCGGTACAGCAGAAGGTATGTATCGTCGGTAAAGTGATGCAAAATATATTCTTCTGCAGCAAGGTTTTGAAAAATGTCATGGCTGTCTAACTCAATATATTTCATGAAATCCTCCAGATCACGTGTGTCAGATTACTGTTTTTCTTCCGATGTAGTTTCTTCATTGTCAACAACTTTGATAATTCCCTTTTTCCACATAATACGGGAAGAAATGATGGCTACCGGAAGCATGAAAAGAATTAAGAATCCAATCATTCCAAATAAGGAGCCGCCACTTGTAATACGGACGAAAAGTGCCAGCAGGGCTACGATGATCAGTACCGGAATAACACCGGCAATACCATTTTTTACGACCTTTTTGCCGGCTTTTGTGCTTGAGAACAGTCCTAATGTAAGAGAACCGAACAGGGCAGGAATCAGGTAGTTGGAGGCTGTCTTTACTGCCGGCAGCTCAAATACCGGGCTGATCCAGCTGCTTAAGAGGGCTGCCAGCGCCAGGATAATGAC
Source organism: Agathobacter sp. (assembly GCA_022772675.1). Lineage (GTDB taxonomy): Bacteria > Bacillota > Clostridia > Lachnospirales > Lachnospiraceae > Roseburia. Next base: position 61,215 of record JALEZW010000071.1, on the reverse strand, counting down.
AGTCATAATGGAAGATACGGATACGGCAACGCAGGAAATTGCTTCGCCTTCCGGTGTGTTGGCTTCCTTTTTTGCCAGCTTCATGGCATTTACGGCAACCGGGAGTTTTAAGTTCATGATATTACCGGTTAAGAATGTCAGGTATGTAGAAGAACCAAGGATTGGAGTATAGCTTAAGGCCTCGGAGATTCCTACCGGAATATAAATCATCAGAATACTGATGGTGGACAGATTGATAACCTCCCCGAAGGATGGAATACAGTGATAATAAGCTAAAACGATAAATGGCAGTGCCACCATATAAGCTAACATAATTACAGTACCGATCCGGCTCCATTTGTGACACCATGCCTGAAAGGGATCCATGACGATTGTCTGTTTATTTTTTTTACTCATAATTACATTCTCCTTTCGAAAACGTTTTAGAATTTACAGAAATAATTTTGCCCAGAAGACGGAGGAGATCATACCGCCAATCATGGAAAATGCCATAATAAATTCACTTAACCACCGGAGCTTTGGTTTGGAGGCCAGTATGCCAAGGGCAACGGCAATGACAAGACCGGTGATCATAACAGCTGCCTGGACGGTATCACCGATTAGAAGAACCGGAATGTAAACGGCAAACAGGCAGAGCATGAAGGTGCCGCTTAATACATATTTCCAGCTGCTGGAGTTTTCAGATTTGCTGACACTCATGGATAATTTTTTGCCCAGAGGGATTAAAATGAAGAAACCACTTAACATACCGATGCTCATTAAGATCATAACAACACCGAACTGGCTTCCGGTTGCCTTCTCTAACATTTCGGCAGCTGATGAAAATTTAAGAGCGGATGCAACACTGCTGGAAATTAAAGATTCATAGGAAAGGGAACCGATTACAGAAAGCCGCCACCAGGACCATACAACCCCCAGAACGGAAATCAGTGCAAATAATCCAACAACGATAGATAAGCTGGGGACGATGGAAAATACGATGCTGGATTTGATTACTTTTTTAAGATCCTCTTTTGTAATTCCCATTTCGATACATCGGGAATAGGATTTTTTTAAATGAATCAGTGAAAATATCACAATGTAGATGAGTCCGATTGCCACCAGAATAAGCAGTAAAGGACTTGAAATAATGTCTTTCATTGTAGTCATAAGATTTTACCTCTCTCTCTTTGTTTTTTGTTTCATGATATAACAGTAAAATTACTATGCAGTTTTCGTTTCCATTAATGTACCTCCTTCTTTTGTTTGCTCAGCCCAAAAAATAAAAAAGACGCTCCTTGAACGGGGAGCGCCTTTGCCTGTTGGCATAATAGCATTGGCAGTTTGTTTTGTCAACAGAAAATTATTTTAAAAAATTAGTTGACGGATTAAAAAACCTGTGCTAATATTCACTCAAGATTTGTTTTCGAATTTTGACAATTTCATAGGTCGACTGAAAAATATGGGAGAGATTACATGGGCTGTTGTAACGCCGAAGGGGAAAAGCAAGAAACTCTCAGGCAGAAGGACCATATTTTGACGACACTCTGGAGAGCAAAGGGGCACCAAAGAATCAAACTTTCCATGCCCTGTGGAATCGGCAGGTTGGGAAGAACAATATTTCAGGTTTCAGGACAGAGCGCATAAATAAGCAGATACTGTGTTTATTTATGCGCTCTTTTTATTGCACGGAATGTTATGGCAGAGACTATGGATTGAGTCAAAAACAGAAACAAAAAAAGAAAGGAGAACAAGCGATGGAACTGAAAACACCACTTTATGAAACACATGTCAAGTACAAAGGGAAGATTGTGCCGTTTGCAGGATATCTGCTTCCGGTACAGTATGAAACGGGAGTGATTAAGGAACATATGGCAGTCCGTACAGCCTGCGGCCTGTTCGATGTATCCCATATGGGAGAAATTACCTGCATCGGAAAGGATGCGGTAAAGAATTTAAATCATCTGCTGACCAACGACTATACAACCATGTATGACGGACAGGCCCGTTACAGCCCCATGTGTAACGAGGAAGGCGGCGTGGTAGACGATCTGATTGTCTATAAGGTACGGGAAGAACATTATCTGATTGTAGTAAATGCCGCAAATAAGGACAAAGATTACGAATGGATCAAAAATCATGTGTTTGGAGATGTGGAGATTAAGGACATTTCCGATCAGGTGGCACAGATTGCGTTACAGGGACCTAAGGCACTGGAAGTGTTAAAAAAGGTTGCAAAGGAAGAGGACATTCCGGTGAAATATTACAGTGCAACCTTCCGACGTAAGATTGATGATATGGAATGTATTATTTCCAAAACCGGATACACCGGAGAAAATGGATTTGAATTGTATCTGGCAGCAGAGGAGGCACCAAAGATGTGGGAGCTTCTTTTAGAGGCAGGAAAAGAGGAAGGACTGTTTCCCTGCGGACTGGGGGCCAGAGATACCTTAAGGCTGGAAGCGGCCATGCCATTATATGGACATGAGATGGATGACACGGTTACTCCATTGGAAGCAGGCCTTGGGATATTCGTGAAGATGAACAAGGAGGAGTTTATCGGAAAAGATGCCATTGAAGCAAAGGGACCTCTCACAAGAAAGCGTGTGGGATTAAAGGTAACCGGCAGGGGCATTATCAGAGAACATGAAACTGTTTATTGTGATGGGAAAGAAATCGGTCATACCACATCCGGAACCCATTGTCCATATCTTGGCTATCCCATTGCTATGGCTCTTTTGGATATTGACCACACAGAGATTGGAACAAAAGTCGAGGCAGATGTAAGAGGCAGAAGGATTGAGGCTGAGATTGTACCGCTGCCATTTTATAAGAAGGGACAGCCACAGTAAGATACAGGTTGGGTGGCAGAAATAGAAATGATACCTTCACACTTTAATATTTAATATAGGTAGAAACAGAAACAATTAAAATAAAAAATAGAAAGAAAAGAGGAAAAAGATTATGAAATATCCAACAGAATTAAAGTACAGAAAGTCACATGAATGGGTAAAGTTTTTAGATGAGAGCACAGCACTGATCGGAATCAGCGATTTCGCACAGAACTCTCTGGGAGGAATCGTATTTGTCAATCTTCCGGAGGAGGGGGATGAAGTAACTGCAGGAAAGGAATTTGCAGATGTAGAGTCCGTTAAGGCAGTTTCTGATATTTTCTCACCGGTGTCCGGCGTGGTTGCAGAGGTGAATGAAGAACTTTTGGATGCTCCGGAACAGATTAATGAAAATCCATATGATTCCTGGTTTATCAAGGTAGAGAATATTACTGAGACAGAGGATCTGATGGACGCGGAAACTTATGAGAAATTTACCGAGAGTGAAGAAGAGTAGAGGAAATGATCCAACAAGGAGGTGAAACATATGGGCTCTTATCTTGGTAATACGGAGGAAGTACAAAAGGAAATGCTGTCGGAAATCGGTTATGACAGCTTTGATGCTCTTTTTTCCCATATTCCGCAGGAGGTAAAGGTAAAAGAATTAAATCTTCCATCCGGTTTGAGTGAGATGGAAGCATTGGATAAGATGGAAGAGCTGGCAGACAAGAATAAAATCTTTAAGCACATCTTCCGTGGTGCGGGGGCATATAACCATTATGTTCCGGCAATTGTAGGGAGTGTGGTAAACAGAGAAGAATTTCTGACAGCCTATACACCCTATCAGGCGGAAATCAGCCAGGGTATTTTACAGTCTATCTTTGAATATCAGACCATGATCTGTGAACTGACCGGTATGGCGGTATCCAACGCTTCTGTCTATGACGGTGCGACAGCGGCAGCAGAGGCAGTTGCCATGTGCAGGGAGAGAAAAAGAAATGTGGCATTTGTATCGGAAACTGTAAATCCACAGGTCCTTACTGTGATCAAAACCTATTGCTATGGAAACGGCATTCAGGTGGAGGTGATTCCGGAAAAGGATGGGGTTACCGATCAGGAGGCGTTAAAGGCAGCTTTAAAAGAGGACAGCGCATGCTTTTATATGCAGCAGCCCAATTATTACGGCAATATCGAGGACGCAGATGTTCTGGGTGAGATTACCCATGAAGCCGGTGCTAAGTATATTATGGGCTGCAATCCCATTGCACTTGCGGTTTTAAAAACACCTGCGGAATGTGGAGCAGATGTTGCAGTAGGAGAAGGCCAGCCCCTTGGCATGGAGCTTTCCTTTGGCGGACCATACCTTGGATTTATGGCATCTACCGAGAAAATGATGCGGAAACTTCCGGGCAGAATTGTAGGAGAGACCGTAGATAAAGAAGGAAAACGTGCTTACGTACTGACTCTTCAGGCCAGGGAACAGCATATCCGGAGAGAAAAAGCCAGCAGCAATATCTGTTCCAATGAGGCACTTTGCGCTCTGACTGCCAGTGTTTACATGGCAGCAATGGGGGAAGCAGGCATGAAGCAGGCTGCAAATCTTTGCTTATCCAAAGCCCATTATCTGCAGGGGGAATTAAAGAAAGCCGGTTTAAAGCCCAAATATGACCAGCCATATTTCCATGAATTTGTCACAACTTCTGATGTAAAAGCAGATGTTATTTTAGAGGCACTGGAACAGAAGGGAATTTTAGGCGGACTGCCTTTGAATGAATATGAGATTCTCTGGTGTGCAACAGAAAAGAACACAAAAGAAGAGATGGATCAGGTGGCTTCCATTGTGAAGGAGGTGTGTCAGGGATGAAATTAATATTTGAAAAAGGAAATAAAGGAAATCAGTGCTCCATACTTCCGGAATGTGATGTACCGCAGGTGGAAATTTCCACTCCAAAGAGAGAAAAACCACTTCATCTGCCACAGCTTTCCGAGAATGAGTTAAGCAGACATTATACAGAACTGGCAAAAGAGGTACATGGTGTCAATAACGGATTTTATCCACTGGGCTCCTGCACCATGAAATATAATCCGAAAGTAAATGAAGAGGCAGCAGCACAAAAGGGCTTTACAAGGATACATCCACTGCAGCCGGAGCATACTGTCCAGGGCTGCATGGAAGTACTTAAGACTTCTGAGAAGCTGTTATGTGAGATTACAGGTATGGATGCCATGACATTTCAGCCGGCAGCCGGTGCCCATGGAGAATTTACAGGTCTTCTTTTGATCAAGGCCTATCACGACAGTAGAAATGACAAAAAACGAACCAAGATTATTGTTCCGGATTCCGCCCATGGAACGAATCCGGCCAGTGCTGCCATGGCAGGATTTACGGTAGTCAGCGTTCCCTCCAGGGAGGATGGCTGTGTGGATCTTGATAAGCTGCGGGAGGTGGCAGGGGAAGATACTGCAGGACTCATGTTAACCAATCCCAACACAGTAGGTCTGTTTGATAAGAATATTCTGGAGATTACATCCATTATCCATGAGGCAGGAGGTCTTGCCTATTATGACGGGGCAAATTTAAATGCAGTCATGGGTGTGGTAAGACCGGGAGATATGGGATTTGATGTGGTTCACATTAATCTGCACAAGACATTTTCCACACCTCACGGATGTGGTGGCCCGGGCAGCGGCCCGGTGGGCTGCAAATCCTTTCTACAGGAATTTCTGCCGGGCAGACAGGTAGCCGGAACCGAAGAATTGTCATTTAAGGTTCCGGAAAAATCCATTGGCAGTGTACGAACTTTTTATGGAAATTTCCTTGTGGTGGTAAAGGCGCTGACCTATGTACTTATGTTAGGAAAAGAGGGAATTCCGGCAGCATCCAAAAATGCAGTTTTAAATGCCAACTACATGATGGAAAAATTAAAGGATATCTATCCGATGGCATATGACGAGACCTGTATGCATGAGTTTGTCATGACCTTAGAAAAATTGGAACATGAAATCGGGGTTTCTGCCATGGATATTGCAAAAGCACTTCTGGATTACGGAATTCATCCGCCTACCATGTATTTCCCGTTAATTGTACATGAGGCATTGATGGTGGAGCCGACAGAAACCGAGAGCAGGGAAACGTTAGACGAAGTCATCGCTGTATTCCGTGAGATTTACGAGAAAGCCAAAGCCAATCCTGAGGCATTGCATGAGGCTCCGGTTACGACCTATATCCGAAGACCGGATGAGGTGCAGGCAGCAAGAAAACCGGTACTTCGTTATGAATTTTAGGAAAAGGGAGGGCGTAAGTGATGGCAGATAGCTTTGATTTAGTTGTCATAGGTGCCGGACCCGGCGGATATATTGCAGCAATAGAAAGTGCAAAAAAGGGAATGAAGACCGCTCTGGTGGAAAAACGTGAGCTGGGAGGAACCTGTTTAAATCGTGGCTGTATTCCGACAAAAACGATTATGCATTCCACAGATCTGTTTGCAGAGATAAAAGCCTGTGAGCAGCTTGGCATCCATGTAGATGCTGCTTCCTATAATATGGAAGAAATCCAGGAGAGAAAAGACGAGGTTATCAAACAGCTCAGAGATGGAATTGCCATGCTGATGAAAAAGAATAAAATAGCGGTTTATTCCGGCACCGGCTGTATCACCTCCACGAATGAAGTGACGGTACAGGGAGAAGAACAGACCCTGTTGTCTACAGATAAGATATTGATTGCCACAGGATCTGTGCCTGCGATGCCTCCAATACCGGGAGCAGATCTTCCGGATGTAGTAAACAGTGACACCCTTTTAAATAGGAAAGAAGTCTATCCGCATCTGGTCATTATCGGAGGCGGAGTAATCGGAATGGAGTTTGCGTCTATTTACAGTTCACTGGGGTGTCAGGTGACCGTCATTGAGGCACTGGACCGTATCCTTGCCAATATGGATAAGGAAATTGCCCAGAATCTGAAGATGATTTTAAAGAAGCGGAATGTGGAGATTCATACCAAAGCAAAGGTAGAAGAAATTGCAGAAGGAGCGGACAAAGCTCTGCTCTGCCGTTATACGGAAAAAGATACTCTTCATGAAGTGGAAGCAGATGGAATTCTTGTGGCTGTAGGAAGACGTGCCAATACAGAAGGTCTGTTTGGTGAAGGGATTGAAATTGCCACAGACCGGGGCAGAATACTGGTAAATAAGAATTATCAGACGAATATTCCTAATATCTATGCCATTGGAGATGTGACAGGTGGAATCCAGTTAGCGCATGTGGCTTCAGCAGAGGGAATCAATGCGGTGGCACATATGGTCAATGAGAAATTTCCTATTAATATGCAGGCAATTCCGGGATGTGTTTATACGAATCCGGAAATTGCAACGGTAGGACTTTCCAGGGAAGAGGCAGAAGCGGATGGAATGACAGTTACCACCCATAAGTATGCCATGTCCGCAAATGGAAAATCGGTTCTGTCTAATCAGGAGAGAGGATTTATCAAAGTAGTTGCAGAAGCCGAAACAGGAAAGATTCTCGGGGCGCAGATGATGTGTGCAAGAGCCACCGATATGATCAGTGAGTTCGGAACTGCCATAACAGCCGGCATGACCTTAGAGGAGATGGGTTCCGTGATTCGTCCCCATCCCACCTTTAGCGAGGGAATTACGGAGGCGGTAAACGCGTAAGCCTGAGAACCGTAGAAAGAAGGAGGAAAGACAAATGGTTAAAGATATCATGGAGCTTTTAACAGAAAATGATAAAGAAGTCGGGGAGGCAATCGGGCTGGAGTTTGAGAGACAGAGCAATAACTTAGAGCTGATTGCATCAGAGAATATCGTTTCCGAGGCTTCTATGTTAGCAATGGGAACCGTGCTGACAAACAAATATGCAGAAGGATATCCGGGAAAAAGATATTATGGCGGCTGCGAGGATGTGGATATTGTAGAAAACATCGCCATTGAACGCGCAAAAGAACTTTTTCACTGTGATTATGCAAATGTACAGCCCCATTCCGGGGCTCAGGCAAATATGGCAGTATTCTTTGCCATGTTAGAGCCGGGGGATACCATCATGGGAATGAACTTAGACCACGGCGGACATCTGACCCATGGAAGTCCGGTCAATATGTCAGGAAAATGGTTCAACGTTGTACCATATGGTGTTAACAGCGAGGGATTCATTGATTATGATGAGATGAGAAGGATTGCCTTAGAAGCAAAGCCGAAGTTGATTATTGCAGGTGCCAGTGCCTATGCCAGAACCATTGATTTTAAGAAATTCCGGGAGGTGGCAGATGAAGTAGGGGCTTATCTGATGGTGGATATGGCCCATATTGCAGGTCTTGTGGCTGCAGGACTTCACCCAAGTCCGATCCCATATGCAGATGTTGTGACTACCACCACACATAAGACTTTAAGAGGACCGAGAGGCGGAATGATTCTTGCAAATAAAGAAGCTGCAGAGAAATTTAATTTCAACAAAGCGATTTTCCCGGGAATCCAGGGTGGTCCGCTGATGCATGTAATTGCCGGAAAGGCAGTCTGTCTCGGAGAGGCATTGAAGCCGGAATTTAAGGAATATCAAAAGCAGGTGATTAAGAATGCCAGGGCATTATCCCAGGCTTTAATCAAACAGGGATTTGATATCTTAACAGGTGGAACGGACAACCATCTGATGTTAGTGGATTTACGGAATCTGGATATCAGCGGCAAAGAGCTGCAGAACCGCTGTGATAGCGCGCGTATTACCTTAAATAAAAATACGGTACCCAATGACCCGAGAAGTCCTTTCGTTACATCCGGTGTCAGAATTGGAACCCCGGCGGTTACCTCAAGAGGCCTGGTTGAGGAGGATATGGAAAAAATCGCAGAACTGATTTATCTCATTGCCACGGATTATGAGAACCAGTTAGAGTATGTTCGTGGGGAAGTTGCAAAAATCTGTGATAAATATCCGATTTACCAGTAAACAAAGCATGAGGGCATTCTCCCGGCATTGAATAACAGTCTTTCTTGTGGTAAAATGAAAAGCAGTTAGGACTGTTTGAAGGAAAAGTTCGGGGGAATCATATGAATGCATTAAAAGTAAAAAAAGGCGAGGTTGTGGCGAAAAAACAGGACAAGGTGATGGAGTGGTATCTCATTCAGGAGGGCTCCGTTGTCCGGCAGTTTGATTTTGCAGAAGTGGTGATGAACCGGAATTCCATCATCGGTATTCTGGAAAATGAGTGGTTTGCCTGTAATTATGTTGCAAGGGAGGATACAACTTTAATTGTCATTCCCTGTAAAGATGCACAGGATTTGCGGGTGATATTATCGGAGCATGAGAATTTCCGGCCCATATTTTTACGGACAGCGGTAGAACAGCGCCACCAGTCCCTGTGTCTCTACGCCAGCCTCCAGAAAAAGTCAGTCCTGCTCCACAATGTGGCAGAGTCTCTGTACAGTGAATACAAATCCATCTGTACGGAGAAACTGTTAGATGAGCAGGACTTTACACGTATTGAGAGCTTTGAGGCCTTAAAGATGCAGCATAAGGCGGAAAACTGGGAGATTGCAAACAGTAACAGTCTGGTAAAGGGCTATTTAAAGGACTACATGCAGTTGATGATAAGGGATGACAGTCTCTGCGTCGGTGCAATCATGGAGGCTGCCGCCCAGATGCGCCGTGTGACCCAGGGAATTGCCGAGATGGTAAATTACCAGCTTTATAACAGGGATATTCTGTACTCGGACTCTAGGGATGATATTTTTCATCTGTATTTCGGACTTGCTGTACAGCTGTCAAAGAAAAAGCAGGATATTTCAGATATCAGGAAACGCCTGTTACATATCGTGGAAATCATGTCCCAGCTTGGGTTTTACGAAAAGAAACAGGTGGAAGAGGCAAGAGAACTCTGTGAAAATTATGACTTTAATCAGGTCGCAGAGGGAAGAATCAATATCGCAAGAGAGGACTGTATTGCCCATATTTTAGAGTATGCGGGATACAGTAATGAGACGATCCGGGATTTCCACAGTATTGTGCAGCAGTATCGGGAACTGCCGGATGTTATGGCAACCGATAACGAGGCGCGCCAACTCCGCAGGGAGATTACCAAGGTATTTTACGATGTTTATGAAAAGGCATTTATGCGGTCGGTTGAGGATCTGGTCAAGCCATCTCCAATCATTCTGATGTTTCTTCATTTCGGCTTCATGGATGCCTCCATGGCGGGGGAGGAAAATACCAATGCTCTCTATAATCTGACGGATTCTCTAGGGCTGTTTCATTCCGACCATGTCTATACGATTTACGACTGGCTTTTACAGATTTATGAGGGAAAAAAGGAGCCATCCCGCAACGAATTTGATCAGGATTATAATGGCTATCTTTTAGAGATGAAGCGTACCGGAAATATTACGGAAGAACAGATGCTGGCATATAAGAGGAGCAGGAAGAAAAAGGTGGAGTTTGAGATCCGGAATATGTTTATGTCCGGAAACCGTGTCACCTACGGAAGAGTCAGCTCTTTCTGTCCGATCATTATGGAGGAAGACTTCATCAATGTGGTAGAAAAGATGGCAGTGACGGCTGAAAAGATTGAAAATGCCATCAACAAGGTCAGACGTCTGGATTATTCCGCTCTCTACCATGAAGTGATGTTTTCAGATCCGGACCGGGGAATCAACCAGGAGTGGATCAAAAAAGAAATTCTGCCGGATGTGATTTTAATGCCCAATGCCGGAACCCGTGCCCTGATGTGGCAGGAGACTGCAGGGGCAAAGGTGGATACCCCTGCCCGTTTCTTATTCCCCATTTTTACGGCAGTGGATCTGGATGAACTGATGATAGAAACCATTGGACGGTATCGCTGGGAAATCTGCCGCAGAGTGCAGGGGGTATACTGGAATGATATCCGGGAGAAATCTCTTACCTCCGAATACTGTGACTTTATCCAGTATTACCGCAAGAATTCAGACCTTTCGGCAGAGGCCAAGGAGAAGATAAAGACTGCACTGACCCGGGCAAGAAACAGCTACCGGGAGGTGTTCGTGAAGGATTATCAGGCATGGATGAAATACGAATCCCAGGGAAGCTTCCGTCTGAACAAAGTTTCCCGGGATATCATGGCACGGTACTGTCCTTTTGCAAAGGAAATCCGTACGGGACTTTCTTCCAATCCCCAGTATCAGAATGCCTTTAACCGCCTGGATGCGGAGAATAAGAGAAAACTGCAGAGGTTTACAACTTTGTATGATAAGTATCAGGCGGCAGGAGGAACCATTACAGCGGCTCTCAAAGAAAACTTAAGATTTTATCAGATGTAGGGGTGCACCATGGAATATATTGCAAAAATACACACGCCATTTCCGGAGAAATTCGGTATTCCCAGGCAGAGCGGATTGGCACCTGCTGTGGGCAAAATCGTTTTTGAGCCGAAGTTCCGGAATCCGGATGCGGTGAAGGGAATTGAGGAATTTTCCCATCTTTGGCTTCTATGGGAATTTTCACGGGCAAAACAAAAGGAATTCCATGCAACGGTAGCACCTCCCCGTCTGGGAGGAAAAGAAAGGCGGGGTGTCTTTGCGACACGCTCGCCTTTTCGTCCCAATTCCATCGGGTTATCCTGCGTAAGGCTTATGGATGTGCGGCAGGATGAGAAGTTGGGACCGGTTCTAACCGTCTCGGGAGTGGATCTTTTGGACGGCACACCACTGGTTGATATTAAACCGTATCTTCCCTATGCGGATGCCCACCCGGAGGCAAAAGGGGGCTTTGCGGAGAAATATGAAGATTTCCGCATTCCCGTCATATTCCCGGAGGAACTGCTTATAAAACTTCCGGAGAAACTTCGCCAGACCGCCATGGATGTGCTGGCTCAGGATCCCAGGGCTGCATACAACAGACAGCCGGATTATGTGTACGGCATGGCTTTTGATGACTATGATATCCGTTTTGTAGTTTCAGATGGGCAGCTGGTGGTAAAGGATGTGAAAAAGAGGGATGGGGAACTGAGAAAGGTGAAGTAGGAGGCATCCTCCATGGGACGGGTACAATAGAAAACGGCCAGTGCAGAGGGCAGAATATCAATTGTATTATACAGGAAAATCCGCTATACTATTGCTAACGAGATAGTGCAGCGGATTTTTGTATGGGCCGGAGGTGTTTTATGGCAAAAACAATTGCAATCGGAGTACAGAGTTTTGATAAACTGAGAGAGGAAAACTATTTTTATGTGGATAAAACTGATTTTATCCGGGAATGGTGGGAAAGCGGGGACGCTGTGACACTGATCACCAGACCACGCCGTTTCGGAAAGACACTGAACATGAGCATGATAGAGTCTTTTTTCTCCGTGGAATATGCAGACCGGTCAGACCTGTTTGAGGGACTTTCCATCTGGCAGGAGGAAAAGTATAGAAAGCTGCAGGGAACGTATCCGGTGATTTTTCTTTCCTTTGCCAATATTAAGGAGACGGATTTTCAGTCCACAAGGAAGAAGATATGCCAATTGATCTCAGAATTATACAGTAGATATGATTTTTTACTGGACGCAGTTCAATGTAAAGATGGTGACAGGGATTATTTTTATCGTGTAAATCCACAGATGGATGATGTCGATGCATCAATGTCGGTTCATTATCTTGCTAAAATGATGTGTCAGTATTATGGGAAAAAAGTAATCATCCTGCTGGATGAATATGATACTCCCTTGCAAGAAGCTTACATTCAGGGTTACTGGGAGAAACTGGTTTCCTTTACCAGAAGCCTGTTCAACTCCACATTTAAGACAAACCCGTATCTCGAAAGAGGCATCATGACAGGTATTACAAGAGTCAGCAAGGAATCCATTTTCTCCGATCTGAACAATCTGGAAGTCGTTACAACCACCTCGGAGAAATATGCCACCTCTTTCGGTTTTACGGAGCCGGAGGTGTTTGATGCACTGGATGAGTATGGCTATTCAGACCGGAAAGAAGAGGTAAGGAGTTGGTATGATGGTTTCACCTTTGGAAACCATACCGATATTTACAATCCCTGGTCTATCCTGAATTTCCTGAATAAAGGAAAAATTGCCACTTACTGGGCCAACACCAGCAGTAATAGTCTGGTGGAAAAGCTGATCCGGGAGGGAGACGAAGACATAAAAGAACTGTTTGGCGTATTGCTGAATGGGGAACATATCCGCTGTCCAATTGATGAACAGATCGTGTATAACCAGCTTGACGATGACCCGGATGCCATCTGGAGCCTCCTGCTTGCCAGCGGCTATCTGAAAGTAATCCAGTATCAGCTGGTCAATGAAGTGGCGGAATATGAAGAGCCCCTGTACGAATTGGCGTTCACCAATCAGGAGGTGAGCCGGATGTTCCGGGGACTGGTCCGGGACTGGTTTAAAAGATCTCAGAGAGATTACAATGGTTTTGTCAAAGCATTGCTGACTAATGACCTGAAAGCAATGAATGTCTACATGAACAATGTGGCATTAAAGACCTTCAGTTATTTTGACGCCGGCACCAGTCCGTCGGAGAAACAGGAACCGGAGAACTTTTATCACGGTTTCGTTCTGGGGCTGGTGGTTGACCTTGCCGGAGAGTATGTGGTTACCTCCAACAGGGAGAGCGGTCTCGGCAGGTATGATGTGATGATCGAGCCGAAGAATCTTAAGAAGGATGCCTTTATTCTGGAATTTAAGGTGCATGATCCTGAGGATGAGAAAACCCTCGCAGACACCGTGGCGGCTGCCCATAAGCAGATTGAGGAAAAAGAGTATGCCGCGCAGCTGACTGCCAGGGGGATTCCGGCTGATAGAATTCATAAGTATGGCTTTGCCTTTGAAGGGAAAAAGGTGCTGATCGGATAGAGAAAAATGAACATTTCCTTTATTCGATGTATGTGACTTCAAAAGGATTCACAGAGGAATAGATTCGCAGCTAATATGAAAAATGCCATTGCACTTGCAGCCGCAATGGCATATAATCGGAGTTAGAATAACTTTTCAGATTGTGAGGGATACCATGAAAGAACTTAAAGAGTACATTCGAAACATTCCGGATTTTCCGGAAAAAGGTATTATTTTCCGGGATATTACCAGCGTCCTGCAGGATCCGGACTCCTTAAAGCTTGCCATCGATGAACTGGAAAAAAAGCTTGAGGGACTGGAGTTTGACGTGATTGCTGGAGCAGAGTCAAGGGGATTTCTGTTTGGCATGCCTCTTGCCTACAATCTCCATAAACCTTTTGTGCCGATCCGTAAGAAGGGCAAACTTCCCTGCGAGACCGTGGAGAAAACCTATGATCTGGAATATGGCACGGCAACCATTGAAATTCATAAGGACGCCATCAAAAAAGGCGACAGGGTCGTTCTTCTGGATGATCTGATTGCAACCGGAGGAACCATGAAAGCAGCTGCAGAGCTTGTGGAGGAGCTGGGCGGTGAAGTAGTAAAGGCACTGTTTCTGATTGAACTGACGGATTTAAAAGGGCGTGAGGTTCTTGGAAACTATGACGTGGATTCCGTTGTCCAGTTTGAAGGCGCATGAAATTTTGTCCCTTTTTTACATTTGTGCTGATGATTTTGGGTGTGAATAAGAATAGTCTGTTTGATACATACTATCCCATATCTATACGGGAGTGGCTTAGCATAAGCTTATAAACCCGGCAGACAGAAGGGAGATTGTATGAATCAGCAGATTGGAACAGGGAGTCTCCGTTTTGCGGAGACTCCTTTTATTATTGGAAGTGCCTCTGTGGTGGGAACCAAAGAAGGGGAGGGACCCTTAGCGGAGGAGTTTGACTGCATCGGGGAAACCGATAAATTCGGACAGAGTACCTGGGAGGCGGCAGAGAGCAGCCTGCAAAAAGAAGCTCTGACCCTGGCCCTGGGAAAATCCGGGAAAAATTCCGAGGATATGCGGTATCTTTTTGCGGGAGATCTTCTGGGACAGTTGATTGCCTCCTCCTTTGGTCTTAAAACCTTTCAGATTCCCCTTTTCGGGCTCTTTGGCGCCTGTTCCACCTGCGGGGAGGCTTTGGCACTCAGTGCCATGACAGTTGCCGCAGGCTATGGGGACTATGTGGCGGCAGTGACCTCCAGCCACTTTGCCAGTGCGGAAAAACAGTTTCGGTTTCCACTGGAATATGCCAATCAGAGACCGGTTTCCGCCACCTGGACGGTTACCGGTGCGGGGGCATTTATCTTAGCCGGTAAAATGCAAAAGGATAAGGAAAAACCTTTAGCGAAAATCACGGGCATTACAACGGGAAAGATTGTGGATTACGGCATTAAGGATTCCATGAATATGGGAGCGGCCATGGCCCCTGCCGCCTGCGAATTAATCGCACAGAACCTTAAAGATTTCGGGAGACAACCTTCGGATTACGACAGAATCATAACCGGAGATCTGGGAGAGGTTGGTCAGAAAATCTTATTTGACCTGTTAGGGGAAAAGGGTTATGACATTAGAAATGTGCATGAGGACTGCGGGATGTTAATCTATGACAGAAAAACCCAGGGAGTGGGCTCCGGCGGTTCCGGCTGCGGCTGTGCAGCTACAACTTTAAGTGCGCATTTTCTTCCGAAGCTGGCATCCGGGCAGCTGAAAAGGATTCTTTTTGTGCCTACCGGTGCGCTGCTTTCAACGGTCAGCTTCAATGAGGGGGAGACGATTCCGGCGATTGCCCATGGAGTAGTGCTTGAGTCCTGCGGATAGCATGGATTTATGGGTGTGGTACCTGAGTCCTGCGGATAGCATGGGTTCATGGCATGGTACCTGAGTCCTGCGGATAGCATGGATTCATGGCGGTTGAAAAGCCGTTTGAAGAAACAGAAAACGATAGGGTGAATGTTTAGTTGGGAGGAAAAGGAATTGGACTATGTCATTGCATTTGTTGTGGGAGGCGTGATCTGCGCCCTGTCACAGATTTTAATGGAAAAAACAAAGATGCTGCCGGGGCGCATCATGGTGCTTTTGGTCTGTTTGGGAGCAGTGCTGGGGGCACTGGGAATCTACGAGCCTTTTTCCCAATGGGCACAGGCGGGGGCAAATGTCCCCTTACTGGGATTCGGCAATAATCTTTGGAAGGGTGTCAAAGAGATGGTGGATGAAAAAGGCTTTGTGGGCATTTTCTTAGGAGGGTTTAAAAACTGTGCCGGAGGTTTGTCGGCGGCATTGGTATTTTCTTATCTGGCATCCCTGATTGCCCAGCCGAAAATGAAAAAACATTGATATTCAAAGTCGGATATTGTATGATAGATTGTATATTTTTGTGATTCTTCACACATACTATCCTTACCGACCACAGAATTCGTAAGTTTACATGCGGATGACCGTGGACAGGGAGAGTGTCAGCCACCTTTGCCGAAGGTAAATAAGCAGTGCTGATGTTCAATGGAAAGGAGAATGTGTGATGAAAAAAATGAAGGTTATGATGCTTGGCTGCATGCTTGCTGCCGGTGTCTGCATGTTTGCTGCATGCGGTGCAAGGGATAATAACCCGGATACCAACATGGAGGACACAAACAATGTGGGAAACACCACGGAGGGTACCGGAAACGGAACAAACGTAAATCCCAATACCAATACGGACAACAACACAAATGGTACCACAAATAACAACAATACCCAGAATGGCAGCAATGTGGGAAATGACATCAAGGATGTGGGAGATGATGTGGTAAACGGTGTTGAGGATGCCGGAAATGCAGTGAAGGATACAGTGGATGGTGCAGTGGACGCAGTAGATCCGGCAGCAGATAACGGTACCGGTAATGGTGCAGATAATGGTACAAAGAACAACAACAGTACCAGATCGGCCCGGTAACTGCATGCCTCACGGTAAAAAGAGAATACCTATGAAAAAAGAGACTTACCGTAAAATGACCCAGCCGTTTCGGGATAATCCGAAGCGTGCGGGGGTTTTACATACTGTAAATAAAATATTGACGGCTATTGTATTTGCGTCATACCCATGCCTTTTGGCAGTCCTTTTTTTTAGAAAGGATGGGAGAGTACTGGAAGCGGCCGGTGTGCCATTGGCGGGATTTATTGTGGTTTCTGTTATAAGAATACTGGTTAACAGACCCCGCCCCTATGAGAAGTTTCAGATTCCTCCCGTAATCCCAAAGGATACAATGGGACATTCCTGGCCAAGCCGGCACGTATTTTCTGCAGCCGTGATTGCCTTTACATTTTTCCCGTTTTCCGTAGAAGCCGGAACGGTATTGCTGATTGCAGCAGCGGCCCTTGCAGTGATCCGTGTTCTCTCCGGGGTGCATTACATCAGTGATGTGCTGGCAGGCTTTGCCCTTGCAATGGTATTTGCCCTGTACTTTGTTATTCGTTAAGACGGCTCTCTTTCCGGAACTGCCGGGGCGTCATTTTGTATTTCTCCTTAAAGACCCGGTTAAAATAGGAAAGATTTTCAAAGCCTGTCTCTGCAGCAATATTTAAAATGGAGGAATCTGAGGAAGTCAGAAGCCGTGAGGCAATGGTCAGCCGGTAATCTCTTAAATATTCCACGAAGGAAGTTCCCATGGTCTCTTTAAAATAGCGCATAAAGTGGGATTCGGAGAAACCAACGGCAGCTGCTATATCTCCTATGGTAATCTTTTGCATGTAATTATTTTCAATGTATTTCAAGACAATTTTCATCTTATCCAGCGTTTTTTTGTTTTTCCCCGTTGTAGTTAAATTCCGGCACCGGTTATCCAGGATAAAAAAGAACTGAAACAGCTGGCTTTTGACATAGAGCTCATAGCCCTGGGGTTTTGTCTTGCAGATTTCATCACAGGCGTCAATCGGCGCGATAATATCCTCATAATAGGGATACACCGGCGTAAACACCGTGGGAACGGTTATTTTCCCGGTTATGAGGGGAAGCAGGAAATCCGTGGCGGTTACATCATTCTGGCGGGACACCAGCATGTTGGGACTGAAAATTATGTTTTCATACTCCATGGCCTCTTCGTTAAAGGGGTCTATGGAGTGGAGCTGTCCGGGCAGAATCAGTACCAACGAGGGACCCGTCACCTTGTATTCGCGGAAATCCACCGTAATGCGTCCAATCCCCTTTTTAATATAAATCAGCTCCATTTCATCATGCCAGTGCAGTGGCACGCAGGGAAAATCCAAAGGAATGGAGCATAGATATGTATTATATGGGAAAACAATATCCCCATGTGAAACTGTTTCGTGATAGTTTTCATATTCCAAAATATTCATAGCCTTATTTTAGCAGAGAATCAGCTCTTTGTAATTGTGAAAAAGTAACAATACAAGAATACAAAAATTGTCGATAATACACAGAATACAAATTATGTTCCCTGAAAAATGATAGGATAGTATCAGTTTATGAGCGGATATGACAAGAAAACTGAGGGGAAAACCCCTATACTGTAGATAACAATTGATTGATGCATAGCTGACTTACAGCAAACTTAGGAGGGTAAAAATGACATTAGCAAAGGCAGTATCCACGAAGTATAACAAGACCATCGAGAAGTGTACCAACGAGGAGATTTATTACGCACTTCTTGATATGACCAAGAAGCTGGCTGAGGAGAAGGTCAGCAATGAGGGAAAGAAGAAGCTCTATTATATTTCCGCAGAGTTTCTGATTGGAAAGCTTTTATCCAATAACCTGATCAATCTTGGCATTTATGACAGTGTAAAATCTGAGCTTGAAGCTTCCGGAAAGAATATCGGGGACATTGAAGAAATCGAGCTGGAGCCGTCATTAGGAAACGGTGGACTGGGACGTCTGGCAGCCTGCTTTGTTGATTCCATTGCAACACTGGGATTAAACGGAGATGGTGTAGGCTTAAATTATCACTACGGACTGTTCAAACAGGTATTTGACCACAACCTGCAGAAGGAGACACCAAACCCATGGATTACTCCGGACAGCTGGCTGACAAAGACCGATGTTACTTATGAGGTTCAGTTCGGTGGATTTAACGTAAAATCAAGATTATATGATATTGATGTTGTGGGATATAACAACCGTACCACAAAGCTTCGCCTGTTTGATATTGAGACGGTTGATGAGAGTATCGTGGGAGAGTCCATCGATTTCGATAAAGAACAGATTGCAAAAAACCTGACATTATTCCTGTATCCGGATGATTCGGATGATAAGGGCCGTCTGCTCCGTGTATACCAGCAGTATTTCATGGTCAGCAATGCGGCAAGACTGATTCTTGATGAGGCAGTAGCAAAGGGCTCCAATTTACATGACCTTGCTGACTATGCAACCATCCAGATTAACGATACCCATCCATCCATGGTAATTCCGGAGCTGATCCGTCTGTTACAGGAGAGAGGCATCTTAATGGATGAGGCTATTGAGATTGTATCCAAGGTATGCGCTTATACCAACCATACCATCCTGGCAGAGGCACTGGAGAAATGGCCGATTGCATTCCTGGATAAGGCAGTTCCGCAGCTGATGCCAATCATCCGTGAGCTGGATAACAGAGTTCGTGCAAAGGTAAAGGATGAGAGTACTTATATCATCAAGGACAACCTGGTTCACATGGCACACATGGACATCCATTACGGATACAGTGTAAACGGTGTTGCTTATCTGCATACTGAAATTTTAAAGAACAGTGAGTTAAATAACTTCTACAAGCTCTATCCGGAGAAGTTCAATAACAAGACAAATGGTATTACGTTCCGCCGCTGGCTCATGGCATGTAATCCGGAGCTGTCCTCCTTTATTACAGAACTCATCGGAGAAGGCTGGAAGAAGGATGCCAACGAGCTTGAAAAACTTGGAAACTTTGTCAATGATGATGCAGTTCTGACCAAACTTCTTGATGTGAAGGCAGGCAAGAAGAAAGATTTGAAGAACTACTTAAAGAAGACACAGGGCATGGATTTCGATGAGAACTCTATTTTCGATATCCAGGTAAAGAGACTGCATGAGTATAAGAGACAGCAGATGAATGCACTCTATGTCATCCATAAATATTTCGAAATCAAGGAAGGCAAGAAGCCGGAGACTCCGATTACCGTATTCTTTGGAGCAAAGGCAGCACCGGCATACATCATCGCAAAGGATATTATTCACCTGATTCTCTGCTTACAGCAGATTATCAACAATGACCCGGAGGTAAGCCCCTACTTAAAGGTATTCATGGTTGAGAACTACAATGTCACCATGGCAGAGAAGATGATTCCGGCATGTGATATTTCTGAGCAGATTTCCCTTGCTTCCAAGGAGGCATCCGGAACCGGAAATATGAAGTTCATGTTAAATGGTGCAGTAACTCTTGGAACCATGGACGGAGCCAATGTAGAGATCGCAGAGCTTGTAGGAGATGACAATATCTTCACTTTCGGTGAGGATTCCCAGACGGTCATCGACCGCTATGACAGAGGCGATTACAAGTCCAAGACCTACTATGACAACGATCCGGAATTAAAGAAAGCAGTAGATTTCATTGTCAGCGATACCGTTAAGGCAGTGGGCTGCAGCGAGAATTTAGAGCGTCTGTACAATGAGCTTTTGAACAAAGACTGGTTCATGACATTCCCGGATTTCGAGGATTACATTGAGACCAGAGAGAAAGCATACGCTGCATACAATGACAGAAAAGCATGGGCAAAGAAGATGCTTGTGAACATCAGTAAAGCTGGTTTCTTCTCATCCGACAGAACCATTGAGCAGTACAACAAGGAAATCTGGAAGTTATCATAAAGAGTACCGATTCATAAAACCTTGGAATAGGAGAAGCAGATATGTCATTCCTGCATGTAAGAAGTTTACCTATCTTATTTGCAAGGCGGCCTGAATAGAATTACAGGGAACATCCTGACGGATAAAACCGCAGGGGATGTTCCCTTTTTCATTGAAACGGAAGGCCTTTTTTGGTACAATAATTTCAGATATCAGAAAGAAGGGAAAATCAAATGAAGAGACAGCGCATTTGGGCAGCAGTGCTTGCAGCATCACTTATCCTGTCCTGTTCAGCATGTGGTAAAAAAGAGAATAAAGAGCAGGATGCCTACCGGCAGTATGGAATCACCTGCATGGAGGCCGGCAACTATGAAGAGGCGGAAAAGGCATTTCAGAATGCACTGGATCAGTCCATAGGAAAGGTCGGGGAAAAGGAGCTGGACATCTGCTTCTATAAGGCGAAAGCACAGTATCTTGGCGGAGATGAAAAGGCAGCCTTAGAGACTTACGATTCCATTATTAAATATAATAAGGATGCGCGGGCATACTATCTGCGTGGAGATTTATACTTAGATATGGGGGAGGAGAAAAAGGGACTTTCCGATTTTAAAGAAGCCATTCACCGTGATGGAAAGAACTACGAAATCTATATCGGAATCTATCAGTCCTTAAGCCGCCATGACAGGAAAGAGGAGGGGCAGAAATATTTAAGCCAGGCTCTTGAAATCAAAGGAGATAAGCCGGCGGATGAGCTGTATAAGGGCCGAATCTGTTATCTGCTGGGAGAATACAAGGATGCGGTCACTTATCTGACTAAGGCAAAGGAAAACAAGCTGGAAATCGCTGCCTATTATCTGGGGTGTGCCTATGAGGCAGATGGGAATGATAAGAAGGCGAAGGCATGCATCAAAGAATATTTAGACAGCGGTATTGCAACCTCCTATGAGCTTTATGACCTGGGAATGTCCGAGATGGAGGATGGGGATTATAAGGAAGCACTGACTTATTTTGAAAAAGGTCTTTCCATGGAACAGGTACCGAATAAGCAGAATCTTATGAAAAGTTCGATTTCTGCATATGAATATAGCGGAGATTTTGATTCCGCAAAGGAAATGATGAAGGAATACTTGAAACTGTATCCCTCTGATGAGGAGGCACAGCACGAGAGTACATTTTTGGAGACGAGGTAAAGATGACGGAAGAAATAGAGAAGGTAGAAGAAAAAGTGATTCTTGTGGGGGTAAGTGAGCAGGATGGGGATGATGCGGAGGATTCCCTGGCAGAACTGGCGGAGCTGGTAAAGACAGCGGGAGCTGAGGTAGTGGATGTGGTCATTCAGAAGCGGGAGCTGATCCATCCGGGAACCTACGTGGGAACCGGTAAAGTAGAGGAGATTGCACAGCTTCTGGAACAAACCGGGGCAACAGGAATTGTCTGCGATGATGAATTATCTCCCGCACAGATCAAAAACCTTGAATCACTTCTTGCAGTTAAGATTATGGACCGGACATTGATCATTCTGGACATCTTCGCAGCCCGGGCCACCAGCAGTGAGGGAAAGATTCAGGTAGAGCTGGCACAGCTTAAGTACCGGCTGAGCCGGCTGACCGGCCTGGGGCGTTCCATGTCCCGGCTGGGCGGCGGTATCGGAACCAGGGGACCGGGCGAGAAAAAACTGGAAATCGACCGTCGTCTGATTAACGACAGGATTGCACAGCTGAACCGGGAATTAAAGGAAGTGGTGAAGCACCGGGAAATTGCCAGGGCAAAGCGGGAAAAAAACGAAGTCCCGGTTGTGGCAATCGTGGGTTATACAAATGCCGGGAAATCCACGCTTTTAAATCACCTGACCAACGCAGAGGTGCTGGAGGAAGATAAGCTGTTTGCAACGCTGGATCCCACAACGAGACTTTTAGAACTGGACGGGCATCAGCAGGTGCTTCTTACGGATACGGTGGGATTTATCAGAAAGCTTCCCCATCATCTGATTGAGGCCTTTAAAAGTACGCTGGAGGAAGCAAAATATGCCGATTATATTTTCCATGTGGTGGACGCTTCCAATCCCCAGCGGGACAAGCAGATACACATTGTATATGAGACCCTGGACCGGCTTGGGGTAAAAGAGAAAAAGGTTGTAACACTTTTTAATAAAATGGATCAAAGGACTGACCAGGATCCGCTTCAGGATTTTCGGGCAGATCATGTCTTACAGATCTCCGCAGCCCATGATGCGGGACTGGAAGAAGTGAAAAATCTCTTGCAGGAAATGCTGCGGGAGGATAAAATTTATATTGAGCGTGTGATCCCGTA
This sequence comes from Agathobacter sp., assembly GCA_022772675.1. Taxonomy (GTDB): domain Bacteria; phylum Bacillota; class Clostridia; order Lachnospirales; family Lachnospiraceae; genus Roseburia. The sequence continues at coordinate 38,443 of JALEZW010000071.1, read as the reverse complement.
TGATAAAGCAGGAGTTCTCCAGCTGGTTCGAAAGAAGGGGGAGCTGGTATCAGAGGAATATGTGCCGGAGGGAATTGCCATCAAGGCATATGTCCCGATGGAGGTGTATGGACTGCCGTCGCTCTCTGACTGACTGCAGTGGGATTTCCGTGTTTCTTTTTGTGATGCCTGTCTGCATAAAAATAAAAGTATGAAAATTTATCCGGAATCACACAGGAAAAAAGTTCAGTCAAGAAGGAGGAAAAAAGTATGCCATTTATTAACTCAAAGATTAGTGTAGCCATTACACCGGAACAGGAGACAAAGATTAAGTCACTTCTGGGAGAAGCCATTGAGCTGATTCCCGGAAAATCAGAGAGCTGGCTGATGGTAGGATTTGAGCCGGAGTATAAGCTTTATTTCAGAGGGAATAACAGCGAGCCTATGGCTATGGTGGAAGTAAGTGTCTTCGGACAGGAGAATCCGGATGCCTTCACAACGCTTACCGGGAGAATCTGTGAGATTTTCGGGGATGTGTTAAACATTGCGGGAGATCACATCTATGTAAAATATCAGGCGGTGAGCAATTGGGGATGGAACGGCAGCAACTTTTAATTTCAGCGTTTTTATTCAGGCCCCTAAGAATTAGATAATCAGAATTGTCATGCTGCATGTAAGAAGCAGTTAATCAGAATTGGAAAATTTACAGGTAAGAAAAACCGGCTGTGCACAGCCGGTTTTTCTATTTGCATATTTTTGTCTGTTTATTTCATGGCATTTTTCTTTGCGATGGAAGCTCTCTTTCTTAAGGTCGGATCCAGGATTCTCTTTCTGATACGAAGGCTTGTAGGTGTAACTTCCAGAAGCTCGTCGGTATCAATGAAATCCAGTGCCTGCTCCAGGCTCAGTTTCCGGGGCGGAACCAGTGTCAGTGCCTCGTCAGCGGAAGAAGAACGGGTATTGGTCAGATGCTTTTTCTTGCAGACATTCAGCTCGATATCCTCAGCCTTTGCACTCTGACCGATGACCATGCCGGAATATACTTTTTCGCCGGGACCGATAAAGAGTGTTCCACGTTCCTGGGCGGAAAACAGTCCGTAGGTAACAGATTCGCCGGACTCGAATGCAATCAGGGAACCGGTGGAACGGTAAGCAATCTCTCCGCGGAATGGCTCATAGCCGTCGAAAATGGTATTGATGATTCCGTTTCCCTTGGTGTCCGTCATAAACTCGCCACGGTATCCGATAAGACCACGGGACGGAATCTTAAACTCCAGTCTGGTATAGCCGCCGGCAATGGACCCCATATTCTGAAGCTCGCCTTTACGCTGCTGCAGTTTTGAGATTACGGCACCGGAAAATTCATCCGGAACATCCACGTATGCAATTTCCATCGGCTCTAATTTCTTGCCGTTTTCATCATATTTATAGAGAACTTCTGCCTTGCTGACTGCAAACTCATATCCTTCACGGCGCATGTTTTCAATCAGGACAGACAGATGTAATTCTCCCCGGCCGGAGACCTTAAGGCTGTCCGGGCTGTCGGTTTCCTCCACCCGGAGAGAAACATCGGTGTTTAACTCCCGGAATAAACGGTCACGGATGTGGCGGGAAGTTACATATTTTCCTTCCTGGCCGGCAAGGGGACTGTCATTAACGATAAAGTTCATGGAGATGGTGGGCTCGGAAATTTTCTGGAACGGAATCGCCACCGGATTCTCCGGGGCACAGATGGTATCTCCGATATGGATATCTGCAATACCGGAAATGGCAACGATAGAGCCAATCTTTGCCTCTGCCACATCCACTTTATTTAATCCGTCAAATTCATATAATTTGCTGATACGAACCTTCTCCAGCTTGTCCGGGTCGTGGTGGTTCACAACCACAGCTTCCTGATTGACCTTCAGGGAACCGTTGTCCACTTTTCCAATACCGATACGTCCTACGTATTCATTGTAGTCGATGGTACTGATCAGTACCTGGGTGTTGGCATCCGGATCGCCGGTAGGTGCCGGAATATAATTTACGATGGTCTCGAAGAGGGGAGTCATATCCTTCTTCTCATCCTCCAGATTGTACATGGCATAGCCATCTCTTGCGGAAGCATAGATAAACGGGCAGTCCAGCTGCTCATCAGAGGCATCCAGATCCATGAAAAGCTCTAATACCTCATCAATGACCTCTGCCGGTCTCGCCTCTGGACGGTCAATCTTGTTGATGCAGACAATGACCGGAAGATTTAATGCCAGTGCTTTCATCAGAACAAACTTGGTCTGCGGCATGGTTCCCTCAAATGCGTCTACGACGAGAACAACACCGTTAACCATTTTAAGGACACGCTCTACCTCACCGCCGAAATCGGCATGACCGGGTGTGTCAATAATATTGATTTTAATTCCCTTATAAAATACAGCAGTATTTTTGGAAAGAATCGTAATACCACGCTCACGCTCGATGTCATTGGAGTCCATGACACGTTCCTGTACTTCCTGATTGGCACGGAAGACACCGCTTTGCTTTAAAAGCTCGTCAACGAGTGTTGTTTTTCCGTGATCGACATGGGCGATAATTGCAATATTACGAATGTCATCTCTTGTTGTTGTCATGATTTAACCTTCTTTTCTGTTATACTATTGGATTTTTCACTTGTACCATTTTATCATAAAACTGCATTTTCGCAAGGTTTTTTCATCTATTTAAGCGTTTTAGATAGTTTTCACCTTTGTTATCGACAAGCTTTGATAAATTATACCAACCAAATCATGGTAAAACAAAGACCTAACATAATTTTTCACAAAAGGAAGGAGAACTCATGGCAGATAAAATGTGTGAAAACAATCAGGTAACCATTATGGGAGAAATCGTATCGGACTTTACGTTCAGTCACGAAGTATACGGGGAAGGCTTTTATATGGTGCAGGTATCTGTGAACCGTCTTTCCAACTTTGTGGACTATATTCCGGTCATGGTATCGGAGCGTCTGGTGGATGTGAAGGAAAATGCACAGGGAAAGTACGTCTATATTACAGGACAGTTCCGTTCCTTTAACAGGCATGAGGAACACAAAAACAGGCTTGTACTTTCGGTATTTGCAAGGGAATTTGAAATTGTGGAGGAAGTGGAAGAGGAGAGTGCCACCAACCAGATTTTCCTGGACGGATTTATCTGTAAGGAATCAGTCTATCGGAAAACCCCTCTGGGCAGGGAAATTGCAGACCTGCTGGTGGCAGTGAACCGCTCGTACGGAAAGTCGGATTACATTCCGTGCATCTGCTGGGGAAGAAATGCGAGATTTGCAGCAGGATTTGAGGTTGGAACCCATGTACAGATCTGGGGAAGAATCCAGAGCCGGGAGTATGTAAAGAAACTGAGTGAGACGGAGGTGGAGCAGAGGGTAGCCTATGAGGTTTCCGTCAGCAAAATCGAATTTTTACAGCAGGCTTGATTATTTTGCCCGATTGTGGTATCTTACATAGGATTCATTATGTTTTTGGTAATTAATCAGGGGATGACTTACAGTAGATATTTATGCATAAAGATTAATTGCGTAGGAGGCAGATATGGAAAGAGGGGCAATCCAGGTTTATTATGGTGAGGGACATGGTAAATCGACTGCTGCAATCGGGAATGCAATCCGCGTTGCCAGTGAGGGAAAAAGTGTTATTATCATTCAGTTTTTAAAGCAGAAAAATGAGAATGAACTTACTTTTCTGAATCGGCTGGAGCCGGAAATCAAAATATTCCGCTTTGCGAAATCGGATGAGTGCTTTGAGGCACTTTCCGACAGCGCAAAGCAGGATGAGATTATGAACCTCAGAAATGGTTTTAATTATGGCAAGAAGGTTGTGACCACCGGAGCCTGCGATATGCTGATTCTGGATGAGGTATTAGGTATTGTGGATGAAAAGGTCATTAGTCCGGAGGAAATCTGCGGACTGTTTGCGGCAAAACCGGAGGAAATGACGTTGGTCTGCACCGGACGGGTGCTGGATGACAAGATTCGGGAGGCAGCAGATGAAATTTATAATATTGCACCGGAAAAATGATTGACGGATAATTTCCCGGGTGTTAATATAAAAGAAGCACATGCATGAGAGTTTTGCTACGCAAAAGCATATGCGCAGGCAATTGATTAAAATTAATTACAGTAGGTAGAGGTCGCGTGATTCATGAGTAACCTGTAGGATGTAGCAGATACAGTAGAGTACAGGAGAAAGGGAGGAACGCCGAAAAAACCGGATTTCTGCAGTCTGGTTTTTGGGCATGCGGTGAAGAACCGTATGACTGTCAGACGCGTATTGGCGCGGATGGAGAGCTATCAGATCTAAAACAAGTTAGACTGACCAGCTCAAAGTGAGCTGGTTTTTTTATGCAGGAAAGGAGAATAAAGCTGTGGCAATTTTTAAGGGAGCCGGTGTTGCAATCGTGACACCAATGAAGGATAATTTAGAGGTGGATTATGATAAACTGGAGGAGATGATCAACCGTCAGATTGACGGTGGAACAGATGCTATCGTAATTGCAGGAACAACCGGTGAAAGTGCAACCCTCACCATGGAGGAACACCGTGATGTCATCCGTGCAGCCATTGAATTTACGAAACATCGTGTACCGGTGGTTGCGGGAACAGGTTCCAACTGTACACGTACCGCAATCCAGCTTTCCCAGGAGGCAGAGGAAGCAGGAGCAGACGGTCTGCTGATCGTGACTCCATATTATAATAAGGCTACTCAGGCCGGACTGATTGCCCATTATTCGCAGATTGCGGACAATACCAAGTGTCCGATCATTATGTACAATGTGCCGGGGCGTACCGGGTGCAATCTTCTTCCGGAGACCGTGGCAGAGCTTTTCAAAACCAAGAGCAATCTGGTGGGATTAAAAGAGGCAACCGGAAATATGGCCCAGGCATCTAAGACTATGTATCTTACAGATGGAAAACTGGATCTGTATTCCGGTGAGGACGGACTTGTGGTTCCACTTATGTCTATCGGAGCAATCGGAGTGATTTCAGTATGGAGCAATGTGGCACCGGGGAAGGTTCATGCAATGTGTGACAGCTTTTTTAAGGGGGATATTGAGACTGCAGGAAAGCTTCAGAGAGAGGCACTTCCGTTAATCGATGCTCTTTTCTCAGAGGTTAATCCGATTCCGGTAAAGAAAGCACTGAATCTGATGGGACTTGGGGCAGGACCGCTGCGTGCTCCGCTGACAGAAATGGGAGAGGAAAATGCAAAGAAGCTTGCAGAGGTAATGAAAGCATACGGTATTCTGGCATAAGAGAAAGGGGAACAAAAGAAAATGACAAGAGCAATTATGAATGGCTGCAATGGAAAGATGGGGCAGTGCATTACAGGAATCTGTGCACAGGATCCGGATATTGAAATTGTTGCAGGAATTGATTTATATGATGGAATAGAAAATGACTATCCGGTTTTTTCTTCCCTGCAGGAGTGCACGGCAGAGGCAGATGTTATTATTGATTTCTCCAATGCAAAGGCAGTGGATGAGCTTTTAAAATATGGTGTGGAAAAACAGATTCCGATTGTTCTTTGTACCACAGGACTTTCAGAAGAACAGCTTTCAGAAGTGGAAAAAGCTTACGAAAAAACAGCTATTTTAAAATCTGCAAACATGTCTCTTGGAATCAACACGCTAATGGAACTTTTAAAGAAAGCTGCCCTTGTCTTTGCACCGGCAGGCTTTGACATGGAAATTGTGGAAAAACATCATAACCAGAAGCTGGATGCCCCCAGCGGCACGGCAATTGCATTGGCAGATTCCATGAACGAGGCACTGGACGAGGCATATACGTATAAGTATGACAGAAGTCAGGAGCGAAAGAAGAGAGATCCCTATGAAATCGGTATTTCTTCTGTCCGCGGCGGCAATATTGTCGGGGAGCACGAAGTGATTTTTGCGGGACAGGATGAGGTAATCGAGTTCAAGCATACTGCATATTCCAAGGCAGTATTTGCCAAGGGAGCCGTTGAGGCTGCAAAATTTTTAAAGGGAAAGCCGGCAGGACATTACGATATGGCGGATGTCATTGCGGCAAAATAACTTTTATAATCAATCCATATTAGGCACTGCGTAATGCAGTGCCTTTGTGTTATCTATGTCAGTACACCGAAATGAGCGGAAAATGTTTGACAGTTCCCATGGTTCTTATCTATAATGGAGAAAGAGATGATGGAAAGAGGAAAGGTATCGATGATAAAAAGAGGAAAAAGGTTTGCGGCACTTCTTCTTGCAGCGGTTCTGACAGCAGCAAGCTTTGGAAACAGCCGGGATACGGTGTATGCCGGAGGTTATGCTGCGGCTTCCGGAAATGAGAATGTACCGGTAGTTGGTTCCGGGAACGGATTAAAGGGACAATCGGCAGTGCCGGCGGCCTATATGAATAGACTGTCTGATGTTACGGCCAAATTTCCGGGTACACGGGACCAGGGACTGAATAATACCTGCTGGGCATTTTCCGCTATCGGACTTGCAGAGTTTGATCTGATTCAGGATGATAAAATAGCAGATTCCCACATTGACTTAAGTGAATTGCAGCTTGCCTATTTTACCTGTCATAATGCAGAGGATGCTTTTGGAGGTACCAAAGGCGATGTAATGAGCAGTACCAGCAGTTATTTACTTACCAGTGGGAATCTGGATATGTGCAGCCGGACGCTGCTGCAGTGGGAAGGACCGGCAGAGGAACATGTATTTCCCTACACCAGTGCACCCCTGATCAGTACAATCGATAAGAAGCATGCCTTTGACAAAAATGTGGCGCATCTGCAGAATGTCTATATTATCAATATCCATAAGAATGCCTATCAGGTGAAACAGGAGATTATGAAGCACGGTTCGGCGGGAATCGGGTTTTACTTAAATGAGCTGCCGGACTATGATAACTCAGCGAAATATAAGAGCACAGGTGAACAGGTATATACCTATTATTGCCCGGATTCTTCTGCAGTTGCAAACCATGCGGTCAATATTGTAGGCTGGGATGACAATTTTCCGGCATCGGCCTTTCGTTTTAAACCCAAGGGAAATGGTGCATGGCTTGTGAGAAACAGCTGGTCGGATGAAACGAAGCATGATATTAACAGTTATTTCTGGCTGTCCTATTATGATAAGTCCATTGAGGATGCAGCCTGGATTTTCGATTTTGAGCCTGCGGACAATTATGATTTTAATTATCAGTATGACGGTGGCGTAAATGTGGGAAAATATGTACAGGTTCCCGTTGCTGCAAACGTTTTTAAAGTGAAAGGGGCATCCAATGAACTGCTGAGGGCCGTTTCCATCAGTATGTCAAAGGACCAGCAGGTGCCTTATACCATCAGCGTGTATACAAATCTGTCCAGCCCGTCGAACCCCAAAAGCGGGGTACTTTCGGCAGAGGTATCAGGAAAGACTGTGTATGCCGGCACCCATACAATCAAGCTTCCCCAGGCGGTATCCGTGCCAAAGGGAACCTATTATTCCGTTGTGGTTTCGCTGGGAAAGAAAAATGCAGCTGTTGATATAGAAGCCAATTATACAGATTGGAGCAATGAAATCAATGCACAGGTTTTTTGCGGACGAAATCAGAGCTTCCTTTATGCCAATGGAAAATGGCAGGATATGGCTGATATCAGCGAGGAAAATGGTGGAAAACTTGGAAATGTATGCCTGAAAGCCTTTACGGATAAAACCGGAACTGCCATGGGACAGGTAAAGAATATCAAAGTCTCCCAGACTGCAAAGAACACTGCAAAGCTTTCCTGGAATAAAACCGATGGGGCGAAGGAATATGAAATCTATCAGGCAGCCTCAAAAAACGGCACCTATAAAAAGATAGCCTCTACCAAAGCAAACAGTTACAAGGTAAACGGGACTTCCGGAAAGACCTGCTATTACAGAGTGCGGGCTTATAAAATGAAAGGGAAAACGAAAGTGTATGGGGCGTTTTCTTCCCGGGCAGCAGTAAGCGGAACGAAATAAGTTCTTAAAAAGAACAAAGGGATAAAGGATAGAAAGGAACAGTTTTATGACAATTTTATTAAAAGGCGGACGTGTGATCAATCCGGCAGAAAACCGGGATGAGACAGCGGATGTCCTGATTGAGAATGGAAAAGTAAAAAAAATAGACAGGGATATTTCAGAGAGTGAGGCAGACCGTGTCATTTCCGCAAAAGACTGTTATGTGATGCCGGGATTTATTGATATGCATGTGCATTTCCGGGATCCGGGGTATGAGCAGAAAGAAGATATTTTCAGTGGAATGCAGGCAGCGGCCCATGGCGGTTACACCACTGTTCTTACTATGCCGAATACCAGACCGGCTGCAGATAATCCGGACGTCATTCACTATGTTCACAATAAGGCAAAAGCCGGACAGTGCATTCATGTGCTGCAGGTTGGAGCCATCACGAAGGGACAAAAAGGAGAGGAACTGGCAGATATAGAAAGCCTGGTGGAAGCCGGATGTCCTGCCATCAGCGAGGACGGAAAAACCGTAATGGATGCTTCCCTCTGTATGGATGCCATGGCGGAAGCCGCAAGGCTTCACATTCCGGTTTTAGCACACTGTGAGGATCGCAACATGGTTCAGAAAGGTGTGATAAATGAAGGAGAAAAGTCTAAGGAATTCGGTCTGCCGGGAATTAAGAATACGGTGGAGGATCTGATTATTGCAAGGGATATCATTCTCGCAAAGGAGACCGGTGCACAGCTTCATCTATGCCACTGTTCCACCAAAAATTCCGTATGGATGGTGAAATCGGCAAAAGAAGTTGGAGTAAAGGTGTCCGCAGAGGTATGTCCCCACCATTTTACTCTTTCCACGGATGATATGAAGGAACCGGATCCAAATTATAAGATGAACCCGCCCCTTCGTACCAAAGAGGATGTTCAGGCGTTAAAGGAGGGGCTTAGGGATGGCATTATGGAAGTTATCTCAACAGATCATGCGCCCCATACCTTTGATGATAAAAACTGCTCTATGCAGGAGGCTCCATTCGGCATTGTGGGACTGGAGACGGCGGCCAGCTTAACCTATACGGAGCTGGTGCTGGGAGGATATCTGACACCTATGAAAATGGCTGCCTGTATGAGCTATAATCCTGCCGGGATCATCGGAATTGACAAAGGGGATATCAGTGAGGGAAAGCCTGCGGATATTGTGATTTTTGATCCGAAGAAGACCTACCGGATTGATAAGAATACCTTTGCTTCCAAGGGAAAGAATACTCCCTTTGACGGCAGAGAGGTAACCGGCCGTGTGAAATGTACCATCTGTGACGGAGAAGTTGTCTATATGGATGAAGATGAAGATCAAGATGAAGATTAGAAAGGGAAAAAAATGATTAACAAATTAGTAGAAAAGATAAAAAAAACCAATGCACCAATCGTAGTAGGGTTAGACCCGATGCTCTCCTATGTGCCGGAGCATATTACAAAGGCGGCATATGAGCAGTTTGGGGAGACTCTGGAAGGAGCAGCGGAAGCCATCTGGCAGTACAATAAGGCGATTGTGGATGCAGTCTATGACCTGATTCCGGCAGTAAAGCCTCAGATTGCCATGTATGAGCAGTTTGGTATTCCGGGACTTATGGCATTTAAAAAGACAGTAGATTACTGCCATGAGAAGGATCTGGTGGTGATTGGAGATGTGAAGCGTGGCGATATCGGTTCCACATCAGCGGCTTATGCCACGGGACATCTGGGAAAGGTTACCGTTGGAAGCAAAAACTTTTCCGGATTCGATGAGGATTTTGCAACGGTAAATCCGTATCTGGGAACCGACGGAATCAAGCCTTTTATCGATGTCTGCAAAGAGGAAAAGAAGGGAATTTTTATTCTGGTAAAGACTTCAAATCCATCCAGCGGGGAATTTCAGGACCGTCTGATTGACGGAAGAGCACTTTACGAGCTGGTTGGCGAGAAGGTGGCAGAGTGGGGCAGTGACTGCATGGGAGATTCCTACAGTTATGTGGGTGCCGTTGTGGGTGCCACCTACCCTGAGCAGGGAAAAATCTTACGGAAAATCATGCCCAACGCATTTATTCTGGTTCCGGGATACGGGGCACAGGGGGGACAGGGAAAGGATCTGGTGCACTTTTTCAATCAGGACGGACTGGGTGCCATCGTCAATTCTTCCCGTGGAATTATCTGTGCCTATAAGCAGGATAAGTATAAGGAAAAGGGAATTGCACCGGAGAATTTTGCGGATGCTTCCCGTCTTGCGGTAGAGGATATGATTGCGGATATCACAGGAGCATTACAGTAGTTTCAGCGTGTTTAACAAAGGAACTGCGGAAAATCAGTTACAAAAACAGGGTGGAAAAATGAGTGATAAATTTAAAGAAACAGTAACGGTGGTGGAGCAGAAATGCATAGCAGCAGACATCTATGATCTGACGCTTCTGACAGAAAATATTGCAGAGCATGCCCGTCCGGGGCAGTTTGTATCCGTTTACAGCAATCAGGCAGATAAGATTCTGCCGCGCCCCATCAGCCTGTGCGGGATTGATAAAGAAAAGAAAACGATTCGTCTGGTTTACCGTGTGACCGGCGCAGGAACCGGAACAGAGGAGTTTTCAAAGCTTAAGAAAGGGGATAGGATTTCCCTCTTAGGACCTCTGGGAAACGGCTTTACTGTGGAACCGGGAAAACGGGCTTTCTTAATCGGTGGAGGAATCGGTGTACCGCCTATGCTGGAACTGGCAAAGAGCATGAAGAAGTCTAATGAAGCCGATTTTACCGTGGTGATGGGATACCGAAATTCGGATACGTTCCTGTTGGATGAGTTTCAGGAACAGGGGATAAGCTATGTGGCAACGGAGGATGGAAGTGTAGGGACCAGAGGAAATGTTTTAGATGCTATCCGGGAAAATCATTTAAAGGCAGAGGTTATCTACGCATGCGGACCAACGCCCATGCTCCGGGCTTTAAAGGCTTACGCAAAGGAGCAGGGAATGACCTGCTATATCTCCATGGAAGAACGCATGGCCTGCGGTATCGGAGCCTGTCTTGCCTGCGTGTGCAGGTCCACAGAGAAGGATGCCCATTCCAATGTGAAGAACAAAAGAATCTGTAAGGATGGACCGGTCTTTCTGGCAGAGGAGGTGGAGCTGTAATGAATACCAGTGTTGATTTATGTAATGTTACCTTGAAAAATCCGGTGATGACAGCTTCCGGCACCTTTGGCTCGGGAGCGGAATACAGTGAGTTTGTGGATTTAAACAAACTGGGAGCCGTTGTGACAAAAGGAGTGGCAAATGTTCCGTGGGAGGGAAATCCCACTCCCCGCGTGGCAGAGGTCTATGGGGGCATGTTAAATGCCGTGGGACTGCAGAATCCGGGAATTGACCTGTTCTGCAGACGTGACATCCCGTTCCTGAAACAATATGATACGAAGATTATTGTGAATGTCTGCGGGCATTCCACCGAGGAGTATGTGGAGGTTGTGAAACGCCTTTCTGAGGAGCCGGTGGATATGCTGGAAATCAACATTTCCTGCCCCAATGTAAAAGAAGGTGGAATTGCTTTTGGCCAGGATCCGAAGGCAGTTGAAGCTATCACGAAAGAAATGAAACGACATGCAAAGCAGCCGGTCATCATGAAATTAAGTCCGAATGTGACAGATATTGCGGAGATGGCAAGGGCAGCAGAGGCAGGCGGGGCAGATGCCCTTTCCCTCATCAATACCCTGACGGGAATGAAAATTGATATCCATAAAAGAAGTTTTGTGCTTGCCAATAAAACCGGAGGTATGTCGGGACCTGCAATTCATCCCATTGCAGTCCGCATGGTTTATCAGGCAGCCCGGGCAGTGAAGATTCCAATTATCGGAATGGGTGGTATCATGAATGCAGAGGATGCCATCGAGATGATTCTGGCAGGTGCCACCGCAGTATCAGTGGGAACGGCTAATTTTATAAATCCCCAGGTTACCATGGAAATCATTAAGGGGATTGAGCAGTATATGGAGCAGTATCATGTTTCTGATATCCGGGAATTGATTGGTGCTGTTCCCTGAAAAAGAGCAGCCTGTTATCAGTGGTGTACAGGTCATTATAAAATTTAATCTTATCATTCCTCAAATGCCAGCTGAATTTTGACTCAGCTGGCGTTTCTGGTTAATACATATACATGATAAAGAATATTTATCTTTGGTATAAACATAATATATAAAAATGGTTTGATTTAAGATTGAGTATGTGATAGACTACATCATAAGAAGATATATATGATGGATTAACTATATGCTCAGTTGTTGAATTTGGACGATTGAGGTGTTATAATATGAGTAGGAAAAATAAAGAGGAGGAATCTGATATGAACGCAACTATGAATGCTGAAAGACCGTATACTATATTAGAATCAATAGAAAAATCATGTCAAGAAGTGAAATTGATGCGTGAAGGCAAGATTCCGAAGCGCAGTTGGAATGACTTTAAGAAGCACATGAAAGAGGAAATTTGATTGGTGATGCGATTCCCGGATTAGTTTTTGATGATAGCGAAACTATAAAAGTTCGTATCGCAAATTCAGATACAAAGGTTGGTAAATCTAATGGATATCGAATGATTTATTATGTAGTAAAAAATGATTATGAAATTTATCTGCTTACTATTTACTACAAAAAAGAAGATAATAGGATTCCAAGCAATAAAGAAATTGAAGAATTGGTAAAAAAATATTGTTTGTAGGCATATCGGATATAAAAATTATCTGGTATGCCTATTTTCTACCTGAGTAAGTCATTCAAGGTTTTTGTGTAAACTTGTAGTCAGGTCTACGGATTTCCTGGTTGAAAAAATAAAAAGTAAATGATATACTAAAAACTATATCTATACCAGTTATTTTGATTTTCACATGTTGCCCTTTGCAAATAAAAATGGCATAAAATAAGGAGATTTTTGAAAAATGGAAGCATATAAAGAAGAGTTCATAGAGTTTATGGTGGAGTCTGATGTATTAAAATTTGGCGATTTTACCCTTAAAAGCGGTCGTAAATCGCCTTTTTTCATGAATGCAGGAGCCTACGTGACCGGCTCCCAGCTGAAGAGACTGGGAGAATATTACGCAAAGGCCATCCATGCCAATTTCGGAGATGATTTTGACGTGCTGTTTGGACCGGCATATAAGGGGATTCCCCTTGCTGTAGTTACGGCAATAGCATACAGCGAGCTTTACGGAAAAGAGGTTCGTTACTGTTCCGACCGGAAAGAGGCAAAGGATCATGGTGCAGATAAGGGCGGCTTTTTGGGAAGCAGCCTTAAGGATGGCGACCGGGTTATTATGATAGAGGACGTTACAACTTCCGGCAAATCCATGGAAGAGACGGTTCCGAAGGTGCGTGGGGCAGCGGATGTAACCATCCTTGGACTTATGGTAAGCTTAAACCGCATGGAAGTGGGACAGGGCGGCAAGATGAGTGCTCTTGAGGAAATTCATGAAAAATACGGCTTTGAGGGAAAGGCAATTGTCACCATGGAGGAAGTGACGGAGCACCTTTATAATCGGAACTGCCAGGGCAGAGTAGTCATTGACGATACGATTAAAAAGGCAATTGATGCTTATTACAGTCAGTATGGCTGCAGATAAAAAATATAAGAGAATACTGGCTGTACTTTTTATCGGATATATGATACTGCTTTTTTATTTTCTCTTCTTTTCCGAAGGTTTCGGGAGACTGGAGGAGGGCAGGGAATACCATTACAATCTGGTTCCCTTCAGGGAAATTATCCGGTTTATGAAATACAGACGTATTCTTGGATTTCAATCATTTTTTGTTAACATATATGGAAATGTGATCGCATTCATGCCCCTGGGATTTTTTATTCCGGGTCTTTTGCAAAGGAGGGTAAACGGTTTTTTTGTAGTTCTCTGCTGCTTTACCCTGAGTCTTGCGGTTGAAATTATACAGCTGGTAACAAGACTGGGCTGCTGTGACGTGGATGATCTGATCCTAAATACACTTGGAGGTTTATTCGGGTATCTGATATACCTTGTAATTCATAGATTTCATAGAGGAAAGAGAGACTAAAGCCGTATGAGAAACAGAAGGCGCAGGGGGTATAAATTTACAGAGAAAACACACTCTAAGAGGGGAATTGCCGCGACGGTCGCTGCGACAGTGCTTCTTCTGTGGTATCTGGCATTTATCGGACTGTCCTTTCGGGCGGAGGGTAAATTGTCAGCCTATTTTGGAAGTGCAGGAGTTATGGCAATGCTGTTAACTTTTGGGGTTCTTTTTCTGGCGGCAGGCAGTTTGCGGGAGGAGGATTCCTTCCAGCTGTTTCCAAGGCTTGGTCTGGGGCTTTCCATCTTAGCCATGGTCTGCTGGATTGGAACCTATGTCTGTGGATTTATATTATGATATGAGGGTAATATATATGAGCTATAAAGAAATCAATATCAAAAGAAATGAAGAATACTGGGAACGCCTAGATCTTGTGATGGAACGCATCAGGGAAATTGAAGAGGAAGAAGCAGCTGATGTGAATGCCCGGTACCGGAACTGGTTTATTGAAATATCCGACAAACTTCAGGTACTGTACAAGCTGCTGGAAGCATCCCTTGCCGGAAAACTGGAACAGATTTCCGAGGCAGATGGGGAGCGAATGAACAGACGCCTGTTTCTGGATATCCATGAGGATTATGAGGTAAGTTATGGGAATCCGGCATTTGCAGTTGAGAGGCTGGGAGCTGAATATGGTCAGCTGCTGTGCGCACTGGATGCAAAAATTCACAGTATTTATCCTTTCTGTATGGAGGGGGATATCCGGTATCTTTGCATTTATTCAGAGCTGTTTGTGGAAATCTATAACTGCTTTGAAGAGGAAGAGGATTTGACGGAAGAGGAAATCAGACAGATTATTTACTCTTTCATGCATGACTATTCGGAAATTTTTAATGAGGATGCAATTTTACGTCTGATTCATCCGGAGTATGATTATGCCGGACATATTGTGATGGATTCTGATCTGGCGGATCTTTCTTATCTATACCGGTATGGACTGTATGTGGGAAAGGATGAAAAAGAATCAGCTCGCTATTTTGCCACACTGCCACAGGAAAAAATACAGGCAATGGCAGATACCTTCACAGAAGGTTACCGGATCGGTTTTCAGACTACCGGCAAGGATATTTCTTTAAAGTCAGTGGCGGAAATCCGCTACCCTGTTGGATTTGAGCGAATGGTGCAGGCAGCTGTCCGTAACTTTGAAAAGATTGGATTACAATCGGTATTAAAGCCGTATTCGATTTCTCTGAATAAACAGTACACCTATGACCACAAAGAAGACCGTGCTCTCTGGCTGGATAAGGCTCTTGTGGAGCGGGGGCTGGAAGTGAACCGCACGGTCTGGGAAAAGCAGAAAGAGGCGGCTCCAAAGTATGGCGGTCCTGCAGTAATTGATATATTTGGAACTCCACCCTTTTCACCGGTGCAGAAGAAGGAGCGTGTGGTCTGCAGTGACCATCAACGGGAGCTGGAGGTATATGAGCGCAGTGAAAAAAGCCAGCTGATTAACCGGTATATCCACGGGGATGAGCGAAGTTTTACCATCATTGCCTATCCGGTTCCGTCCATTGGGGAGAAATATAAAGAGATATTTGCAGAGACGGTACGGATTAACACATTAGATTACGAACTATACCGCGACATGCAGCAGAAGCTGATCGATGTACTGGACACGGCAGACAGAGTCCACATAAAAGGAGCCAATGGAAACCATACGGATCTGTATGTAAAAATTCATCCACTTTCCGATCCGGAAAAAGAAACAGCCTTTGAGAACTGCGTGGCAGATGTTAACATTCCGGTGGGGGAGGTCTTTACCACACCGGTACTGGATGGAACCGAAGGGGTACTTCATGTAACACAGGTTTATTTAGAGGGCTTCTTATTCAAGAATCTGGAACTGAAATTTGAGGAGGGACAGATTGTGTCCTACTCCTGCACAAATTTTGATTCTGAGGAGGAAAACAGGAAATATATCGAGGATAATATCCTCTTTCACCACAAAACTCTTCCCATGGGGGAGTTTGCAATCGGAACCAACACCACGGCTTATCGTATGGCGAGAACCTACGATATTGCGGATAAAATGCCGATTCTGATTGCAGAGAAAACCGGACCCCATTTTGCAGTGGGGGATACCTGCTACAGCTACGACGAGGATCATATGACCTGCAATCCGGATGGTAAGGCAATCATCGCAAGGGACAACGAAATCTCTTTACTTCGTAAGAGTGATATTTCAAAGGCGTACTTTAACTGCCACACGGATATCACCATTTCATACGATGAACTGGGAGCCATCACCGTAATCCGTGCGGATGGTTCCACGGAAGATATCATAAAAGACGGCCTCTTCGTGGTTCCGGGCACAGAACCCCTGAACGAACCGCTGCTGGAGAAATGAGGGGCAAAATACCTTTTGACTCTCATATCATAAAATGTAACATAAAGGAGGATAAATACAATGGCACAAGTAGGAATAGTAATGGGAAGCGACTCAGATATGCCGGTAATGGCAAAGGCCGCAGATATTTTGGAACAGTTAGGGGTCAGCTATGAGATGACCATCATCTCTGCACATCGGGAGCCGGATGTCTTTTTCGAGTATGCAAAGACTGCTGAGGAAAAGGGATTTAAGGTCATCATTGCAGGGGCAGGAATGGCAGCACATCTTCCGGGCATGTGCGCAGCTATCTTTCCGATGCCGGTCATCGGTATCCCGATGCACACCACATCCTTAGGCGGAAGAGATTCTCTGTACAGTATCGTACAGATGCCTACCGGAATCCCGGTTGCAACCGTTGCAATTAACGGAGGTGCAAATGCGGGAATTCTTGCAGCAAAGATTCTTGCAACCAGTGATCCGGAGCTTTTGGCACGGTTGAAGGAATATTCAAAGAACCTGAAAGAGCAGGTAGAAGCCAAGGATGCCAGACTGCAGGAAGTGGGTTATAAAAACTATTAATTTGAAAAAATTGTTATTTTGTGATAGCAATTTTTCAGATTTGCAGATATACTATAGGTATCAGACTTAATTTTACAGTGATTTAGGAGGAAAAATAGATGGATTACAAGAATTCCGGTGTGGATATTGAGGCGGGATACAAGTCAGTGGAGCTTATGAAGAAGCATGTACAGGGTACAATGCGCCCGGAAGTATTGACCGGTCTTGGCGGATTTTCCGGTGCATTTTCCATGGAGTCCTTTAAGAACATGGAGAAACCGACCCTGGTATCCGGAACAGACGGAGTAGGAACCAAGATTAAGCTGGCATTCCTTTTGGACAAGCATGATACCATTGGAATTGACTGTGTTGCAATGTGTGTCAACGATATCGCATGCGCAGGCGGTGAACCTTTATTTTTCCTGGACTATATTGCATGTGGCAAAAACTATCCGGAGAAGATTGCGGAAATCGTAAAAGGTGTGGCAGAAGGCTGTAAGCAGTCCTGCTGTGCTTTAATCGGCGGTGAGACTGCAGAACATCCGGGACTGATGCCGGAGGACGAGTACGACCTGGCAGGCTTTGCAGTTGGTATTGTGGATGAAAAGGATATCATTACAGGTGCTGACCTTAATGCAGATGATGTGCTTATCGGTATGGCAAGCTCCGGTGTGCATTCCAATGGATTTTCTCTGGTCCGCAAGATTTTTAAGATGGATGTGGAAACTTTAAATACATATGTGGATGAGCTGGGAAAGACCCTTGGGGAGGCGCTTCTTGCACCAACCCGTATTTACGTAAAAGCCTTAAAGAGCATTAAGGATGCCGGAGTCCGGATAAAGGCCTGCAGCCATATTACCGGCGGTGGTTTTTATGAGAACGTGCCTCGTATGCTTCCGGAAGGAAAGCATGCGGTTATTGAGAAGAACAGCTATCCGGTACCTCCGATTTTTAAGCTTATGGCAAAAGAGGGAAATGTGGAAGAACACATGATGTACAATACCTATAACATGGGACTGGGAATGGTTCTGGCGGTAGATCCTCTCGATGTGGATAAGACTATGGAAGCCATCCGGGCAGCCGGAGATACCCCATATGTAGTCGGAAAGATTACAGATGGAGAGAAAGGTGTAACATTATGCTAAAAATTGCGGTATGTGTATCCGGAGGCGGAACAAATCTCCAGGCAATTATGGATGCTATTGACAACGGAACCATTACCAATACCGAAATTGCCGTTGTAATAAGCAATAATCCGGGAGCCTATGCACTGGAACGGGCAAAAAAACACGGTGTGGAAGCCATCTGCATCAGCCCGAAGGATTATGGGAGCCGTGCCGCTTTTAACGAGGACTTTTTGCGCAGACTGGATTCCTATGAGGTGGATCTGGTAGTTCTGGCAGGTTTTCTTGTGGTCATTCCGGAGCAGATGATAGAAAAATACAGAAACCGTATCATCAATATCCATCCATCGCTGATTCCGTCTTTCTGTGGAACCGGCTATTACGGGCTTAAAGTGCATGAGGCAGCCTTAGCCCGGGGGGTTCGTGTAACCGGAGCCACCGTTCATTTTGTAGACGAGGGAACCGATACCGGTCCGATTATTTTACAGAAAGCCGTAGAAGTTCAGGAGGACGATACCCCGGAGGTACTGCAGCGCCGCGTCATGGAGCAGGCGGAGTGGAAGATTCTGCCCCATGCCATCGACCTTATCGCAAACGGCAGAGTGAGCGTAAATGATGGCAGGGTCACCATAGCTGCAAGATAGGCATTAATTTGCCCCTGACTTGAGAAGAATATGCTGTGCACTGGCGTAAATTAGAAAATCAAACCGGCAGTGCAACAGATGTGCCTGCCGGGAAAACATCTAAGGAGGACAAGCAGACATGAAAGTTTTAGTAATTGGAAGCGGCGGACGTGAGCACGCCATCGTAACAAGCGTGGCAAAGAGTCCGAAAGTAGATAAAATATATTGTGCACCGGGCAACGCCGGCATCGCAGCTCTGGCAGAGTGTGTACCCATCGGTGCCATGGAATTTGATAAGCTGGTGGCATTTGCCAGAGAGCAGGCCATTGATTTTACCATTGTGGGTATGGACGATCCCTTAGTGGGAGGAATCGTAGACGTATTTGAGGAAGCGGGCTTAAAGGTATTTGGACCCCGTAAGAATGCAGCGATTCTGGAAGGCTCCAAAGCCTTTTCCAAGGATCTGATGAAAAAATATCATATTCCCACTGCAGCCTATGAGAAATTTACGGATTCAAAGGATGCACTGGAATATTTAAAGACTGCCAGAATGCCTATCGTACTGAAGGCAGACGGACTGGCACTGGGAAAGGGTGTATTGATCTGCAATACTCTTGAAGAGGCAGAAGACGGAGTCCGTACACTTATGGAGGATAAGAAATTCGGAGATGCCGGAAATACGATAGTGATTGAAGAATTTATGACCGGCCGGGAGGTTTCCGTTCTCTCCTTTGTGGATGGAAAAACCATTAAAATTATGTCCTCTGCCCAGGATCATAAACGGGCCAAGGACGGAGATAAGGGTTTAAATACCGGCGGTATGGGAAACTTCTCCCCAAGTCCTTTCTATACAAAAGAAGTGGATGATTTCTGTCAGAAGTATATTTATCAGCCAACGGTAGATGCTATGGCTGCAGAGGGAAGACCTTTTACCGGAGTTATTTTCTTTGGACTCATGCTTACAGAGGATGGACCGAAGGTGCTTGAGTACAATGCACGCTTTGGAGATCCGGAGGCACAGGTGGTACTTCCCCGCATGAAAAATGATATTATTGATGTGATGACGGCTTGTGTGGATGGGAAACTTGATACCATTGACCTTCAGTTTGAGGATAATGCAGCCGTCTGCGTGGTACTGGCATCTGACGGATATCCTGTTAAGTATGAGAAAGGATTTCCCATTGAGGGACTGGAAAACTTTGAGGGAAAAGATGATTATTACTGTTTCCATGCAGGAACGGCATTTGACAGTGAGGGACGCATTGTGACAAATGGCGGCCGTGTCCTTGGTATTACTGCAACCGGGAAGGATTTAAAGGAAGCAAGAAAGAAAGCCTACGAGGCAACCGAGTGGGTTACCTTTGACAATAAGTATATGCGTCATGACATCGGAAAGGCTATTGACGAGGTATGAAAAAAGGTATTATTTTTGACATGGATGGTACACTCTGGGATTCTGCAGAAGAAGTTGTAACTTCATGGAATCAGTCTGTAAAAGCCGCGGGATATGATAGAGCACCGATTACCGCTTCGGATATGCAGAGTGTTATGGGGAAAACCATGGATAAGCTTGCGGATATTCTGTTTCCCATGTTTTCTGAGGAAGAACGGTATGCACTGTTAGACCGTTGTGGAAAGGATGAAAACGAATATCTGCGTCAGCATGGCGGCAGGTTATATCCGGACATCCGGACAACTATGGAGACGTTGAAAAAGAAATATCATCTCTACATTGTCAGCAATTGTCAGTCCGGTTATATAGAGGCATTTCTGGATTATTACAAATTCCATGACCTGATTGAAGATATTGAGTGTTATGGAAATAATAAGAAAACGAAGGGGGAGAATATTTCCCTTCTTTATCGCAGAAATGAGCTGGATGATGCCGTATATGTTGGAGATATTGAAGGCGATTATATCTCCAGTAAAGAGGCAGGGGTTAAATTCATTCATGCGGCATACGGGTTTGGAAAGATAGATGAGCCGGTGCCGGAGATTAAAACGTTTGCAGAGCTTATCAATGTAGCAGATCAGGTTCTTGGATAATGAGAGGGTTACTATGCAGGAGCAGAAATTGTTGTCAGATCCGGTGAAAGGGATTCCACCGGTAAGGGATTATAAATCCGTACTTGAGGAAATCAGGGTTTGCCTTGATGCATTGAAACAGGAAGAAAAGGAAGCCGGGTTTTCTGAATTACTGGCCAGCCTTCGAAACTATTTTGATGCGGCATTTGTAGTGCTTACTTTTATTAAAGAGGGGCAGCTTACGTATGTGAAGGAGTGTCACAGGGATGCAGATGAGAAAGTAGCACAGATGGTGTTGAAAGAACTTACAGGTCCTGCAGCCATACCGTTTCTTCAAAAAATGGATGGTTTCGGAGATGTTATTATTTCAGATACGGAAACATTACGTGAGTATCGTCCGGACATCTGTGACGGAATGCAGAAAGTACAGGCAGAATCCGTTATTTCTGTCCCTCTTCGGAATAAAGGGCAGCAGGTGGGAATGCTTTCTGTGGTAAATCCGTGTGTGCACCGGGAGGAAGCAGGGCTGCTTACGGTTCTGGAATCACCGATTATTTCCCGGATGGAGTTATGCAGTTTAAAAGAAAAGGAACAGTTTATAGAGTCCCATGATACTTTGACAGGACTCTGGAACCGGGATTCTTTTTCTGAATTCTGCCGTTCCGGAGAAGAGATGACATATCAGTCTCTGGGGATTGTTACCACAGATGTGATTCATCTTTCTGAAATTAACAAAAAGCTGGGGTATATCAGTGGAAACCGGAAGCTGAAAGAGATTGCAGCTTTCCTTAAAAAGATGTTTCCTGCCTATAAGATTTACCGTTATGACGAGGATGAAATGCTGGTACTCTGCCCGGATATCGAAAAAGAAGAGATGGAGGTATTGGCAGACCGGGTACGGGAGAAATTAGAAGACCTTGGTTTTGCCGTGGCCATGGGGTACAGCTGGAGTATGCATCCGAATCTCCGAAGCCAGATTGCAGAGTCGGAAGTCATAATGGGAAATGATAAGACGAAGTTTCTTCATGGAACCACTGTGATGCAGCGGATGGAGCAGAGGGTTATTGATGAGGTCAATGACCTGATGGAGCGGGGAAAGTTTTTGGTTTACCTGCAGCCGAAAGTGGATATTCACACCGGAAGGACAGAAGGTGCGGAAGCACTGATCCGTCAGGTGGATGATGAGCTGGGAATTGTGGGACCGGGAATGTTTATTCCGGTTTTGGAGCATTATAATCTGGTTCACATGATTGACCTGTTCGTTCTGGAGGAGACTTTCCGCTATCAGAAGCAGCAGATGGATGAGGGACACAGGGTGGTTCCGATTTCCGTTAATTTTTCCAAGATGACGATTATATATCCGGAGCTGGTGGAAAAGGTTACAGCCATGGTAAAGAAGTATGATATCCCGGTTGGTCTGATTCATATCGAGGTGACGGAAACCGTGGGGGATATGGATCATGCACTGCTGGAGCGTGTGGCAGACTGCCTCAAAAGACTGGGATTCAGGCTCTCCATGGATGATTTCGGAAGCCATTATTCCAATCTTGCCGTGCTGATTCAGTATGACTTTGACTCGGCAAAAATTGACCGTTCCATGGTGACAGAGATTACGAAGAACAAAAAGAGCAGGATTCTTCTTGACTATATGACATCCATGATCAATGATCTGGGAATTCACTGTATCGTTGAGGGGATTGAGACTAAGGAACAGGTGGATATTTTAAAAGAGACCAAGGCAGAGATGATTCAGGGATTCTATTTCGGAAAACCGGTTCCTATGGATAAGTTTTATGAGCTTTTCATTCTAAATGACAAAAAGTAAAGCAAACATAAAGTAAAGCAAACATAAAAAAGGAGGACGGGTATCCGTCCTCTTTTATTCACTCCATGTAAATTGGTTTTTTCCTTTCTTTTTACTGGTATAGAGAGCTTCATCCGCCAGGCGAAGTGCTTCTGTATAGATGAAGTTGTCTGCTGAAACATGGATGATTCCGGCGCTATACTGAATTGGTGTTGTCTTGTTCTTCTCCAGTACGGAAAACAGTTTGTTCATATAGGCTTCTATTTTCTCTTTTTCTGTTTCATCCCTTACAAACACCAGAAACTCATCCCCGCCGAATCGGCCGATGATTCCTTTTTTATAGAAAACCGATTCCAGACCATAGGCAACCTGCTTTAAGGCAGCATCCCCTGTGAGGTGACCGAAATTGTCATTGATGGATTTGAAATCATCGATATCTAAAAGAATGAGAGAACCCTGTCCGGAGTGGGTTTCATCTTTAAGAAACAGGCGTACTTCCCGCTCAAAGGTTTTCCGGTTATAGACTTTGGTGAGGGGATCTGTCTCAGCAGCCTCCTGCTGGGCCAGTTCATGCTTTTTCTGGGAATCCACATCCTTTAAGTATAAAAGGGCATACAGATTCTGAAAAATCTGATCCCTGAATGTATGTATCACCAGCTCTACCCAGCGCCACTCATTATCCACCAGACACTTGTAGATGAAACGCTGTGTCTGCTTTCCACTTTCCATCATGGCACGAAGTTCCTTCGTGTCAGCGCAGATGAGCCTCTTTTCGTTATATTTATGGGAGGTGTATTCGTGCTGGCGGTCGATGAGGTACTGCAGAAAATTTTCTACTTTTCCATCAAAATCCTGTTCACAGTCAGCCCAGATACCGCCGGTATTCTGAATCTGGTCACTTTCCATATCAAGCTCCGCATAGGCAATGGAATCGGAGAGACTTGCCCGGTAGAAATCCCGGATGCGGAGGTTCTCCAGCTCAACGCTGCGGTCCTCTTCATCAGCATGCATCTGTACCAGATTATGCTGATGGTCAAGACTGTTGATCATCCGGTGGTAGCCCTCCAGACAGATCATGCCGTCTTTGTCCTCACGGCGGACACCCACACAGCGCACCTGCACATTACCCAGAGTGGGATGGGTCCATAAATAATGGAGCTGAACTACTTTGCCGGATGTGACCATGCTGGAGACCGCACGATTGACATAGGTAATATAGTTGGGATTGATGCGGCTGAACCAGTGTTCATAGCATTCCTCCGGGGAAAGTGAGGGGGCAGCCTCCATTACCCGGTACATGGTTTCATCTGCATACATTTCATACAGGTTGGATTTTTCATCCATCAATATCATCCACAGGCCAAGATTGGTCGCTGCTAAAATGTCTGAGCGGTTCAGTTCTACCTTCCGGTGTGTGTTATTTGTCTGCTGCACCCTGGTTCCCCCATATCTTCCTGTTTAAATTGATTACTTAAGGATAATCAAATTTTTACACATTGCACATAATTAGGTTAATAGTATCATATTTCGATAAAAAAAACAGTAGTGATTTTAAACATAATTTCAACTTTTTTTTATGCTGTCTGCTACACAGAGGGCTCCGTACCCGCTCCGGGGATTGGGATATACATCGGAAAAGGGAAGTTTTCTTGCCCCACGGATCAGATAGGCTTTCATTTTTTCCCCATAGAGATAGGGGTCATTGCCCTTTAAGATGCCCCACTGCATGAGGATTGCGCAGCTTCCGGCAGCAAAGGGCGTGGCCATGGAGGTTCCGCTGCGGGATTCATAGCCGCCCCCGGCAGCTGTACTTATAATATCCACCCCGGGTGCAACAAAATCCGGTTTCACCTGGTTTAAGTTCCAGGTATATCCCCTGCCGGAAAAGGGAGCAATGGCGTTGTTATTGGAATCATAGGCACCAACCGTGATCACATTGCCTGCGGTGGAGGGAATGGTAAGAGTGGTATCTGCTGTGGGGGTCAGAAACTGTGTGGCAGTGCCCCGTACAGCGGCTGCAGGCATCCACATATCGTAGATACCATCCGTGACGGTTCCGGCAGTGATGGTAAATTTCCAGACCCCCTCCTCAATATAATTTTCCGTTGGAAGCAGGTCAATGGCAATTTCCTGAAAGGGGCTGTAGGGAGAGGGGCTTCCATAGTAGACAAGAATCTGTGTGCTGCCCAGGTCATAGCGTAAACTTCCGGGAACAGGCGGAATGTCAAAAGTAATCGTGCCGGAGGGGGGTGCCAGTTTGAAGCGGATATCATCCCAGTAATTTTTCCAGATCTGTATCGACAGGGAAGGTTCGTAGCTTCCCACGGCAAATTCCACCTGGGAAGATGTGCCGGAGGTCAGGACACCGGCTGCGTGCCCGCCATTGTTCCCTTCATTTCCGCTTCCGGTACAAATACAGATCTGCCCGAGATTGGAGACATAGTCAAGGTATGTTTCCAGGAGGGAGGTTCCACTGTGGGAGCCGTAGGTATTTCCGAAGCTTAGATTGATGGAGAGAGGCATGGCATGGGAAATGGCAAAGCGCACGGAAAAGTCGATGGCAGACATCAGCTCCGTTGTGTTGGGAAAACCCCTTGGCTCGGGAGAACCCAGCTTTATGATTAAAAGAGACGATTCGTAGGCAACCCCACGGTAGAGCCCATCGGATGCCCGTCCGTTTCCGGCGGCAATGCCTGCCACGTGGGTTCCGTGACCGGAACGGTCCACGCTGGGACAGATGAGAAAACGTTCCTCCAGAGTATCGGCGGCAATGGCAGCGTTAATCTGCTCCGGCGAAAAAAGGGTGCCCATGTTGTAAGGCAGTGGAGAGGACTGCCCCAGGGCAGGATCCGGCGTAATGGTCTGATCCCACAGGGCAAGGATTCTGGTACTGCCATCCGGCTTGCAGAAATCGGGATGGGCATAGTCAATCCCGGAATCAATGACCGATATTAAAACTCCCTGCCCGGTTAAGTTCAAAGAACTGCTTTCCTGTAGGGCAGTGAGGCACGAAGCCTGGCGGGCGGATAAATCCTCAAAGAAAAACTGTCTGGGACGCTCCATATAAATGACCTGTGGAAATGCTGCAAGTTCTGTTATAACAGCCTCCGGAACCTTTGCTATGCAGTAATTTCCCAGAAGAAAGACAAAGGAATACATAGGGAATGCTGCCTGTATTGTTTCCGGGGTTCCACTGTAAAGAAAAATAATTTCCCATAAACCATCTTCTGAGATGCCAGAATCCAGGTCATCGGACAGGTTCCGCTCGGTGGGAGTCGCCTCTAATGCCGCACGGAGAGAGGTATCCATTTTCTGACTGAAATTGTTTGAAGCCATATTTTCCTGTTTTGTTGTATTTATCATCATACAACGCTAGCTTTTTTAAGAAAATTTATGTACAATAAAAATGTATTATGCAAATGTATAGAGTGTTTCTTGCACAATAATTGGATTGAATAAGGAGATTTTATGTACGCTGATGAAAATGTAATCAAAATTAAGCATGCCGTACTGCGCGAGGTCGCAAAGCTGGCATTTGAAGGCACACTGGACTCAGAGAGGGACCACATTGCGGTTCATCTGATTCCGGGACCGACACCACAGTTCCGCTGCTGTATCTATAAGGAGAGAGAGATTATCCGCCAGCGTGTTCGCCTTGCAGAGGGCAAGGCTCCGGGACCGGAGGATGATGGAAATGTCATTCAGGTCATCAGTGCAGCCTGCGAGGACTGTCCGATTTCCAGCTATACCGTTACAGAGAACTGTCAGAACTGTATGGGTAAGGCATGTATCAATGCCTGTAAGTTTGGTGCCATCGAGGCAGGACGCCACCGTTCCCATATTGATGCCCAGAAGTGTAAGGAGTGCGGACGCTGTGCTGCGGCCTGTCCTTACAACGCTATTGCCCACTTAAAGAGACCCTGTAAGTTCGCCTGCCCGGTCAATGCGATTACATATAACGAATATGGGATTTCCGTCATTGACGATTCTAAGTGTATCCGCTGCGGTAAATGTATCCATAGCTGTCCTTTTGGTGCAATTGGTTCCAAGACCTTTATCGTAGATGTAATCAATGCACTGAAGTCTGATAAGAAGGTATATGTGATGGCAGCTCCGGCTACGGAGGGACAGTTCGGACCGAATATTACCATGGGCAGCTGGAAGAAAGCTATGCAGGAGGTAGGCTTTAACGGCTTTATCGAGGTTGGACTTGGTGGAGACTTAACAGCTGCTTCCGAGGCGGAAGAGTGGGTTGAGGCCTATAAGGCAGGAGAGAAGAAGGTTACTTCCTGCTGTCCCGGATTTGTCAATCTTGTCCGCCGTCATTTCCCGGATATGGCAGATAAGATTTCCACAACCGTTTCCCCCATGTGTGCAGTATCCCGTCTGATTAAAGCACAGGATCCGGATGCAGTTACCGTATTTGTGGGACCCTGTGTGGCAAAGAAGTCTGAGGTGGTGGACCAGAAAATCGAGGGCAATGCAGACTATGTACTTACCTACAGTGAGATGCGTGCCATCATGAGTGCCAAGGGCGTGGAACTCCAGCCGGCAGATACCTCTTATCAGGAATCTTCCATCTATGGCAAACGTTTCGGTAATTCCGGCGGAGTTACGGCAGCAGTTCTTCAGAGCATGAAGGAGATGGAAGCAGGAATCGAGCCAAAGGTATGTAAGGCAAACGGTGCCGCAGAGTGCCGCAAGTTCTTAATGCTCATGAAGGCAGGAAAACTTCCGGATGACTTCATCGAAGGTATGGCCTGTGAGGGCGGCTGTGTCGGCGGGCCAAGTTCCTTTAATGATATGGTTGTTACCAAGAAGTTCCGGGATGATCTGTTAGACAAAGCAGATGACAGAGAGATTCTGGAGAACTTAAAGAACTATCATCTGGAGACCTTCTCCATGCACAGGGAAGAGAAGCCGGAGCAGGAATAGAAACGTAATTCTAATTTTCATAAAAATCCGCTATACTAATGATATTCATTGGTACAGCGGATTTTATTATCTATAATAGGAAATTCTGCCCGCATTTCCCATTCAAGCAAGGATTTTAGGAGGTAGGAAACATGGGGTTCGTTTGCATAGTTGTAAAATACCGTCACATTTGATAAAATTATATAGATACGTAACCAATGAAAACAAATAATGGGGTACATAGTATGAAAATAAAGAAAAACTATGAAATTTGTTTCCTTACCGCAGCATGCATCTCTCTCAATTATACAGGAAAATTACTGGCAGATACCTTAGCCCTGCCGCTCTGGCTGGATTCTGTGGGTACGGTGTTTGCGGCATATCTCTTCGGACCCTTCAGTGGCGCGGTGGTTGGCTCAGCGGTCAATTTTATCTACAGTATACATTCCCGGACAGCGGTATTTTATGCACTGACAAATATTATGGTTGGCATTACAGCTGGCATTTGTGCAAGGCGTGGCTTCTTTAAAACATTGTTCGGTACGTTGTCCACAGCCTTTCTTGTGACATTTCTGGCTGTCCTTATCTCTACTCCCCTTAATTATATCCTTTCAGGCGGAGCAATTGGAAATATCTGGGGGGATGGTATGTCAGAGTGGCTGCAGACAATGGGATGGAACCGGCTTATCAGCAATGTGATCGGGCAGTTTTATCTGGAATTTGTGGATAAGGTTCTTACGATGCTGCTTCTATTTGCGGCACTCTGTTTCAAAAACCGGAAAAGAAAGAAAAAAGGAAATGCCGGTCCGCTTACTGCAGGGACTATGGCGGTGGTTCTTATCCTGCTTATGGTCTGCCAGCCGGTAAATGCAGCAGAGGCAAAGAGGGCTGACGGAAAAACAGGGGATGATTTAAGGAACTACGTGCAGACCATCTATAACGGGGATAATGGTCTGCCTAGCGGGGAGGCAAATACCATAGCCCAGACAAAGGATGGGGTTCTATGGATTGGAAATTATGGAGGTCTGTACCGCTATACCGGAAATACCTTTCAGTGGATGAATACATATGATTCTGTTAAGTCCGTGAATTGTTTATACACAGATGAGGCCGGCAGACTCTGGATTGGAACCAATGACAATGGATTGTCCATCTGTATTGACCAGAAAATTTCCAATGTAGTGGACAGGCAGAACGGACTTCCCTCGAATTCTGTCCGCTGTATTGCGGAAAGCTCGGAGGGGGACTATTATGTGGGAACTACGGACAGCATGGTCGTCATGTCACTTTCCCGGGGGCTGCAGGTGTGCGAGACCCTTCACGAGATTGTTTATGCGGATTGTGTCTGTACCGATGCAGATGCAAATGCCGCAGTGGTCACCAATGAGGGGGAACTGTACCTGATTCACGGCACAAAGGTGACAGGACACAGGACACTGAAAACGGAAGGAGCCGCTTATAACTGCTGCGCCTTTGATGAGGAGGGCAGATTATATGTGGGTACCACTTCGGGACAGATAGAAATATATGAGGTATCAGAGCAGCAGTTACACAAGACAGACGAAGTATCCTGTGGAAATCTTGTGGGGATTAATTCCATTAATTTTGTAGAGGAAGAAAATATATTTATCTGTGCGGAAAACGGAATTGGATATTTCAATAGGGAAAAGGACTTTAGGATACTTGACTGCGGAAAATACAACAGTTCCATTGAAAGGATGCTGGTGGATTATCAGGGAAATTTATGGTTTACATCCTCAAGACTGGGACTCCTCCGGCTCTGTCCGTCTGTTTTTACGGAGCTTTACGGGCGGGCAAATCTGTCAGAGCAGGTGGTAAATGCTGTGACAGAATGGAAAGGATGCCTGTATTTCGGGACAGACAGCGGACTGGATGTTTTAGATGCGGAAACAGGAAAAAAGAAATCGGAAGCTCTTTCTAAGAAGCTTGCAGGAGTTAGAATCCGCTGCTTTCTTACAGATTCGGAGGATGCTTTATGGATCTGTACTTCGGACAGCGGAATCTGGCGGGTGTCAGAGAAGGGAAAGATTAAAACATACAGCAGTGCAGAGGGGGCTCTGGGTGAAAAATTCCGTTCCGCCATTGAACTTAAAGATAAAACAGTAGTTATCGCCGGGGATTCGGGTCTCACCTTTATAAAAGACGGAAAAGTGGTGGATACCATCGGTTACACGGAGGGGCTGACCAATCCGAAAGTATTATCCATGTGTGAGGATAAAGATGGCAGGTTTTTTGCGGGAACAGACGGAAACGGAATTGCCGTAATTGAGGATGGCAGGGTTGTAAAGACCCTTCGGCAGGAGGAGGGGTTAAGTTCGGATATCATTTTAAGAATCGTGCCGGAATCCTCCGGAAAGGGATATTTTATCGTAACCGGAAATGGACTTTGTTATATGGAGAAAAACGGGAAAATTCGGTTTTTGAATCAATTTCCTTACTATAACAATTTTGATGTTGTGGAGGGCCCCGGTGGAAAGCTTTTCGTACTGGGGTCAGCCGGAATTTATATTGTGGATAAAGCTGCCCTTTTACAGGGAGAAAATGTAAGGTATGAGCTTTTGGATTCCGGGAAAGGACTTCGTATGGGGCTTACGCCAAATTCATGGAATTATCTGGATGAGAAGGATAACCTGTATTTGTCCGGAGACAGAGGTGCAGTCTGTTTTAACCTGAATCAGTATGATATTACGGAGCGTTCCTACCGTATGCTGCTGCAGGAGATTATTGTGGACGGGAAGTCTATGCCTGTGGAAAAAGGGGAACCTATCCGGATTGGGAGAGAGGCAGCGGAGATTGAAATAAACCCTGAAATCGTAAATTATTCCGTGAATGATCCCGAAATTCGGATTTATCTGGAAGGGGTGGACCAGAGCGCAAAGATCATGCCCCAGAGTAAAATGTCAACCCTTGTATACACGAATATGCCTTCCGGGGAATATACCCTTCATTTTGCTGTTCTTGACAGCCGGACGGACGGGATGATAGTGGAAAATACTTACAGAATTGTAAAGGAAAAGGGAATCTATGATAACTGGTGGTTCCGGCTCTATGCCGGGCTTGTTGCGGCAGCAGTGATTGCATTTCTGACGTGGTTTTTCTTCCGGACGCAGATGCAAAAGACTCTCCGCATGCAGAAAATGGAGCTGGAGTGGACCAAAAAGCAGCTGCAGATGGGAAATGAGTCCATTCTTACCATTGCACAGGCTGTGGATGCCAAGGATGAAAATACCAGTAAACATTCCCTCAGGGTTTCGGATTACTCGGTTCTGATTGCGGAGAAGCTGGGATACAGCGAGGAACAATGTGAGGAGCTTCGTAAGATTGCCATGCTCCATGATATTGGCAAGATTGGTATTCCGGACCGGGTGTTAAATAAGCCGGGAAAGCTTACGGATGAGGAATACGATATTATGAAGTGCCATGTAAAAATCGGCGCGGAAATCCTAAGGAATTTCACCCTCATCGACCATGTGGCAGATGGGGCACTTTATCACCATGAGAGGTATGACGGAAGAGGTTATGTGAATGGCTTAAAGGGAGAAGAAATTCCGTTAAATGCGAGAATTATAGGAATCGCAGATGCCTTTGATGCCATGACGGCTAACCGTGTATACCGAAAGAAACTGGATATGGGACATGTACTGGAAGAACTGAAAAAAGGAAGAGGAACCCAGTTTGATCCAAAGCTTGTGGATATCCTGCTGGAACTTATAAGTGACGGGACGATAGATGTGGAAAAGCTTTATCCTGCGGAGGACGGTGATATAGAAGACTGCAGTTCCAGAGAAATGGATTGATAGGGGGCATTCATGATGACTGAGAGAAAACGAATTTGTATAATGACTGTTTTAAGTGCCGTTCTTGTGATTACAGTTGTGTTTGCCCTGAACTATTTCGCTATTGGGCATAAACAGGAGAAAACCATCACGGCGGGGTTTGTCTATGTGGGGGATACAAGTACCGGCTATACCAACAATTTTGTGAAAGCAGCGGATGACATAGAAAAAGAATTTGACGGACGTGTCAAAACGATATCCAAGTTCAATGTGCCGGAGGAGCAGGTAGAAGGAGCACTGGAGGAGCTGGCGGAAGAGAAATGTGATATTATTTTTACATCCAGCTACGGATATGGAGAAAAGACAAAAGAATTTGCCCAAAAGCATCCTGAGATTCAGTTCTGTCAGGCAACCTGCAGTAATGCAAACCAGGAGCCGAAATCAGGGAATTACCATACCTTTATGGGAAGTATCTATGAGGGAAGATACATTTCCGGTGTGGTTGCAGGCATGAAGCTTAAGGAACTGATAGAGGGAAAAAAGATTACGGAGGATCAGGCAAAGGTCGGATATGTGGGAGCCTATCCCTATGCGGAGGTTATCTCCGGCTATACCGCCTTTTTTCTGGGAATCCGTTCCATTGTGCCCCAGGCAGTCATGACAGTTAAATATACCAATACCTGGGGGGATTACCATCTGGAAAAAAAGTGTGCGGAGGAACTGATCAGTGAGGGCTGTGTGATCATTTCCCAGCATTCCGACACGGCAGGACCGGCGGTGGCATGTGAGGAGACAAAGCGTGGAGAAAATGTATTCTATGTCAGCTATAATGAAAGTATGAGAGACCTTGCGCCCACCACATATCTTACAGGCTGCAGGATTAATTGGGAGCCCTATATGATGCAGGCGGTGAAAGCGGTGCTTTCCGATAAGGATATTGAGGACTGCGTCCGGGGGAATATTAACGGCAATGATGCAGGAGCCGGAATTGAAGATGACTGGGTACAGATGCTGGAAATCAATGAGTTTACCGTGGCTAAAGGAACGGAGGAGACAGTGGAAAAACTGATTGGGGAGTTTAAAAGGAACAGGGTTTTGGTTTTTCAGGGAAATTATACAGGAAGAGATCCCTCCGATGCATCCGATACCATTGACCTTAAGGATGGATACAGGGAAAATGAGAGGAGCTCGGCACCGACCTTTCATTATGTGCTGGATGATGTGATCAGAACCCAATAAAAGGGATTTTAAGGTTTACTTAAGGAAAATTAAGGAAGCAGGAATAGAAGAAATGACAGTGTTTATGTATAATGGAAAATGCAGATTACAAATAAAGGGAAGAGGAGATAATCAGTTATGTTGGAAGTTATGCATGTAACGAAAAAGTACCATAAGGTGTTGGCAAATGATGACATTAATTTCGTGATTCCGGATGGACAGATTGGAATTCTGCTGGGACCAAATGGAGCGGGAAAGAGTACCATCATCAAGTGCATTATGGGCTTCTTGAAATATCAGGGACAGGTACGGGTAGATGGTCTGGACAATAAATCGGTGGAAGCGAAGAAAATAATGGGCTATGTGCCGGAGATTCCATCCCTTTATCCGAATCTGACGGTGGATGAGCACCTGGAATTTATTGCCAGAGCTTATAAGTTAAAGGACTATCAGGCTTATAAGGATTCCCTGCTGGAACGGTTTGACCTTGCCGATAAACGAAAGAAATTCGGAGATGAACTGTCAAAGGGAATGCAGCAGAAGCTGTCTATCTGCTGTGGCCTGCTGCCGCAGCCCAAACTGGTTCTTTTTGATGAGCCCATGATTGGTCTGGATCCCCATGCCATTAAGGAGTTAAAGCTGTTGTTTCAGGAACTGCGGGACAAAGGCTGTGTGGTAGTGGTCAGTACCCATATGATCGACAGTATAGAGGAACTCTGGGATACCACTTATATCATGAAACAGGGACGTGTGGCAGCGGTGGTGGAAAAAAATGCACAGCAGGGAACAAAGAGTCTGGAAGATATCTTTTTTGAGATCACAGAAGGCACAGTTCCGGAAAGCGGGGTGTAACCAATGAAATTATGGGGTTATTATGCTCTGCATACATTCCTTAATACCATTAAGAAAATGTTTCGCAGTACCTTTCTGATTGTGATTCTCGCCTGCGTTGGATTCGGTGTCATATTCGGGCTGGTGGGAGGAATTGTAGGTTCTGTGGTGGAACAGAATTCTACGGAAGTTTCCACTGAGGCAATAACAGATGAAAATGGAGATTTTAAAGAGGATGAGCAGGGTCAGGAGGAACATATGTCACCGGAGGATGCAGCACTGGTCAAAACCTGTATCGAGGGTGTGGTGGCACTGGTATTTCTAGCAATTCTGCTCTGGGGAATGTATACGGGCTCGAAAAACGGAACGGATATTTTTATGATGGCGGATGTGAATCTGCTCTTTACGGCACCCATGAAGCCCCAGTCGGTGCTCATGTTCCGGCTGAGCTTTCAGATGGTTGCAGCCCTTGCGGCTTCTGTGTATATGGTGTTTCAGATTCCGAATCTCATGGTGAATCTGGGGCTGGGAATACCGGCGGTGCTTGCAATCTCAGCGGGCTGGATCCTGCTTATTATTTTCCAGCGTCTGATGGTGGTTTTGACCTATACGGTCTGTTCCACCCATGAGAGATTAAAACAGTACGTGATCCCCTTTATCTGGACGGCAGCGGCAGCATTGATTGGGATAATTGTGATCGTATTCCTAAGCACAGGACGGGACCTGTTTAAAACCGTGGAACTGACTCTTGGAGGCGGATGGTCAAGGTATATTCCGGTCATTGGCTGGTACAAGGGAATGATCATGAGTGCGGTGGATGGAGAGCCTGTTTTATCCCTCATCTATCTGTTTTTGCTGCTGGTTTGTGTTGCCGTATTCATCTATCTAATCTGGCATATTAAGGCAGATTTTTACGAAGATGCGCTCTCCACCGCCGGAAAAATGGCGGAGATTCAGGCGGCTGCAAAGGAGGGGCGGTCCGTTTCTGTTAAGGAACGCTCGAAACATTTAAAAAGAACCGGAAACTTCGGAGGCTCCGGTGCATCGGTATTTTTTACAAAGGAAGTATTTGTAAGACAGAGAATGGCAAAATTTGGTTTTCTGACCAATACGATGTTATTTTACCTGCTAAGCTGTGCAGCGCTTTCCGTTTTTTCGGTAAAGGTATTTGAAACCCATAGTTTTATGTTCACCGGCTGTATGATACTTGCCATTTTGTTTTTCCGGAATTTTGGAAATCCCATTGGACAGGAGACTGCCCGTAACTGGTTGTTTTTAGTACCGGATAATCCATATAAAAAGGTATTTTTTGCAATGCTTGCAGGTACCTGCAGCTGTGGAGTGGACCTGCTTCCGGGAATGGTGGTATCCGTTTTTATCCTGCAGGAAAATGTCGGGCTGATGCTGCTTTGGTACATCACATTTCTTGTAGTGGACTTTATGCTCTCCGGAATCGGGGTGCTGTTAGAATATCTGGTACCGGCTTCTTCCATGGATGTGGTGAAAAGTATGATACAGATGTTCTTAAGATTATTTATGATTCTGGTGCTGACAGTTTTCATGGTGGCAGGATACCTGCTTGGCGGAGTGACAGTGGCACTGCTTATTACAAGTGTCTGCTCCGCAGGAATCGGGTTTGCGGTATTTTTGATTTATCCGTGGATGCTGCATAACGGGACCGCATAAAAGTTACTTGAAAATTGATAAGAAAACAATTATAATGACTGCGGACTTTTTTAGAATGTGGTTATGAGCAGGATGAAATTATGGAGGAAAACAGATGGAACTTTGGGATATTTATGATAAAAACAAAGTAAGAACCGGACGGACCATGGAACGGAATCATTTTAACCTTGCAGATGATGAGTATCATCTGACGGTGCTGGGGGTGATCATGCGGCCGGATGGACGTTTCTTAATTACAAAGCGTGTCAAGACAAAAGCCTGGGCACCGGGCTGGTGGGAAGTATCCGGAGGAGCAGCCCAGGCAGGAGAGGAATCGGAGGAGGCTGTCCTAAGGGAAGTAAAGGAAGAGACAGGACTTGATGTGTCAAATGCAGAGGGAGGATTTCTGTTTACCTATCACAGGGAAAATCCGGGAGAGGGCGATAATTACTTTGTGGATGTTTACCGTTATGTGATGGATGTTAACGAGAGCGATATTCATTTACAGGAGGAAGAAACAGACGGATTTCGCTTTGCAACAGCGGAGGAGATTAAAGAACTGGCAGATAAAGGAATTTTCCTGCATTATGACAGTATTAAGCAGGCTTTCGGAAACTACACCGAATAAAAAGTTTCTGGTGGACTGAACAAACGGATTTGGACAATAGCAGCGGAGAGCGAGTGAAACGAGCGGTTTTTCGCATGTATGGGGAAGATGTTTAAGTAATTTCAACAAAAAAAGGAATGCTGCAATGCAGCATTCCTTTTTTCAATCGTTGTATCCAATATCTTATTCTAAAAAGAAAAAGGTACATAGAAACTAGATTAATGGCAATTATTTTACAACGGTAACGTTAACTGCCTGTGGACCCTTAGCGCCATCAGTGATATCGAACTCAACTGCTGCACCCTCCTCGAGAGACTTAAAGCCCTCCATGTTCAGTCCGGAGTAATGTACGAATACATCATGACCATCTTCTGCAGTGATGAATCCGTAACCCTTCTGGTTGTTGAACCACTTTACTGTACCTTTGTTCATCGAAAGTACCTCCAAAATAATAATGTTGCCTTGCAACTATGTTAAGAATAGCATAACATCTTTAAAAAGTAAAGAAAAATCTTGGTAAATTTTACAGCTCCTCATAGGCAATGTCATGTTTTAAGAGAAATTGTCTGACAAGTCGGTCCCACTCATGATCCAGGGATTTATCCGGCGAGAAAATCCGGTAGGAGATGCCGGTTGTCAAAGTCAGCATCCCGTTCTGGAACCGGATGTTCAGGCAGACACTGGAAATATCCGATTCAGTAAAGGGGGAGTGAATACTTTGCAGGGTTTTTGCCAGATTTTCAGGAGAAAGCATCAGTACAAACTGAAAGGAAGCGGGGGTGCGTTTTCCCTTGATCAGGTCAAAGAGATGACTCCGCTGCATGGAAAAGGGAAGGAAAGCGTATCCGCTAATGCCCAGTTCCTCCATTTCCTCACTGCTGTAAAAATTCTCTGTGATCCGGCCGTCAATGACATAGGTGGAGGCGGTAACAATCGAACCCTCCTGAAGCAGAAAATGGTCAAAAATATCACTTCTTAAAAATTTGTTCATAAAATCTTTATTATCGGTAAGCTTAAGTGCCAGCATGGGAATCTCCTTATGGAATACATACACAAAAAATATAGTTACATTTTAACACGAATTGCCCAGTTTGTGCTAATATAAATAAAAGAAATCTTCCCGGAATGTATGTCCGTTTCCATTGCATTGCCTTCCTGGGCTCAGTTTTGTAAGTGAAAAGGGGATGATGGGGGATAGTTTCAGAATGAACAATTGACAAAGGAGATATTGTAATCATGAGTGAACAATTTTTAATAGAACAGTTAAAGGAGGGAATTTCTCCCTTTCACAGTGTGGCGTTTGCAGAACGGAAATTAAAGGATGCGGGCTTTCTTTCTCTTTCCTATGACCAGCCGTGGAAACTGGAAAAAGGGAAAAAATACGTCATGAATCACCATGGCACGGCACTGTTTGCCTTTACCGTGGGGGAAAAGTTTTCTTCCGATGGGATGCTTCGCTTGGCAGCAGCACACACGGACTATCCGTATCTTAGGATCAAACCCAATGCAGATTTTCAGACAGAGGGATATGCCCAGGTAAATGTGGAAGTATACGGGGGACCGGTTTTAAATACCTGGTTTGATCGTCCACTGGGGGTAGCAGGTCGTGTGGTTTTGCGAAGCGGGGATGTATTTCATCCCAGGACGGTGCTGTATCAGTCCAAGAGACCGGTCCTTATCATTCCGAATCTTGCCATCCATATGAACCGGGATGTCAATAAGGGAGTGGAGATTCACAATCAGGTGGATCTGATGCCTATTGCAGATATGCTTTCAGAAGAACAAAAGGATACGGAGTATTTTTTGAATTTTCTGGCGGATGAATTACAGGTTGATAAGAAGGATATTCTGGATTTTGAGTTGAATACCTATTGTGTGGAGGAACCGGCTTTTGTGGGTGTACAGGAAACCATGCTCTCTTCACCGAGACTGGACAATCAGACATCGGTTGCTGCACTTTTGATTTCCATTATGGAGGCGGAGCGGAGAGATGGAGTGAATCTGATTGCCCTTTTTGATCATGAGGAAATTGGAAATACCAGTAAGCAGGGGGCGGCATCTATACTGCTGCATGACATGGTAAAGCGGATTTACGGGCTTCTGGACTGTAGTATGGAGGAAACGGAACGGGCTCTTTATTCAGCTATGCTTCTTTCCGTGGATGTGGCCCATGCACTGCACCCCAATCATAAGGAAAAGATGGATATCACCAATCATCCGGTGCTGGGGAAAGGATTCTGTATCAAGGAGGCATGTTCCCAGTCCTATGCAACAGATGCAGAGGCAGTGGCCATTGTCTGTCAGATCTGTGAGGAACATAATATTGCATACCAGCGGTTTGTAAACCGCTCCGATGTCCGGGGCGGTGGAACCCTTGGAGCCGTGGCTTCTACTTTGATCCCGGTAAAAACGGTAGATATCGGCATTCCGCTACTTGCCATGCATTCGGCAAGGGAACTGATGGGAAGGAATGATTTTGGAGCACTGGTGGATTTGGTGACGCATTTTTTTACCTTATAGTGTGATATCAGGTTTCAAAATAGCAGGGTACAAAACCTGTGGACAACAGGGAAGTCATAAAAAATATATAAAATAATCAGGTTACCTCTTTTCAAAAAAGAAAAAGAATGCTAATATAGGTATGATATAGTAATTAAAACTACATGTAATGGCAGATAAAAACTTTACATAAAGTAATGATATGATACAAGGGTCAAAAGGTCAGAACTCGTTCCTGCTTGCAGGATAAGAGCTCTGACTTGTTGACCCGCACACACATGAGGAAGTAGTGATTTTCCTTGGAAAATCAACGGATTCCGAATGTGTGTAGAATTGCGGGAGTTGCGTAGCAACGGAGCAATTCGTGTATCAAATGAGGGGCAAAATACCTTTTGA
>JALEZW010000041.1 GCA_022772675.1 Agathobacter sp. | reverse complement strand
ATGAATTAGAGCAGCTGGCACCCTGGAGCAAGCTGGCACAGGAAACTTGTAAATAATTAGAGTAAAATACTCGCATGCCTGGCATCCCTAGCGAGGATGCCTGTTTTTTCGGGGGAACACCCCGAAACTATGCGCTTACTGTATTTGGGTGCAGAATACAAATATAGAATTGATTAATGGATTGGTTCCAATCAAAGTATTAGAGAATTTTCTATTTTTTATAGATATAAAATAAGCAGTGTTTCATAATCTAAATGATCATGAAACACTGCCCATAATTTCATTTTTTAGGTAAAACTAATAATTGTATATTATTTTACAACAACAGTCTTTCCTAATGTAATTTCCTGCTTAACCTTATTAGATCCAACAGAGATAACAACTGTAATCTTATCAAAGTTCTTTGTTGTAGTAATTACTGGATCACCCTCTACTGAATACTCAGCATCCTTAAGCTCATTACCATTGTAAACAACTTTAAGGATAGACTTTAAAGCAGTACCAGAAGTTACTTCTGTCTCTTTAAGAGATGCTGTAGCAACTGGCTGACTATTCTTTACTTCGAATGTCTTAGTAAATGTCTTGTCACCAACCTTAGCAGTTACAAGATATGTACCAACACCCATCTGCTTTCCAGAAGCGATATCATTAACTTTAATAGTTGATGATGTGCTGCTATCAGCTGCATCCTTTGCTTCCTTACCATCTTTGGTAAGTGCAAATGTTGCACCGTTTACACCATCTTCAACTTTAACACCATTCTTGTCATATCCGCAAACCTTAGCTGTGATTGTCGTGTCTGCTGTTGCATCAGACTTAACAATGGCATCAACAGAATCTGCACTTAACTCTAAAGCATATGTTGAAGAAGTAGCCTCAGCTTTTCTTACAGTAATAACAAATGTTGTCTTAAGATCACCATACTTAACAATATAAGTATAAGAAGTATCCTTATCATCCTTTAATGCTGGCTTAGCAATAGTGATCTTATTAGAAAGAACATCCTGGTATGCACTATCTGGCTGTGAAGCTAACTTATAAGACAGCTTACTAACCGTAACATCTGCACCATACTGATCTTTAACAGTTGCCTTAACAGTTGCAGTTGCATCAATTCCATCAGCACTAGAAAGTGTAAATGAATTCTTGTCAAGTGTTAATGTAGCAGCTTTTCTTTCAGCACCAATTGTTACAGGAAGTGTTGTAACAACGTTACCCTTTGAATCCTTTACAATAATATAAGCACTACCAGCTTTGTATGGATTAATTGCAACAGCTGTAGCACCCTTAGAAGTATAAGGTGTTCCTACTGTCATAACATCAACATCTGAGCTCTCAAACTTATAATCTGCTGCATCGGCAGTCTTACCGTCAGATGTAGCTCTCTGGATATATGCAACAGCATCAGTATCTTTAGCAGCAACCTGTGTTTCTTTTACGTTCTTAAACTCGGTAGCAGTATCAGAAGCCTTACCAAATTTCACATTCCAACCAGAAGTTGTAACAGCAGTTGCATCAACACCTGTGATAGTTGCTTCAGCTGTAAGGTTACCAACTTCCTGAGCAGAAGCATCATACTTTCCTGTATGAGCAACAACTTTAACTTTTGCAACGCTACCAGCCTTGTAAAGAGTTAAAACGCCAGAAGTTACATATCCAACATTAGTAGTATCAACATCAACATCTACATATGTAAATCCAGATGGAGCATTCTTCTGACCTGCGTCTGTGGTAGAAATAACTACACCGTTAGCATCTGTATATGTGATAACGATTGTATTTGGGTTTGTCTTACCAGCTTCAACAACTGGAGTTGGAACAGTAACAGTAGCAGGTGTAATTGCAATTGCTGTAACCTTACCATCTGTAGCAGTGATTGTCTTTGTTGTTCCATCAAATGTTACTGTATAATCCTTACCATCAGTCATTGCTACGAATGTCTCGATGGTAATCTTTGTCTTATCTGTAGAATCAACAGTTACGCTCTTAACAGCAAAATTAGCCTTTGAATATGTATTAGTAATAACGAAATCATTAGCTTTTAAAGAAGATGTATCTCCTTCAATAGTAGCTTCAAGCTTGTTAGTCTCTGTCTGCTTTACATCCTTTAAGATTGCTTTCTTAACAACAATCTTAGACTCAACACTCTTACCGTAATCTGTTGTAGTAGTGATTGTAACATCACCAGCCTTTACAGCCTTTACAGTACCATTCTCATCAACAGTAGCAATTGTATCATCGCTGGACTTGAATGTTGTCTTTGCTGCGCTTGGGCAAACCTTTGTTGTAAGCTTTGTCTCAGATCCAACAACTACTTCTGTAGGAGCTGTAACCTTAAGTCCTGCATTTACAACCTTAGCTGTAGCAGTAAGCTTCTTAGAAACCTTCTTACCAGACTTCTTAGCAGTTACTGTAACCGTAACTTTTGCAGTTCCCTTCTTAACAGCTGTAACTTTTACTGTCTTTCCGGAAACGCTAACCTTAGCAGTACCAGTCGCACTAGACTTAGCACTTACTTTTACACTCTTCCATGTAGAAGGTGTTGTGACTTTAATTGTCTTGGACTGCTTCTTAGCAGTACCAGCAGCAACAGTCACTGATTTTGCGCTCAGCTTTGGTGCTGAAGCAGCCTCAGCAGGTGTAACAGGAACTGCTGTTACAACCATTGCAGCTGCAAGAGCAAAAGCTAATGCCTTTTTGCTTGATTTCATGTTTTTTCCTCTCTTTCTTTCTTGATCAGTCCCTATCTCATACTCATTGTTTCGCCCACACGTTTAAGTTTCCTCATCTTCTCTTCCAAACTGCTGCGGACAGTTCTTCGGATTCCATGCTGTCACTAATTGCCTCCACCGATGTATTCCGTCATTCTCATAAGCCAGACACCGATATTGTCTGCAGACACATAAATCATAAATGACCGAAGCTTAAGCTTACCGCTCGTCGTGTAGAGTGTGAATTCAACGTTGATTGTCCAGTTATATCAGCAAGCTAAATTCACGGCAGTTCTCAACTTCTATATGTATCTGTAATTGTAAGGCTATCTGGGACCGGTCTCCCGATACCAGTTTTCCAAAGCATCAATAGCAGCTAACCTCTACTCGTACTATATATAGTACTACTTTAACTACTCTACGTGAAACATAATACACCAAGTGTTGTTGCTTTGCAACACCAAAATTGCATTTTATTGAAAAAATTCTTTAATATTTTCTTAAGGAGTTAAAGTTTTTTTCACTTTTGAAACAATTTATTGATTCAGAGACACCTCATTTGCTGTATATATCTTAATTCCATCTATTGATGTAAAATCATTATCATCGGTTATGATATTCAAAAAATTGTTTTCTTTGCAATAAGATAAGATAGCAAAATCAAATACATCACACCTATGCTCTGTTAAAGTATCTATACAATTATCCAGGATTTCCTTGGTA
Organism: Agathobacter sp.; assembly: GCA_022772675.1. Classification (GTDB taxonomy): domain Bacteria; phylum Bacillota; class Clostridia; order Lachnospirales; family Lachnospiraceae; genus Roseburia. The sequence continues at coordinate 13,387 of JALEZW010000041.1, read as the reverse complement.
AAGCTGAAATCCAACGTATTACATATGTTGTTAACATTCGACAAAGTAGTTTTCAATACTCTCTTTAATCCTTCTCTTTGGTCTTCCATTCTCCTGAAATCCTTTTTACTATAATCTGCATCTCGATTTAACGCACAAAAAATATCATACTCATGTTTTTCAATTATATTTATCAATTCAGTGATATTATATCGTGTCGTAAACAAAGGATTCCCATTAGCTACCAGCCGGTCAACAAAATCATAATAATATTGTGCCCGATGCATTGTCCCGGCATGCTCCTGCTCCATATATCTTGGGTACGTATACCAATACAAAACATTTGTATCCAGGCAAAATCGGGTTGTATTATCCATTGGAATATATGTTCTAATATCTTTTAAAGAGGTACTCATCTTTATCCCTCCGTATCCTTAGGAGGTTCTTGAATAATTAGATTCATCTGATTTACAAAATCCGGACGTGATAACAACATTTTTGCATTGTCCATCGAAGTCTGATATGTTTCCTGTCCAACAAATGATAAATTCTCCAATTTTATTTTTTCTATAACTTCGAAACCGTATTTTAGTGCCAGCGCGGCAAAACTATTATTAAAGAAAGGAGAAGCATAACAATCAACTCCCGTAAAATCCACTGTAATGCTTTCGTGTTGTATGATACCCTTTTCTAACTTTTCTTTTAATACCAGTCCTTTCGTTTTGGAAGCACCCTCTTTTGAAAAAGAGCATATTCGAATCAACATTGCAATTCCTCCTTTAATTCATATATATATTCATCGTCTGATATAATAATCAGACTAATCATCGTACCTCTAATACTATATTTAAATGTTTCAAAATGTTCCTTCCCATTCTCATAAGAATAAAATATGTCATTACTCAATACATAAAGGGCTCCCTTATTCAGGTTGATAAAATCCAATATATTGGGGAGTCCAATTCCTCTTGGAACTCCATCATTCAACTGCTTCGTTGAATTTCCCGTTTTTAACGCCCATCTCAAGGCATCTTCCGAACTCATGGATGCATCTTTGTATTTTCTAATCGCACCGGGAATTCCTATTCCCATATCATATACAGAAAATGCAAGTTTCTTTTTTCTCTGCATCCAATGTCCACACGCAAACACCCCGCAATCTGACTCAGAATGTTCCGATGAATTTGAAAAAATCTCATAGATATTGGTAAATAAAAAGGCTCTGGCTTCCGGATTAAGTGTGACAGGTGCCAGATCTAAAATTCTATTAATATAAGACATAATAGAATCTTCTTCCATATTTATCAGTGAAAAAGGAATGGCATTTTTGTCAACAAAAGATTCCCGTGGACGCATAAATTCATATAGACCTGAACTTTGAAAATAATGATACAATTCTGTATCTTTTCTTAATCGATATACAAGTTTTTGATTTTTCTTTCTGCATAAAACCTCTAGACTCCCCAAAAAAGCCATATATAGAGCACTGACATATACTGTATTTGAGAAATCTAAGATAATTTTTCTTTCGTCAGTCTCCAATATAGTATGCTGCAAATTTGCTAAAATATTATAAGACTGCATAGATACATTCAAACGATTTGGAATTTTAATGATCCATTCATCTGTCGTAAAATTCATCCTCCCCCACTATAACGCATTCTCCTTAGTCTGATTGCGAAGACACTCGCCAACGAGTATCTTCGCAATCAAAATTTAATCATTTTATTTAAAATACGCAACTCCCGATTCGAAAATCTTCATGTCCTGCTCTCCGTAAATATTCATGGCTACTGCCTCGCCGCGGCGCTCGCTGTGGGCCATTTTTCCCAGGACTCTTCCGTCCGGACTGGTGATTCCCTCGATTGCCATGTAGGAACCGTTGACATTCCACTCTTCATCCATGGTGGGCTCGCCGGCCTCGTTCACATACTGGGTAGCCACCTGTCCGTTGGCAAAAAGCTTGTCCAGCCATTCCTTCGGTGCTACGAAACGTCCCTCGCCGTGGGATGCCGGATTGCAGTAGGTTTTTCCCAGCTCTGCTTTCTGCAGCCATGGAGATTTGTTGGTGACCACTTTGGTATATACCATCTTGCTGATGTGGCGGTTGATGGTATTGTAGGTCAATGTCGGGGAATCCTCTGTCTGCGCCTGAATCTGTCCGTAGGGAACAAGTCCCAGTTTGATCAGCGCCTGGAATCCGTTACAGATACCAAGTGCCAGTCCATCGCGCTCAGAGAGAAGCTTGTTCACTGCCTCGGTCATCTTCTCGTTCCGGAAGGCGGTGGCGAAGAACTTTGCGGAGCCCTCCGGCTCATCTCCTGCGGAGAAGCCGCCCGGGAACATGATAATCTGGGACTGGTTGATGGCCTTCACGAACTCGTCAACGGAATCTCTGATATCTTCTGCACTTAAGTTCTTGAACACCTTTACGATGGTGTTGGCTCCGGCTCTCTCAAAAGCCCTTGCACTGTCGTATTCACAGTTGGTTCCCGGAAATACCGGAATGAATACGGTTGGCTTTGCCACTTTATTTTTGCAGATGTAGATGTTTTTGGTATCATATACATCTGTCTTTACGATTTCTTTATCCTCTGTTGCCCGGGTGGGGAATACCCGCTCTAAGGTGCCGGTCCATGCTGCCAGTGCCTCCTCCATGGAAAGAGCCATATCCTGGTAAACGAACTCTTTCTTATCGTTAACTGCACCCACAACAACGCCGCCGGCTTCCTCTATAATAGGAAGAAACTCATTCTTTACTTCTGCCACAATGTTTCCAAAGCCCGGTGCAAACAGGGTTTCAGCAGTTACGGTATCCGCAATGGAAACCCCCAGCTTGTTACCGAATGCCATCTTGCTGACTGCAGCTGCCAGACCCTTGCCATCCAATGCATAGGCTGAGATAATGGCACCTTTCTGAATCAGTTCATGTACGCTGTCATAGAGCTTCATGACTTTATCATAGACCGGCAGATCATACTGGTCTTTCTCAATGGTAAAGAGTACCAGCTTATCTCCTGCCGCTTTAAGCTCCGGTGTGATGATGTCTTTTTCTTTTGCCACATCCACTGCAAAGGATACCAGTGTCGGCGGAACATCAATCTCGTTAAAGGATCCGGACATGGAATCTTTTCCTCCGATGGAGGGAAGGCCGAATCCAATCTGTGCACTGTATGCTCCCAGCAGTGCTGCAAAAGGCTGGCTCCAGCGCTTCGGATCCTCGTTCATTCTGCGGAAATACTCCTGGAAGGTGAATCTTACTTTCTTGTAATCTCCACCGGCAGTCACGATACGGGAAAGGGACTCCAGTACCGCATAAACGGAACCGTGGTATGGGCTCCAGGAGGACAGATAGGGATCAAATCCATAGGACATCATGGTTACGGTGTCGCATTTTCCCTTCTGCACCGGAAGCTTTGCCACCATGCTCTGGGTCTCGGTCAGCTGATACTTTCCACCATAGGGCATGAAAACACTTCCTGCGCCGATGGAACCATCAAACATCTCCACCAGCCCCTTCTGGGAGCAGACGTTAAGGTCTGAGAGCATGGAAAGCCATGCAGCCTTATTGTCCTTCTTCTCCAGTGCCTCTGCAACCTTTGGAATTTCCATTTTCCGGAAGAAGTTGTCCTCTTCTGCAGGCATCTCCACTTCCACATCGGCTTCCTGATGGGCCCCGTTGGTATCTAAGAATGCACGGGAAATATTAACGATTTCCTTTCCGCGCCATACCAGAACAAGTCTCGGCTCCTCTGTTACTACTGCAACCTCCGTTGCCTCTAAGTTTTCTTCCTTTGCATAGGCTAAAAACTGCTCTACATCCTCCGGCGCAACCACAACAGCCATACGCTCCTGAGACTCGGATATGGCAATTTCCGTTCCGTCCAGTCCCGCATATTTCTTTGGAACCTTGTCCAGCTCTACCCGAAGGCCGTCTGCCAGCTCTCCGATGGCTACAGACACACCGCCGGCACCAAAATCGTTACACTTCTTAATAATATGGCTGACTTCCTCTCTGCGGAACAGTCTCTGCAGCTTACGCTCTGTGGGTGCATTACCTTTCTGTACCTCGGCACCACAGACGGAGGTGGACTCGGTATTGTGAGCTTTTGAGGATCCGGTGGCTCCACCGATTCCGTCACGTCCGGTACGTCCACCAAGGAGAATAATCTTATCTCCCGGGTCAGAAGTCAGTCTCTGTACGGCACGTCTGGGCGCAGCACCCATAACAGCACCGATTTCCATACGTTTTGCCACATAATCCGGATGGTAAACCTCTTTTACATACCCGGTTGACAATCCAATCTGGTTGCCGTAAGAGCTGTATCCTCTGGCTGCCTCCCGTACAATCTTCTTCTGAGGAAGCTTTCCTTCAATCGTATCCTTTACGGATGCGGTGGGATCTGCAGCTCCCGTCACACGCATGGCCTGATAGACATAAGTTCTTCCGGATAACGGATCACGGATTGCACCGCCGAGACAGGTGGCAGCGCCACCGAAGGGCTCGATTTCTGTGGGGTGGTTGTGGGTTTCGTTTTTGAAGTTTACTAACCACTCTTCCCGAACAACGGAATGCGTAGCATTCTCTTCATCCGTTGTTTGCGATTGCCGCTGAGCATCGCGAGGGGGCATTTCCTCTCCTTCATAATCTACTTCTACCGGAACCACAATGGAACATGCATTGATCTCGTCAGATTCTTCCTGGTCATCTAACTTTCCTTCTTTTTTCAGACGTTTCATGGCAAGCAGTGCCAGATCCATGAGGCAGACAAACTTATCATCCCTTCCCTCATACATCTTCTTATGGGTATCTAAGTAATCCTCATAGGTTTCCTGAATTGGCTCTCTATAGTATCCCTCGTCAAACTTCACATTCTTAAGTTCTGTGGAGAATGTGGTATGACGGCAGTGGTCACTCCAATAGGTATCCAGTACCCGGATTTCTGTCACAGTAGGATTCCGCTTCTCGGTATTCTTAAAATAATTCTGAATATGTAAGAAATCCTTGAAGGTCATGGCAAGATTTAAGGAATCGTAGAGTTCCTTTAACTTGTCCTCCTTCATATCAATAAATCCGTCAAATACTGCCACGTCTGCCGGCTCCTCAAATTCCTGTACAAGAGTATCTGGCTTGGTAAGTCCGGTCTCTCTGGAATCTACCGGGTTAATGCAGTATTTTTTGATGGCATCCAGCTCGTCTTCTGTAATGTCACCCTTGATCACATAGGTAGTGGCACTGCGGATCACCGGCTCCTCATTCTCATTTAACAGCTTCACGCACTGTTCTGCGGAATCTGCTCTCTGGTCGAACTGTCCCGGAAGGAATTCCACGGAAAATACTTTTCCTCCATGGGCATCAAAGGTCTCCTCGTAGATATCATCCACAGGCGGCTCGGAAAATACGGTCTGCAATGCCTTTTGATAGGTCTCGTCAGACACATTTTCCACATCATAACGAATCAGCACCCGAAGCTCCTCCACGGCGATTCCGAGGTAATGCTTCACCTCATGCTTAAGTTCCTTTGCCTTAACGGCAAAATCCGGTTTCTTTTCTACGTACACACGACGTACATTTCCCATTGGGTTGTCCTCCTTCTTATGTGTTAATTCCAATTACTGTCGGTAGTATGTCTAGACGTTGGGAGCTGCAGCCTCCGGCTCCGTCGGAGTTGTGGGCTCTGTGGGTGTCACCGGCTCCGCCGGGGTCGTTGATTCTGTGGGCACCGTTGGCTCCGTCGGGGTTGTGGGCTCCGTTGGCTCCGTCGGGGTTGTGGGTTCCGTTGGCTCCGTCGGGGTTGTGGGCTCTGTAGGTGTCACCGGTTCCGGATTCGGGTTGACAAACTTCACTGTAATGGTCAGAACCTCAGACTTATTCCCTGCTGCATCCTTTGCGTAAACAGATACCTTATAGGTTCCGTATTTCTTTTCTTTAAGAGCCTGATACAGTTTATCTGCCTTCACATAAATGTGACTTGCAGAAAGTTTCTTTCCTAAATCCACGGCTTTCACATAAGAGCGTATCTTATTTACCAGATCCTTTTTCGACATGCTGTTATTTAAAGTAATTGTCTTTTTCTTTAGGGAAATGGATGGCTTTTTGGTATCCTTAACCGTAAGATATATGCTCTTTTCGGTCTTCTGTTTTTTGGAATCGGTTGCGGAATAGGTAATCTTATATTTTCCGGTCTTGCTGGGAGTGTAGGAACCTGAAACCTTTACCTTCAGTTCTTTTCCCAGATAATCCCGGGCACTGACACCCTTTAACAGATTAATTTTCTTATTACTCCGCTCCACAGTTTTGTTTGCAATTCCTTTTAAGGTGGGTTTCATTTTCTGCCAGGGATTTTTCGGATTCGGGTCCGTGGGATCCCATCCCCGATATGGACTGTTTACGTCAATACGAACCGGATTTGGCTTTCCCAGTGGTCCCGGATCGGCAGCATCGTAAATGGTTACTTTCGTTCCCACCGGACAGTTGTCATAGATCCACTTGGCATCTGCACAGTTTAAGCGGACGCATCCGTGGGAAGCCGCCTGCCCCAGTCTGTTGTATGAATTATAGGCAAGCCTGCTGGGATCCTGTCCGTTGTAAAATACGGAGTGGAATAAAACGCCACCGTTAATACGGCTGCAATACTGTCCGTACACGCCTCCCATCAGCTGATGCCAGCGGTACTTCGCCGGAATGGAAAATGTTCCAAGGGGTGTTGCCTTATTGACACCGGTAGAACATGCCATAGATTTCACCGGCTTTGTGTATTTTCCTTTTGAATCCAGTGCGTAAACGGTCACGCAGTTCTGCTGCCTGTTAATCTTAATATAATAGGGCAGCTGGGCTGCCTCCGCAGTTTCCGGAACCCCGATGCAGGTAAACAGCATGATGGCTGCCAGAAAGCCGCACAGACTTCTTAACAGTTTGTTTTTCTGATTCATAATAATCTCCTTTTCCATGTGCCTGCTAATCTTTTAAAATGCACATACACTTATGAATTATACAAGGTTTTTTCCTCTGTTGCAAGCACTCTGTCATTTTCCTTAGACCAAAATTTCGACAGTTCCTCCTTTAGTTCCGGAAGACTCACAATTTTTCTGTTTTCCCACTCTCTGGGAAAAAGGGGAAGATAATCTCCTGCCAGAAACCGCTCATCAAGAAGCAGAATCACACCCCGGTCCTCATCGGTTCTGATCACACGCCCTGCCGCCTGCAGTACTTTATTCATTCCCGGATAGCGGAATGCATAGTCAAACCCGGACAGTCCCTGTCTGTCATAATAGTTTTTCAAAATATTCCGTTCCTCGCTTACCTGGGGCAGCCCGGTTCCCACAATCACCGCTCCGATCAGACTGTCTTTTTTTAAATCAATTCCCTCACTGAAAATGCCCCCCATCACGCAGAAGGCAATTAAGGTGCCCTCCTGTTTCCTGTCAAAGGCCTTTAGAAATTCTTCCCGTTGGGCTTCCTTCATATTAGAATGCTGTAAAAGCAGCATGCAGTCATCTCCCGCCTGTTCAAGAAAGATATCATAGACATCCTGCATCAGTTTGTAGGAGGGAAAAAAGATCATGTAATTTCCCTCCTTCGCCCCGGTGACGGCAGCGATATAGTCGGCAATCTTCCGGTACTCCTGTTCATTCCGACGGGTATATTTGGTGCTCACATCCCGGCCCAATGCAAGAAGTCTCTGGTTTTCCTGAAAGGTGCTCTTTGCATAGACTGCGTAATTATCCTCTTTCGTGGAAAGCAGACGCTTGTAATAGCTGACTGGCAGAAGTGTTGCAGAGAAAAAAATAGTGGAATTACTTCTGTCGATGCACTTCTGCAGATTTGCCGAGGGATCCACACAGAATAGTTTAATAAAAAAGCGGCCGTCCTCTGCAATTCTGCTGTAGATTACGTAATGATCATCCACCATATCATATATAGTAAGGAAATTCCGCAGTGTGAAGTAAAAATCCATTACGGTCTTTTTTTCCGGAAAATCCCGCGGTTTCTCCAGAAATTCGTCCATCTGGGAGGCAAGACGCATCAGATGAAAGGTCAGTGTTCCCACGCTCTCAAGCTCCCGGCAGGATTCACACTCTCTTTTCATTTCCAGCATGGCACGGTTGCACTTGTCCAGTGTCCTGCAGATTTTGCTGCTGTGGGGTTTTAAGATTCTTTTCACCGCCAGCACATCCTCTTTATACAGGCTTTCGCTGTACATTTCCCGGCTCCTGTCCACCAGATTGTGAGCCTCATCCACCAGAAAAATATAATCCCCTTTCACACCCTCCTGAAAAAACCGTTTCAGGTAAACATTGGGGTCAAAGACATAATTATAATCACAGATGATATCATCCGCAAAAGATGCCGTATCCAGACTCAGTTCAAAGGGACAGACCTGATATTCCTCCGCCTGCTTTAAAATTTCTTCTCTGGTCAATAGATTCTTTTTCTGCAGCAGATCAAACACCGCTGCATTTACCCGGTCGAAATGACCTTTCGCATAGGGGCAGTGTACCGGATTACAGTCCATCTCCTCACACAGACACAGTTTTTCCTTCGCCGTGAGCTGAATTACCTTTGCCTCATACCCCTCCTTTTCCAGAAGAAGAAAGGTTTCTTTTGCGACAGTGGCAGTAATTGTTTTCGCAGTCAGATAAAATATCCGGTCTGCCAGCCCCTCTCCCACTGCTTTCACTGCAGGAAATATGGTGGAAATGGTTTTCCCCACCCCTGTGGGAGCCTCCAGAAACAGCGTTTTCTTTCTCATAATGGTGCGGTAGACATCTGATACCAGTTTTTTCTGCCCTTCCCGGTAGGGAAAAGGAAATTCCAGTGATTTGATACTGACCTGCCGCCTTTTTTTCCATAGCATCTGCCAGTCTGCCCATTTCCGGTACTCTGCCAGAAGATTTTCAAACCAGTTTCGTAACTGCTCCCAGGTATAAATTTCCCGAAAATAGCGCAGCTCCTCTGTATCCAGATTACAGTAGGTCATCTGAATCCCAATCTCCTCCAGATGATTCTGCAATGCATAGATATAGGCATAACACAGTGCCTGGGCTTTGTGCACATAGTAGGGGGTTTCCATGGCCGCTACATTTCGATAGATTCCTTTAATTTCGTCAATATACCAGATTTTTTTATTTACGGTATTGTTCTTTTCCCGTATATGATCCATGGTCTGCTCCGTTCCGGAATAAGGAGCTGATTCCTCATCCGGAATAAATTCCCCGAAAGCAATTCCGTCCGCACGTCCCTCGATGACAAGAAGATATGTCAGTTCCAGCTCCAGCTTCAAGGGTACCTCAGCCCTATAGGAGGCATCCATGCTTTTTTGGATTTTCCGGTGAATCCGGCTTCCCTCCATCATTGCCTCTGTGTTTGCCAGCTTTCCGGACCGGTTATCGATATCCCCTTCCCGGAAAATAAACTCCACCAGAGTTCTCACAGAAATATGAAGTTCCTGCATGGTCTGCCCTCCTTTTTTCCCTTGCTGTCATTTGATACACGAATAGCTCTGAATTGATACCCGAAACATGAAAAATCCTGCTCCAGACATACAGAGCAGGATCTTCATAACTTTTCCATCGCGAGGGGCATTTCCTCATTCGTAGTATGCTAAACATTATCATATGAGGTATGATAATCATGTTTCCTCATATCATTGTATTATGCAACTACATATTTTTCAACCATGTTTTCAAACTTCTTGTTCTGACCGCCGTAACAGACCTGAATGTTTTTCTTTATTCCAAGCCCGATCATACCCAGCAATGACTTCGCATCGATCATGGTACGGTTATATTTCACGTCAATGTCGAAATCACAGTCTTCTGCAGCCCGGACAAATTCCCTCACCTCATCCATGTCAGAAAAACGAACTACCTTTACAGTTTCATACATAATACAACACCTCTTTCATTGTCTGTGTAATCAAACCGATGATCACGCTATTCTTTTTTATCATCCCCAAGTTTGCGTCGATTATGCCACTTTTTTCCAGAAAAGTCAAAATCCCGATTTAGGATATTTTTCCTAGAAAAGCATCATTTTGACCATAAGATCCTGCTGATTATTTTCAATTTCCGAATGAATTCAGGTGTTTTTTTTCTTTTCTTTATGATTACTATACATTTTTACCAAATAGAAACTGTTTTTATTATCAAAAAAGGAAAAATTCATAAAAAATATCTCTTTTATAATGGATTTCCGCTCTTTTTTAATTCCTCCACAAAAAGTTCTCCAATGCTGCTGAGTTTCACCCCTTTATGCCGGATATAGCCAATCCGCATCTTTTCACTTTCTTTAAGGGGCACTGCCACGTAGTCATCTCCATTTAATTCCTCAGAGATGATTCCGGAACAAAGGGTATATCCATTCAATCCTACCATCAGATTCAACATGGTAGCCCGGTCATCCGCTTTAATCGTCCGCTTATAGTTGTAGGTACTTTTCATCTCCTCCGAGAAATAAAAAGAATTGTTCTTTCCCTGTTCAAAAACCAGGCAGGGATACTCTTCTAACTCTTTCATGGAAATGACGGACTGCCCTGCCAGCGGATGCTGCTTCCACAGATACACATAGGTATCACAGGCAAAGAGTTCCTCAAACAGTAATCCATATTCCTTAAACAGCTTCTCTAATACGGCTTCATTAAAGTCACTGAGAAACAGAACTCCGATCTCGCTCTTCCTGTTTTTTACATTTTCAATCACCTGGCTGGTCTGTGTCTCATGAACAGCAAACTCATACTCTTCCATTCCAACAGACTTCACCACTTCCACAAAGGCTTTCACCGCAAAGGAATAATGTTGCATGGACACCGAGAATTTCTTCTTTGCCTTATGATGAAAATACCGGTTTTCCAGCAGCTGATACTGTTCCACCACCTGCTTTGCGTAACCGATAAACTCCTCCCCTTCCTGTGTCAGCACAATTCCCCGGTTGGACCTGAGGAAAAGGGTAATTCCGGTTTCTTCCTCCAGTTCCCGCACCACTGAAGATAAATTCGGCTGTGTCACAAAAAGTTTTCGGGAGGCCTCATTCATGGAACGGCATTCTGCAATTGTGATTACCTGCTGTAATTGCTGTAGTGTCATTTTTCCCCCTTATCTTCTCTGCGCTTTATGTGAATAAGTTTCTGAAGCCCCCTGCTGACAACTGCTAACAGAAAAGCCAATACAAATGAAATTCCAATCATGATTCCTTCATATCTGTAATGGCTGGTATGAAATCCATAGCTGATCATGATTCGTCGTACTGTCACATGGGTCAAATACAATTCCAGAGAATGCAGGCCACACCATTTCAGAAACTTTTCAACCACTCCGGTATTTACCTTCGTAAAGAAAACGGCCAGTCCTGCACAGATTGATACATTCAGTAAGCCATTAATATATCGGTTCAAAATCGGCATATCTGCCGGGAACAAATATAGTGCTGCTAAACATCCAATAAAAATAACGCCCCATTTCCAATAGCTTTCCCGCTGCTCGTAGCTGGACCTGCCATAAAAACACCCTGCGAGAAAAATAGGAATACGTGTCAGCGCAATCTCAAAATTTCCGTATGTATCTCCCCCGTAGAGTTTCAGTCCCATCAGCATAACGGTGTATACTCCCACCAGTGTGAGAAGATGTAATTCTCCCTCCAGACTATCCTTTGCATGCTCCACAATCCGGAATATATACGGGAAAATAAGGTAACATATTAAAATCAAAAAAATATACCAATACCATTTCACTCCATTCTTAAAGGATAGAAAGGTAAAATCTTTTACAAAATTGTAAATTCCGGACTTCTTAAAAATCAAATCTTTCCATATCCATGCCGGAAAAGCAATCACAACATATGGAATCAGAATTTTCGTCAGCCTTCTCCGGTAAAATGCCATTATATCGGGATTTTTTTTCATGGAATAATATAATCCCAGACCCGATAAAAATAAAAAGGTGTCTACGCTGGATGAATGAATATATTTGTAATAGAATTGTACCCATCCATTAAAATGAACTCCGGAGTTATGACAATCTTCTGTAAAATGGTATAACATAATGAGCAGTATGGAAATACCCATCAATATCCCTCTTTGTTTTGAGAGTAAATCATTACAAATCTTTTTCTTTTCCTTCACTGTAACCACGATAAATCCTTTCTGAAATTAATCTTTTTCTTCTAAACGAATATTTATTATATGTAAGCATTTCAACAGCCTTGGCACTTATAGCTTAAAAAGGACACCGCCACTGGGGTGAGGTGTCCTTTTTAAGCTACACATTTAAACTTTTTTACAATAAGCCTATGTAAGTCATGTGTCCTTATTTGTTGAATATTATTGCTATTTTTATTATATCCTGCATTGTTATATATGCAGAATTTAAGTATAAGTTCAATAGCCTGTTGTGCATGATAAGATGCACCATTTTTTAAGTCTTTCTGGTGTATAGTTTCGAACCCATATATTGCTTGCCCAGCCATTATTATATTGCTTAGTGCCTTTGCTAAATAATCTTCATACATCCTATACTCTTTCTCTACTGTATATCAGCTTTCCCTTTGTTAATATGTCAATACAAACTGCATCCTTGCTTTTTTTTATTGAATCCACAGAATTAAACTGTAATATATCGTAATCTTGCTCTAAGTCAATATTATATAACCTATTTGTAATTTCTTTATAATCTTTATCATTATATAATTTTGACCTTGTAATATTACTTACTATTGCCATATCTATGTCTGATTTTTCCGTGCATCTTTCTTCAACAGATGAACCAAATATATAAATATGGTCTATTTTTGAACAAATTGGTGCTATCTTCAAAATCTTTTTTATTATCTCAGCTTTTATATCTGCAACCTTTATATATGTTCCAGTATTCGTCTGAATAGATACAAGTCTACACATTTAATTCACCTCCCATTATTTTTAAATATATTATAATGCAAAAATCAGAAAATTACAAATTATTGATTCTTTGAAAGTAAAAATTTAATTTTCGGAAAGTTATTATTATATGGTAAGGGTGCTTTAATATGACCTGCATTGTCTTTATTTGAATTACTGTTCTTAGTTTAAAATCGGTGGTCTTTTCACGTGTAAGTCACAATATAAAAATAACCAGAGTGCCTAATTTTTCAAGCATTCTGGCTATATATTTAGCAGGGGATGAGAGAATCGAACTCCCACCAAAGGTTTTGGAGACCCCTATCATACCATTTGACCAATCCCCTGTATAAGAAAACAACGTATCAGATACGTTGCTAACTAACAGTATTAATTATACTCTCAAAACTTCATACAGATCCGATTTTTCTTTTTGATCAAGCATTAGACCGATTAGTAACAGTCAGCTCCATGCGTTGCCGCACTTCCACCTCTGCCCTATCTACCTTGTACTCTCCAAGGGGTCTTACTGGATA
>JALEZW010000039.1 GCA_022772675.1 Agathobacter sp. | reverse complement strand
CGTTGATTTTCCAAGGAAAATCACAGGGTCATCAATCAAAGATTGACGACAGTCCTCATGTGTGTGCGGGTCAACAAGTCAGAGCTCTTATCCTGCAAGCAGGAACGAGTTCTGACCTTTTGACCCTTGTATCATTTTATTTATGGTTTAGCCAGGTAATTGCAAAAGAAGGTTGAAGCAGAGAACTGTGAATATCAGTAACTTGCTGTGCCCATGGCATCTGAGTGGTGAGCAGTAGCAATAAGCTACTGTTTGCAGATGTCCCGATAGCACCGGAGAATCTCACCCACGCTCCATGCCTGTGCATAGCAGCCTCTGCAGGTGTGAGGTTCGTCTCCGTCAAAGATTTCGGAGATGGAACCGATACAACCCTCATAGAGATGTTTTTTGACCGGCTCTAAGAAAACCAGTGCCTGCTTTTTAGCCTCCGGGGTATTTCCGTGTACCTTGAGGTACGCTGTGATGAAAGCACCCATGAGATAGCCCCAGGCAGTTCCCTGATGGTAGGCAGCATCCCGTTTTGGCAGAGAACCACAGTAGATTCCATGATAATCCCTGTGATCCGGAGAAAGGGAGCGCAGGCCGGGACCTGCTAACAGTTTATTTTCCACCGTTTTTACCACTTCATAAGCCTGCTCATGGGAAAGCATTGTATGGGGAAGACTGACTGCAAAAATCTGGTTGGGGCGGATACTGTCATCCTTTATCTGTCCATCAATGACATCATAGAGACAGTGCCTGTCAGGGTTCCAGAACTGGCTGCGGAAAAAATCAGCAGCTTTTTGGGCCAGCATTTTATAGTGTGTGGAATCCTGATGAAACCGGGAGGAGAGTTCTGCCATGACACAAAGGGCATTATACCACAGGGCATTGATTTCCACCGGTTTTCCGTGCCGTGGGGTGACAACCCAGTCACCCACCCGGACATCCATCCAGGTTACCTGGTCATTTCCGCTTCCCGCATGAATCAGTGCATCCTCTTCCATATAAATAGAAAAATCTGTGCCTGTTTCGTAGGCATGGATAATGGAACAGAGAGCCGGATAAATCTGCTTCTGGACAAAGTCGTAGTCGGACTTTTCACCGGTGGCCTTTAAGTAGGCATCCACGGCATAAAAGTACCACAGGGAAGCATCTGCCGTATTGTATAGAGGTTCCTGTCCGCTGTCCGGAAACATATTCGGCACAAGTCCATGGCGGATATACTGGGCAAAAGTGGAAAGGATTTCTCTGGCATCGGAAAAACGTCCGGTGGCAAGTGTCAGTCCCGAAAAGGCTATCATGGTGTCACGTCCCCAGTCGGTGAACCACGGAAGCCCGGCCAGCACCGTCATAAGATTTGTGGAACTTCGGCGGACAAGAAACTGGTCAGCGGCAACCACAAGGGCATTTGCAAAGTCATCATTGCCGTATCCTGCATTTTGAATCAAGCCGTCATAATAATTCTTCACGTCTGCGATGATATGGTCGGCAGTGCCGGAATCCGGTTTTAAGGGATCTTCTTCTTTGGAGCATTTCACGGAACACAACAGGGAAACCTGTTTTGTGGAATGGGCCGGAAGAAGAATCCGGATATCATAAGGACAGAAGTGGGTATCCAGTCCCGGGGTTTCGTTATCCACCTCAATCTGGTACTGCATGTCTACATCGAAGCAGTTATCCCGAGGTATGAACGTTCCCTCGCTGCAGGAAAGACAAATGCGAAGCTGAGGCGCGGAATTCGGAATCAGGGTAAAACCACCGGATTGATTGATTTCAGTTTTAAATTTGAGAGAGTCCTTTGTGGACGAACCACTGTGATCTCTGTAATTCATGAGCGGAGTAATGGACAGCTCAGCCTCCGGACCGTTATTGGAGACGGTATAGCTGATTGCAACGGTATTTTCATTTCTCACAAGGGCAAGCTGTTTTTTTAAATGGATCTCTCCCGCCTGATAGTCAAAGGCAACAGTGCCATCATAGGTGAAATCGGTCAGATACCGCTGGCCTTCCGTGTAGACAGGCTCACGCATATGAAAATCAGAGGCTACATTGACAGTATCGGCCCTCTGATATTCGGCGGGAATATCCTTTGCGTCGATGATTGTGGCGCCTGAATCCTTTCCGGCATGCTGGGAGGCTTCCAGGTTATAGATCTGGTCCCCACAGGATAGCACCTCATTAGTTTTGGAAAATACCATGTAACGTTCCACCGGCGGGTGAAGGCTGGCAATCAGGTAGCCCTGATGGGTACGGCAGCAGGCACCGGTTACAGAACCGCCTGCATATCCGCCGATTCCGTTGGTCATAGCCCATTCACGACGGATGTTCTGTTGGAAATCTGAAAGTTCATTTTGTTTTAAATGGAACATGTCTCCCTCCTCGAAATAATAGATACTATTTTTTTATTTTATCCTTATTCTAAGGAAAAAGCAATGAATTTCACTATGGAAAAAAAGGAACAGATGGAGTATAATGAATCTATTACGGATAAAGGAGAGAAAAGAATATGGAAGTATATGTATTAGTGCCGGTACGCAGAACCTTCGCCGGTATATTCCTTGGAGTGCTGATGCTGGTATTGGCGGTATTGTCCCTGCTCGGTTCCTGTGTGACGATTTTTACGCTGCCCTTTGTTTTTGTATTTGGCGGTTTATGGTATCTTATCATGTTTCAATTAAATAAAGAATTTGAATATTCTTATTTTGATGGAGAACTGCGCTTTGCAAAAGTTACGAATAAAAGCCGTAGAAAGGCTCTTGGCTCCTGCACAATGGATGATGTAATTCAGATTGCGCCGGTCGGAGACCGGAGTGTCAGTAAATATGAGAATGATAATGGAATCAAGGTAAAGGATTTCACCTCCCATGTGAAGGGGCGTCCGTATTACGACCTGATCCTGCAGCAGAGCGGAAACCTTACCCTGATCAAATTTGAACCGGATGATAAATTTCTGGATTCAATGGAGAAAAAATATAAGCAGAAGATCATTCGAAGAGTAAAAGCACAGGAAGAATAAATGAAAAGAGGGGCAAAATACCTTTTGACCCTCATATCATGCGATAAAACTTATTTTTTGCGTATGTCCAGATAATGCATACGCTCATCGGTTTCATATCCGGATCCGACAGAAGTTCCTTTGCCACTGTTGACGTGCTTTAAGCATTTGGAACAGAGAGTTCCGAAAGAAATAGGAGCACCGCAGCGCTGGCAGTGGAGCTCCTCGATTTTCGCGGAGGGATTTTCACGGTATTCAATGCGGCCTTCCCGGATCCATTCTTTAACCTGATGGAGGGGAATGTGAAAATGATCGGCAACGTCATAGGCATTGACATCGTTGGCACGAATGTATTCCTTTACCTCACGGAACAGCTGGGCTTTCTGGCAATTGGGACACAAATCACCCTCGTAGTTTTTAGGCAGTGTCCTTCCGCAAAAAGAGCAGGATTTGTAATTTCCAAAAAGTTCTTCCGTAGCCATAATATCTGTCCTCCGTGAAAAAGTATATCGAATTTTCTGAAGAAGATATACTTTTGTTCTATTATAACAAGAATTGAGATAATTTTCAATCAACAATCCATGCATATAGGGAAAGGGTAAAATGGTGAAATATCAATTAGAAAACAATAATCCGATAGCGGTATTTGATTCCGGTGTGGGAGGAATCAGCGTTTTGCGGGAACTGATCCGTATTATGCCGAATGAAAATTATATTTATTTTGGAGATTCCCGGAATGCACCCTATGGGATAAAGAAAAAAGAAGAGGTAAGAGAACTTACGATTAACTGCGCCCAAAAGCTGTTTGAGCAGGGAGCAAAGGGGCTGGTGGTTGCCTGTAATACCGCAACTTCTGCTGCCGTGCGTGTTCTGAGGGAAATGTATCCGGACATTCCCATTGTGGGAATTGAACCGGCACTGAAACCGGCTGTTTTATGTATGCCTCATCCCCGGGTGCTGGTGATGGCAACGCCTATGACCATCCGGGAGGAAAAGTTTAAACACCTGATGGAGCAATATGAAGAGCAGGCCGAAATTATTCCCCTTCCCTGTCCGGGACTTATGGATTTTATTGAGCGGGGAGATTTAAAGGGAGAGGATCTGCATAAATATCTTGAGGATCTGCTCTATTCTTATAGCAATAATCAGGTGGATGCGGCCGTGCTGGGCTGCACCCATTATCCCTTTGCCAGATTGCAGATTCAGCAGGTACTGGGAGATAAAGTCAAAATTTTTGACGGTGGAGAGGGAACTGCCCGGGAAATGAAAAGGCGTCTTGCAGAAAAAGATCTGCTTAGTATGAGACAGGAAAAAGGAGACATTCTCTTTGAAAACAGTCTGACCGATGACAAAAAGATCGAATTATGTAAATATCTGTTAAATATCTAAAATGTTTCTAAAATTTTTTAAGGCGATTTTAGAAATGTTTTTGAAAAAGGACATAATAAGGACACAATTTTTGCATATACTATTTCTTGTAAACGGAAATCATTCCTTTACATTATTCCCTTTTTATTTAATAAACATTTTCATAACTAAACTCCTCGAAGAGAAGCCGCTCTGGAAACAGAGAGGCTTCTTTTCATGTATATAAATATACAAAAAAATTTAAATTTTGAAGAATTGTTTGTTAATTATTTGACAGCTAAAACAGTTTCATTTTTGGAAATCGTGGTGTAAAATAAACGGAGAAATGAGTCGGATTTTCTGATTGAAGGGAACCGGTTCTGGCATCGTCCATCTGCGAATCTATAGACTACGTAAATTTATATGGACAGATGTAAAAGGAGGTAACAGAGATGGAAAATATACCGCTTTGGTTATGTATTCCATTTGCAGGACTCTTGCTCTCCATTGCGATTATGCCACTGTTAAAAGCAGAATGGTGGGGAAAAAACCGTGGCTGGGCAGTCCTTGCATGGTCAATTTTATTTATTGTCCCATTTGCCGTGAAGTACGGTGCGGGGGCTACAGCGGAGACGGTACTGGAATGTCTGGTAAATGATTACCTGACCTTTATCGTCTTATTATTTGGTCTGTTTTGTGTGTCAGGTAATATCAATCTGGAGGGAGATCTGGTGGGATCACCCCGGATGAATACAGGACTTCTTGCAGTGGGCACCCTGCTTTCCAGCTGTATTGGTACCACAGGTGCCAGTATGCTTCTGGTAAGACCGATGATTCAGATGAATTCCTGGAGAAAAAATAAGAGCCATATTATGGTGTTCTTTATTTTCCTGATTTCCAATATGGGAGGATGCCTGACTCCAATCGGAGATCCGCCGCTTTTGATGGGATTTATGAGAGGAGTTCCGTTTACCTGGAGTCTGCATCTTTTACCGATTCTGATTTTTAATATGGTGATTTTACTTACAGTATTTTATTTTATTGACCGGAAAGCCTATCGTGGAGATATTGCCCTTGGCATGAGACCGGACATTTCCAAACCTACCACCACTTTTAAAATCAATGGTCTCCATAATATCATCTTTATGGTTATGATTGTAGGAGCCGTTATTTTAAGCGGTGTGCTGCCGGGAATGAAGGCATTTCAGAAAGCAGATGGAAGCGTGGTCAGTATCCCGGTTTACGGGGACGTATCCCTATCCGTTCCGTCGCTGATTGAAATTTTAATTATCCTTTTGGCTGCATTTCTTTCCTTTATGACAACAAAGAGTGAAGTGCGCACCAAGAACCATTTTACCTGGAGTGCCATTCAGGAGGTTGCAGTACTGTTTATCGGAATTTTTGTTACCATGCAGCCGGCTCTTATGATTTTAAAGGCGAAGGGTGCTTCCCTGGGACTTAACAAACCTTTTGAGATGTTCTGGGCAACCGGTGCACTTTCCAGCTTTCTGGATAATACACCCACGTATCTGGTATTCCTCACTACAGCGGGAACCCTTGGCGCAGCAAAAGGGATTGCAACAACTGTGGGAACGGTTGCGGCAAAGATGCTCCTTGCAATTTCCTGTGGTGCGGTATTTATGGGAGCCAATACCTATATAGGAAATGCACCAAACTTTATGGTTAAGTCCATTTCAGATGAAAATGGTATTAAGATGCCGTCTTTCTTCGGATATATATTCTGTTCCCTGAAGTATCTGATACCTGTGTTTATTATTGATACGCTGATATTCTTTTTGTAGGAGGTAGAAGGTGATGGATAAGAAAGAAGAATACCTAAAGCTGGCAAACCAGATCTATGAATTGGATGAAAAGGTATATAAAGCTTCAGGTTCGAATCTGGGAAAAACTTTTACCGGCGAAAAGAAACGAAATGTTTCAGATCTGATGATGCTGATTGCCTCAAATCCTCAGGGACATCTGTTAAGAAGAGAGATTGCCCTGATTGGAAACATGGCAAGAAGTATCCGGAATAAAGAAGTCCGCCGTGATCTGATGCGCGAATATAACGAAATTGTGGAGCAGATTGCAGATCTGCCGATGGCACTTGGCTCTGTTGATATTGTGGACAAGGATCTGGCAGATATGAATTCCTCGATTTTGAGTAAAAAGTTTTCCGAAGAGGATCATCTGGTAATCTGTATCAGCCGTTCCCATGGAAGTGCCGGTACGGATATTGGATTTGCGCTGGCAGAGGCATTGCATATTAACTACTATGATGAGTCGGTTCTGAATCAGATTCTGAATCGGCGCGACGAAAAGGAGTTTGGCACTGAGGCATCCCACATCAGCACCTTTAACCGTTATCATGGCCTCAGTAAGCAGGATGCCCTGTTTTTCCGGCAGAGTGCTCTGATCTGTGAACTGGCGAAGAAAGAGGATATGATCGTGATGGGACGCTGCGCCGATGTGGTTCTGGCGGGACAGCATATTCCCCATATCAGTATCTATATCACAGCACCTTTTGGTGTCCGCGTCCGCCGTATGATGGAACTTAAGAATCTGGATTTGAAACAGGCCATCAGTCTCGTTCGAAAAATGGATCATAAGCATCAGGATTACTATCATTCCTATACGGGAAGACACTGGGGCGATGCAATCAATTATGATCTCTGCATCAACAGTGCCTGTTATGGAATCGATGAGTCGGTAGAACTGATTGGAAGGCTCATTAACCGCCAGACAAAATCGATTCGAAAGAAAGCAGAAGAAAAAGCAGAAGAGAAGAAAGAAACGGATAATTAAGATTTTGACAATAAAAAAGAAACCTGTGCAGAACGGATATTCCGCACAGGTTTCTTTTTCCTTTACTGGGAATTGCGTTGGAATCACCAATACAGGGGGCTACATCTGGTGCCGGACAACCTTATATTCATCACCTGAGCGGAAATAAGGACATTCCCTGTAATGGCTCTGAACAAAACGGGCCATATCATCCTCGTCCATATTGACGGAACAGTAATAGGCTTCGTCATTTTCATCATATTCATTGTAGGCACAAAAATCGCAATTGGCTGTCATACGGTTCCTCCTCATAGCATCTTAAAAAATACTTTGATTTCAGCAGCGCAGCGGAAATCAGATAAACTGGTTTTGGTTTTTATCATAATGATAATTAACTGTGGCAAGCTTTTCGGTAATCTCTTCTTCTGTAGTCATACAGGCAGAAGCCAGTTCTGAAAGGCTGGGGTAGTTGTCTCTAAGCTTGGTATTTACGACACTAAGAAGCATGATGGGATCATTTGGTAAATTCATGGTAATCTCTCCTTTTTTGTTAAAACGGGTGTTAGAATAGGTGCAAAACAGATCTATTTTCCTATAAAAACAGAAAGCACACAAAAAAAGAAAAGCAGGCCCCAAAGAACCTGCTTTTAAAGCAAAACTATCGCTTACATTTTGTTGCGGCCTCCACAAATCCGCGGAACAGCGGATGTGGACGGTTCGGTCTGGATTTTAACTCCGGATGAGCCTGTGTGGCAATAAACCATGGGTGATCCGGCAGCTCAATCATCTCGATAATACGTCCGTCCGGCGAGGTACCACAGAGCTTCATACCGTGCTCTGTAAGGGTGGTACGGTAATCGTTGTTGACCTCATAGCGGTGGCGGTGACGCTCGGAAATATCTGCGGTTCCGTAAACTTCGTAGGCTTTGGAATCCTTATCAAGTACACAGGGGTAAGCACCAAGTCTTAAGGTGCCGCCGATGTCCTCGACTCCGTTTTGGTCCGGCATCAGTGCAATAACCGGATGCGTGGTGTTTGGATCCAGCTCGATACTGTGTGCATCATTGAGACCGCATACGTGGCGGGCAAATTCAATGATGGCAACCTGCATTCCGAGACAGAGCCCCAGATATGGAATACCCTTTTCCCTTGCGTAGCGTGCGGCAACAATCATTCCCTCAACACCACGGTTTCCGAAGCCACCCGGTACAAGAATACCGTTCACATCTCCCAGAAGCTCGTCCACATTGTCAACATTTACTTCCTCGGAATCAATCCACTGAATATCGACGGTTACATGCTGCGGGATTCCGCCGTGTTTTAAGGCTTCTACAACTGAGATATAGGCATCATGCAGTGC
The DNA here is from genome assembly GCA_022772675.1 of Agathobacter sp. Taxonomy (GTDB): domain Bacteria; phylum Bacillota; class Clostridia; order Lachnospirales; family Lachnospiraceae; genus Roseburia. Next base: position 11,810 of record JALEZW010000039.1, on the reverse strand, counting down.
GGTATATTTTCCTACCAGTGCAATACGTACCTCTTTATCCGGATGGCGTAAATCGTTGACCATCTGCTTCCAGTCATCCAGATCCGGCTCAGGACATGGGAGGTTTAAACATTCGCAGGCAATCTTGGCAAGGTTCTCTTTTTCCATGGCAAGAGGTGCCTCGTAGAGATATTCCACATCCAGATTCTGCAGTACATGGGTATTCGGTACATTACAGAAAAGGGCAATTTTGTCCTTTATGCCCTGGTCTAAAGGCTGCTCGGAACGGCAGACGATGATATCCGGCTGGATTCCCATTCCCTGCAGTTCCTTGACACTTGCCTGTGTAGGCTTTGTCTTTAACTCCTGGGATGCACGCAGATATGGAATCAGCGTAACATGGCAGAGAATGGCATTTTCGTGACCGACTTCATGCTGGAACTGACGGATTGCTTCAAGGAAAGGCTGACTCTCAATATCTCCCACGGTTCCGCCCACCTCGATGATGGCAATATGCATTTCATCGGAAGTGAAATTCCGGTAAAACCGGCTCTTGATTTCGTTTGTGATATGCGGAATGACCTGAACAGTTCCGCCGCCGTAATCTCCCCGCCGTTCCTTCTGCAGAACAGACCAGTAAACTTTACCGGTTGTGACATTGGAATTCTTTGTCAGACTTTCATCGATAAAACGCTCGTAATGTCCGAGATCCAGATCGGTTTCCGCACCATCATCTGTGACGAATACCTCGCCGTGCTGGATCGGGTTCATGGTTCCCGGATCAATGTTGATATAGGGATCGAACTTCTGCATGGTGACTTTGTAGCCACGGGCTTTGAGCAGACGTCCAAGAGATGCAGCAGTGATACCTTTTCCAAGACCGGATACAACACCGCCAGTGACAAAGACGTATTTTACAGGCATAATTTTCCTCCTAAGTTCTTCTTAATTACTACCATAGTTAAATATTATACAGCGATAAGCAAAAATATTCTACACTTTTTTAGAAAAAGTTTAGAAAGGATAGGAAAAGTTCTTGAACAAAATGTTGATTTTGAACTTTTTATTACATATAATAGGTTTGTACAAACGAAAGCATATAGGTGGAGGAATTATGGACAATCAGGCACCGAATAATTATAACGACTACAACGGTGGGAATAATTATAACAACGGGAATAATGGAAACAATGGCAATAACGGCAGCAATGGCGGAAATGGTGATAACGGAGGCAGAAAAGATAACAAAGGCCAGATGATACTGGGCTTTATTATGGTCACTCTGGTGGCACTGTTTTTCCTGTCACTTTTTTCCAGCAAGTTTTCACAGATGAGCACAAAGGAGACTACCTACTCGGAGTTCCTTGAACAGCTGGAAAAAGGAAATGTAAAGACGGTGAAATTCAGCTCTTATGAGATGGATTATACGCTGGTCAAAGATAAAAAATCCTATGATATCACTTATTTTACAGGGATTGTGAACGATCCGGATCTTATTAAAACCTTAAAAGAGAGTAAGACATCGGAGGGAAAACCGGTGGAGATTGCAGCCACGGTACCGGATAACACATCTACCTGGCTGGTAAATATTTTAAGCTTTGTCATACCATTGGTTTTTGTATGGATTCTATTGGGGTTCCTTATGAAACGTATGGGCGGCGGAGCCATGGGCGTTGGCAAGACCACGGCGAAGGTGTATGTAGAAAAGACCACCGGTGTTACCTTTAAGGATGTTGCAGGCCAGGATGAGGCGAAGGAATCCCTGCAGGAGGTTGTGGATTTTCTGCATAATCCGAAGAAGTACCGGGACATCGGAGCAAAGCTTCCCAAGGGAGCACTTCTTGTGGGGCCTCCGGGAACCGGTAAGACCCTTCTAGCAAAGGCTGTGGCAGGAGAGGCAAATGTACCGTTTTTCTCATTGGCCGGTTCCGATTTTGTGGAAATGTTTGTGGGTGTCGGTGCTTCCCGTGTAAGGGATCTGTTTAAAGAGGCACAGAAGATGGCACCCTGTATTATCTTTATCGATGAGATTGATGCCATTGGAAAGAGCCGTGACAGCCGTTACGGCGGAGGTAATGATGAGCGTGAGCAGACTTTAAACCAGCTGCTGGCAGAGATGGATGGTTTTGACCCGTCCAAAGGTATCTTAATCCTTGCGGCAACCAACCGTCCGGAGGTTCTGGATAAGGCACTGCTTCGACCGGGACGTTTTGACCGCCGGATTATTGTAGATAAGCCGGATTTAAAGGGGCGTCTGGAGACTCTTAAGGTTCATTCCAAGGATGTCCACATGGATGAGACCGTGGATTTAGATGCGCTGGCACTGGCTACAGCAGGTCTGGTGGGATCGGATCTTGCCAATATGATTAATGAGGCAGCTATCAATGCAGTCAAGAATGGAAGAAAGTTTGTAAACCAGTCGGATCTGTTTGAGGCCTTTGAGCTGGTGGCAGTTGGAGGTAAGGAGAAAAAAGACCGCGTTATGAGTGACAAGGAGCGAAAAATTGTTTCCTATCACGAAGTGGGGCATGCGCTGGTATCCGCTTTACAGAAAAACACAGAGCCGGTGCAGAAAATTACGATTGTGCCCCGTACCATGGGAGCATTAGGCTATACCCTGCAGACACCGGAGGAAGAGAAATATCTTGAGACAAAGGATGAACTGCTGGCAAAGATTACCACTTATATGGCCGGACGTGCCGCAGAGGTTCTTGTGTTCCATTCCGCAACAAGCGGTGCTGCCAATGATATTGAGAATGCTACAAAGATTGCCCGTGCCATGGTTACGATGTATGGTATGTCCGACAAATTTGGCATGATGTGTCTTGCAACGGTTGAAAATCAGTATCTGGATGGCAAGGCCGGTCTGATCTGTGGAGAGGATACGGCAGGGCAGATTGATAAGGAAGTTCTTTCGATTATCAATAACTGTTATGACGAGGCTATGAGGATGCTGTCTGAGAACCGGGATGTGTTAGATCATATCAGTGATTATCTGTATGAGAAAGAAACCATTACCGGTAAGGAATTTATGAAGATCTTCCGCGAGATGAAAGGACTGCCCCAGGAGGATGAGGAGAAAAAAGAAGCCTCTCTGATGCCGGAAGATGAGGAAAAACCACAAGAGACTTCCGATACTGCTGATAGTGCAGACAATTGTTCAAAGGAAGAGGAATAGTTGATGTTCGACTTTCAGGAAGAATTACGTAAACTCCCGGATCAACCGGGAGTTTATATTATGCATGATAATACAGATGCTATTATCTATATAGGAAAGGCTGTGAGCCTCCGCAAAAGGGTGCGCCAGTATTTTCAGCCAAGCCATGATGAGGGAATCAAAAAGAAGCAGATGGTGGAGCATATTGCGAGGTTTGAATATATCGTTACGGATTCCGAGTTAGAGGCACTGGTGTTAGAGTGTAATCTCATCAAAGAGCATACGCCCAAGTATAATACGATGCTCCGGGATGATAAAACCTATCCATACATTCGGGTCACCCTGCAGGAGGATTTTCCCCGGGTTCTTTTTTCCAGACAGATGAAAAAAGATAAATCCCGCTATTTCGGACCCTATACCAGTGCCGGAGCAGTGCGGGATACCATTGAACTGATCAATAAACTTTACCGGCTCAGAACCTGCAACCGAAAGCTGCCGGCAGACACCGGAAAGGACAGAGCCTGTCTGAATTATCATATTCATCAGTGTGCGGCACCATGTCAGGGATATATTACAAAAGAAGACTATGCACTGCAGGTCAATAAAGCCCTGGAATTTTTAAACGGAAACTATGGACCGATTCTTAAGGAACTGCAGGAGAACATGGAAAAAGCTTCCGAGAACATGGAGTTTGAGCGGGCAATCGAATACCGTGAGATGATAAACAGCGTAAGCCAGATTGCCCAGAAGCAGAAGATCACCAATACGGATGGAGAGGACAAGGATATCATTGCGCTGGCCAGTGATGATACAGATGCTGTGGTCCAGGTCTTTTTTATCCGGAGCGGAAAAATTATCGGACGGGATCATTTCCATGTACGGGTAGGAACAGAGGAGGATACCGGTGATATTCTGGTGAATTTTGTGAAGCAGTTTTACTCAGGGACTCCGTTTATTCCGAGAGAAATTATGCTGCAGGAAAAGGTGGAGGACATTCCGGTTCTTGAGGAGTGGCTGACAAAAAAACGCGGACATAAGGTAACCATTAAGATTCCGCAGAAGGGACTAAAGGAAAAACTTGTGGAGCTGGCTGCGAAAAACGCACAGCTGGTGTTAAGTCAGGATAAAGAGAAAATCAAAAGAGAAGAAGGGCGTACCATCGGGGCAGTCAGGGAGATTGAGGGGCTGCTGGGCATAAAAGGATTAAACCGGATGGAGGCCTACGATATTTCCAATATCAATGGTTTTGAGACCGTTGGTTCCATGATTGTCTATGAAAAGGGAAGACCGAAGCGCAGCGACTACCGGAAATTCAAGTTGAGGACCGTGTCAGGACCCGATGACTATGCCTCCATGCACGAGGTGCTGACCAGACGTTTTACCCATGGAATACAGGAGAAAAAAGAGCTGGAAGAAAAAAATATGCCGGAGGAAACCGGCAGTTTTACCCGTTTTCCGGATATTATTATGATGGATGGCGGCCGGGGGCAGGTAAATATCTGCCTGCAGGTCCTGGAGGAACTGGGACTTCATATTCCGGTGTGCGGTATGGTAAAGGATGATAACCACCGGACCAGGGGATTGTATTTTAATAATGTGGAAATCCCCATTGACCGGCATGGAGAGGGTTTTAAGCTGATTACAAGAATTCAGGATGAGGCACACCGGTTTGCCATAGAATATCACCGTTCTCTTCGAACAAAAGAACAGGTACATTCGGTTCTGGATGATATTGAAGGCATAGGTCCCGCCAGAAGGAAGGCTCTGATGCGGAGGTTCCAGTCTCTTGAAAATATAAAAAATGCTTCGGTACAGGAGCTGGCAGAGACAGAGAGTATGAACCGGGCCGCAGCGGAAAAAGTATATGATTTCCTGCATAACAGCTAAGCCTGCTGATAAGGAAAGTCTGGTGCTTGTGATACCGGAAAAATCATGGTACAATCTTAATTATGAAAAACGCAGTCAAAGAATAAGGGGGTATCCTATGTCAAACGGAAGTGTCAGTGTTTCAAGGGTAGCAAGAGTTTTAAATTTGAAAAATTTTACGGATGAGATAGATCTGAAAAAATGTAAGATTATTTCCAGTGACGTCAATCGTCCGGCACTGCAGCTGACGGGCTATTTTGAGCACTTTGAAGAGTCCAGAATCCAGCTGATCGGTAATGTGGAATATACTTTCATTCAGCAGATGAGTGAGGAAGAGAAAAAGGAACGTTACAATGCGTTTTTGAAATTTGATATTCCATGTGTGATTTTCTGCAGGGATCTGGAACCGGATCCGGTATTTTTAATGGAGGCCGTGGCCAATGAAGTTCCGGTTCTTGGAACCAGCCGGCCCACATCTGAGTTTATGGCAGAGCTTATTTACTGTCTGGGTGAAGCACTGGCTCCGTGTATTACCGTACATGGGGTACTGGTGGATGTCTATGGTGAGGGACTTATGATTACCGGGGACAGCGGCATTGGAAAAAGTGAGGCTGCTCTGGAGTTAATCCGCAGAGGCCATCGTCTGGTGACGGATGATGTGGTGGAAATTCGTAAAATCAATGAACATACACTGATTGGCACATCTCCGGAAGTGACCAGACATTTTATTGAACTGCGGGGCATTGGCATTATTGATGTAAAGACACTCTACGGTGTTGAGTGTGTCAAGGAAAAACAGCAGATTGACCTGGTCATCAAGCTGGAGGACTGGAAAAAGGATGCTGATTATGATCGCCTGGGACTGGAGGAAGAGTATATTGAATATCTTGGAAACAAGGTGGTCTGTCACTCGCTGCCGATTCGTCCGGGACGAAATCTTGCGGTAATCTGTGAGACAGCAGCCGTTAACCACAGGCAGAAGAAGATGGGATATAATGCCGCCCAGGAACTTTACCGCAGAGTGCAGGAGAATATGACAAAAAGTAAAGATGATGATGAATAAATAATTTATCATATTAAGAATTGTTAGAGAGGTGCAGATAGAATGGATAAGAAAAACGCGTGGGAGAAATACCCGGAAGGAAAAGAAAGAAAAAAAGTATTTGATTTTGCTGAGGAATACCGTCAGTTTATCTCTTCCTGCAAAACAGAGAGGGAATGTACAAAGGAGCTGTATGAGAAGGCAAAAAAGGCAGGATTTAAGGATTTAGAGGATTTGATTTCCCAAAAGGCTTCTTTAAAGGCCGGGGATAAAATCGTAGCCAATAATATGGGAAAAGGCCTTGCCCTGTTTATCATCGGAAAAAAGGATATGGAGGAAGGAATGAACATTCTCGGTGCCCATATCGATTCTCCCCGTATGGATTTAAAGCAGGTGCCCTTGTATGAGGATACACAGATGGCACTTCTGGACACCCACTATTACGGTGGAATCAAGAAGTACCAGTGGGTAACTCTTCCACTGGCATTACATGGAGTAATCTGTAAGAAGGATGGAACCACTGTTACGGTAAATATCGGAGAAAAACCGTCAGACCCTGTTTTCGGTGTGAGTGATCTTTTAGTGCATCTGGCAGGGGAACAGATGGAGAAGAAAGCCTCCAAGGTCATTGAAGGAGAAAATCTTGATCTCCTGATTGGAAGTATTCCGGCGGCGGAAACAGGTGCAAAGGATAAGAAAGAAATGAAGGACCGTGTCAAGGCTAATATTCTGAATATTTTATCTAAAGAGTATGGCATTGAGGAAGAAGATTTCCTTTCTGCAGAAATTGAGGTGGTTCCGGCAGGAGAGGCACGGGATTACGGTCTGGACCGCAGTATGATCATGGGGTATGGACATGATGACAGGGTATGTGCTTACCCATCCTTTGCGGCCATGCTTGAGATTACCAAGCCAAAGCACACCAGTGTCTGTCTGCTGGTGGACAAAGAGGAAATCGGAAGTGTCGGAGCCTCCGGCATGCAGTCCCGTTTCTTCGAAAATTGTGTGGCTGAGATTGTCAACATGATGGGAAATTACAGTGAGCTTACGGTCCGCCGGGCACTGCACAATTCCCGGGTTCTTTCTTCAGACGTTTCCGCGGCTTTTGACCCGAACTATGCATCGGTCATGGATAAGAAGAACTGTGCATATTTTGGTAAGGGGCTTGTGATTAATAAATATACGGGATCCCGGGGAAAATCAGGCTCTAATGATGCCAGTGCAGAGTACATTGCAAAACTTCGCAGGATTTTTGATGACAGTGAGGTGTCTTTCCAGACCGCGGAACTGGGAAAGGTAGATCAGGGAGGCGGCGGAACAATTGCCTATATCCTTGCAAATTATGGCATGAATGTCATCGACAGTGGTGTGGCAGTATTAAATATGCATGCGCCCTGGGAGATTATCAGCAAGGTGGACTTATATGAGGCACTTAAGGGCTATGTGGCATTCCTTAAGGAGGCATAATGGAACAGTGGATTGACACAGTTTTCAGGGAACTTCCAAAATTGAAGATCATGGAAGAAGAGCCAATGAAAAAGCACACGACCTTTCGTGTGGGAGGACCGGCCCGGTATTACGCCAGACCGGACAGAAAGGAACTGCCGGTTTTACTGCAGCTGGCTAAAAAGGATGGGATTCCTGTGACTGTAATAGGAAATGGCAGTAACCTTCTGGTAGGAGATAAGGGAATCAGAGGTCTTGTCATTGAGCTCGGAGCAAGGATGGGAACAATCCGCATTGAGCAGAATGTGCTAAAAGCCGGTGCGGGAGCTATGCTTGCACAGGCTGCGACAGCGGCTGCGGCTTCCGGACTGGGCGGGATGGAATTTGCAGCCGGCATCCCGGGCAGCATCGGCGGAGCCATTACGATGAATGCCGGAGCCTATGGCGGAGAGATGAAAGATATCGTGGGACAGGTGACGGTGCTGACGGAAGATGGAAAAGAGCGGACGCTTGCTCCGGCAGCCATGGATTTTGGATACCGTCAGAGCTGTATTCTGAAAAACCATTATATTGTTCTGGAAGCGGAGTTTCTGCTTACAACGCGCCCGGAAGATGAAATCCGGGCAAAGATGGCAGAGCTTCGTGATAAGCGGCTGGAAAAACAGCCATTAGAGTATCCCAGTGCCGGGAGCACATTTAAAAGACCGGAAGGGTATTTCGCCGGAAAACTGATTATGGATGCCGGACTGAGGGGCTATAGAGTAGGCGGAGCGCAGGTTTCCGAGAAGCACTGCGGATTTGTGATTAACCGCGGCGATGCTACGGCGGCTGATATCCGTAAACTGATGACGGAGGTTCAAAACCGTGTTATGGAACGGTTTGGCGTCAGATTGGAGCCGGAAGTGAAAATGATAGGTGACTTTTCGTAAAGGGTAAAGAGGAACAGCATGAGATTTGTAATCGTAACAGGTATGTCAGGAGCGGGCAAGAGTACCGCAATGAAAATGATGGAGGATATGGGATTTTTCTGTATCGATAATCTACCGATTCCACTGCTGGATAAGCTGGTTGATTTTACAACCAATTTTGATACACAGATGAAAAATGTTGCAATCGGGATTGATGCCAGGAGTGGGGATCGTCTGGATACTGTGGAGGATATGCTGGAAATTCTAAAGCGTAAGGATGTTAAATATGAGGTTCTCTTTCTGGATGCGGAAGACTCCATTCTTGTAAAACGATACAAGGAGACCAGAAGGAGCCATCCGCTGGCACCGGGAGAGCGGGTAGACAAAGGAATCCGTTGCGAGAGAAAAAAGATGGAGTTCTTAAAAAAAGAGGCGGACTACATCATTGATACAAGCAGACTGTTGACAAGAGAGCTGAAGACAGAACTGGAAAAAATATTTGTGCAGGATGAAGAGTTTAACAGCCTTTTTGTAACAATCCTTTCCTTTGGTTTTAAGTATGGAATACCTGAAGATGCAGACATTGTCATGGATGTCCGGTTCCTGCCGAATCCCTATTATGTGGAGGAATTGCGTCCGAAAACCGGAAATGATGTGGAAATTCAGCAGTATGTCATGAAGTATGACGAGGCAAAGATTTTCCTGGATAAGTTGGAGGATATGATTTCTTTTCTGATTCCACATTACATTTCGGAAGGAAAAACCCAGCTTGTCATTGCAATAGGCTGTACCGGTGGAAAACATCGCTCTGTTACACTGGCCAATGAGCTGTATAAGCGGCTGGACCGGCAGGAAAGCAGGGAGTACGGTCTTAAAATTGAGCATCGGGATATTGATAAGGATGCCCACAGAGGAAAGTAGGATGTCATTTTCAGGTGGAGTGAAGGAAGAACTGGCCAGACAGATGGGAAAAAGTCACCACTGCCGGATTGCGGAGCTGGCAGGAATGCTGGAGATGGAGGGCTGCATGGACTTAAGCAGCGGAGAACTCCGGCTTTTAAACGACAATGCTGTGCTGCAGAATAAATATGTAAAGCTTTTAAAAAGTGTTTTTGGAAGCGAGAATGTTTCCGCAGAGCAGGTGATGAAGTCCCTTCACTGGGACAGAACAGAGTATGAAAACCTGCCGGTCTCCATGCGGCGTGCGGATGGTCTTCTGGTACAGAGAAGCTGCTGCAAGCGTGCGTTTATCCGGGGAACCTTTATGGCTGCCGGATCCATCAGTGACCCGAAAAAATCCTATCATTTTGAAATCGTATGCAGAACCATGGAACAGGCAGGACAGTTGCAGGAACTTATGGAATTCTTTGATACAGAACCGAAAATCGTGGAACGAAAAGACCGGATGGTGGTGTATCTGAAAGAGGGTTCCCAGATTGTTGATATGTTAAATGTCATGGAAGCCAGCGTATCACTCATGAATCTGGAAAATGTGCGCATATTAAAAGAGATGCGTAATTCTGTGAACCGGAAAGTAAACTGTGAGACGGCAAATATCAATAAGACAGTGAGTGCAGCAGTCAGGCAGCTGGAGGATATCAGGAAAATCCAAAAAACCATAGGATTTGAACATCTTCCCCCGCAGCTGGCGGAAATTGCACAGGCAAGACTGGATCATCCGGATGCGGCATTAAAGGAACTGGGGACCTTTTTAGACCCGCCGGTGGGAAAATCCGGTGTCAACCACAGACTGCGAAAACTTGCCGAGATTGCAGAGACAATTGCCGAATAAGGAGAGAGTAGAATGAGTCAGAAACTGTTGTTTATTTTGAACCCACATTCCGGAAAGGGACAGATAAAATTTCACCTTGTAGATATTGTGGATATCATGGTGAAAGCGGGGTTTGAGGTTACAATCTATACTACACAGGCACAGGCAGATGCCACAAGAAAGGTTGTGGAGGACGGTGCTTTATATGACAGAATCGTCTGTAGCGGTGGTGACGGGACATTGGATGAGGTGATGACAGGACTTATGCAGGCAGAGCTTGATATTCCCATCGGATATATTCCGGCAGGCAGTACGAACGATTTTGCCAATTCCCTTGGAATTCCGAAGGAAATGGTGAAGTCCGCAGAACTGGCAGTGGGGGAAAAATTATTCCCCTGTGATATCGGGGATTTTAACGCGGATACCTTTGTCTATGTGGCTGCATTTGGATTATTTACGGAGGTTTCCTATAAGACTTCCCAGCAGTTAAAAAACATATTCGGACATGTAGCATATATCATGGAGGGTGTCAAGCAGCTGCATGACATTCCATCCTACCATATGCAGGTGGAATATGATGGGAAGATTTTCCAGGATGAATTTGTATTTGGAATGATTACAAATTCCATATCCGTGGGCGGATTCAAAGGTATGACGGGAAGTGATGTGAAGCTGGATGATGGGGTGTTTGAGGTGACATTGATCAAGACCCCGAAGAATCCTATCGAGCTGAATGAGATTCTGGCCTGCCTCACTAACATGATTGATGATACGGATCTTATTTATTCCTTTAAGACCAGCTGCGTGCATATTCTATCAAAAGAGGAGGTTTCATGGACTCTGGATGGAGAATTCGGAGGTATCCATGAAGATGTCACGGTGCGAAATCTTAAACAGCGGGTAAAGATTTTTTGTTAAATACTTTATTTTTTGAGAAAATTGTAATATAATCAAATTAACTTATGATTAGGAGGAAATACAAATGTTAGTATCTGCAACAGAAATGCTCAAGAAAGCAAAAGCAGGCCACTATGCAGTTGGTCAGTTCAATATCAATAACTTAGAGTGGACAAAGTCCATTCTTCTTACCGCTCAGGAGCTCAAGAGCCCTGTTATCCTTGGTGTATCTGAGGGCGCCGGAAAGTACATGACAGGATTCGGTACAGTTGCTGCTATGGTTAAGGCTATGGATGAGGAACTTGGAATTACAGTTCCTGTAGCTCTTCACTTAGATCATGGAACATACGAAGGATGCTACAAGTGTATTAAGGCTGGATTTACATCCATCATGTTCGATGGTTCTCATTACCCATTCGAGGAGAACCTTGCTAAGTCTACAGAGTTAGTAAACGTTGCTCATAACTTAGGTCTTTCTATCGAGTGTGAAGTTGGTTCCATCGGTGGAGAGGAAGATGGAGTTGTTGGTATGGGTGAGTGCGCAGATCCTGAAGAGTGCAAGACAATCGCTGATCTTGGCGTAGATATGCTTGCAGCAGGAATCGGTAACATTCACGGAAAGTATCCTGCAAACTGGCAGGGACTTAGCTTCGAGACTCTCGATGCTATCCAGGCTAAGACAGGTGAGATGCCATTAGTTCTTCATGGTGGTACAGGTATCCCTGCAGACATGATCAAGAAGGC
>JALEZW010000021.1 GCA_022772675.1 Agathobacter sp. | reverse complement strand
ATGATATAAGGGTCAAAAGTCAGAAATCGTTCCTGCTTGCAGGAAAAGAGTTCTGACTTATTGACCCGCGCACACATGAGCAAGTAGTGATTTTCCTTGGAAAATCAACGGATTGCGAATGTGTGTAGAATTGCGGAAGTTGTGAAGCAACGGAGCAATTCGTATATCAGTGAGTGGAAAAAGTACTTTTGACACTCACATCACATTATAAATAACCTCTCATTGAATAGTCAAGGCAGATATGGTAGAATTTTAAGTATCTGTGAGAATTGTAAAAAAGTGTGCTGGAGGATTGACTATGGAATTTAATGCAGTATACCATCAGGCAAGTGACAATTACTGTTATCCTTTCAATGAGGATGAACTTATTATCAATATCAAAACGGGATATGATGTGAAGGCCGTGTCCATCATTCTGGGTGACCCCTTTGCCGCCGGAATCTTAGGCGGAGGTGAGCAATGGGATGGAAAGAAAGAGGCAATCGTATATAAAAAGAGGCTGAAGAATCAGATCTGGTGGACCACTACCGTGAAACCGGAGTATAAACGTCTTAAGTATTATTTTGAATTGGAGACGGAAGAGGAAAAATGGTTTTATTTTGAAGACGGGTTTGTAAGCAGTGAACAGATGCATTTAGAGGGAAGGAGCCGGCAGTGCTTTGTTTTTCCGTGGATGAATCCCTGCGATGTGCCAAAGACACCGGCATGGGTGAATGATACGGTCTGGTATCAGATATTTCCGGACCGGTTCTGCAATGGGGATCCCTCCAATGATCCGGAATATGTGCTGCCGTGGCGCGATCATGGAAGCGTTACCAATGAGGAATGCTTTGGAGGAGATCTGGCTGGTATTACAAAGAAACTGGATTATCTCCAGAAGCTGGGAATCAACGGAATTTATCTGACCCCCATCAACGAGTCTCCGTCCAATCACAAATATGATACAACGGACTATACGAAGATTGATCCCCGTTTCGGAGATGAAGAGACCTTTAAGCATCTGATTGAGGAAGCACATAAAAGAGGCATCCGCGTCATGTTAGACGGAGTATTTAACCACTGCGGATATTATTTTGCTCCCTGGCAGGATGTACTGGAAAAGGGAGAAAAGTCGGAGTATTTCGACTGGTTTATGATCAACCAGTGGCCCATTGACAGGAATGGACAGGCGGCAAGGAAAGGACAGATATACACCTTTGCCTTTTTTGATTCCATGCCGAAACTTAATACCAATAATCCAAAGGTACGTAAATATTTTATTGATATCTGCGCCAACTGGGTAGCAAACTACGGCATTGATGGTCTGCGTCTGGATGTGGCAAATGAGGTTTCCCATCGTTTCTGCAAGGAACTGCATGAACGGCTGAAAAGCATCAATCCGGATATTTACATTCTGGGAGAAATCTGGCATAATGCGCTTCCATGGCTAAGAGGAGATGAGTTTGACGGGGTTATGAATTATCCTCTGGGACAGAGTATTAAGGATTTCTGGATTGATAAGAGCCTGACCAATGAGGATTTTGAATATACCATTAACCGCTGCTATACCAGCTATATGCAGCAGACCAATGATGTGCTGTTTAATCTTCTGGATTCCCATGACACAAAACGCCTGCGTTCTGATGTGAAGAATCTGGATGAATATTTCGCACAGCTGGCAGTTTTGTTTGCCATGCCGGGCAGTCCCTGCATCTACTATGGAACGGAAATCGCCATGGAGGGCGGACATGATCCCGACTGCAGGCGGTGTATGCCGTGGACGGATATTGAGGCAGGAAAATATGATGAGAGGATTTCCATCATTTCCACACTGATTCATCTTAGAAGGAGTGAGCCGCTCTTAAAGAGCAGAAATTTTCATTTCCCCAACGATTATGCAGAGTATAAACGGGTGATTCAGTTTCAAAAGGTGGATTTTCCAGATTGCTATGTAGAGGTGATCATCAATTGCTGTGAAGAGGATATCGAGGTTGTTCCACAGGGAGAAATCCTGCTGGAGAGACATTACATAGATTCCACACTTTTGTCAAATGGAATTTTGATTCGGAAAATTCGAAAATAGGTTCTGAACAGATACAGATATAAAAAGATTAAGGGGAACAAAATGGCAGTATATGAGTTATTAAAGCAGGAGGGACGCGCAAAACGCGGCGTGTTTCATACGGTGCACGGGGATATCCAGACACCGGTGTTTATGAATGTTGGAACGGTTGGTGCAATCAAGGGAGCCGTTTCTACCATGGATTTAAAGGAAATAAAGTGTCAGGTGGAGTTGTCTAACACCTACCATCTCCACGTACGTCCGGGGGATAAACTTATTAAAGAAATGGGAGGACTGCACAAGTTCATGGTCTGGGACAGACCGATTCTTACGGACTCCGGCGGATTCCAGGTATTTTCTCTGGCAGGTCTCAGGAAAATCAAAGAGGAGGGGGTTTATTTCCACTCCCATGTAGACGGAGCGAAAATTTTTATGGGACCGGAGGAGAGCATGCAGATACAGTCCAATCTGGGATCTACCATTGCCATGGCATTTGATGAGTGCCCTTCCAGCGTGGCTGACCGCCAATATGTGGAAGATTCTGTAAGCCGTACGACCCGCTGGCTGAAGCGGTGCAAGACGGAAATGGATCGTCTGAACAGTCTGGATGATACCATCAACAGAGAGCAGCTTTTGTTTGGTATCAATCAGGGGGCAATCTATGAGGATATCCGGATTGATCATGCAAAGCGGATTTCGGAAATGGATCTGGATGGCTATGCTGTGGGAGGCCTGGCAGTAGGGGAGAGCCATGAGGAAATGTATCATATTCTGGATGAGACGGTTCCTTATCTTCCGGTGAATAAGCCCACCTATCTGATGGGGGTTGGAACGCCTGCGAATATTTTGGAGGCAGTAGAGCGAGGCGTGGATTTCTTTGACTGTGTATATCCCAGCAGAAATGGAAGACATGGACACGTGTATACGAATCACGGAAAGTTAAACCTCTTTAACCAGCAGTATGAAAAGGACATGCGCCCCATTGAGGAGGGCTGCCAGTGTCCGGCCTGCAGACATTACAGCAGGGCATATATCCGCCATCTGTTAAAGGCGAAGGAGATGCTTGGTATGCGTCTATGTGTACTGCATAATCTCTATTTTTACAACACCATGATGGAGGAAATCAGAGACGCACTGGATGCCGGCAGGTTTGCTTCCTATAAAGAAGAAAAGCTGTATCAGATGAAGTAGTAATATAAAAAATGTCTAAAAAACAGAAAAACACTTGCCCTTCCGTGGGAAGTTGTGTAGAATAAGACTTAGTGCTTGAACGCATTACTGAGTATTATGTTAAGGAGGAAGCATTGATGTATTCAATTTTAGCATCCGGAAATTCCGCAAGCGGGTCACAGGCGCAGGGGCTTGGCATGTTTGGCATGATCGTCTGGCTGGTGATTTTATTCGCATTTATGTATTTTCTGATGATCCGTCCCCAGAAGAAAGAGCAGAAGAAGAAAGACCTGATGCTCTCTGAGGTGGCTGTGGGAGATACTGTTCTTACAATTGCCGGTTTTTATGGCACAATCATTGATATTGTGGATGATACCGTAATTGTAGAGTTTGGAAATAACAAAAACTGCCGTATTCCAATGCAGAAGACAGCAATTGCTGATGTAGAGAAGCCGGAATCCGCTTCATAAGAGAACAGGAAAACAAATGGGTGCCGCGTGATGCGGCACCTTTTGGTTAATACAGAGGCCTGAACAGACAATACAGATTGGAAAGTATTATGTTACAATTTACCAATGTATCATAAATACAGGTTATAGAATTTATGAAAAAGTAAAATAGATTTATGGTTGAAAAGAAATCTTTGTTGCTATATATTAGTAGGTAATAGACTTTTATTATAGGAAAAGAGGTAAATATCATACAATGGAATGTCATATTGGAGTGATATCCGGCGATGGAATCGGACCGGAAATCGTTACAGAGGCAAAAAAAGTTTTGGATAAAATCGGAGAGAAATACGGTCATTCATTTCATTATACAGAAATTTTGATGGGTGGATGTTCGATTGATGCGACAGGAGTGCCGCTTACGGATGAGGCAATTGAGGCTGCAAAGGCAAGTGATGCCGTTTTGATGGGATCTATCGGAGGAAATACCACCACATCACCCTGGTACAAGCTTCCACCGGATAAACGTCCGGAGGCAGGATTGTTAAAGCTTAGAAAATCACTGAATCTGTTTGCAAACCTTCGTCCGGCATATCTTTATGAGGAGCTTAAGGCAGCATGTCCCCTCCGGGACGATATAATCGGAAGTGGTTTTGATATGATGATCATGCGTGAGCTCACCGGCGGTCTGTATTTTGGAGACAGAAAGACAGAGACGGTGGACGGGGTAGTTACGGCAACGGATACTCTTACATACAACGAAGAGGAGATCAGAAGAATAGCGAAACGTGGTTTTGATATTGCCATGAAGCGCCGGAAAAAAGTTACATCCGTGGATAAGGCAAATGTTCTGGATTCCTCCAGACTCTGGAGAAAGGTTGTGGAGGAAGTGGCAAAGGATTACCCGGAGGTGACTTATGAGCATATGCTGGTGGATAACTGTGCCATGCAGTTAGTGAAAGATCCGAAGCAGTTTGATGTCATCTTAACAGAGAACATGTTTGGAGATATCTTATCCGATGAAGCATCCATGGTAACCGGTTCCATCGGAATGCTTTCTTCTGCCAGCTTAAATGATACAAAGTTTGGTCTCTATGAGCCCAGCGGCGGATCAGCACCGGATATCGCAGGCAAGGGAATTGCCAATCCGATTGCCACGATTTTAAGTGCGGCAATGATGCTGCGCTATACCTTTGATCTGGATAAAGAGGCGGATGCCATCGAAAATGCTGTTAAGCAGGTATTAAAGGAAGGTTATCGTACCATTGATATCATGCCCCAGGCAGGAGAGAGCACGGAAGGTATCACCCAGGTCGGAACAGCCCGGATGGGTGACCTGATTGCGGAACGTGTATAGCCTGTGGTACATGGAAGATGTATCGCAAAGGTCTTACGCATGGTTCAAGATAGGAAGGTATCAAGAAAAATAGACAACGATTCGCAAAGTTTCTCGAATCGTTACCAAAAGATTAAGAAAATGTGTCAGGAAGAAAGGAGTACATATATGACGAGTGATAACGCAAGAAGCGGCATGCAGCAGGCTCCGGCGAGAAGCCTGTTCAATGCCCTGGGATTTACCCCGGAAGAAATGAAAAAGCCGATGGTGGGAATCGTAAGTTCCTACAATGAGATTGTTCCGGGCCATATGAATCTGGATAAAATTGTAGAGGCTGTGAAACTTGGAGTTGCAGAGGCCGGCGGTGTGCCGGTGGTATTTCCGGCAATCGCAGTCTGTGACGGAATTGCCATGGGACATATCGGCATGAAATATTCCCTGGTAACCAGAGATCTGATTGCAGATTCCACCGAGTGTATGGCAATCGCCCATCAGTTTGACGCGCTGGTTATGGTTCCAAACTGTGACAAGAACGTACCGGGGCTTCTGATGGCAGCAGCAAGACTCAATCTTCCTACCGTTTTTGTATCCGGCGGTCCTATGCTTGCCGGCCATGTGAAGGGACAGAAGAGAAGTCTTTCTTCCATGTTTGAGGCAGTAGGCTCTTACGCAGCAGGTACTTACACCGAGGAGGATGTGACAGAGTTTGAGAATAAGGTATGTCCTACCTGCGGTTCCTGTTCCGGTATGTATACGGCCAATTCCATGAACTGTCTGACAGAAGCTCTTGGTATGGGACTTCAGGGAAACGGAACCATTCCGGCAGTTTATTCCGAGCGAATTAAGCTTGCAAAGCATGCGGGCATGGCTGTTATGGAAATGTTCCGTAAGAATATCAGGGCAAGAGATATTATCACAAAGGATTCTATTTTGAATGCGCTGACCGTTGATATGGCATTGGGATGTTCCACTAATTCCATGCTGCATCTTCCGGCTATTGCCCATGAGATTGGTTTTGATTTTGATATCAGCTTTGCAAATCCAATCAGTGAGAAGACACCAAACTTATGTCATCTGGCACCGGCAGGTCCAACCTACATGGAGGATCTCAATGAGGCCGGCGGTGTCTATGCGGTTATGAAGGAACTGGCAGATATCGGACTTCTCAATACGGACTGCATGACAGTAACAGGTAAGACCATTGGAGAAAATATTAAAAATGCAGTTAACAGAAATCCCGAGGTTATCCGCCCGGTTGACAGACCATACAGTAAGACCGGAGGACTTGCCGTATTAAAGGGAAATCTGGCTCCGGATGGTTCTGTTGTAAAGCGTTCTGCAGTGGTTGATGAGATGATGGTTCATGAAGGACCGGCACGGGTTTTCGACTGTGAGGAGGATGCCATTGCAGCGATTAAGGGCGGCAGGATTGTAGAAGGAGATGTGGTGGTCATCCGTTACGAGGGACCGAAGGGGGGACCTGGTATGAGAGAGATGTTAAATCCCACATCTGCAATCGCAGGAATGGGGCTGGGAAGCTCCGTAGCTCTGATTACAGACGGACGTTTTTCCGGTGCATCCAGAGGCGCATCCATTGGACATGTTTCTCCGGAGGCAGCAGTGGGAGGACCGATTGCTCTGGTAGAAGAGGGAGATATCATTAAGATTAACATCCCTGAGATGACACTGACACTGGATGTGTCCGATGAAGAGCTGGCAGCCCGCCGTGCAAAATGGCAGCCTAGAGAGCCGAAGGTTACAAGCGGCTATCTGAAACGGTATGCAGCACTTGTCACTTCCGGAAACCGTGGAGCGGTTCTTGAGATTCCGGGAGAGAAATAATGTAACAGGTTATGAGCTGAACTGTTACAAAATAGTTACGGATTAGAGGATTAGAAAATGCAGTTGACAGGATCACAGGTTATTATTGAATGTCTGAAGGAACAGGGTGTGGATACCGTGTTTGGATATCCCGGCGGGGCAATTCTTAACGTTTATGATGAGTTGTATAAGCATCCGGAAATTAAGCATGTGCTGACTTCCCATGAACAGGGAGCAGCCCATGCGGCAGACGGTTACGCAAGAAGTACCGGAAAAGTGGGGGTCTGTATGGCAACATCAGGCCCGGGGGCCACGAACCTTGTTACCGGTATTGCCACAGCCTATATGGATTCCGTTCCCATGGTTGCGATTACCTGTAATGTAGGAGTTTCCCTTCTGGGAAAGGACAGCTTTCAGGAAATTGACATCGCAGGCATCACAACACCGATTACGAAATACAGTTTTATAGTGAAGGATGTGACAAAGTTAGCGGATACGATCCGCAGGGCTTTTTCTAT
This sequence comes from Agathobacter sp., assembly GCA_022772675.1. Lineage (GTDB taxonomy): Bacteria > Bacillota > Clostridia > Lachnospirales > Lachnospiraceae > Roseburia. The sequence continues at coordinate 26,074 of JALEZW010000021.1, read as the reverse complement.
TGCAAGGAAGGGGCGTCCGGGTCCGGTTCTTGTAGATATTACAAAGGATGTAACCGCAAATAAAGTGGATTACACCAGACAGGAGCCGGTTTTGCCGGAACCGGATTCTTCCACGTTTTCCGAGGAGGATTTACAGACTGCCCTCCATATGATTAAAAAGGCAAAGAAACCCTACATATTTGTGGGCGGAGGTGCCATTATTTCCGGTGCCGGTGAAGAGTTAAAGGAGTTTGTTGAAAAGGTAGACGCTCCTGTAACTGACACACTCATGGGAAAAGGCGCATATGATGGTACATCAGATAATTACACAGGAATGCTTGGCATGCATGGAACAAAGACCTCCAATCTGGGGGTCAGCGAGTGTGATCTTCTGATTGCAATCGGAGTTCGTTTTTCCGACCGAGTATTTGGAAATCCTAAGAAATTTGCAAAACAGGCAAAGATTCTGCAGATTGATATAGATCCGGTAGAAATCAATAAAAATATTCTGGTAGACCACAGTATCATCGGGGATGTGAAGACGGTTCTGACAGCACTCAATAAAGAATTAGACGCTCAGAGACATCCGGAATGGATTTCCCATATTGCAGAGTACCAGAAACAGTATCCCCTGACTTATCCTAAGACCGGCTTAAGCGGACCTTTCATGATTTCCAAAATCTATGAGATGGCACCGGATGCCATTATGGTGACGGAGGTGGGACAGCACCAGATGTGGGCGGCACAGTATTTTAAATACAGTAATCCCCGTACTCTTTTAACATCCGGTGGCCTTGGAACCATGGGATACGGACTGGGCGCTGCGATTGGTGCCCAGACGGCGAATCCGGATAGGCAGGTCATCAATATTGCCGGGGACGGATGTTTCCGTATGAATATGAATGAGCTGGCAACGGCTGCCAGACAGAAGCTGCCGCTTATTGAGGTCATCGTTAACAATCACGTGCTCGGAATGGTACGCCAGTGGCAGACACTTTTTTATAAGGAGCATTATTCTGCAACCGTTTTGGATGACGGTGTGGACTATGTCAGGATTGCGGAGGCAATGGGAGCAGAAGCAAGAAGAGTTACCACCCGTGAGGAGTTTACAGAGGCCTTTAAAGAGGCACTGGAAAGTAAAATACCTTTTGTAATTGATGCAATCATTGATTCCGATGATAAAGTATGGCCTATGGTAGCTCCGGGGGCTCCTATCAGTGAGTGCTTTGACGGAGAAGACTATAGTAAAAAACAAAAATAATAGTTTAAGATATAGGAGGAAGTTAGATATGAGCAGAGTTTATAATTTTTCCGCAGGACCGGCTGTTTTACCGGAAGAGGTATTAAAAGAAGCCGCAGATGAAATGTTAGACTACAGAGGATGTGGAATGTCTGTTATGGAGATGAGCCACAGATCCAAAGTATACGATGACATTATCAAAGAAGCGGAGCAGGACTTAAGGGATCTGATGGGAATTCCGGATAATTACAAAGTTTTGTTTTTACAGGGCGGCGCATCCCAGCAGTTTGCAGCAGTTCCCATGAACCTGATGAAGAATAAAAAGGCAGGTTATATCATTACCGGACAGTGGGCAAAGAAGGCTTATCAGGAGGCAAAGATCTATGGTGAGGCTATTGAACTGGCTTCTTCGGCAGATAAGACCTTTTCCTATATTCCGGACTGCTCGGATTTAGATATTCCGGAGGATCTGGATTATGTTTATATCTGTGAAAACAATACCATTTATGGTACAAAATATAAAACCCTTCCAAATACAAAGGGTAAGACATTAGTGGCTGATGTCTCCTCCTGCTTCTTATCGGAGCCGGTTGATGTAACAAAGTATGGTGTTATTTACGGCGGAGTTCAGAAAAATATCGGACCTGCCGGTGTTGTCATTGTCATTGCCCGTGAAGATCTGATCACTGATGACGTGCTTCCGGGAACACCAACCATGTTAAAATGGAAGACACAGGCAGATGCAGACAGCCTGTACAACACACCTCCATGCTATGGAATTTATATCTGCGGCAAGGTATTTAAGTGGCTCAAGAAGATGGGCGGCTTAGAGGAAATGCAGAAACGCAATATTGAGAAGGCAAAGATTCTCTACGATTTTCTGGATGAGAGCAAGCTCTTTAAGGGTACTGTCAGAAAAGAAGACCGTTCTCTTATGAATGTTCCCTTTGTAACAGGAGATGCAGATCTGGATGCTAAGTTTGTGAAGGAGGCAACAGCAGAAGGGTTTGTAAACTTAAAGGGCCATCGTACTGTTGGCGGAATGCGTGCTTCTATTTACAATGCAATGCCCAAAGAGGGGGTTGTAAAGCTGGTAGAGTTTATGAAGAATTTTGAAAAGGAGAATGCATAAATGTTTAATTATACTTGCTTAAATCCAATTGCAGGAGTAGGACTTGATTTATTTTCTGAGGATTACAAAAAGGTAGATGAGCTTGCAGGGGCAGATGCGGCACTGGTCCGCAGTGCTGCCATGCATGATATGGAACTTCCGGATTCCCTGCTGGCGGTAGCCCGCGCAGGTGCCGGAGTTAACAATATTCCACTGGATAAATGTGCAGATAAGGGAATCGTTGTATTTAATACACCGGGAGCCAATGCCAACGGTGTAAAGGAGCTGGTTTTTGCGGCAATGCTTTATGCATCCCGTGATATCGTAGGAGGTATCAACTGGTGTCTGGACAATCAGAATGATGACAATATCGCAAAGACTGCGGAGAAGCAGAAGAAGAATTTCGCCGGAACAGAGATTTCAGGGAAGAAGCTTGGAGTCATCGGTCTTGGAGCCATTGGTGTTCTGGTGGCAAATGCTGCCACCCATATGGGAATGGAAGTTTACGGTTATGATCCGTATATCTCTGTTAATGCTGCATGGAGTCTTTCCAGAAGTGTAAAGCATATCAGTAATGTGGAGGATATTTACAAGGAATGTGACATTATTACGATTCATGTACCTCTTTTGGATTCCACCAGAAAAATGATTGATGCAAAGGCAATCTCCATGATGAAGCCCACTGCTATCGTATTAAACTTTGCAAGAGATCTGCTGGTGGATGAGGAGGCAATGGTAGATGCCCTTGCTGCTGGAAAGATTAAAAAATATGTTTCCGATTTTCCGAACACTACAACCGTTGGCGCGAAGGGCTGTATCGTAACTCCCCATTTGGGAGCTTCTACAGCAGAGTCCGAAGATAACTGTGCTATCATGGCAGTACGTGAAATTCGTGATTACTTAGAGAATGGAAATATTACCCATTCCGTAAATTATCCGGACTGCAACATGGGAGCCTGCACCACAGCCGGACGTATCGGAATCCTCCACAAGAATGTAAAGGGTATGATTGGACAGTACACGACAATCCTTGGTGAGGCAGATATTAATGTATCTGATATGACGAATAAGGCAAAGAACGAGTATGCCTATGCTCTGCTTGATCTGGATTCTCCGGTTACTGATGAGGTGGTTGCAAAGCTTCGTGCCATTGACGGTGTCATTCGCGTAAGAGTAGTGAAATAACAAGAGTAAATGGAGTAAATTATGGCAAAGATAAAACCGTTTATCTGTGTCAGACCTGCAAAGGAGTATGCCGCAAAGGTTGCCGCGCTTCCGTACGATGTCTATAACCGGGCGGAGGCGAAGGAAGTTGTGAAAGAAAATCCCCAGTCCTTTCTGGCAATTGACCGTGCAGAGACACAGTTTTCAGATGATGTAGATACTTATGATCCACGGGTATATGAGAAGGCAGCCTCCATGCTGCAGGAATGGATTCATCGTGGAGTGTTTATCAGGGATGAGAAAAAGGCATACTATCTGTATGAACTGACCATGGATGGCAGAACACAGACAGGAATTGTTGCCTGCGCATCCATTGATGACTACGCAGAAAATGTCATCAAAAAGCATGAGAATACCCGTGCCGATAAAGAGCAGGACAGAATCAATCATGTGGATACCTGCAGTGCCCAGACCGGACCGATTTTCCTTGCCTACCGTGCAAATGAAGTCCTTTCTGAGATTGTAAAACAGACTAAAGAGGGGAGTGCATTGTACGATTTTGTCTCAGAGGATGGAATCCGTCACCGGGTATTTGAGATTGCAGATGAAGAGCAGGTGGAGCTGATAGAGCAGACGTTTTCTTCCATACAGGAAATTTACATTGCAGACGGGCACCACCGTGCAGCATCCGCGGTAAAGGTTGGATTTAAGCGGAGAGCTGAGCATCCGGAGCATGACGGAACAGAGGAATTCAACTATTTTCTCTCGGTACTGTTTCCGGATGAGGAACTTATGATTATGGATTACAACCGCGTGGTAAAGGATTTAAATGGTCTGACTGCAGAAGCGTTTTTAGAGAAAATGAAAGAACTGTTTGATGTTCTGCCGCTTTCTCAGGGCGGTATCGGGGAAAAGGGTCTGACAGAAGATATGGTGCGCCCATCGAAAAAGGGAGAATTTTCCCTGTTTTTGGAGGGACAGTGGTATCGCTGCAGCGTGAGAAAGGAAGATCTGTCTGAGGATCCGGTAGATGGACTGGATGTATCGTTGTTACAGAATATTCTTCTTGATCCGGTACTTGGTATCAAGGATCCAAAGACCGATAAGCGTATTGATTTTGTCGGAGGAATCCGGGGCCTTAAGGAACTTGAAAAGCGTGCAAAGACCGACTGTAAGGCAGCTTTTGCCATGTATCCGACTTCCATACAGGAACTGTTTGCAGTAGCAGATGCAGGACGATTGATGCCACCGAAATCCACCTGGTTTGAGCCAAAGCTTCGGAGTGGTCTGTTTATTCATGAGATATAGGAATTGCGATGAATTTTGAAACGATTTTACTGAGTCAGACAAATACACAAAATCAGCTTTTGGAGGAAGTGAAGAAAAACCCAGGGGTGATACGAACCTATCTTGAGGGATTGGTTCCGTCACTGCTGGGCTTTCTTGTTCAGGTAATCATGGCTTTTGTGATTCTTGGTATTGGAAGCCGGATCATAAAAGCGATTGTACGAATGCTTGGGAAATTCCTGGATAAAGGCAGAACAGAGACGGGGGTGGTAACGTTTCTGTGTTCCTTTGTGAAGTATGCACTGTATTTTGTGCTGGCCATGATCATATTAAGCCAGTTCGGTGTGACCACCAGCTCGGTGGTGGCAGTACTTGGATCTGCAGGTCTTACCATGGGACTTGCCCTGCAGGGAAGCCTTTCCAATTTTGCAGGCGGAGTGCTGATTCTGCTGTTGAAACCTTTTGTTGTGGGGGACTACATTATGGAGAGTGCCACCGGACATGAGGGGACAGTGTCAGAGATTACGATTTTTTACACAAAGCTTCTGACGATTGACAATCAGCTTGTGATGGTGCCAAACGGAACTCTTTCCAACTGTAGTATTACAAATATGACGCACATGGAAAAGAGGCGTATCGATCTTTTGATCGGAGTTTCCTACGATGCGGATTTAAAACTGGTAAAGGAAGTTTTAAAAAAGACTGCGGAGCAGGATCCGTCAGCCCTTTTGGAAGAACCCCTTGACGTGTATGTCTCAGAACTGGGAGAGAGTGCCGTTATGGTGGGGCTTCGTGTCTGGGTAAAAACTGAGGATTACTGGCCGGCTCGCTGGCGGCTGATCGAGCAAATAAAAAACAGGCTGGATGCGCATCATATTACTATTCCGTATCCACAGCTGGATGTGAAGATAAAGGATGGAGAAGGAAAGGAGCAGAAAGCATGAACAATCAGATACCGGAGACATATGAACTTATAGAACAACGGGAATTAAAGGATATTGAATCAACCGGATATATTTTGCGCCATAAAAAGAGTGGTGCGCGGGTGTGTATCATTTCTAATGAGGATGACAATAAAGTATTTTCCATCGGATTTAAAACACCGCCGGAGGATGAGACCGGAGTTCCCCATATCATTGAGCACACCACTTTATGCGGTTCGGAGAAATTTCCTGTCAAGGATCCCTTTATGGAGTTGGCGAAAGGGTCCTTAAATACATTTTTAAATGCCATGACCTATCCGGAGAAAACACTGTATCCTATTGCCAGTTACAATGACAGGGATTTTAAAAATCTGATGGATGTCTATCTGGATGCTGTTTTCCATCCGAATATTACAAAGTATAAGGAAATTTTCATGCAGGAAGGCTGGCATTATGAGCTTGAAGATACAGATGCACCCCTTACGGTAAACGGAGTAGTTTACAATGAGATGAAGGGAGCCTATTCCTCTCCAGATGAGGTACTTGAAACGGCTGTTATGGAGACTCTGTTTCCGGATAATGCCTACAGTAAAAATTCCGGGGGAAATCCGGAGCATATCCCGGAGCTTACCTATGAACAGTATCTGGAATTTTATCATAAGTATTATCATCCGGTAAATTCTTATATTTATTTGTACGGAGATTTGGATATTACAGAGCGCCTGACCTGGCTGGATGAAGAATATTTATGCCATTACCGTGCAGATGAGGTAACAGTCGATTCTGAGATTCCCCTGCAGAAGCCTTTTGCAAAGATGGTATATGAGAGAAGAACCTATCCGATTACAGAGGATGAGCCGGAGGAAAAGCATACCTATCTTTCCTATAACAAGGTGGTGGGAACGGTTCTGGACAAAGAGCTGTATCAGGCTTTTTCTGTACTGGATTATGTACTGGTCAGTGCACCGGGAGCTCCGGTGCGGCAGGCACTGATAGATGCGGGAATCGGGGAAGATGTGTATGGGTCCTTTGAGGACGGCATGCTTCAGCCTATGTTTTCCATTGTGGCAAAAAATGCCGATGAGTCCGACAGGGAGCGTTTTGTTACTATTATTGAGGATACGCTTCGGAAACTGGTAAAGGAGGGACTTAGTAAAGACGCCCTTTTAGCCGGAATTAACAGTACCGAGTTCCGGTTTAGAGAGGCAGATTACGGTCAGTTCCCGAAAGGACTTTTATATGGTCTTGAATGTATGGAGAGCTGGCTGTTCGATGACAGGAAACCCTTTATTAATCTGGAATGTCTGGATACGCTGCAATTTCTGCGGGAACAGATTGGGACAGGCTATTTTGAAAAGCTGATAGAAACCCATCTTCTGGACAATCCTCATGGAGCGGTGGTTACGGTTGCACCGGAGCGAGGCTTAAATCGGAGACGGGAAGAAGCTCTGGAGAAAAAACTGGCGGATTATAAAGCAGGACTTTCGGAAGAAGAAATTGATGCACTTGTGGCACAGACGAAGCATCTGCGGGAATATCAGGAGGAGCCTTCAAAAGAGGAAGATCTGCTTAAGATTCCAATGCTCGGCAGAGAGGATATGAGGAAAGAGGCAATGCCATTTACCAACATTGAGGAAAGTCTTGGGGGACTTCCTGTGGTAAGACATGAAGCTGCCGCAAATGGAATTGATTATATCAGTTTGATGTTTGAATGCAGGGATATTTCCCAGGAGGATATTCCGTATCTGGGAATGTTGAGATCCATTCTGGGTTATGTCAATACCAGATCCTACAGTTACGGGGATCTTTCCAATGCGGTCAATATTTATACCGGCGGCATTTCCTGCTCCGTAAGCATGTATCCGGATTTAAAGGATAAGGATGCGATGGCCGTCAAGTTTGAGGTGCGGCTCAAGGTGCTTGAGAACAACTTATCCCATGCTATGAAGTTAGTGGAAGAAATCATAGACAGTTCAGACCTTACCGACATCAAGCGTCTGACGGAACTGATTGCACAGGTGAAATCCAGACTGCAGGTAAATTTAAGCAGCAGCGGACATACGGTGGCTGCAATGCGTGCGCTTTCCTATGAATCAGAATATGCTTACTATAACGATGCAACCATTGGAATTACCTATTATCAGGCAATTCTCGATATGGAGGAACTGTTAAAAAAAGAACCGGAAAAGGCTGTAGAAAAACTTCGGACATTGATGGAAAAGATTTTTGTAAAGGGGCGTCTTCTCATCAGCTTCACGGGAGAAAAGAAGTCTTATGAGAAAGCAAAGCCAGTTCTCAAAGAGTATTTAACAAAGCTTCCCGAGGGAGATTCCGCAGGTGAAAAAGCATCTGTCCATCTTACAAAAAAGAATGAGGGCTTTACAGATGCCTCCCAGATTCAGTATGTGGCCCGTTCCGGAAATTTTGCAGCCCATGGCTATCCCTATAAGGGAACGCTAAAAATCTTAAAGATGATTTTAAGCTACGAATATCTCTGGATGAATATCCGTGTGAAGGGCGGCGCTTACGGCTGTATGAGTTCTTTCCTTAGAACCGGGGATACTTACTTTGTATCTTACCGGGATCCGAATCTGGCAAAGACCAATGAGGTATTTGAAAAGATTCCGGAGTATGTGGCTTCCTTTAACCCGGATGAGCGTGATATGACAAAATATATCATCGGAACTTTCGGGGCACTGGATACACCGCTGAACCCGGAAGCAAAAGGCAGCAGATCCATGGCAGCCTACCTGGAGAGACTGGACTATGAGGAAATTCAGAAGGAACGGGATGAAATCCTTGCTGCAACACCGCAGGATATCAGAGATCTGGCAGATACCATTGCCTCTGTATTATCGGATGAATGTCTGTGTGTGGTTGGAAACGAGCAGGCAATCCGAAAGGAAATGGACATGTTTAAAGCAGTCCAGGGACTGTGTGACCGGGAATAGGAAAAGGGAGTAAAAATGGCTGAAGCAAGTTTTAAATCAGGGTTTGTTACGATTATCGGCAGACCGAATGTAGGAAAATCCACACTGATGAATCAGTTGATCGGACAGAAAATTGCGATTACCTCCAATAAACCACAGACCACCAGAAACCGCATCCAGACGGTCTATACCGATATGAACCGGGGACAGATCGTGTTTTTGGATACGCCGGGAATCCATAAAGCCAAGAATAAGCTTGGAGAATATATGGTAAATGTGGCGGAAAAAACGTTAAATGAAGTAGATGTGGTACTCTGGCTGGTGGAACCCAGCAATTTTATCGGGGCAGGAGAGCAGCATATTGTAAAGCAGCTGGAAAAGGTGAAGACTCCGGTTATCTTAATCATCAATAAGATTGATACCGTGGAAAAAGATAAGATTCTGGAATTTATTGATACCTACCGGAAAATCTATGATTTTGCAGAGATTATCCCGGTTTCCGCCCTGCGGGGACAGAATGTGGATGATGTCATCGATTCCATTTTTAAATATCTTCCTTATGGTCCGCAGTTTTATGATGAGGATACCATTACGGATCAGCCGGAGCGTGCGATTTGTGCGGAAATCATCCGGGAGAAAGCATTGCATGCCTTAAGCGATGAGGTGCCCCACGGCATTGCGGTTGCCATTGATGAGATGAAGGAGCGCAAGGGGGGAAAGATGTTTGATATTTCTGCCACCATCGTGTGCGAGAGGGAGTCCCACAAGGGAATCATTATCGGAAAGCAGGGTGCGATGCTTAAGAAAATCGGAACCAATGCCCGCTATGAGATGGAAAAAATGCTGGATGCAAAAGTCAATTTAAAGCTCTGGGTCAAGGTGAAAAAAGACTGGAGAGACAGTGATTTTCTCATCAAAAATTTTGGTTACCGGGAGGACGAGTAAACAGTCGTTTCCATTTTTTCTCGGGTATAGTTTTATCAGGAAAAGCAGATTCTATCCATGTAAAGCAGATGGAGGAAAATGCGATGGAGAAAACCTGGGAAACGTTTTGGAAAACAGGAAAAGTTACTGACTATCTGACTTATTGTAATGTAGTTTCAGATACGTTCAGTCAGAGGCAGGGGAAACGGAAGGAAAATGGGACAGTCCGTAATCGTGATGGGCATGGTTTTGACAGCCATGCCTGTTAATGACTATGACAAAAGAATAACGATTCTTACAAAAGAGAGAGGAAAAATCACTGCATTTGCAAGAGGTGCAAGGCGCCCGTCCAGCCAGCTTCTTGCAGCAACAGAGCCCTTTGCCTTCGGAGAGTTTGAACTGTTTGAAGGCAAAAGCTCTTATAATGTGATGAAGGCCAGCATTCAGAATTATTTCAGGGAGCTTGCAGCAGATTTTGATGCTGCATCTCTTGCTTTTTATTTTGCAGAATTTGCAGAGTATTACTGTCAGGAAAATAATGACGAGCGGGAAATGCTGAAACTGATGTATCAGTCTTTTCGGGCACTGGAAAATGACCGGTATAAGAAAGCACTGGTGCGTGCTGTGTTTGAACTGAAAGCCCTTACCATAAACGGAGAGGGACCGCAGGTCTTTTCCTGCATGTCCTGCCATACAAAGGAAAATTTATCTGTTTTTTCCGTGGCAAGAGGAGGAATGTTCTGTGACTCCTGTGGAACAAAAGTGAATGGCATAAAAATTCTGGATTCCACAAGATATGCCCTGCAGTATATTGTTTCCTCACCGGTCGCCAGGGTTTATTCCTTTCAGGTATCGGATGAGGTGCTTTCGGAACTGACACATATTATGAAAGAGTATATGGCATATTATGTGCATCATGAGTTTCGTTCACTAAAGATTTTCGGTTGAAATAGAAAGCCGGAAAGTGTATAATATCATGGACTGTAAAGCTAAGGAGGATGGTAAGACATGAAGAAATTCGGTCATGTCCTGCTCTCACTGCTTTTGTGTATCGGACTGCTTACCGGCTGTGGTACATCCTTTAAAGCAGATGAGAGTACGGTGTTTGTACTGAAAAATGGCAGGATTGTTTCCACTGATGTAGAGGATTTCGACGAGAAAACTTATGATAAAGACGGATTGACTCAGTACGTAAAGCAGGAAATTCGTGCGTATAACGATAAAAACGGAAAGGGCAGTGTTGCCTTAAAAAAACTGGAAGTTGGGGATAAAAAGGCGACCCTTACCATCAGCTATAAGACAGCGGAGGATTATGCAAAATTTAATGACATTGAGCTTTATACCGGAAGTATTGCAGAAGCACTGGCTCATGGCTATACTTTTGAAGGGGATTTTGCATCTGTTTCGGGAGGAAAGATTACACCTTGTAAGAGCAGTGATTTTACGGAAAATTCCGGATATCAGGTAGTTATTATCCGTGGTAATACAAATGTAAAGGTAAAAGGAAAGATTCAATACGTTTCGACAGTGAATACCAGATATGTGGATGAACAGACCATTGCCATTCGTGAGGGAACATCACTTCTTTTAAATCAGGACGCGGATAATACCGAAAAAGTTACAGAGACGCAGGATACTAAGAATGTGATGCCGGAAGATTCATCACAGATGACAGAGGAATCAGTTTCAGAGGAGGATCTGTTAAATATTCCGGAGGAAAGTACGGAAGTGGAATTTAATTTTGATGAGGCAGATAAGGAAAATGAGGATTCTGCCAGTGAATTCAGTCAGGTATATACTTATATTATCTATCAATAATATTTCATAGAATGAGAGGACTACATAATGGAAAAGACAATGGACAAAATTGTGCAGGTTGCAAAGGCAAGAGGATTTGTATATCCGGGCTCTGAAATTTATGGCGGCCTTGCCAACACCTGGGATTACGGAAATCTTGGGGTAGAGCTGAAGAATAATGTAAAGCGTGCATGGTGGCAGAAGTTTATTCAGGAGAGCCCGTACAATGTGGGGGTAGACTGTGCGATTCTCATGAATCCGCAGACCTGGGTTGCTTCCGGTCATCTTGGGGGATTTTCGGATCCGCTGATGGACTGTAAGGAGTGTCATGAGCGGTTTCGTGCTGATAAACTGATTGAAGATTATGCACAGGAAAATAAGATTGATCTGGGTGGTTCCGTGGACGGCTGGTCTAATGAGAAAATGGTAGACTTTATTGAGGAACACAATATTGCCTGTCCTTCCTGCGGAAAGCATAACTTTACCGATATCCGGCAGTTTAACCTGATGTTTAAGACATTCCAGGGAGTTACCGAGGATGCAAAGAATACGGTATATTTAAGACCGGAGACTGCACAGGGTATTTTTGTTAACTTCAAGAATGTACAGAGAACCTCAAGAAAGAAAATTCCATTTGGTATCGGTCAGATTGGTAAGTCTTTCCGTAATGAAATCACGCCGGGCAACTTTACATTCCGTACCAGAGAATTTGAGCAGATGGAGTTAGAGTTCTTCTGCGAGCCGGGAACAGACTTGGAGTGGTTCCAGTACTGGAGAGCTTTCTGCCGTGACTGGCTGTTATCTCTTGGTATCAAGGAGGATGAGATTCGTCTCCGTGACCATTCACCGGAGGAACTCTGCTTCTATTCTAAGGGAACTACAGATATTGAATTCTTATTCCCCTTTGGATGGGGCGAGCTCTGGGGGATTGCAGACCGTACCGATTACGATCTGACCCAGCATCAGAATACCTCCGGACAGGACATGACATATTTTGATGATGCAAGGGGAGAAAAGTATATTCCGTATGTGATTGAGCCATCTCTGGGGGCCGACCGTGTGGTTCTTGCATTCCTCTGCTCTGCGTATGATGAGGAGGATATCGGAACACCGGAGAAACCGGATGTACGTACCGTATTCCATTTCCATCCGGCCATTGCACCGGTTAAGATTGGTGTGCTTCCTCTTTCCAAGAAGTTAAATGAGGGGGCTGAAAAGGTATTTGCCCAGCTTTCCAAAAAGTATAACTGTGAGTTTGATGACAGAGGAACCATCGGAAAGCGTTACCGCCGTCAGGATGAAATTGGAACTCCCTTCTGTGTTACCTACGATTTTGATTCTGAGGAGGATCATGCAGTTACTGTCCGTGACCGTGACACCATGGAGCAGGAGCGTATTCCGATTGCAGAGCTGGATGCTTATTTTGCGGAGAAATTTGAATTTTAGTATATTGTAAATATAGAGAGGAATTCTGAAAAGTAATTTTTTATCTACAGAAAATAGGATAAGCTGCAATAAGACAACCGAAGGTATTGTAATATACACTTTGGTTGTCTCATTTTTGGGGGAATTTATTTATGGAAGCAAAGGAATTAAAAAAACTCAGCAGAAGTGAACTGTTAGAGATGCTTTTGGACCGAAGCAAAGAAGTTGAACATTTAAGAAAAGAACTGGATGAGACCAGAAAACATATTGCGACTCTGGAAAGAGAAGTGGAAAAAGCAGGAGATATTAACAATGCAATCAGTAAGTTAAATGATGCAACTGCTGAAATCCAGAAATTTGCGGCAGTGATAGCCCTTGCAACTAATAATCTGCAAAACAAATGAGTTTTTATAAGAGAAAATCACATTCATGAAAGAAAAGATATATCAGAAAATTATTTATATGCTTGCGGGCATCAAAGTAAAAAGCATGGTGCACAGGCAGAAAAAGCAAAATAAAAACGATAAAACAGCAAAGAAGGAACAGGAAGGGCAGGAAGCTTTTAACGGGCAGGATACAGGTCCGGAAAATATAAATTGTCAGGATCAGGATCTGCATATAAAAGAACTTCGCGAGGAATTAAGAAGGGTAAAGTATAACAATAAATTTATTTCCACGCTTTTTAATACAGTAGGGACACTGTTAGTTGTGGCGGCACTTGCAGTACTTGTGGCTAATTTATGGATTCCGGTACTTCAGGTGACAGGGACATCCATGTCACCAACGCTTGAGGAGGGACAGGTTCTGCTGGCATTAAAGGGAGGAACATTTGAGACCGGCGATGTAATCGCTTTTTATTACAACAATAAGATTCTGGTGAAACGTGTGATGGCTATGCCCGGGGACTGGGTGAATATTACAGAGGACGGCACAGTATATGTGAATGATATTGCGGTGGAAGAACCTTATCTTGAGGAAAAAGCTTTTGGTGACTGTAATATTGAACTACCATATCAGGTTCCGGATTCCAAAATCTTTGTGATGGGGGATAACCGCAGTGTTTCCATGGATTCAAGGAATACAGTGATCGGCTGTATTGCTGAGGAGCAGGTTGTGGGAAAGGTGGCATTCAGCATCTGGCCTTTGGATAAAATTGGTAAAATAGATGGACAGGTAAAGAGAAAGTAAACATATTGTACAAAAAAATAAGTTAAACTTGACGGATAGGAAGGAAACACCTACAATAATTATTGAAAATAGATATTAGTTCATAAGCTGACTCGATAAAGGGACTGGATGGGAAGGTCTGGACAGATAGAAGATATGGGGAATTGTGAAAGAATATCAAAGAAGAAATATCTGGAATGATTGGGAAGGGGATGCAGATGGATAAGGATATGGAGCGTCTTGGAAAAGAAAGATTAAGACGCGTAAAGAGACGAAGACAGCTTGCAATATTTATTGCTTCTATGGCAGTAATTGTGCTGGGTATCACGGTTGGCAGACTTATACAGCCTGCATCAGCTGCGGATCAGGACAAGGCAGAATTTGTTGTGGATGGCGATAATTCTTCATATATGAATATGGCGAAGCTTTCCAATTCGCCACAGATAGCAGTAACGGGTGGAATGCCGGTTGAATGGACGGGACAGGAGTTTAAACTGTCTGCAGAGCTTTCTTTTGCAATTACGACATCGGAAGCACAGAATGAGGATGGCACTGCGCAGAATAATTTTTATTATATGTATGGCAGCAATATACAGATTCCTGAGGAACTTTGCCGGAATTGGTATAACCATTCCGATGAAAGAGGAAAAGATGCATTCCAATACCATTTTGTAAAGAATGAAGACGATACTTATGCGGTATTGGTGAAATTTTATGACGGCTATATTGACAGTGATGTACAGGGTGGAATTGAGTTTGAATGTACCGGCAAGGGTAAAGTTGTCGAAGGCGGAGATGTAGTTATTGATGTTGGTGGAGATGTTACTCTTACGATAAGCGGAGAAGATGTTAAATGGAATAAAGATACCAGCTTAAATTATGACATTTCTGTGGAAAAGAAGAATACCACAGACAATACATTGAAGACGGATGAGAACGGTGATAAATATGCAGAGTATTCGGTAGAAATCTCATCAAAGAAAGGAACACCGGATACAGTAGAACTGAAAGATATATTTTCCGGCAATGGTATGGCTGTGGACACTGACCGGGTTACGGTAACACTTTCAAAGAATGGGGCAATTCTTTCAGAGGATTCCTTTACCTATAAAGTAGAGCAGGATTCTTCCAATGATAAGAATTATGTATTGACGGCATTTCTTCCGAAACTTGAAGAGGGAGAGACCTATACTCTTACTTACCGGTATTATATTGATACGGTACAGATGAACAATTTGCAGAAGACAAGAGCAGAGAATACGGTGACTGCTGAATCCACAGATAAGAACACCGGGGAGAGTGTGGCTGATACCTCAAGCAGCTTTGTGGAATACACGGAAAGCAAGGTTGAGAAGAAGGGGGAACTTGAAAGCGGTAATTATGCCATCAAGTGGATCATCTATGTCAATAAGTCACTGGATAATATTGCAGGTCACACACTGACAGATTCTATGTTTGATCGGGCACAGAACTTTCAGATCGTGTCAGATCAGGACAAAGATGGCAAAGGGTATGAGATACAGGAACAGGATGGGAAGATTGTTTCAGTCAAGTTTATTGCTCTGAATAATGACCGGAATAACAGCTCCTATACGATTACCTATGAAACACCTGTGGAGAGTGGCTTTAATAAGCAATGGGTAAGCAATAAGGCGGAAATTGACTTCCCGGGAGGAAGTTCTTCACAGTCCGGTGTCAGCATTCCGGGGGTTGGAACACTGAAAAAAGAGCTGACAAATGCAACGAAGGATAGGACTAACAAACTGTATACGATGGACTGGAAGGTTTCTATCGGGGTTTCTAAGGATGGCATTAAATCCGGAACTGTTTTTTGGGATAAGCTTACCAGTGCAAATGGAAAATTGATGGATCATTATATGACGTATCAACAGGTTGAGGAGGCCTTTAAAGAGGCTCAGACTTTATTTGGTGATTCCATTGGTTCCTTTGAGGCCGGAAAACTTGATAAAGACGGTAATACCTGGTGGAGACCATGGGATCAATGTACGTCTGATATGAAATTCAATTTATTTTCTTTCAGATTTACCAGAAATTTTACCATCCCGGATTGTCCGGATGAGGGGGAAATCCTCACGCTGGCTTATTCGTCTACGGGAGATTATTCTTCCGGTGGCAATACCTATAAGAATATTTTTATAGCCGGGGATGCCCAGACAGAGGCGGAATTTAAATATGATTCTCCAAGCATCAGCAAAATGGATGGAAACGGAAACCGGGAAACAACGGAGGTAACCGTTGGCAAGGATGGAACACTTACCTGGCTCGTTAAGGTGACACTTGATGAAGATTCAACCCGCTACGAAGTCACGGATCAGATGCCGGAAGGTGTGTCGGTTGAAAAAGTATCTATACAGATGAAGTATAATAATGCGGATGGATATTTTGATTATCCTGCGTTGGATGGAACAGCTTATACAGTAGATAACAGCAATTACTTTACGCAGGGAATTGAGACCTCTTCCAGTCTGACAGAAAATAGTGGACAACAGACCGTCATAACGGATATAAAGAAGGGAAGCAACACAACAGGATGGACAAAAGACTCCTGCATTTATCTTAAATACGTTTGCAGGATAAAGGATTTTGATTCGGCAGAAGCAGGAACCAAATGGACCTTTACCAATTATGCATCGGCGAGATCCAATCATAATGAAGATACGATTCATGCAGAACAGACACAGATTGTGACGAAACCCAGCAGTTCCGGGGGCAGCAGTGATACGCCGGAACAGGGCAGCTCTGAGCTGATTAAGAATGGTAAGTGGGATAATGATAATCATAAGCTTAGATATACGGTTGTTATCAATCCGGAGGGGAAGGATCTGGTTGAAAACTGCGAAGAACTGACACTTACGGATGTTCTCAGTTATGACCGTCGTTCTTACTATCCCGGCCAGTTTGACTGGCAGGCCAGTTTGATACCCCAGTCAGTAAAATTATACACCGCAGATAAGAACGGTGATGGAACCTATCAGAAGAAAGAACCTGTGACAGATTGGAACTGGAAATATGAGGAGAATTCTTCTGCACCGGGACAGCATTATAGTAAAGAAACAAGAACTATCACTGCAGCTGTTCCTGATGGGAAGACACTTATCCTTGTATATGATTACAGTGTGAAGGCAACGGAAGTTGTGGCACCTGATAGAGGGCAAAACCCCAGTTTCACTGCGACAAATACAGCAAAGCTTCAGGGAGTCAGCAAGGGTGAAACTCAGACAAAGGATGAGGTGGTGTATGTAGATTCCGGGACATCGGCTTATGTCTATAAGAACAATACCTATGTGTTCACTAAAGTTGATAAAGACAATTATAACAATCTTTTACCCGGGGCACAGTTTGAGATGTATCAATATGCACCGGAGAGCACAGATCCGTCAAAGACAGAGGACGGTTATGTTCCGGTTCAACAGTTTGAGACAGAGCAGAACGGACAGTTTACCATAGAGTTCAAGAACGGAATTTCAAAGTATAATACTCAGTATTATGTAGTGGAAACCAAGGCACCGGATGGATATATCCTTCCGGAAGAGCCGCAAAAATATTATTTTTACTTTGAAGCGAACAAGGTATCCTATCCGGTATCGGCAAAGGACAATATACTGCAGGGCAAGTGCCTGGCAGATAATTATTTTACAGAGTATGCTGAGAATGAGGCTGTTCCCACTACTTCCATTACAGTAGAGAAAAACTGGGTTGGTTCAGACGGGAAAAAATTTGACCGGAAGGATGGCAGTATTTTCATTCAGATTCATCAGGTTGATTCCGAGGGAAATGATGTTCCTTATGGCGATGTAAGGGAAATTAAGCCGGACGAGAATGGTAATTGGAAAATTACATATTCAGACCTTCCCAAAGCTCAAATAGATGAGTATGGTCATCTGACAAATAAAATATACAAGTATTATGTCGAAGAAACAGGTGTGGACACGAACCATAATATGGCAGGTTATGAGGTATCCTACAACTATGTAGATGGCAGTAAAAATGAAACTGTTGGTTCCGGTGGAAAGAGTTCTGCAATAGAATCAGGAACGGTAGAGATTACAAATAAACGTAATGAGTATGTGCTTCCGTCAACAGGAGGGAGCGGAAACAGATGGTTGTTTATGTTAAGTGGATTTACGCTGATGATATTGGCGGGGATATCACTTTACTATAAAAAAACAAAACAAATATATAATAAGGAGGAATTACAATGAAAAAAATGAAGAGATGCGTTGCTTTTCTTTTGGCATTGGTTTTCACATTCGTAATGAATGTGCCTGTATTTGCTGATACGGAAAAGACATACGACATCACAATCCAAAAAGCTGAAGCAGGTCATACCTATGAGGCTTACCAGATTTTAGCAGGTAACTTGGATGAAAAAGGAGAAAAGCTTTCTAATATAGCATGGGGAAGTGGAATTACCGAGGATGGAAAGACCGCACTTGGTGATGCGGCAGCATATGCTGAGGCTCTCAGTAAATTTACAGACAATTCAGATGAGGCAAAGGCAGCAGCAGAAACACTGAACGGATACGCTGCTAATCCGGCAGGAAGTGTTTCTGTCCCGGATGGTTCTACAGAGGTAAAGATTTCGGGACTTGCTTCCGGATATTATCTTGTAAAAGATAAGGATGGTTCCTTAGCGGGAACAACGGAGTCATATACTTCATACATTCTTGTTGTCGTAAAGGATGAGACTATCACTCCAAAGACCAGTACAACCACTGTTGAGAAAAAAGTGCAGGATAAGAATGACACAACTGGTGAAACAACAGGATGGCAGGATTCTGCAGACTATGATATTGGAGATGATGTACCATTCCAGCTGACAGCCGCATTGGCAGAGAATGTTTCTTCTTACAAGACATACAAGCTTGTTTTCCATGATACACTTTCAGCAGGACTTACGTATAACAGTGATTACGCTGTAACAGTCGATGGAAAAGATGTTACTTCTTCATTTGCGGTAAACAGTGATGGGACAAACCTTACATTTTCCTGTGATGATGTAAAGATTCTTGGTGCGACAGACGGCAGCAAAGTGGTTGTGACATATACTGCACAGCTGAATGAAAATGCGGTATTGGGAGCAGCCGGAAACCCGAATGATGTTTATCTTGAATTCTCAAATAACCCTAATGCAGGTGGAGAAGGAGAGACCGGAAATACTCCTAAGGATACGGTTATTGTATTTACATACAAGGTTGTTGTAAATAAGATTGATGGAGAGCAGAAGCCACTTACAGGTGCACAGTTTACACTGTACAAAAAACTTGCAGATGGTACGGAAAAGGAAATCAGCTATGTAGAGATTAGTGATGCGCAGACTACTGTCTTCACATTCAAAGGTCTTGATGATGGTACTTATGTATTAAAGGAGACAAAGACACCGGATGGGTACAACACAATTCCGGATCAGACATTTAATGTAGTAGCAGAGCATGATGTCTTATCAGAAACGCCTGCGCTTACTTCTTTAACCGGAAATGTATCAGATGGAACGATTACGTTTACACCGGTTCTGGAAGAGGGAAGCCTGACAACAGATGTTGTAAACAAGTCTGGTGCAACACTTCCGTCTACCGGTGGTGCAGGAAGAGTAGTTATTTATGTTATTGGTGCTGTTCTGGTACTGGGAGCTGGAGTTTTTCTTGTTACAAAGAAGCGTGTTAGAAGATAAAAAAATACCTGTTTTCTGCCATGGGACCGCTGATGGCCCATGGCAGTTACAGTACCAGAATAGAAAAGAATATATGATATGAAAAGTGTTGCATGATAACAGCAAGGAGAGCACTATGAGAAAACATATATCTACAATTTTACTATCGATTGTAATTCTCGCAGGGTTGTCCTTACTGTTATATCCAACAGTAAGTGATTATTGGAATCAGTTTCATCAGTCACAGGCAATTGCCGGTTATGTAGATAAAGTTAATAATGTGGATAAACAGACTCTTGAAAAATTGAGGGAGGATGCCAAAGAATATAATAAGGCTCTTCTTAAGAATAATGACAGATATCATATGACCGACAGGCAGAGAAAAAAATATGAGAGTCTTTTAAATATCGCAGGAAATGGAGTAATGGGCTATGTAGAAATTCCTTCGATTTCAGTCTCACTTCCTATTTACCATGGAACAGACCAGGAAGTACTTCAGATTGGTGTAGGGCACATTGGGGGAACATCACTTCCAGTCGGAGGAAAAGGAACACATTGCGCCATATCAGGGCATAGAGGACTGACATCTTCCAAATTGTTTACAGATATTGATCAGATGGCAGAGGGGGATGTATTTAAGTTATCTGTTTTGGGAGAAATTCTGACATACGAGGTGGATCAGATCCGGATTGTATTGCCAAATGAACTGAATGACTTAAGAATTGAATCGGATAAGGATTATTGTACTCTGGTTACCTGTACACCGTATGGTGTTAATTCCCACAGACTTCTGGTCAGAGGACATCGAATCCGAAATGATGAAGAGGGATTGGTTGTGGAGGATGCTAAGCAGATAGAACCTCTTCATGAAGCTGTAATACTGGCAGGTTTATTTCTGACTACATATGTTTTGCTTTGTAAGTTTATCAACAGGACGATTTTGTATCGATTCAGATAGAATCAGGAAGGAGGAAAAATGCGTAAGAACTTGAAGAGGGTTATAGGTGTAATAGTGACGGCCATGTTTCTGCTGGGGTTGACAGGCAATTGTATTTTGGCAGAAACGCATATCGATACACAGAGGAAATGTTCCGTGACGGTGGATATCCCGGACTCCTGGAGTGATTTGGATCGTATTAGTTTTCCGGTAGAATTATACAAAGTGGCAGATGTGAATCAGGATGATATCTACACTGCAACGGCGGAATTTAAGGATATGGCAGAATCCTTTAGAGGCATCAGCAGTAAGACTTCCACAGATGACTGGGAGAAGATGGCAAAGAGTGCATTGGATATAGTGAATCGAGATAATCTAAATTCATCGGCGGTCATAAACGTAAGTGATGGAAAGGGAACTGTTTTCAATCTTTCCACTGGAATGTATCTGGTTCATACAAAAGAGGTAAAGACAGATTCATACAGCTATACTTTTGTTCCTTATCTTGTCTCAGTACCGAATAATGAATTTCTTGTTTCCGGCGCTGGAGAGGATAAATGGATTTATGACAATATTGTCATTGGACTGAAGCCAGAGCAGCATATGCTGTATGGCAGTATTCAAATTAACAAAGTGTTGAAGACGTATAATTCGTCTCTGGGAAATCCACTGTTTGCTTTTGATATTGAGGCGTATGACAAGGATGGGAAAGTTGTGTTTTCCGATATTGCTTCCATAACTTTTGGCGGAGCGGGGAGTCAGAGTATTGTTGTTGATCATATTCCTGCAGGATCCAAGGTTGTAGTAAAGGAAGTTTATTCAGCCGGAAGCTATCAGGTGACATCATCCCCGGAGATTCAGACGGAAATTGTTGCTGAAAAGACATCATCGGTTGATTTTACAAATGATTATAATGGAAGACTGATTTATAGTACCGGTGTTGTGAATCATTTTGAATACGACGGAACAGGATGGGAATGGGTGCAGAAGTGATGAAAAAAATATCAAAATCCAGCAGAAAACTAAATAGAAACCATCGTATCCTTGCAGGGGCAGGGCTTCTTTCTGCTTTGATTCTTATGGGATTGTCCGTAAATGAGACCATGGCATATTTTACTACATATGTTACGGCAAAAGGGGGATTATCTATAGATATTGGACCCGAGACAGATGTTCATGAGAAATTCAAAAATTGGAAAAAGACAATCCAGATTGAAAATACAGGTAAAACGGACTGTTTTGTCAGAGTCCGGGTTATTGCTGCAAGCCAGTTCCAGATTGCTGCTGAGGGAAGTAACTGGAGTCAGAGAAACGACGGGTACTGGTATTACAGTCAGGTTGTGCCGGTAGGAAAGATGACAGAACCGATTGTAGCCTCAATTACGGTAGGTGCTGACGTTAAAGCAAGCTTTAATGTGGTTGTAGTACAGGAATGTACTCCTGTTACGTATGATGCAAATGGTAACCCCTGTGCTGCAAAAGATGCAGACTGGTCTATGGCATCCCAGTATGAAGAAGAGGAGGGCAGACAATGAAACGGAAAATTCTAGTGAGTCTTGCAGCCTGCTCAGCGGTTGTACTTGCATTTTCTTCAATTGGCGCAACCCAGGCAGCGCTTACCTATCTCAGCGACGATTATCTTGCACAGATTGATTTGAAATCCATCGGAGTCACACTTACAGAAAACGGTGAAGATATCAGCTGGAGAGATTACAGGCACCGTGACGATTCCTGGAGTGAGGCAACCGGAGAACTGCTTGGCAAACTTTTAGAGACAGCCGGAGATGATAAAATTGTGCTGGACAAACATTATCCGGAGGAGCTGGCAGTCAAAAACAGCGGAACCATTGATGAATATGTCAGGGTTACGGTGTCCCGCTATTGGATTGATGAGAAAAGTGGTGAGAAAAGAGCTGATCTTGATCCGTCAAAGATAAAGATTTCTTTTACAAATGATGGATGGGTTGAGGATAAGAGTGCAGAAACAGCAGAAAGAAATGTGTTCTATTATACTTCTGTGCTGCCTAAAGGAGAGACATCCTCAAATTTTGCAGACGAAATCAGTATCAGCGGTGATATTGCTAAAATTGTTGGAAAGACATCCAAAACCGATGCCAATGGATTCACTACGATTACCACAACGTATGAATATGAGGGGACACGATTTGTACTGGAAGCAACGGTAGATGCGGTTCAGACACACAATGCAAAGGCAGCTATTAAAAGCGCATGGGGAATAGATGTTAATATTTCCGATAGTGGTTCACTTAGTCTGAATTGATAGGAGGGCAATATGAAAAAGTTTTTTGCAGCATTTGCAGGCATGTTGCTTATTCTGGGTTCCATAAGCACGGTATATGCAGAAGAGTCAGTAACAAATGCAGGTTCCTGTACATTTACAGGCAAAAAAATGGATAGTTCCTTTGATTCCAATAAGGTTGCAGCTTCGGTTTCGCAGATGGAACCGGGGGATACGGTTACATTTTCAGTTAATATTAAAAATGACAGTGAATTTATCACCAGATGGTATATGTCTAATGATGTTTTGAGCAGTTTGGAGGATGCCCAGAAGGTAGCCGAGAACGGCGGTTATTCATATATTCTGACATACAATGATCCTTCGGGAAAGACTAGGGAAATCTACAGCAGTACAAGTGTAGGTGGAGAAAAAGATACAGAAGCAGGTGAAGGATTAAAAGAGGCAACCAACTCTCTGGATAAATTCTTTTATCTGGATAAACTGAAACCGCAGGAGAGTGCGTCCGTAGATCTTCTGGTGGGGCTGGATGGTGAGAGTCAGGGTAATATTTATCAGGATACGCTGGCAAAACTGATGATGAATTTTGCGGTAGAGGCAGATTCCAATCCGCATTTTAAAAATCCTAAAACGTATAATACGGTTACACCGAGAGTAAAAACAGGAGATGTATGGTCGTTTTCATCTATCATTCTTCTGGTTTTAGGAATCACTCTTCTGGTTGTTGCACTGGCAGATAGGCGAAAGGGGGCTTCTAAAGATGAAAAGAACTCTTAAATGTTTTCTTATGATGCTTGTCATGCTGTCCGGACTTTGTATGGAGGCTGCCCCGGTTATGGCAAAGTCTTACAGTTATACAGTAACCTTTTACAGTGGAGCACAGGGGAGCTTCAGGGGAAATCATGTGCAGGTTAGAAAAGCATCAGGAAATAAGGCAGAGGTTTCTGTAGCTTCCGAAAACGATAAAATCGTTGTAAAGGGGCTGGAATATGGTGATGTGGTAAGTCTCGATGCACAGAATAATGTTACCCCGGGGGAAAACAGTAAATATTATGTAAAAGGAATTCGTCTGAGCGGAAGAGACAATAATACCGTCGCGAAATCGGCCTTTTCGGTATGTGGAGATCAGGATTATGTAGTGGCATATGGAATCCCGGGAGAACTTGCCGAGTATACCGTAAATTATGTAGATTCCGATGGAAACCAGCTGGCAGAAAGCCGGACATATTACGGGAATGTAGGAGACAAGCCGGTTATTGCTTATCTTTATATTGACGGCTATATTCCGGATGAATATAATAAGACCGCGGTTCTGGATTCCGATGCGTCCAAAAACGTTTTCCAGTTTGTATATACTAAGGCTGCCACAAGCGTTGTGAATAATGGGAATGGCAATGGAAATACCAACACTCCGGGAGATAATGGAAACGGAAACAACGGAGCTGGAAATAACGGAGCCGGAAATAACAACGGAGCAGGAGACAATGGTGCCGGAAATGCCAATGCCGGGAACCCGGTAGTTGTTCCGGATGGACAGAATATGCCACAGGCAGGAAATAATGAGCCGGAAGCTGCGCCGAATACAAACATTGACGATCAGCAGGTTCCGATGGCCTCAAATAAGGACCATGAGATAAATGATGATAAAGTTCCGCTGTCATCCGTGATTATGAAAAATGGAACGATTATACCAATCAGCGTGGGGGCGGCTGCTGTCCTTGGAATGGGGATTGCAATTCTGCTTGGTGTAAGGTTGAAAAAACGTTCTTCAGCTGCTAAAAAGTCTTCTGATGATAGGATAAAGCCGGAACAGAAAAATTAGTTGATATTTGACAGATTTGTGTTATTATTAATGTGTGTGCTTTTTATAAGTGCACACATTAATTAGCATATGGATGGGAGATATCCCATACCAGTAAATAAAAAATTTAGGAGGAATTGTCAAATGGCAAACAAATGGGTCTACATGTTCAGCGAAGGTGACATGACCATGCGTAATCTTCTTGGTGGTAAAGGTGCTAACCTCGCCGAGATGACAAGCATCGGACTTCCTGTACCACAGGGATTCACAATCACTACTGAGGCATGTACACAGTACTATGAGGATGGTCGCAAGATCAACGATGAGATCATGGCTCAGGCTATGGAAGGCGTTAAGAAGATGGAGGAGATCAACGGCAAGAAGTTCGGCGATCTTAAGAATCCTCTCTTAGTTTCCGTTCGTTCCGGTGCGAGAGCATCTATGCCTGGTATGATGGACACCATCTTAAACCTTGGTCTCAATGACGAAGTAGTAGAAGCTATGATTGCAGGAAATCCGGATCCGAAGTTCAAACGTTTCGTATATGATTCATACAGACGTTTCATCCAGATGTTCTCTGACGTCGTTATGGAGGTTGGTAAGAAGTACTTCGAGCAGCTCATCGACAAGATGAAAGAGGAGAAGGGTGTTAAATACGATATCGATCTTACCGCAGAAGACCTTAAGACCTTAGCTGAGCAGTTCAAGGCTGAGTACAAGAATCAGTTAGGAGAGGATTTCCCGTCTGATCCGGTTGTTCAGTTGAAGTTAGCCATTGAGGCAGTTTTCCGTTCATGGGACAACCCTCGTGCCAACGTATACAGAAGAGACAATGATATCCCATATTCCTGGGGTACTGCAGTTAACGTAATGCCAATGGTATTCGGTAACTTAAATAACGAGTCCGGTACCGGTGTTGCCTTTACCCGTGATCCTGCAACCGGTGAGAAGAAGCTTATGGGTGAGTTCCTCATCAACGCACAGGGCGAGGACGTAGTTGCCGGTGTTCGTACTCCAATGCCGATCACCCAGATGGAGCAGGAGTTCCCGGAGGCATATGCTGAGTTCCTGAAGGTTTGTGAGACTCTTGAGAATCACTACCATGATATGCAGGATATGGAGTTTACTGTTGAGAACAAAAAACTCTATATGCTTCAGTGTCGTAACGGAAAGAGAACAGCTCCAGCTGCTCTTAAGATCGCTTGCGATTTAGTAGATGAGGGACATAAGACACCAGCAGAGGCTGTTGCAATGATCGACCCTCGTAACCTTGATACATTATTACATCCACAGTTCGATGCTGCTGCACTTAAAGCTGCAACTCCACTTGGAAAAGGTCTTGGAGCATCTCCGGGAGCTGCTTGTGGTAAAGTTGTATTCACAGCTGATGACGCAGAAGCTTGGGCTGAAAAAGGAGAGAAAGTCGTACTTGTACGTCTTGAGACATCTCCAGAAGACATC
>JALEZW010000003.1 GCA_022772675.1 Agathobacter sp. | reverse complement strand
TGAATTAGAGCAGCTGGCACCCTGGAGCAAGCTGGCACAGGAAACTTGTAAATAATTAGAGTAAAATACTCGCATGCCTGGCATCCCTAGCGAGGATGCCTGTTTTTTCGGGGGAACACCCCGAAACTATGCGCTTACGATAGTTGATTGCAAGCATTATTTATAATATAATAAATTTATTTTTAGGAAAGGTATCGAAACATTGAATCATTCAGAACAGCAGCCGAAGGATAATTACAGCTATGGCAGGAAAATAAAAGAACTACGTTTGAAAATGGGACTGACACAAAATGAAGTGGCCACAGATCTGGAAGTAACTCCTGGTTATATCAGCAATGTTGAAAACGGGAGAACCTCCATGTCTCTACGGCTTCTCATCTATTATGCCAGGCTGACCGGACTGTCTCTGGACGCTCTTGTAGGAAATATCGAAACGGACTATCAGGAGACAGCCTTAGACCGAGAGCTTATGAAAGAAATTTCTGAAATGTGTGTTGAGAGCAAGGAAAAGCTGTTGAAATTCATTCGAATCTGGAAGGAATGATTAAATTCCTGTTACCTTCCGCAGCTGGTCCACCGTATAACGAATATCATCCTCCGTAAGCTGGGTAGAGCAGGGAATATTTAATATACAACTGCTATAATAGGGTGCCTTTTCCATTTCAAAAGCCACCGCATCTCTATATGGGAGCTGCTCATGAATCAATCCCCAAATGGCTCTGGTCTGCACTCCATCCTCCTGCAAAGCTGTAATCAGCTTTCGCATTGTTTTCCCCTGAAACTGATCCATATCCAGTTCCAGTGAATAGAACCATTGATTAGAAGCTGTCCCGTCACGGAATGGAAGCAGTTTTCCCTTGGAAAAATCTTTAAAAAGCTCCTGATACAGAGCATAATTTCTGTGCTTTCTCTCAATAAATTCCGGCAGTTCTTCCATCTGTGCCACTCCAAGTGCAGCCTGAAGATTTGTCATCCTGTAATTATATCCTACTTCATTGTGAATATAAAAATGAGGATCATCCTTCGCCTGTGTAGAAAGATATTTCATATGCTCTACTTTTTCTGCATCACGGGATGTCACAGCACCTCCGCCACCGGTTGTAATAATCTTATTTCCGTTAAAAGAATAAGCACCAAAATCCCCAATCGTTCCGGCATATTTTCCAGCATAACGGCCCTTCGTGTACCGTGTACCCAGAGCCTCTGTTGCATCCTCCACTACCTTCAGGTGAAATTCATCTGCAATGGTCATAATGGTTTCCATATCCGCCATATTTCCAAATACATGCACTACAATTAATGCCTTCACCCATTTCCCAGATGCCCGGTGTATCAGCTTATCTCCCTGCAATTCACACTCGTTTTCACAAAACCTGCGCAGCTTTGCCGGATCCATGCAAAGACTGTCATCGCAGTCCATAAATACCGGCTCCGCAAACTGATATCGCACCGGATTCACTGCAGCAATAAAAGTAAGTGTAGGCACAATCACCATGTCTCCCGGCTGTACACCACATTCAATTAATGCCAGATGCAGAGCTGACGTACCGCTCTGTACCGCTGCCACCTTTTCCGTGTGAAGAAAAGCGGCAAGCTTCTCCTCAAGCTGCGTAATATACGCACCACCTGTAGATACCCATCCCTGATCCAATGCGTCATCAACATATTTTCTTTCATTTCCCTCAAAATTTGGAATTGATAATGGGATAAAACGGCTCATTCTATGCCTCCTCTAAACTGTCTACACATTGTATATATCGGTCTTATATGCATCCATATGCTCGCGGATCCATGCAATTGTTTCTGCAATTCCCTGTTCAAAAGTATACTGCTGCTTCCAGTCCGTCAATTCTTTAATCCTGGCATTACATCCCAGCAGACGGTTTACCTCACTCTTTTCCGGGCGAAGACGCTGCTCATCACAGACAATATGTGCGTTTGGATTAATCTGGGAAATAATTTCATTGGCAAGATCTCCAATGGAAATTTCCCGCTGTGTTGCGATATTGATTTCCTGACCGATTGTTTTATCGGACTCCGCAATTGCAATAAATCCCGCTGCCGTATCCTTCACATAATTAAAATCACGGGTAGGTGTCAGCGAACCCAGCTTGATTTCCTCTTTTCCGGCAAGCAGCTGTGTAATTATCGTGGGAATTACTGCACGCGCCGACTGTCTCGGTCCAAAGGTATTAAACGGTCGTACAATTGCAACCGGCAGATTAAAGCTGCGGTAAAAGCTCTCTGCCAGACGGTCTGCCCCGATTTTTGTAGCAGAATAGGGAGACTGCCCCTGAAATGGATGCTTCTCATCAATGGGAACATACTGCGCAGTACCGTACACCTCAGATGTGGAGGTCACCATTATTTTTTCCGTACCAAGATCTCTGGCAGCCTGCAGAACATTCAAAGTTCCCTTAATATTCGTATCCACATAGGAATCCGGTGAATGATAGCTGAATGGAATGGCAATCAGCGCAGCCAGATGAAAGACCTCATCCACACCCTTCATGGCGGTCCGCACTCCATTCGGATCCCGTATATCACCTGCAAAAATCTCAATCTGGTTCAGTTTCTCCTTTGGCAGTGTATCCAGCCACCCCCAGTTATTAAAGGAATTATAATATACAAATGCCTTTACATCATAGCCTTTTTCCAATAAGCTCTCTGTCAGATGGCTTCCGATGAAACCATCTGCTCCTGTTACCAGTACCTTTTTCATCTTTTTTGTTCTCCTTTTTCAATCAATCCTCAACTCGTATATGTGGCACAAACGCTGCTCTATCCAATCTGCAAAGAATTACTCAGATTTCAAATTCAGTTTTTCCTCCATGCGCCGCATTTCTTCAAATTCACCCATATCCAGAAATGAATCCTCACTAATCGGATACATCCCGACCCTCCGGTTCTCCGCCAGAAGCTTGTCTGTCAAATCCGTCATATGGAAAAAAGTATCCTTTGGAACCTCATTTTTCAATTCCGGATTCAAAATATACATACCAGTGTTGACAAAATAGGAAAGCTTCGGTTTTTCCTCCATAGACTGTACTGCGCCATTCTCGCTGGAATGAATTACTCCATATGGAACCAGTATATTTTTAAGAGCCGTCACAATGGTCAGTTCATTTCCCGACTCCTTATGATAACGATAAATATCCTCATAATCCGCATGAATGAGAATATCACAGTTGGTCACAATAAACGGCACTGTAAAGGTATCATCAATCAGCTGCAGACTCCCCGCTGTTCCAAGGGGCTTGTCCTCCTCCACATATTTCAGTGTATAGTCCGCAGAAAGCTCGGAAAAATAAGAACGAATCATATTTTTCTTATAATTGACAGTTGCATAAAAATCTGTTGCCCCGAACTCACAAAATTTTTCAATTATGCGCTCCATAATCGGTATGTCTCCGATAGGAATCAATGGCTTCGGGAGTATTTTCGTAAAAGGATACAGACGGGTACCCTTTCCTCCTGCCATAATTACAACCGGAACCTCCTTTAACAATCCCTTCGGTTGCTTACGGGGTTCCACATGTTCATCCCGAAACAGGATATCAGAAATCACACCCTTTGCGGTGACCACAGGCAGAGCTGTGATGGAACATTGTACCATATAGTCATGTGCTCTGGCATGCTCTTTCCGGCAGATTTTTTTCGGACTGGTATTCATCAACCCGGAAATCGGTGCCTTCAGCTCACCGGTCCGAATCAGCCAGCGTCTGATATCACCATCTGTTACAACTCCCAGCAGCTTCTGATGCTCATCCGCTACAAATAAAATACCCCTGGCATTCCGGTCGATGCGCTGCATTGCTTCGACAACCGTACTGTCCGGGGATATTAAAAAAGGCATCAGCTGTTCTGTTTTCATAAGGTAACCTCCATGCTTGAACATTTTTATCATCCATGATAAAATCAGACTTTATTACTCTACTGTTTTATATCGGTCTTACACTCCAAAAGATAAAGTCTTTCTTGGAATGAACGGCATCTCTTATCCTTTTTCTTTTATGTCTTTGCAAGCTGTATAATTTTTTACTAAATCTTTGGGCAAATTCTCTTGTAAAAATCCATGAAATTTGTTGGAGAATGAATGCCTGCCATCAAAAGTTGTATAATTGATTTCTATCCTGTCATCCTTTGCCTTATCATAAAATCTCCCTGACAACATTTCTCGTCATCTCAATTCTTCTCATAACAGAATACTGGTCTCCTGATTTTAGTGCGTTAATATAGTCAACGTTCTGCTGCTCTTCCTGAAAACGCTCTAACAGCTGCTGCTTTCTCTCTGTCAGAATCTCAAGTTCATCATCCGGCATCCTGGAAAAGATATAACTCCAACTCTCGAATAATGCCTTATTAATGGGACCTCTTCTTCGATTTTCATTATATTTGCGAAATGCATATTTCCCGAAAATATTTTTACAATATGTCCACAACACGCTGATAGCGAATCACATTATCCCTTGATTCTGCCTATTCCACGATCTGTTTCATTTATTCTTCGATAATATTTTTTTGCTTCCATTACACAACCAATCCTTGCTTTCCTATCTTGCATCTGTCATGCGTAACACCAA
Organism: Agathobacter sp.; assembly: GCA_022772675.1. GTDB lineage: Bacteria > Bacillota > Clostridia > Lachnospirales > Lachnospiraceae > Roseburia. The sequence goes on along the minus strand of JALEZW010000003.1, from coordinate 12,617 downwards.
TACCTTATACTGTATTATAGTATTATAGCATTATTCCACACATTTACAAATAAATTTTATTGATACAAAAACCTAGAATTGATTTGAAAATATCAGAATAACTCTCTCATAATTGTTTCTGCAAAAAGGAAATCAAGCTCCGTGTCAATATCCACCGAATGTTCCTGGCTCATCACATACGCATAAGAATTTTCTCCATAGAGATTTCCCTGTTCCATCAAAAGGCTCGTCTTTTGAATGTAAATTGCACCATTAAGGCGATAATAGGTATCCATTTCCTGCCGACATCCAACCCGGCACAAGTCCACAAATCCATTCATAGAATTATCAGCCCCTAATGTATTACAGAGTTTTGGAGAATGCTCCACCTCACAGACACTGATTACAGAATCTGCTGCCTTCTCTTTAAAAATATCAAATGCCGCCCTGATATCCTCTGCATCACGAAGTGGAGATGTGGGCTGCAGAAGCGTAACCGTATCAAACTGCTGTCCAAGCTGTAAGTATCGGTTCACAACTGCCCGCAGCACATCCCAGGTACCCGCCGTATCGGTTGCCAGCTCTGCATCACGCAAAAATGGCACATCCGCACCATACTGACGAGCTATATCTGCATAGTGCCCACTGTCTGTAGACACATGCACACAGTCAAACAAGCCTGTCTGCAGGGCTGCTTCGATAGAATAAGCCAGTAATGGCTTTCCCTCTAACAATTTTATGTTTTTGTCTTTTAATCCTTTTGAACCGCTGCGTGCGGTAATAATCGCAATGTTTTTCATTTGAACTCCAAATCATAAAATGTTTTCTTCCCATTTTTCCGGTCCCACCGGAAAAATGATTTTAATACCGAGACAATTCTTTTGGAGGTATTCCCATCCCCGTACAAAAAAGACGGCTTATGTTCTGTCTTTGATGCCCTGTCAATGGCCTCCACAATCTTCTCTGACCTTGTCTCACAGCAGACAACCGTCTCTGCCATCAGCCGTCCCTGCTGCCGATTTCCAACATTCACTGTTGGAGTTCCAAGTGCAGGTGCTTCAAGAATACCGCTGGAAGAATTTCCAAGAACAAATGCTGCATATTTTACCGCACTCAGATAACGCTTCATTCCAAGGGAACTAACCAGTTTCATGTTAGAAAACACTTTCTCAGTCTCTTCCAATACAGCATTTACCTCATCTCCACCTGCATCTGCGTTGGCCTTTGTTACCAGATAAAAATACTCTTTTCTCTGCTGCATGGCACAAATCAGCTGATGTACCTGTTCCCCTGCCGCTCCCGGTTCCATGGTAACCGGATGGAATGTTACAACCGCATAGGCTTTTCCCAGTGGAATTCCAACATCTGTTCGTATTTCATTTTCCGACATTAATGGTGTGTGGATAATATTCTCAACTCCCAGTGCCCCCACGTTAAACACACGCTCCGGTGATTCCCCCAGCTGTATAATTCTCTTCCGATACACTTCTGTTGACGCAAAGTGCAGATAACTCATCTTTGTAACCGCATGACGGATACAGTCATCCACTGCCCCCTCCGTCAATTCTCCTCCATGCAGATGGGCAATTGGGATCTGTTCATTTAAAGCCGCGGCGCACATACCAAGAATCTCCGTACGGTCTCCCAGCACAATAAATAAATCCGGCCTTTCCTGCTGAAAATATCCTGCAAAACCGGTCAACGCATTAGCCATGGTGCAAGAAACGTCATAAGGGGTATTTCCGGTGGTCAGAATGGGTATCCTGCTGAAAATGGGAATTCCGTCTTTTTCAATTTCTTCCACGGTATATCCATATTTCTGTGATAAATGTGTTCCCGTAACCAGAAGCTGTACATCAAATTCCGGTTCCTGCTGCAGCCGTTTAATTAACGGGCGCAAAATACCATATTCTGCACGGGTTGCTGTTGCGATTGCAATTTTTTTCATATTATCTCATCCGCCTCATAATCCCTCTCTGCCTGTGTTCCCAGTACGTCATACCACTTCATTGGACTGATTCCTGTCCCCGGTCTCTTGACTGTCAGATTTTCTTCTGTAAAGGTCTCTCCCTTCTGGATTTTGCACTTCGCAACAATACTCTTACGGGCGACTGCACAATTTTTTTCTTCCGATTCTGTCCGCTTCTTCCGACCATCACCCAGACTCTTTTCAATATTGCGGATTGCCGATACCATCGCCTTTAACTCGTCCGGCTCTAAACTTGCTTTATGATCCGGTCCCTCCATCGTTCTATCCAGTGTAAAATGTTTTTCTATTACCACCGCACCAAGGGCCACGGCTGCAATCGGCACTTCAATTCCAACTGTATGATCAGAATAACCAATCGGTTTTTTCAGCACTTCTGCCATCTGCTTCATTGCCAGAAGATTTACATCACAAAACGGTGTTGGATATTCCGTATTGCAATGTAACACCGTAATGTCCTTTGTTCCTGCCTTTTCCAATATCTGAATAGCTTCCTGAATTTCCCATATCTCGCACATGCCGGTGGACATCACAACCTGTTTCTTCGTTCTGCCTATTGCCTCCAGATATGGCAGATTGGTAATTTCTCCAGAGGGAAGTTTCCAGAAATCCATATCTAACTGGTCAAGAAAATGAATACTTTCCAAATCAAAGGGGGTTGAAAGAAAACCGATGCCAACCTGCTCACAATATGCCTTCAATTCAACAAAATCCTGCCCCGTCAATACCAGTTTTTCCAGCATATGAAGCTGGGATTCCTCACCTCCGGTTGTATGTTTCTGATACTCCGCTTTCCCAGCATATTTTGAAACAAGATTCTTCGGAATAAATGTCTGAAATTTGATGTAATCCGCCCCCGCCTCTTTTGCTTTCTCTACCATCTTTTGAGCCAGCTGCAGGCTTCCATTGTGATTCACACCCGCTTCCGCAATAATTGTTACATGCACTACTACTCGCCTTTCCTCTCTTTTTTCGTTCTATATCCTTTATCTCAATCGTTGCTTAACATCTCATTTAAACTGGAATTTTAAATTTTTCTCGCCGGTACCCCTGCAACTGTACACTCGCTCTCTATATCTCTTACTACAACACTTCCTGCTCCGGTAACTACATCCGATCCAATTCGGATACCCTGTATCACTTTGGTTCCAAGACCGATATTGCAGCCACCGCCGATGTGCACATCCCCTGCAAGCTTTACATCAGGGCTAAGGGTTACATAATCCCCCACTACACCGTCATGACATATCATACTTCCGATATTCAGGAAAACAAAATCTCCAAGCCGGACATTGGTTGAAATCCGGGTATCCATGCTGATGATGCATCCCTCTCCCATTTTGACATCCTGACAAATCCGGGTATTGCCCAAAATCACATTGGGAAAATGGAGTTTCGGATTGACCTTTAATTTATGAACAATTTTCCCTCTCAAACCCGGGTCGCCCACACAGACTGCAATATTGGTATCCACCGTTCTATGAATGAGGAAGTCATCATCTCCGAGATACTTAATCTGCCGCCCACCCACATTCACTTCGGATCCAGAGTTAGGCTTTTCCTTGTCTGCATATCCTAGAATATGCCATGCCCTTTTTTCTTTATTCAGTTCCTGAATCTGCCATGCCAGTTCCCGCATGCAACCACCAGAACCAATTAGAATGATATCTTTCATTTCTTCTTTCCTCAAGTTTAAACTCAATTCTCCGTAAATGCCTCCCATACGGCTTCACGATTTGTTGATAAACTTCCAATCTCCTGCACCATTCCATAACAGAATTCATCATATTGTGGCTTAATAATAATCATATTCTGAACATCTTCAAATTTCAAATCATTCTTGTAATAGTCAACAAGTTTTTTTGAAAGAACCTCTTCTCCTAAAATTTCTGTTTGATCCGCCGCAAATAAATACAAATACTTACAACCAACTTCCTTTGAAATCGACACAATTTTGGGCACAATTACTTCCCAAAACAGTCCAAAGCCTATTGGAGTAACAATACCTTCCGGTTTCACATAATTTTCATTTTTGCAAAAATGACAGAGTTCAATCGCCGAATAACACCTTGACACCTTAAATGCAATATTTTCATCTTTCAGAGTACGACCTTCACACTTAATCTCATATCTCTGTAATGCAATTCTATATAACTCTTCCGCCCTCTGGCTTTCATAATATCCAGAGTCAATATATTCCTGTATTAACGCTTGATTCTGTTGTTCCAATGCATCCAGAATCATATTAACAAATTCCTGCTCTGTAGGCTCTAGCTTTTCATATTCATATGGTTCATACAGCAATCCACATTTTATAGAAAAAAAGAGGGCAATCTGATCATTTTCATCCTTTACTAAATAAACTCTCGTTTCACCATCCTGATCAATTGCCCATGCCTCACATTTTAGATACTGTTCCAAATTCCTGCCAAAACCAATTGATTCAAAATTCTGAATGGCAGTTTTGTTTTCCGCACGTGAAGTCAATACCTCACATCTGAATTTTCTTGCAAAACATTCCCGTTCTTTTGTAATATCTATATGTCCCCACCCCTTATTACTTCTTCGTTATGTGTTCACCGTACCACGTGCTGCCAATTCTCGTGCCGCATCCATCCGCATAGCATTCACATCCAAAGGAACATCCCCATTTTCATCGGGACGCAATCCCTTTCTTGCACATTTCCATGAAAACTCTCCATGAGACATACGGCTTAGCGACCACGACGATTCTGCTCCATATCGATCCAATACAGATTTTACTAATGACTTTGCCGTTGATGAAACGTCACCTGACACATGCGAAAATGGCTTTCCCTTATGATATTCTTCTCGTACACTCTTTAATACTGGTCCAAATTTCCACCCATAAAACTTTTCGGAAAAAAGGACATCTTTTCTCGTCATAAGAGCTTCTCTCTGCACAAGATACATCAGCTTATGCATTTTCATTTCGTCCATGTACTCATGAAAACAATCATAATACGAATCGTAAAAAACCTTTGCTACACTCAATGCCTGCTCCATGTAAATGCCTCCTCCCTTTTAAATGTCAGTGTTTTATAAAAGTAAACTCCATGTTAGTATATCAAATTTCTCCTGAAATAGTGTAATTCATCATAGCATATTGTAAAACATCCGTCAATCCTTTTCCGAACGTTTGTTCGTTTTTATGATTTATCCGAATCATCAGGCCCTACTAGCCTCTATTATCATTTGTGCCATATAGTCGATCATCTTCTCCGTCATCCCCGGATACACCCCAACCCAGAAACTCCTCTCCATGACCGCGTCCGTCACTTCCAGTGCCACCGGTGCACGGTACCCCTGCTTCTGCTTTCTCATCTCATCAAAACACGGCTGCTTAATCAGATTTCCGGAGAAAAGCATTCTCGTCTGCACCCCGTTCTGCTCAAGATAAGAGACCACCTGATTTTTATCCACGCCATCCCTGCAAGTAATGAGAAATCCAAACCAGGACGGATTAGAATCCGGACATGCCTCCGGAAGAATCAGCTTGTCCTCTACCTCCAATAAATGGTTCTTAAGACGTGCAAAGTTCTCTCTTCTTCTTTCCGTAAACTCCGGCAGCTTCTTTAACTGAGCACAGCCAATGGCTGCCTGCAGATCTGTCGCTTTCAGATTGTAACCAAAGTGTGAATATACATATTTGTGATCGTAACCAAGGGGTAATTCTCCGTACTGTTTATCAAAACGATGCCCACACAAATTATCCTTACCCGATGGACATACACAGTCCCGCCCCCAGTCACGCATGGAACGGATAATCTTATGGAGCAGAGGATTATCTGTATATACAGCACCTCCCTCTCCCATGGTCATATGATGTGGAGGGTAAAAGCTGCTGGTTCCAATGTCACCAATGCTTCCTGTCTTTCTCCATACTCCATCTATACAGTACTCACTCCCTAAAGCATCGCAGTTATCTTCAATCAACCATAAATGATATTTATCACAAAAAGTACGGACTTCCTTTAAATCAAATGGGTTTCCAAGAGTATGGGCAATCATGACTGCCTTTGTTTTGTCTGATACCGCCTGTTCCAGCTGCTCCACATTGATATTATATTGGGGAATTGTGATATCGACGAAAACCGGTACTGCCCCATATTGAAGCATGGGTGTTACCGTCGTCGGAAATCCTGCCGCCACCGTAATCACTTCATCCCCACGTTTGATACGGCGGTCCCCAAGTAAAGGCGAAGTAAGTGCCATGAATGCCAGAAGGTTTGCCGATGAGCCGGAATTCACAAGGGAACAGTACCTCACCCCGATATACTCTGCCAGTTCGCGCTCAAACTGCTCCGTATACCGCCCGGATGTAAGCCAGAACTCCAGGGCACTGTCCACCAGATTCTTCATCTCCTCCTGATTGTATACCCGAGATGCATAGGAAATCCTGTCCCCCTCTTTATACTCATCTTTCTTTTGATGAAATGCCTTGTAGTATTCCTCTACCATCTGCAGAATTTCTTCCCGTGCCTCTGCTTGCGTCCTGTTCTCAAACATCGTTCTCCACCCTTTCCTAAAAATGCCGGTTCACAATCCTGATACGACATCTATCAATTTCACTTATACTTTCCACGGAGCCTCTCCGCTGTCCCACAGCTTTTCTAAATATTCCTTATCGTGGATATTATCCATGGGCGACCAAAAGCCATCATGTTTATAGGCAGCCATCTGTCCGTCCGCTGCAAGACGCTCAAAAGGTAACGTCTCCAGCATCGTACCTCCATCGCCAAGATACTCAAACACCCCCGGCTCCATCACCATGAAACCGATACTCACCCAGGCCTGATCTGACCTGGCTTTCTCCTTAAAACCAAGCACCTGACTGCCTGTCTCGTCCAGCTTCAGTGCTCCAAACCGCCCCTCCGGGCGGGTTGTGGAAATTGTGACAATCTTCCCCTGCTGTCTGTGAAACTGCAAAAGTTCTTCTATATTGACGTTGGAAACACCGTCCCCGTAAGTCAGCATAAACGGTTCATCCCCAATGTAATCCTGGACCCCAAGGATTCTTCCTGCCGTAAGGGTTTCCAATCCTGTATCCACCAGCGTCACCTTCCATGGCTCGCTGTTTTTCACTAGAACTTTCGACCTCTGATTCTTTAAACAGATTTCCATCTGACTGTTGTTCTGATAATAATTTACAAAATACTCCTTGATCATATGCCCTTTATAGCCACAGCATACGATAAAATCCTGAAAGCCATATGAGGCATACTGCTTCATAATATGCCACAAAATCGGTTTCCCGCCAATTTCCACCATGGGCTTTGGACGAAGCCTTGTTTCTTCACTGATCCTCGTCCCTTTTCCACCTGCCAAAATCACAACTTTCATGCATGTACCCCCTTTCTCTCATCTGACAAAAAGGAGGTAATCTGTGCTTCCATACAAGCCCGCACGTCACCCTGGCCGGCATATACCTTTGTCCACTCTACGGTCTTCTCTACAGCCGTATGAATACTCCACCGTGGCTCCCAGCCAATTTTACTTTTAATCAGCGAACAATCCAGCTTCAGAAACCCCGCCTCATGGGGTCCTCCATCCGAAATATTCTTCCACTTTAATCCATCTCCCCATGCCCTGCAGAACAAATCCGTCAATTCTCCGACCGTAACACAGTCGTCCTCCCTGGGACCAACATTATAATACCCCTGTTTTTCAGAATCCAGGGCCTGCTGCTCGGCAATCATTAGATATGCATACAACGGCTCCAGTACATGCTGAAAAGGCCGAACCGAATAAGGATTTCGAAGAATAATCTCCCGCCCTGCCATTGCAGAACGCACACAGTCCGGAATGATGCGGTCCTTCGCAAAATCACCGCCGCCGATCACATTTCCTGCCCTTGCCGTGGATACAGCAATTCCCCATTCATCCAGAAAAGACTTCTTATAACTGTGTGTCACAAGCTCCGAACAGGACTTACTGTTGGAATAGGGATCGTAGCCATCCAGCGTATCTGTCTCGCGGTATCCCCAGTTCCACTCTCTGTTTTCATATACCTTATCCGTTGTAACATTTAACACGGAAATCACTCCCGGTGTGTTTCTGACACATTCCAGAAGATTCACGGTTCCCATCACATTCGTCTCGTAGGTATATACCGGATTCTCATAGCTCTCCCGGACAATGGGCTGCGCTGCCAGATGAAATACGATTTCCGGCCGGTACTCTGCAAACACCTTCTGTAAATGTTCAAAATCGCGAATATCTCCCTCCACCGAAATGAGGTCGCTACCAATCCCCGACAATTCAAACAGATTCTCATTTTCTTCCGGTTTCAAAGCATAGCCCACAACCTTTGCACCTGCCATCCGTAACATGGTGCAGAGCCAGCTTCCCTTGAATCCTGTATGCCCGGTAACTAATACCGTTTTATCCTTATAGAAATCTAGTATCTCCAATGTATATACCCTCCATGGTTCTGTTTCTCTTTAGTCTTCCCACACCTTCCATGGTGCCTTGCCTGCTGCCCACAAGGACTCCAGCCATGTCTTATCCCTTACCGTCTCTACCGGTGACCAGAATCCCTCATGAAAATAGGTCTGTACCGCTTCTTCCTGAGCTACACACTCAATAATCGTTGAGGAAAATGGCGGTTTCCGATTCTCCTCTAAATACTCAAAAGCTGCCGGCTCCAGCACCATACTGCAAGCATCAACCCAGGCATCCTTCCTCGCCGCTTTCGCCGTTCCAGCATAAGTTCCGTCTACCCCAATCGGCAGAATCTCATTCCTACCCGTTGGATGTGCAACTGCAAAGGTTGCTATCTCCTTTGCATTCTGGTGCTGCATCACCATTTTTTCCACGTTGAGATTGGAAAGACAATCTCCATAGGTAACCAGTGCCGTCTCCTGCCCAATATATTCGCGAGCCATACAAAGTCGCTGCATAATAGACGAATCCTTCCCTGTATCAACAATGGACACATTCCAATCCTCCGTCTGCTTTCTATGGACCTTCACCTCATTAGTCTGTAAGTCTACTGTAATATCTGATTGGTATATGTAGAAATTCATAAAGTATTCTTTAATAACTTCTCCTTTATATCCAGTACAAATGATAAAGTCGTTATAGCCATAATGAGCATACTGCTTCATAATATGCCATAGCAATGGTCTTCCACCAATCTCCGCCATCGGCTTTGGCATCTTTTCATCTTCTTCAATTAATGTGCTTGGCAAACCGCCGGCTAAAATGATAACTTTCACTTAATTTCCTCCAGACTTTGCTTGTTCTCTGTTATGTCAAAAATACTTTCTGTCAAGAACTTAATCTGTATAGCACCATTAATGGATTCTAGAAAATCTCGAAACATGTCCTTAATCTCATCATTCAGTTCATCCCACTTATTATCCGGATTCAACGTTGGTAAAGCTATATCTGCATAACTTTCATTGTAACTATTTTTGAATCCATCAAATCCAACTAGCGTTATTTTTTTTACATGCAATTTATCCATTAAACGAAGTGCATTAATTACCGCATTATCAAAATGCTCCCATCCGCGTTTAATCACACGGTTAAAATTAATAATCATTTCCTTTTCATCCGGCTCCGTTTTTATATTAGATAAGAGAATTCTCTTCGTCATATAAAACTGTTGTGAATATATTTCCTTTGCATAATTATAGCGCACCTTATTTGTAATAAACAAATAATCATACTTATATGTTGGATTAATTGCATTTACTCCAATGACAACTGGATCTTCTTCCGCAATATACTGCTGGACTTTATCTTTTTCCAATTCGTTCGTTTTTCCTGGAGCAATCAAAAAGACTTCCCGATTACTAAAGTTATTTTCAAGCTTTTCTAAAATCTGTTCATCCCTCACAATCCTATTTTGATTTTCAATATATTTTTCTTCTAGCAAATCATAATTATATTTTTTTCTGTCATCTGGAGATAATGATTCAATAATATTTCTCATGTCCAAAGCATTTGTCCGATGATTTTTCTGTAAATATGCAATATTATTTACATGACAGCAATACATTCCGGCAATAAAATATGGTGTAGAATATCCCCACTTATACTGTTCCTGAAAATAAGACATATACATATCAATTGCATCCATAATCTGATTCATATCATAATTACAATGCTGTTTCCTGTTTAAATAATTTGCAACCAGCTCTGTCGTTGCATTTCCTGCTCCACGTCCCATACCGCATAAACTTGCATCTACAATGCAATTCCTATGTGTTTTATTCAACAGTTCAACAAAATGCATGGACAATGCAAATGACAGTTGCTGATTGTTATGTGAATGAAAACCAAGCTTGATTTCAGGGTTTAATTCCTTACTAAAACTTCCCATACCCAAAATGGGATCAGTACCATGAAAATTCAACAATACAGGTAGCAAAATAGCAGTTTAATCCAATACTGCTGACTTGGCTAACGAATTCTGTATAAAATCCGGCAGCCGGTCTACAAAGATATCAATAAATGCATCTATTTGTGCTTCTGTTACCTGAAAAACAGTATAGATTCCTTCGAACATCGCTTTCAGTATAATCTGGAGGGATTCTCCAAATGTGATATCCGCCAGTTCATCTGTCAGAAAGAAAAAGATTTCCCCAAGAGTGCGGTGATCTTCATCTTTTCGCTGCTCAAGAGCCAGCATCATATATCTGGCAAATACAATTGCCACATGGGCTGTCAGTGCATCATAAGACAGACTGTGACATTCGCCAACCAGATTCAGATATGACTTGCAGGTCTTGAAAAATACCTCGATCTGCCAGCGTTTTCCATAAATGCGGATGATTTCTTCCTCAGAAAGATCCGGGTTGGTGCAGATGAAGGCAATCCAGTCCTTTTTGTTTCGTTTATTGCGGACGCAGACAATCTTAGCCGGAATTTTCTGATTCTTACCGACCATGACGTTTACGGACAGCAGATATCTGCTGCGGCCCCTGCGCTTTTTACAAATGCCGTAAATCTTCTTGATTGACAGCATCTGGCCTTCGTATTCATAACGGATACGGGAACTCTTTTTGATCATGGCAATGGAATCCAGTCCCAGATTTTTGACCTCAACAAGTTGTGCAGGATTGGAAAACCAGCTGTCATACAGAACATAGTCTGCTTTGTAACCAGCATTCAGAGCTGTTTTCAGGAGTTCTACCATTACAGAAGTTCCTTTCATCTGGGCAAGTTTTCTGCGCTGTCCAGCCAGAGAGCGTCCATCGTAATGCTGCTGGGGTCCGATAAGGTTGCTGGTTTTTGAAGATGCCAGCAGACTGCTGTTGATGGGAAGAAATGTATTTCCATCTGTCCATCCGAGCGTCATCAGACGGTAGCCTTTGGTATAGCGCATGGAAGCATGATCAAATACTTTTGATCCGAGTTCAGTCTTTTTACAGCTTGTCCTTTCAAAAAGGCTGTCATCGACCACAAATGCGTTAATACGGTCGGAGCCTGTCAATGGTTCAATGGTATCTGCAACGGCTTTGGAAAGCAGTGTTGTAAACTTCAGCCAGTTGGTTTTGGTGCCGTTCAGAAACCGGTAAAAGGTATTCTTGGAGAAGGATTCACGGAACGACCCCGTTCTCTGCTGCATATACATGCTCCGCCCCGTGAACACATTGCAGAGCTTATATTTAAAGATCCGGGTGACAGGAACACCCTTTTCCTTCTGGGCATTGCAGGCACGAAGCAGATTTCCAATCTTAAATCTGCTGAAAAATGAAGAAATTGCATTAAATAGTTCCTTTTCATCCTGATTTTGTGGTAAAATTGAAGCTGGCATAGGTGACCTCCTGGTTTTATTTGTTTTTTTGTCAACTCAATTATACCACGGGCATGGCATCTATGCCCTTTTTATTGCCTATATTGTTGAATTTTCAAGGTTCAGCACACCTTTTTGGTGTGGGAAGTTTTAGTTCCTTATCCAAAACTGCTATAATACGTTCCAAATCCTCATGGTACATCGCTCCAAAAGTATCAACGATGGATAATGACACCGGTGCTGCCCGATTGATTTCCTGCGCCAATTCTATCAATTCTTGATTGCTATATGCCAGAGTATTTGCAGCCTGAAAAAACACCTTATAACCTTTTTGGACAATTTTTCTTCCAACTGCAATTCCTTCTCTATGCTTTCCATGAGGAAATACGACACGAATCGCATCCAACGTTTTCCCATCGTAATCCGGTAGATAATTCAAATCATATCTATCCCAGTCAATCATAGCTACATAAATTGTTCTATCACTTTTTTTCAGCAGATATTGTTCTAAATCTGAAGGAACATGATAAAAGGATTTTCCTTCTTCATGTGGTTCGTTTTTCAGCCAGCCACATTCAATAATATCTACGTTGGCATCCTGCATCTTTTTTATAATTCCTTTAATTGCTGGAATTCCAAATTTTGCATCCACGATGTAAGCGCCATCTCTTAAGGTACAGTCCAACAGTTCTATCTTTTTATCCATTGCATATTTCCTCCCACTTTCCATAAGTATATAAGCGTAAGTAGGTAATCACCCGTATCTGTTATCCCCCGATTCCCTTTGGTACAATACCATCAAAACATTGGAGGTGTTGTATTTTATGAACAAAGACGAAAAAGCCGGACTCTGGTCCGAACGGATCCGGGAATTCCGATCCA
>JALEZW010000054.1 GCA_022772675.1 Agathobacter sp. | reverse complement strand
CAGCGGAAACAGCACGATACCGGGGGCATCTACCGTTCATTTTGATGAAATTGCCAAGGATCGGATTTTCAAGTCTATTGATAAAATTAAGGGAATGAAGACGCTGATACGGGAGAGTTATGTTTCTCTGAAAAACCGCCTAGGGCGGGTGCCGTACCTGATTGATTTTTACCGGAATGGAGAAATCGATCCGCTAGTCATCATAAAGGAATACAAGACATATTATGCGTTTCTGGAGGCGATGGAAAAGTCGTCATATCAAAACGGGTTAAGTGATCAGGAAAAGCTGACGCTGGAATATTTGTCCAAAACTGTGCTAAGTGGTGTGCGACCGGATGAACTGGAAATCTTAAAGCACCTGCTGACAAACGAAACCATTGATACAGAGAAGTTTTCTAGGGAATATCAGCAGAAATATGGCTATGCAATTGAAAATTCGCAGATTGGAGAGGCTGTGCAGGTGCTTCAGGGACACTTTGTCAGCAAGGATGAGGAGTATCAGAAATTTCGTGAGATCGACATCTTATGCTATGATGAAAAGCGGACCATCCGGCGGATGAAAAGTTATGGGGACAGGCTGTCCCATGGGGAATTTTACCGACAGGTGAATGATATCATTTCCGTTGGCATCGCCCGTTATGAGGATAAATTCGAAAAGGGGAAGACCGAAGAAAGTCCCTTTGTATTGTATGAAAAATATTCCCGAAGGGATGTCAGTCTTCTCATGAACTGTGGCAAGGACCTGTCCTCTATTATGTTCGGAATGAAGCGGATTCAGGACGATGTCTTTATTTTTATTACATACCACAAGGAAGAGAGCAGGGATGAAAAGAATTATGTCGACGGCAAGCCGGATTATGCGGATGCCTTCGAGGACAACATGACCTTCAAGTGGGATTCCAAGATTGGCATGGATAAGGACAGTGCCTACATGATCGATGTGATCACGGCACCGCGCAAGCATCTTCTGGTAAAGAAAAGTGATGCAGAAAGCAATTTTTACTATATGGGTCAGTTTGATATCGTAGAAGCGAAAAATGCGACCAAGGAGGATAACAAAGGCAGGATGCAGCCCATCACGAAGGTGACGATACGGATGCATCATCCGGTGCGGGAGGATTTGCTTAGATATTTGCAGAGTGATATTGTGTGAGGCGGGAAGGAATTTCTTAAAGCTTATAAATTTGTTAAAGAATATGGTGAGGGAGTCGACAGAATGTATAATGAGTTTGAGAGTGCAGGACTTCATGAGCCAGAATACTTTTGTAATGCATTTATTTTACAAACTGTTATATATAATAAAAATTATAATAATTCAAATGGGTATATAGAAAATACGGCTATTCAAGAAACAAATCCGGCTATTGAAGAAAGAAACCCGACTATTAGTGGGAAAACCCCGGCTATTGATGAAAGAAACCCGTCTATTCAGAGTGAAAAGCTGTCTATTGAGAAACTAAAGAAAGGTTTCTTAAATAAAAACTATCGTGAAAATACCAAGGATAAAATTATAGCTGTATATAATGATATAGATACAAATCAGATATTTGGAGCCCCAGAAATTGAGAGAATATTGGATTGTTCTCCGACAACAGCGAAAGAAATTATGAGGAAAATAAGAGATATGGAAGTTGTGGTGGAAGTAAAAGGAAGTGGAAAGGGAAAATACAGATTCATTTATGAAAATGAAGCTTAGACGTAAGGTAAACTTTTTCAATAGACGAGGGAGGAAAGTATATGAAAAAACAAAATTTCATCAGGAAAATCGTTGCTTTTTTATGTATTACAGCAGTGTTGGTTACTACATTGCTGGCAGGAGGAACAGTTGAGGCAGCTACTAAAGTAACCGCAAGTGAGAAGGCAAAAGTCAAAAAGACGATAGGACAGATTGAGGACTATCTGTGTTACTGCAATTACTGCGACTGGAATTCCAAAACTTTTAAATTCGATAACACGAGAAAAACTGACATGGCAATTCATACTCTGCCATATGATAAGATCAATTCAGAGTATAAGAATACCGATAGATTGATGGAAAAATACGGATTTTATGCAGGAGGATATAAATACTCAAAAAAAGCGAAATCACTGATCAAACAAAGAGGAAAGCAAATGTTTGGGAATTCTTATCAACTTTCCTTTGTTACAGAAAGGAAATTAGGACAAAAGCCATATTTATATCCACTTACTTACGACAAAAAATATATAAAAATGAATGCATACGATTGGGGCGATTATTGCCAGTCTTGCTTATAAAAGTATTTCCAAAATATCCGGTGGATATCTTGTAAAATTAAAAGTAACAGAAACACTTGAGGAAAAATCTACAGGAAAATCAAAAACCTTTACAGTAAAATTGAAAAAACAGGGGAAATCTCTCATTATTAATGATATCAAAATGAAATGAGATCCGATTTAAAAGGCACCTAAAGGGTGCCTGTTTATGTGAAACCCAAAAGCTAAAATATTATCCCGTTCTTGATAAATATGCCAAAAAGAGCTAAAATATTAGCATGATTGACTTATATCAGAAAACATGGAATGAAATAAATACACAAATTGCGCATCGAATGATACAGATTAGAAAGAGAAGGAAAATCTCCCAGAAGGAGCTTGCAGCAAGATCCGGTGTGAGTCTTGGATCGCTGAAACGATTTGAACAGAGCGGTGAGATTTCCCTTCAGTCTTTCACGAAGCTTGCAATTGCTCTTGAAGTGGAGAAAGAGCTGGAGTCTTTATTTAGCGAGGTGCCATTTAGTTCCATCGAGGAGGTAATTCATGGACAGAATAAATAAACTGGATGTTTTTTACCATGACAGACCGGTTGGAACGATGGCTTTATATCAGAACCGGCTGGCAGCATTTGAATATGACAATGACTGGCTAAGAGATGGTTTTTCCATCAGCCCCTTTTCATTGCCATTGGAGAAGAAAGTTTTTATGCCTGAAATTGATCCTTTTGAAGGACTTTTTGGTGTATTTGCGGACAGCCTTCCGGATGGCTGGGGGCGACTTCTTGTAGACAGACTGATGTGGAGGAATGGTTTGAATCCTCAGACCATAGGAAGCCTTGAACGACTTGCGATTGTAGGTACATCGGGCATGGGAGCACTAACCTATCGCCCGGTGATTACGATGGGAAATGCGCATGATAAACTGACGCTGGATGAGATTGCCGGGGAGTGTGAGCGAGTTCTGAACACAGAGTCCAGCAATAACCTGGATTATCTGTTTGCCAAGGGGGGCTCCTCCGGCGGAGCAAGACCAAAGATACTGACTCGCGTGCAGGATGAAGATTGGATTATTAAGTTCCCTTCTTCGGATGATAGCAAGGATATTGGTAAGCAGGAATATGATTATGCCCTCTGCGCGCTGGCGTGCGGATTGCAAATGGAGGAAGTAAGGCTGTTTCCTTCTGGGCATACAGCAGGATATTTTGGAACCAGGCGATTTGACCGAATCGGGGACGGTGAACCGGGAAAGCTTCACATGGTATCAGCAGCAGGACTTCTGGAAACCTCACACCGGATCCCCAATCTGGATTACGATATACTCATGAAGCTAACTTTGCAACTGACCAAATCCATGGAAGAGTGCGAAAAGTTGTATCGTCTCATGTGTTTTAATGTTTTTGCCCATAACAGGGATGATCATTCTAAGAATTTTTCTTATCTATATAAGGAAGATGAGGAACGATGGGTGCTTTCTCCTGCTTATGATCTAACCTATTCAAATTCTCTGGGTGGTGAGCACGCTACTACAGTGAATGGAAATGGGGCAAATCCTGGTATGGAGGACATACTTGCAGTAGCAAAACGGATAGGGCTTAATACTACAAAGGCGAAAAAGACCGCGTTAGAGATTAAGGATTGCGTCTTTGAGATGCTTGGCGATTATATTTAAGAAAGATGAGGATAGTAATTAAGAAATGAAAACAGTACGAGTCGTTGCAGCAATTATTATGGCTGTCAATGAGCAGGGCGAAAATATGATATTTGCTACCCAGCGCGGCTACGGTGAATTTAAGGATGGCTGGGAATTTCCCGGTGGGAAGATCGAAGACGGGGAAACTCCGCAGGAAGCACTAAAGCGGGAGATTCGGGAGGAATTAGATACAGAGATTGCAGTGGGAGAATTATTTGATACTGTTGAGTATGATTACCCGGCGTTTCATCTGTCTATGGACTGTTTCTGGTGTACGATCGTGAGTGGGGAGCTTGTGCTTAAGGAGCATGAGGCAGCCAGATGGCTTACAAAGGAACAGCTGAGAGAAGTGGCCTGGCTCCCGGCAGACATTTCGCTGGTGGACAGGATAAGTGATTCCATGATATAATAGCAAATAGAGTTTTTATTGGAGAAAGTAACAGCACATGGGATATAAAGGGAAATCGAAACGCAGCATTTGCTGCATCTGTGGGGGACGAAGCATAGTTTTTCCGCGGGAGCGGAAGTCCCCAGGGGCTGCTTTGCAGATAGCAGAAGTATGTTCAGTCCGGTAGAATCAAGCACGCTTTGATTCCTTCAAAGTTATTTCGATTTCCTTTTTATCATCGAATTGCGGAAGCACGATTCAGCGGGGGCAATTCGGATACAGAGTGAGTGGCAAAAGTATTCTTGTCACTCACATCTTAATTATAGAATTGCAGGAGTTGTATAGAAACGGAACAATTCGTGTATCAAATGAGGGTGCAAAATTCCTTTTGAGCCTCATACTATCATATGATACAGGGGTCGCAGTATGGAAATACTTTCATCACTTTATTCTAAAGACGTCTGGCAGGATTTTTTACAATACAAAACGGAAAAACAGCATATATCGAAAACCCGGCAGAAGGAACTTACGGAGTATATCCGTGAAGGGGGATATCTGCCTGTTCTGGATGCCATGAAGGCTCCGGATTACGGCTGTCCGGTTCCCGCGAAAAAGGAAATTAACAAGGGCGGAGTGTCCAAAAAGCGAGTGGTTTATTCTTTCCCTGAGGATTTTGGAAATGTTTTGAAAATCATAGCCTGGCAGTTATACAAATATGATGATCTTTTTGCGGATAACTGCTATGCCTTTCGAAGAAATCATGGTGTCCGAAATGCCATGAAACGGATTTTGCGCACAAGGGATATTTCTGCAAAATACTGTCTGAAGGTGGATATCAGCAATTATTTTAATTCGATTGATGTACCGCTCCTTCTTAAAAAACTGGTCTTTCTGAAAGGGGAGGATGCCGCTTTGTATCGTCTGTTTGAGACTATGCTTTCAGCAGATAAGGCATGGGAAAACGGGCAGCTGATTACAGAAAAAAGAGGAGCAATGGCGGGAACACCGGTGTCACCCTTTTTCGCAAATGTATACCTGATGGATGTGGATTGGTATTTTGAGGAGAGAGGTGTCCTATATTTTCGTTATTCGGATGATATTCTGATTTTTGCCAATTCCCTGGAGGAACTTCAGGAATACCGGCAGATTTTATACCGTAAGATTGAGGAACATCACTTAAGGCTGAATCCTGCGAAAGTTCATATCAGTGCTCCCGGAGAATCCTGGGAATTTCTTGGCTTTTGCTATGACCAGGGAGAGATTGATCTGTCGGCCAACACGATACAGAAGATGAAGGATAAGATCAGAAGAAAGGCAAAGGCCTTACGGCGGTGGCAGAGCAGAAAAGGGCTTACGGGGGAAAAGGCGGCCAAGGGCTTTATCAAGGCCATGAACCACAAATTTTTTGACAGCGGAGACGGGACGGAGTTCTCCTGGAGCCGGTGGTTTTTTCCAAATCTGACCACGGACAGGGGGCTGCGGGAAATTGACGGTTATATGCAGCAGTATATCCGCTATTGTGTGACAGGGCGGCATTATAAGGGAAACTTCCGAATTCCTTATGAACAGTTGAAAGAATGGGGTTATCGGAATCTGGTGCATGAATTTTATGATACAAGGGTCAAAAGGTCAGAACTCGTTCCTGCTTGCAGGATAAGAGTTCTGACTTGTTGACCCGCACACACATGAGGACTGTCGTCAATCTTTGATTGATGACCCTGTGATTTTCCTTGGAAAATCAGCGGATTCCGAATGTGTGTAGAATTGCGGGGCGCAAGACATCCGGTGGATGTCTGCTCTGCGCCGACCGGAGCGAAGCGTAGACTTGCGTAGCAACGGAGCAATTCGTGTATCAAAGGAGGAACGAAAAACTTGATTTTTTTCCGGAATTTGGTCTATGCTTGCATAAGTAGGCACAGGAGATTTAAAGGCGGCGCAAATGGAAAAAACAACGAAAGAAAATGCAATGACAGACAGGATATCTTATTACTTTAAGAGGGAGTGGAAGGTCCTTTTTATCATAACAGTTTCCGGAATCCTATATAATCTGGGCATATTGGCCGGACCGCTGTTTGAGGGAAAGATGACAGGTTGTCTGGTGGATATACTGGGTGGAAAAGCAGCAGTTTCCAGGATGATTATGCTGGTTATCAGTTACGTCATAGCGATTGCTGTCGTGCAGATATCCAGATACGTGAAAAGATTCTATGTACGCCGTTTTTCCAACAATGTGAACAGACGCATGAAAGGGGTTCTCTATAGAAGCCTTGTGCACAAGAGCAGAGCAGAGCTGGAACAGGAGGGTGCCGGAGATGTGATGACCAAGGCAATTCTTGATGTGGATGACTGTGCTGAGGGCATGAGAAAGTTCACGACGGAGATCTTTGATACCGGAATCGCGCTGGCTGCCTATGCAGGAATGCTGCTGTATTATGACTGGAGACTTGCACTGATCAGTATGATTTTTCCTCCGGTTTCCTATGTGATTGCGGAGAAAATGAAGACTGTGGTTCAGCGGACAGGTGCTGCCTTTAAAAAGCAGGCAGGTGCACTCAGCATGGCAACCCTTGACAGGGCTTCCAATGCAGTGACCTATAGGATTTATGGATGTGAGCAGGAGAGAAAAGCAGCCTATGAGGAGAGACTTTCTGCCTATGAGAAATCTGCTGTCCGGGCAAATATATGGGGAACGGCCTTTCCGCCTGTTTACAGAGTCATATCTATGGCAGGAACGATATTTATTTTGTATTACGGTAGTAAAAATATCCTTGGCACAGGCTGGAAATCCTGGGATGTTGCAGCATTTACCACCTTTTTAGCATGCTTTACCAAGCTTTCGGAAAAATCATCCCATGCGGCCAAACTCTTCAATGCTGTTCACAAAGCACAGGTTTCATGGAAAAGAATCAAACCCCTTCTAAAAGATACCCAATGTGACGATAAAACTGCGGCAGCAGGTCCGGGAGAACTGGCGGCAGCAGGACTTGGATTTTCTTATCCTGATGGGACTGCCATATATCAGGATGTGACTTTTTCTGCAGAACCGGGACAGATAATCGGGATTACCGGTGCAGTTGCCAGCGGGAAATCTACCCTTGGAAAGACATTTTTGTGTGAATACCCGTATGAGGGAAGGATTACCTTTGCCGGCAGGGAATTAAGGGAGATGGAGCCGGACCAGCGGGCAGGAATCTTTGGATATCTGGGACATGACCCGGAGCTTTTTAACGACAGTGTCAGAAATAATGTGTTAATGGGAGACGATGATGATGTGTGGAAATTTCTTTGTGCAGTCTGTCTTGACGGGGAAGTGAAAGAGATGGAGCAGGGGTGCGATACGGTTGTGGGCAGCACCGGAGTCCGGCTTTCCGGCGGTCAGGCCCAGAGACTTGCACTGGCAAGAACCCTGTGTCACAGGAGACCGGTCCTTATTCTTGACGACCCGTTTTCTGCACTGGACAGGGACACAGAGAATCAGGTGTTTCAGAACCTTCGCAGTTTCGCGGGAGACAGTATCGTAATTATCATATCCCACAGACTCTATCTTTTCCCGGAACTGGATCAGGTGATATGGATGGAAAATGGCAGAGCAGTAGCAGGAACACATGATGAAATCATGAAAAAGTGTGACGAATATGCCAGGCTCTACAACACACAGGCGGATAAATCTCCGAAAGGGGGGAACGGCAGATGAACTCTGATAATGTTACAAAAGTTATTTTGTCTACCATAAAGGAACATATCTTATTGTCCATAGGGATTGTTGCCGCCGTTTCAGGTGCTATTATCACGTCCATTATACCCCCGCTTGTCCTTGCGAGAGTCATAGATACCATTACCGGGGGAAAGACACTGCCGGTGATGCTGACGCTTTTGTATTTTTTGTTTGTCGCCCTTACGGGAGCTGCGGAGAGTGTCAGGGAAGTGATGCTCACGGTATTTGGCCAGAAAATCACCCATGCCTTAAGAAGCAGACTGATGGATAAACTTACTCACATGACAGCCGATGGTCTGAATCATCAGGAACCGGGGGCAGTGGTTTCCCGGTTTGTAGGGGATGTGGATACGGTTGAGAATCTGTTTACGTCCGGGATTATCAGTATGTTTGCAGATGCATGCAGGATTGTAAGCATCATGGCAGTCATATGGTTTAAAAACAGAGGGCTGGCGATGGTGCTGGTGGTACTTCTGCCCTTTCTGTTCTGGTTTACACGCATCGTTCAGAAAAATATGTTAAAGGCACAGATTAGCAATCGCCGTGCGGTGAGCCGTGCCTCAGGACATGTGCCGGAAACCCTTCACAATATAAGAACCATTCACAGCCTGGGAAAAGAAAAGTACATGGAAGAGCGATATGATACCTATATTGGAGAAAGTTACCAGGCGATGGAGAAGACAAATTTCTTTGATGCGCTTTATTCTCCGGTAATTCTTATTTTAAATGCCGTTGTTGTGGCAGTTGTGATGCTGCTTTCGGCATCAGGTAATGCCGGGGTTCTTGCCTTTTTTGGAATGTCGGCAGGAACAGCGGTTGCTGTTATTAACTATATATCGCAGATATTTTCACCGGTGGAAAGCCTTGGAATGGAGATTCAGACCATTCAGTCAGCAATAGCAGGCGTGCACAGAATCAATGAATTTCTGGCGTTTGATGAGATCCCTCCCTTTGAAAAGGATGATGGGCGCACCAGGTGTGAAGATGATTCTAAAGAGGAGAGCGTTGTATCCTTTCAAAATGTCACTTTTGCATATGAAGATCATAAAGTGCTGGATCATTTCAGCCTTGAAGTAAAAAAAGGCGAACAGGTAACCCTTCTAGGAAGAACCGGCTCTGGAAAAAGCACCATATTTAAGCTGATTCTGGGCCTTTATGAGCCTCAGAGCGGAGAGGTGTACATATGTGGCAGGAAAGTTATAAATATTCCGGAAAAAGAAAAAAGAAAAATGTTTGGCTATGTAGAGCAGACGTTTCATATGGTGCCGGGGACAGTAAAAGACCAGATTACATTGTTTGATCCCTCCATATCCATGGAACAGGTAAGGACTGCGGCAAAAATGGCAGGCATTGACGATACAATCATGGATTTTGAACACGGGTATGAAACCCATTGTACGGAAGAGATGTTTTCCCAGGGACAATTGCAGCTTTTGGCAATAGCAAGGGCGGTTGTGGCAGAGCCGCGCCTGCTTCTGCTGGATGAGATCACAGCGAATCTTGATGCCCAGACAGAAGAATGTCTGATGAAGGCCTTAAAGAGGGTTTCCGCAGACAGGACGGTTCTATCCATATCCCATAGAATTCATGCAGAAACCGGCAGAGTGGTCAGGATAGGGTAGCGATAACCTTAATCATTTTTTTCTAAGTATGGCATTCGGATAAATTTTCTCCATTCTTTCGTCCGGGAAGTGTTCATCCAGAACGGTGGAAATAACAGATTCCTGTATTTCGCCGGACTGTGAGGAATGCCTGTCGCTATAGCGGATCAGAGCAATACCGGAAACCGTGATATCAAAAGCCATAAAGACAAGCAGAATCCGGGTAATAATAACGCCGTTTTTTTTCGGTATTTTCTCAATAAACCGGGATAAAAACGGGTAAAGCATCTTCATCCAGACGACTGCTGCAATCCCCCAGAAGAGACAGAACAATAGATTGATCCGTCCGCCCAGATTAAAGCGAAACTTGCTGTAATCCCAGAATACGGTACCGAACACCAGCTCCGTAAAAACACTGCAGATATATTCATAGGCACCGCCCATCAGCAGACCGCAGGTAAAAAGGTAGCGGTCACTGCGGTTACGATACTGGTACAAAAGGGCAGTTGCGATGGAACAGCCCAGACCCCAGACGATGCTGAAGGGACCATAAACAACGCTGCTGCGGCTCATAAGCCGCCCGGTGGTCAGATAACAGAAAATCGTTTCTACAATGTCCCCTAAAAAAGAACCAATAAAAAAGATACTGGCCAGTTTATAGAAGGAGCATCCCTCACCAAATACAACGGGGGTGTTTTTTTGTCTCTCCAGCTGTTTTTTCTGTTCCCGTCTGGCAGCTAAGAATTCTTTTATATTCAGATTCGGGTAGGCTTTCTCAAAATGTTTGAGCACCCACCCGGTCACACCCTGCCCCATAAAGTCGGCCGCCTTCTGCAGATTTTCCGAGAGCCCCTCGATGATGAAAAGCTTGTGGATACGGGAGTTAACGGCAATAATTCCCGTGATGCTTCCAGTCAGGTCAATGACCGTAACTGCGTAAATAATAATCAGCAGGATTGCGGAAATGCGGCTGGAAATACAGGACAGAATCCGGCACAAAAACGGGTTGATAACATGGGTACACAGAATAGCGGATAATCCCCAGACTACTGTATAGGGGAGATTTATGTAACCGCCGAAATGGAATCTTTTACGGGAATAATCCCACCATTTCCGGTGAAACATCCGCTCCAAAACAATGCCGGTCAAAAGAGCGGTAACTGCAGAAAGTATTGCGCCGCCAAGAAACAGGAAAAAGGGGCGGGTTTTGAGTTCCACCAGAAAAACGGCAAAAAGTACGGCACCAAAGCCGTAGGCAGGACAAAAAGGGCCATAGAGAAATCCCACGTCAACAAATTTTTTCTCCCGGAATGCGGTGGCTGCGGTGCTTATGATCCACCCGAGAAATGAATAAACGATAAAAAACCATAATAGTTCCTGAACTGAGTATTGCAAATCAGATCCTCCTCTTTCGTACTACTTTATGAAAAGCATATTACAAACATACCATAGAGGGGGCAGTATTGCAACCGGGGATATCTGAAAGAAATTTGGATGATTAATTTAAATCTTTGAAAATTTTTGAAGAACCCATGCATGTTGTCTGCTTAATTGTGGAATAGATAAACATATGATGTTCAAAGCATGGAGGTATTCATATGAAAGATAAAATCTTTGGAGTATTGCAGCGGGTTGGAAGATCTTTTATGCTCCCCATTGCAATGCTTCCCATTGCAGGACTTCTTTTAGGCATCGGCAGTTCTTTTACGAATCCTACCACCCTTACTGCCTATCATCTTACGGGCATTATCAGACCCGGCGGAATCATTTATGCAGTCCTTACTATAATGAAGGCTGCGGGCAGTATTGTGTTTGACAATCTGGCGCTGCTGTTTGCCATGGGCGTTGCAATCGGAATGGCAAAAAAGGAAAAAGCAGTGGCTGCGCTTTCCGGAGCAGTGGGTTATCTGATCATGAATACGGCAATCAGCGCTTTGATCACGCTAAAAGGCGGTGCTTCTGCAATGCCGGCAAATGCAGTTACCCGGGTCCTTGGAATAACCACATTGCAGATGGGGGTTTTTGGCGGAATCATTGTAGGGCTTGGTGTGGCGGCTCTTCACAACAGGTTTTACAAAATTGAATTTCCGCAGGTGATTTCCTTCTTCGGTGGAAGCAGATTTGTACCGATTATCACTGCGGTGGTTTACCTTCTGGCAGGCATTGGAATGTTTTTCATCTGGCCGGTGGTTCAAAGTGGAATTTCCTATCTTGGAAACCTGGTTCTGGAATCCGGTTATGTGGGAACCTTTCTCTACGGGCTGATTGAACGGGCACTGATTCCCTTTGGACTGCACCATGTTTTCTACATGCCCTTCTGGCAGACGGATCTGGGTGGCACCATGATGATTGATGGGAATATGGTTTCGGGAGCACAGAATATCTTTTTTGCAGAGCTGGCATCAAAGGGCACACAACATTTTTCCCTATCAGCCGCGAGATTTATGACGGGAAAATTCCCATTTATGATTTTCGGACTTCCCGCAGCAGCTTTAGCCATGTATAAGACGGCGAGACCGGAAAAGAAAAAACAGGTGGGAGGTCTCCTTCTTTCGGCAGCACTGACTTCCATGATTACGGGAATCACAGAACCTCTGGAATTTACATTTCTTTTTGTTGCACCGGTTATGTATGCCGTTCACTGTGTTCTGGCAGGGCTGTCCTATATGATCATGCATATTCTGCATGTAACGGTTGGTATGACCTTTTCAGGAGGAGCTATTGACCTGATCCTTTTTGGAATCCTACAGGGGAGCAGTAAAACGAACTGGGTATGGATCATACCGGTAGGACTTTTCTACGGGGTAGTATATTTCTTCGTATTTTATTTTTTAATTCGGAAATTCAACTTGAAAACGCCGGGGAGAGAAGAGGATGACAGGGAAACAAAACTCTACACAAGAAAGGATTTCAAAGAGACAGAAGTGCAAAAGCAGGAGGCAGCTTCCTCTGGCAGCAGTCACAGGGTCAGTGCACTGATTCTGCAGGGACTGGGGGGTAAGGAAAACCTTTCGGATTTGGACTGCTGTGCTACCAGACTCAGGGTTACGGTAAATGACCCTTCTCTTGTTACAGACAGTCTGTTAAAAGAAAGTGGAGCATCTGCCGTTATAAAAAAGGGAAATGGGGTTCAGGTGATCTACGGACCGAAGGTCTCAGTCATAAAGTCTGATCTTTTGGATTTTATGGAAATGGAAAATGAGAAACCGGTAAATATGGATCTTAGTGCTTATATGAATGGGACAGCCATTCCCCTTTCCGAGGTGGAGGATGAGGTATTTTCACAGAAAATATTAGGGGAAGGTGTGGCCATTAAGCCGGAGGAGGGAAAGTTGTATTCCCCCTGCAGAGGAAAGGTGGAAATGGTCTTCGACACAAAGCATGCCATCAATCTGGTGAGCGATCAGGGCTGTGAGATTCTTCTGCACATCGGCATTGATACCGTAAAACTGGGAGGAAAATATTTTGATGTCCATGTATCTGACGGGCAGGAGATTCATAAAGGAGAGCTTTTGATTTCCTTTGATCTTGATGGAATCAAAGGCGAAGGGTATGAGACAACAACGCCCATGATCATTTGCAACACCGGGGATTACGATTCAGTAAGAGCCGTAAACAGCGGAAAGATTTCCGTAGGTGAAAAGCTGGTAAAAATAAATTGATACAAGGGTCAAAATGCTTTTTGTCCCTCAGACAATAAATCAAGGAAAGAAGGATGTTACGATGAAAACATTTGATTACACCATTACTGACGAGCTTGGAATTCACGCAAGACCTGCCGGGCTCCTGGCAAAGACAGCGAAAGAACTTGACAGTGATGTTACAATTACAAAGGGTGAAAAAACCGCAGGTGCCTCGAAGCTTATGATGCTTATGGGACTTGGGATAAAGCAGGGGGATACCGTTACTGTCACAATTACCGGCGGTGATGAAGAGAAATCCTGCAGAATTATGAGGGAGTTTTTTGAAAAAAACCTGTGACAAAATGAGGTGGAAAGAATGAAAAAATTTGCGGGAAAGGGTGTATACGGTGCAGTTGCCATTGGCAGGATTTCCATTTTTAAAAAGAAAGATTTATCCGTAAAAAGAGTGCACCGGAATGATACCGCCGGTGAAATAAAACGTGTGGAATGCGCAAAAAATGAGACAAGGGAGCAGATAAAAAAGCTCTATGAAAAGGCGTTAAAGGAAGTAGGGGAAGCCAATGCGCAGATTTTCGAAGTTCACATGATGATGCTGGATGATGAGGATTATAACGGTTCTATCGAGAATATTATTGAGACCCAAAAGGTCAATGCAGAGTATGCCATTGCGGTTACCGCAGATCATTTTGCAGAAATGTTTGCGGCCATGGATGATGCCTATATGCAGGCAAGGAGTGCCGATGTGAAGGACATTTCCAACAGAATGATTGCAAACCTTATGGGGCAGAAGGAGGAAAACAATGCATCGGAGGATAAAGTAATTATTTGTGCAGAGGATCTTGCCCCCAGTGAGACCGTAACTCTGGACAAGGATAAGGTGCTTGCATTTGTCACCGCTTACGGCTCCTCCAATTCCCACACGGCGATACTGGCAGGAAATATGAATATACCCGCAGTAATCGGTGTGGGAGAGGAATTCTTAGGGGAAATAAGGGATGGACAAAATGCCATTGTGGATGGTTTTACTGGAGAGATTTACCTGGAACCGGATGAGGAAACCCTGCAGAAATTCATCCATAAACAGAAAGAGGATGAAGAGCATAAAAAGCTTCTTTTGAATCTGAAAGGCAGGGAAAATGTGACTGTTGACGGTACAAAAATCAACATTTACGCAAATATCGGCAGCGTGGATCACATAGGTGCGGTGCTGGCAAACGATGCAGGGGGAATCGGACTTTTCAGGAGTGAATTTCTCTATCTGGAAAACAGCGATTTCCCCACCGAGGAGCAGCAGTTTTCCGCCTATAAAAAGGTGCTTGAGACCATGGCGGGAAAGCCGGTCATCATCAGAACTCTTGATATCGGTGCGGACAAACAGGCGGATTACTTCGGACTGAAAAAAGAAGAAAATCCGGCGCTGGGAATGCGGGCAATCCGGATCTGCCTGACCCGTCCCGAGATTTTTAAGACCCAGCTTAGAGCACTTTACCGGGCATCTGTTTTTGGAAAACTGGGAATTATGTTTCCCATGATTACCAGTGAAAGCGAAGTCAGACAAATCCTTGAGATCTGTGAAGAGGTCAGGAAGGAACTTACCGGTGAGGGAATCGAATTTTCCCCGGATGTGGAGCTTGGCATTATGATTGAAACTCCGGCTGCGGCAATTATCAGCGATAAGCTGGCACCCCTTGTGGACTTTTTCAGCGTAGGAACCAATGATCTGACACAGTACACCCTGGCCTGTGACAGACAAAATCCGGATGTGGAAGTTTTCGCAGATACCCATCATGAGGCAATTCTCAGGCTGATTGCAATGGCAGCGGATAATGCCCACAAAAACGGAGCATGGATTGGAATCTGCGGTGAGCTTGCGGCAGACACGGAGCTTTCGGAAACCTTCCTTCGAATGGGAATTGACGAGCTTTCCGTAGCACCTTCCTACGTTCTTAAGGTCCGGGATACCGTTAGAAAAATCGATTTGGGAAAATAAAATGTTTATTAAGAAGTGAGTGATTTTTTATTTACATCCTCTTGAGTTTGTGTTATGGTAACAGATGCAGGTATGCAGATTCAGACAATGACTGCATTTAATAGGGAAACAGGTGCAAATCCTGTACGAACTCGTCACTGTAAGCGGGGAGTGCCAGGCCAATATGTCACTGAGAAATCGGGAAGGCGGCTTTGCATGATGATTCGCAAGTCAGGAGACCTGCCTGCATCATAGGAGCGGGATTTATGTTCCGCCGGCCACGAGTAATTGGTCGCAAACCGACATATAGGAAATGAAATGCCTCCTTACGAAGGTCTATTTTACGTACTATAATTGCGCCCTTTTACTGAAGCCCTCAGTAGGGGCTGTTTTACTTTATAGGAAATGTAACAGGCTTTGAAAAGAAGGAGGAAAAAATGAAGAGAAAGTTACTGATTACGCTATTTTCTGCTGCAATGGCAGGCACACTGTTTTTGACCGGATGTACCGGCTCAGATGTTAAAAAAAAGGAGGCAGCCGGTTCTACAGAAGTATCCGGCACGGAAAAGGATATGGGGAACCCAGACCAAAAGGCAGCAGATCATGTTGCAGAATTGATTGACGACATCTATGTACAGGAGAGAAATGACAACACAGACCAGCAGTGCAAAGAGGCGAAGGAAGCCTGGGATGCATTGACGGAGACCCAGAAGGAACTGGTGGAAGGAGAGAATGCAGACCCGGATTATTTTGGAAGAAATACCGGAGATGCATCCCTTGATGACCCCCGTAACCAGGATGATATCGGGGAAAATGAGATTCTTGTGGTAAGCTTTGGAACCTCTTTCAATGACAGCCGTGTGGCAGATATCAAGGGAATTGAGGATGCAATTGCAGCTGCATATCCCGACTGGTCCGTAAGAAGAGCCTTTACATCACAGATTATCATCAACCATATTGAAGCGCGGGATGGGGAAAGTATCGATAATATGGATCAGGCACTGGAGCGGGCTGTCAAAAACGGTGTGAAGAATCTGATTGTTCAGCCCACACACCTGATGCATGGAGCAGAGTATGATGAACTGATGGAGGCGGTGGAAGCCTGCAAAGACAAATTTGTTTCAGTCAAAGTTGCGGAGCCGCTTCTTGGGGAGGTTGGTTCTGATGCCGCTTCTGTAAACGCTGATAAGGAATCCGTTGCAAAGGCAGTTACTGCAAAGGCAGTGGAGGAAGCCGGTTATGACAGCCTTGCTGCAGCAAAGAAGGAAAAAGCAGCCTTCGTATTTATGGGACATGGGACTTCCCATACGGCAAAGGTTTCCTACAGCCAGATGCAGGAACAGATGAAAGAGCTGGGGTATGACAACGTATTTATCGGTACAGTAGAAGGAGAGCCGGAGGATACTGCGTGCCCCGCAGTCATTGACAAGGTGGCACAGGCCGGTTATAAGAAGGTGATGCTTCGTCCGCTGATGGTAGTAGCAGGAGACCATGCAAACAATGATATGGCAGGAGATGAGGAGGATTCCTGGAAGAGCCAGTTTTATGCCTCCGGAAAATTTGACAGCATTGAAACCCAGATTTCCGGACTTGGTTCCATTGAGGATATCCGAAAAATCTATGTGGCACATACAAAGGCGGTTATGTAATCCAGGGTTTATTGCTGAATAATCAGGACAAAGGGAGAGTGTCAATGATGAAGAAATTATACAGCCTCGTGATAGCTGCCCTGCTGTGTGGGGCATTAGCTGCCTGCGGCAGTCAGAAGCAGACTTCGCTGCAGCCGGGAATATCCGGTGAGGAAAATTCAGAAACAGAGAAGGTATCTCAGACAGAAGCATCACTGGAGGATGGGGTCTATACTGCAGATTTTAATACAGACAGTTCCATGTTTCATGTAAGTGAAGCCTGTGACGGAAAGGGAAAGCTGACGGTTAAAGATGGGAAAATGACCATTCATATTTCTCTGGCTTCAAAGAAGATAGTCAATCTCTATCCGGGTCTGGCGGAGGATGCACAAAAGGATCAGGACAGAATCCTTCAGCCAACTGTTGATACCGTTACTTACAGTGACGGTATGACGGAAGAGGTCAATGGCTTCGATGTTCCGGTGCCGGCACTGGATCAGGAATTTGACCTGGCACTGATTGGAACTAAGGGGGTATGGTATGACCATAAGGTGAGTGTTTCCAATCCCCAGGCGGACAGGGACACATCCGGTGACGGACAACAGTCTGAGGCTATGCCGGAGGATGGTACATATACGGTTGAGGTAACTTTTGAGGGCGGGAGCGGAAAAGCAAAGATTGAATCGCCGGCGGAGGTGACGGTAAAGGACGGTAAGGCCACGGCAACCGTAACCTGGAGCAGTCCGAATTACGATTATATGCTGGTGGACGGAGAAAAATATCTGCCGGTCAATACAGAAGGAAATTCCGTCTTTGAGATTCCGGTAGCTGCTTTTGACCGGCCGATTCCGGTAGTTGGAGACACCGTTGCCATGAGTAAACCTCATGAAATTGACTATACTCTAACCTTTCATAAGGATTTAGAATGATATGAAAAAGAAAACGTTTATTTTATGTATGTTACTCATTGGACTGCTGGGGCTGTGCAGCTGCGGCAGTTCTTCTTCCGGTTTTAAGGGAAATACGCAAAATGCTGTAAAAGAGCAGGATTCCGATAAAGAAATTCCGGGACTGACTTTCGAGAGAAGCATGAAGCTTAAGTTTGCGGAAAATTTTGCCGTGGATTATTATAAAGGGGACTATACCCTTTTAACCACCACCAGGGACCAGGGAAAGTTTCTGGTAGTGCCGGAAGGGAAAAAGGTTCCGGAAAATATTGGAAGTGACATCACAGTGATTCAACGTCCGGTAAAAAATATCTATCTGGTGGCATCCTCTGTCATGGACAATTTTGCAGCAATGGATGGAATGGATGCTATCACCTTTTCCGGGCTCAAAGAAGAGGACTGGTATATCCCTGAGGCGAAATCTGCCATGAAACGGGGAGACATGGTCTATGCCGGCAAATACAGCAAACCGGATTACGAAATGCTGGTGTCTAAAAACTGTTCTCTGGCAATCGAAAATACCATGATTACCCATTCCCCGGAGGTAGTGGAAAAACTTACGGATTTCAAAATTCCGGTTATCATCGAATATTCCAGCTATGAGTCCCATCCGCTGGGACGCGTGGAGTGGATTAAGTTTTTCGGAGCACTTCTGGGAAAAGAGGAACAGGCTGAGAAAATTTTCAGTGAGCAGGAAAAAATCCTAAATCAGGTTACGGCAGATGAAAAAACAGGGAAAACCGTCGCCTTTTTCTTTATTACCTCAAACGGAATGGTTCAGGTCCGGCAATCCATGGATTATGTCCCAAAGATGATAGAGCTGGCAGGAGGTCAGTATATTTTTGAAAATCTGGGGGACCCGGATACCCATCGTTCCAGCATCAATATGCAGGTGGAGGAATTTTATCATGGGGCCAAGAATGCGGATTATCTGATCTATAACAGCTCCATTGATGGTGGAATCTTAAGTGTACAGGAACTGCTGGATAAATGTGGAGTGCTGTCTGATTTTAAGGCGGTAAAAGAGGGAAATGTCTGGTGTACCACCAATGATATGTACCAGCAGTCCCTGTCTACGGGGTATCTGATACAGGATATATATGGGATGCTGCATGGCGGGGATGAAAAACAGATGCGTTATCTCTTTCATTTGGAGTAAGGATATGGAGATTTTTGATGATGGACACAAAGGAGAAAAGGTGGAAACGCTGTATCATTTCCTGCATTTTTCTGATAGCAGGGGTGGCAGCTGTTTATGTGTTAAATATCTGTATCGGCAGTGTGAATATCAGCTTTTCCCAGATTGGAAAAGCATTGCTCAGAGAAAACAGTGAGGCCTCCATCAGGCGGATTCTATGGGATATCCGGTTTCCACGGGCGACAGCAGCGTTGATTCTGGGCGGCGCACTGGCACTGGCAGGTTACCTTTTGCAGACCTTTTTCCATAATCCCATTGCAGGACCCTTTGTACTTGGAATATCCTCCGGGGCAAAAATGGCGGTGGCCCTTGTTATGGTGTTTTTGCTGGAACAGGCTGTCCGGGTATCTTCCGGGGCACTGATTCTTGCGGCCTTTGCCGGGGCAATGATGTCCATGGGTTTTGTACTTCTCATGTCACGCCGGGTGAGGGGCATGTCAATGCTGGTTGTCAGTGGTGTTATGATTGGTTATATCTGTTCTGCAATTACAGAGCTTGTGGTCACTTTTGCCAATGATGCGGAAATTGTGAATCTCCACAACTGGTCCCAGGGCAGTTTCTCCGGTATGACGTGGGAAAACGTGCAGGTGATGGCAGTGGTAACCGCTGTTGCCTTTCTTGCCGTTTTTTTATTAGCGAAACCCCTTAGTGCCTATCAGATGGGGGAGTCCTATGGGAAAAATATGGGAGTCAACATTCGGGCGTTGAGAGTCTTTCTTGTTATTTTATCCAGCATTTTGTCCGGTTGTGTTGTGGCATTTGCGGGACCCATTTCCTTTGTAGGGATTGCAACGCCCCATCTGGTAAAAAAGCTGATGGGGACTGCAAAACCTGTCTGGATGATACCGGCATGCTTTCTGGGGGGAAGTTTGTTCTGCCTTCTCTGTGACCTGATCGCAAGAACGCTTTTTGCTCCCACAGAGCTGAGTATCAGTACGGTGACAGCAGTATTTGGTGCACCGGTAGTTCTGGCAGTGATGATTAACCGGCGAAAGGAAAATCGGGCGGAAAACAGATGAGAAAAATGGATTACTATTTTAGAACTGAAAAACTAAGTGTAGGATACCGGAATGCCCCACTGATTGAAGATATCACAATCGGTCTGAACAAGGGGGAAATTCTGACACTGATCGGTCCAAACGGTGCAGGAAAATCCACCATTTTAAAAAGTATTGCAAAGCAGCTTAAGCCAATGGAAGGCGTGGTATATATTGATGAAAAAAATACCGGGGAGCTGTCCGGTAAGGAGCTGTCACAGAAAATGGCGGTTGTTTTTACGGAAAGGCTGCAGTCGGAAATGATGACCTGTGAGGATGTGGTAGCCACCGGAAGATATCCCTACACCGGGTATTTCGGGATTCTTTCCGGGGAAGATTATGAGGCAGTCCGGGAGGCAATGGAGCTGGTTCACATTAACGATATCAAAGACTGTGATTTCACAAAAATCAGTGATGGACAGAGACAGCGGGTGATGCTTGCCAGGGCAATCTGCCAGGAGCCGGAAATCATTATTTTGGATGAGCCCACATCCTATCTGGATGTAAAGTATAAATTGGAGTTTTTATCAGTTTTACAGGAGCTTCGGAATAAGAAAAAGCTGACGGTGATTATGTCCCTTCATGAGCTGGAGCTGGCGGAAAAGGTATCGGATTATATTCTATGTGTTGGAGGAAAATATATAGACCGTTTCGGAGAGCCGGAGGAAATTTTTACACCGGGATACATACAGACACTGTTTCAAATAGAGACGGGAAGCTTTGATGAAAAGACCGGAAGCATGGAATTGCAGGGGGTAAAGGGAGAACCGGAAATATTTGTAATTGCCGGAAATGGAAGCGGGAAAAATGTGTTTCGCAGACTGCAGAGAAAGGGGATTCCCTTTGCAGCCGGTATTTTGTTTGAAAATGACAGGGATTACCCCATAGCCCAGGCACTGGCGGCGGAGGTACTATCGGTACCGGCTTTTGAACCGATTCCAAAGCCCATGCTGCAGAAGGCGAAAAAACGGATGGATTCCTGCAGACAGGTCATTTGCTGCAGGCAGGAATTTGGCAGTCTGGAACGGGAAAATGAGGAATTACTTGCCTATGCGAAGGCTAAGCATTTTGATATGACATGGGAGAAAAGATAGTCAAGGTATAGGGAAAATGGAACTGTACAGGTAACTGATCTATTCAAAAAAGGGTTACCGGGGAATAAAAAAGCCTGTCATTGTTGAATTTTAAAGCAATGACAGGCTTGAATTGATTATAAAGAAATAGTGTAATCAGGATTTCCACTATGCGGTTTCATGAAGATCCTTTGCCAGTTCATAGATGGATGACAGAATCTCCCGGCAGTTCTTCATATCCTCCACTGTGGAATCTGCCATGCGAAGCCCCTCGGTGGAGGATGCGGCAACTTCTTCACCGGTTGCAGAAAGATGTGTGATATTATCGGAGATTACACCGGTTGCATCCAGAATCTTCTGAATACTTTCCTCTGCCTCGTTGATATTTCTGGTAAGAGCAGTAACCTCATCGCCGACTCTTCCAAATTTCTCCATGGTGCTTTCAATGAGCTCTGTCTGCTTTTCTACAGAAGCCACTGAATTTTCAATACTCTCATTTGCACGCTGGGTATCTTCATTCAGCTTGTTGATGATTTCTGTAATATTGGTGGAAGCATCCTTTGTCTGCTCAGAGAGCTGGCGGATTTCCTCCGCAACAACAGCGAATCCTTTCCCTGCCTCACCGGCGCGGGCGGCCTCGATAGAAGCATTTAATGCCAGCAGGTTGGTCTGGTTGGAAATGCTGATGATGGACCCAACGAAGTTCTGCACCTCGTCGACCTTTTCGGTGAGGCTTCTTATGACATCAACGGTAAAATTACTTGCCTCTTCTACACTTTGTGCCTGGGTGCGAAGCTCCTTGACTACATCGGCTCCTTCTTTTACAGTGGCATCAGTGCGCTGGGAAGCTTCGATCATTTCATGGATGTCATTTTCGGCAGCATCCGTATGTTCCTGAATATCCGAGCACATGATGGCCTGTTTCTGAATTGCCTCAGCGGTACTCTCGGTACTTTCTGCAATATCTTTCATGGAAGAATGGCTGACCTCGATGCTGTTTTCCAGATTGTCCAGCATACCCATGGCATCATCGAAATGGTTCATCACATTCTCTGCCACTAAGGTAATCTTTTTATTACTTTCTCCCTGAAGTTCTGCAGCGGATTTCAGCTCACCGAGATTTTCCTTGATGAAAGAACGAAGAAGGCTCGTAACAGCTATGGAAGTGTAATCAACTAAGACGATTACAAAAAGTGCCAGCACATTAGCCCCCAGTGTATCCTGGTCTGCCGGGTCATAGTTAATGATGAGACGTATGATATTTGCAGCCAGTACGCTGATATTGACGAATAGCGTTAACTTAAAGTCCAGATATGCCAATGTTGCAACCAGAAGTGGAAGTGCATAGGCATAGGTACCGGATGTGGAATTAACCATGGATATAATAAAATAGCCTGCGGCCATGCTGATTACCATAATATGAGCCCCGCGTTTGGTGCCGCTCATTGCAAAATGTGCAACTGCAGATACTACGATTACAAGGAGTGCAGTAACCAGCTGCAACATCATTTTCCAGTTGCTGGTATTTGCGTAGGAAAAGTGCCATGCAATTAATGTTACAGCAATATAGCCGAAAATAATTGCAATGGAGATAAATACAACTTTACTTGCTTTCTTATACTGTTTTTCTGTCATAATAAACGTCCTCCCTAGTTTTTCTGTTTTTATTTAACTGT
Organism: Agathobacter sp.; assembly: GCA_022772675.1. Taxonomy (GTDB): domain Bacteria; phylum Bacillota; class Clostridia; order Lachnospirales; family Lachnospiraceae; genus Roseburia. Next base: position 29,101 of record JALEZW010000054.1, on the reverse strand, counting down.
TTTTATTAAGCGTTTTTGTACTGTCCCCCTTTTTATAACGTATACATAAAGCTTATTTTTAATAATACTACATGAGTGCATGTTTGTCAAAAGTAACTTATATATGAATAAAATTACTGTACGATATGCATATAGAAAGCGAAAAAAGACTAAAAAGTGGAGAAAATATTGTGCAAATGAGACAAATGTGATAAAATAAACAACAGATTATGGGCATAATGACGAGAAATAACGTCACAATAAAAGATTAGGAAGGAATTTTAGATATGCAACTGGTATATGCAAATGATAACTGTATCGGCTGTAATAAGTGCATTCGCGCCTGCAATTGTATCGGTGCCTGCATTGCCGGCGAAGAGAATGGAATTGCAAAAATTGACGTAGACCCGGTAAAGTGCGTTGCCTGTGGAGCCTGTATTGATGCCTGTGAGCATGACGCAAGAAAATTCAACGATGATACGGACAGGTTTTTTTCGGATCTGGCGAGAGGAGAAAAAATATCCCTGCTGGTTGCGCCGGCATTTAAGGCGAATTATCCGGATGAATACGGGAAAGTGCTGGGCGGTTTGAAAAAGCTTGGAGTAAACCATATTATCAGTGTTTCCTTTGGAGCAGACATTACGACCTGGGGCTACCTTAATTATGTACAGAAATACAATTTTACCGGTGGTATTTCCCAGCCGTGTCCGGCTATAGTGGGGTATATCGAACGCTATATTCCGGAGCTTCTGCCGAAGCTGTTTCCGGTGCAGAGCCCCCTTATGTGTGCGGCAATTTATACCAGAAAGGAACTGGGAATTACGGATAAGCTGGCCTTTATCAGTCCATGCATTGCCAAAAAAAATGAGATCGATGACCCCAATAACGGCGGCTATGTTTCCTATAATGTAACCTTCGACCATCTCATGAAATATGTCAGAAGTCATGGAATCAAAGGAGATTTTGCAGAGGATGAAATTGAATACGGGCTGGGTTCTGTTTATCCAATGCCCGGCGGATTAAAGGAGAATGTCTACTGGTTTTTGGGTGAGGATGTTTATGTTCGCCAGATAGAGGGGGAAAAGCGGGTTTATGAGTATCTGGAGAAGCATAAAAAAGATATTTCTGCAGGGAAAAATAAAGAGCTCTTTGTGGATGCCTTAAACTGTGAGGCGGGATGTCTGTACGGAACCGGGGTTGAGGGAGAAATTGCAGAGACAGATACGGCAATGTATGCGGTTCAGAAAATAAAGGAATCCTGCAAGAAGAAGGGCAGAAGGAGTGCCTGGGCTGCAAAACTTTCTCCGGCCCAGAGACTTGCAAGATTAAACAGACAGTTTTCCGGATTAAATCTGGAGGACTATCTGCGAAAATACACGGATCGTTCTGCGGAATGCGCGTATAAAATTCCTGACAGAGAACAGGAAAATAAGATCTTTAACGAGATGTATAAGACCAGTGAGGAGTCACGCCATATTGACTGTGAGTGTTGTGGCTATCGTACCTGTAGGGAAATGGCAACTGCTATTTTCAACGGCTTTAATAAGAAAGAAAACTGTATTCACTTTATTAAGGACAGCGTAGCGGAAGAAAAGAAGCTGGCTCTGGAACTGGCAGATGAAGTGAAGCAGGAGAAGGAGGAAATCCTCATGCAGCAGGAACTTACGGAAACCACAGTCAGTCAGGTGGAAGAGCTGTTTGAGGGTCTCTATCATTCGTTGGATGATATGACGAACGGAAATGAGAGCAACGCAGATGAGACAGAGGCGATTTCCGAGGATGTGGTGAGCGTTACCAGCTTCTGTGAGAAGCTGAATGAATCCCTGAAGGAAATTGAGACCATTATTCACGAACTTTCTTCTAATAATGAAGAGGTTCTCTCAATTGCGTCCCAGACCAATATGCTTGCATTGAATGCATCCATTGAGGCAGCCCGTGCCGGGGAAGCAGGAAAAGGGTTTGCGGTTGTTGCAGATGAAATCAATAAGCTCGCAACGGAATCCAGTCAGACGGCTACCAGAAGCAATGAGAATCAGCAGAAAATTATTGAGTCCATTACCGGAATCTTTAAGGAATCCCAGAAGATGGCAGAGATTGTGGAAGGTGTGAATGACCGGACGCAGAATCTTGCTGCAGCATCCCAGGAAATTTCCGCATCATCGGATGTGATTCTCAGTACTGCAAATCAGGTGAAGGAGAGCCTGAAAGCACTGACGGGTAGTAGGTAGAATTCTATGATACAAGGGTCAAAAGGTCAGAACTCGTTCCTGCTTGCAGTATAAGAGCTCTGCCTTTTTTGTCCACACAAATATGAGTGGCAAAATGCCTTTTGTCCCTCATATCATTATACTAACGTGGGGAATTCGCTGAATCCGGTGCGTATACGGGTTTTTTGAAGAAGGGAACCTATTATGTTGAGACACAAACTTCCTGGGAAAATTATTCGTCCTTTACATCAAATGTTAATACGATTATAGCATCCATACCGATAAAAAAAGTTTTTGCAGCTAAAGTGAGCACCGCAAAAAATAAAGATAAAGCTGTTGTAAAATGGGAGAATGTTCTTGGTTCCTATGTTGATTTTGCAGAGTTTCAGCCGGGAAATGTTTCTATTTCGAATGTAAAATCCTCCACTTATTGGAAATATAAAATTATAGATGACAACTTTGGTGGTGGAAATAAAAGCTGCCAGGTACTCAAGGAAAAAGATGGATATTATACATTTACTGTAACAAAAAATAAGAAATGTACGATTATGCTGGAAGATACCAATGATCAGAGATGGTCTACAGTACTTAACACAGGAATTGATGTAAATAAACCGGTAGTGAAAGGGATAAAAAACAACAAGACCTATACCAAGGCAGTAAAAGTTACATTTTCGGATAAGGAAAGTGGTATCAAATCGGCAAAATTAAATGGTAAAGCAATCAAGTCCGGACAGGCAGTTAATAAATCCAGTACTTATACATTAGTAGTATCAGATAAGGCCGGAAATAAGACTACGGTGAAATTTAAAATAAAATAGTGTAACTATTCAGAACCCCTTAGAATTAGATAATCAGAATCGTCATGTTTGCATGTAAGAGGCTGATTATCTAATTCGTAAGGTGGCTCGAATAGAGTCACCGCCCCATATATGAGCAAAATTAGCTGCGTAGCAGCGAGAAAGCACGACTTGTCGGGCGGTTTTGCGAATGTATGGGACGGGGTTCTGAATAGTTACAAAATAGTTTCTTTTTATACTTTGATATCTCAGAGTCATCCATGTGGATGGCTCTTTTTTAATAGAAAATGGAAAATACTGTCAGTTATTTTTCCTGTTTATTTCAAGGTTATTTCAAGCTATCTTTCTTATGATGCACATTCAGAGAATAACGTGTGGATAAAGTAAGAAGAGTGGGAGAACAAAGACTTGAAATTAACAAAAGCAAAAACAATAATCGCAGGAATCATCGTGGCAGCAGTATGTGCATTTGCACCGCAGCAATTGAAGGCAGAGGTGCCCAAGGCACAGATGGATGGGGTCATGGGACAGAGCATGGAGGATGAAACGGTATATGATGTGCCGGATCTGGACGCGGTGATTATGGGGACGACATCACCAGATACACAGTCATCGGAACGTGCGGGATCACTCTATACATTGTCATCGGAACGTGCCGCATCGCCAGATACACAGTCATCGGAACGTGCGGGATCACTCTATACATCGTCATCGGAACGTGCCGCATCACTTTATGCACTGCCATCTGTGGTTGCCGCATCAACTTATTCACAGGATTTTCTGGATAAATCCTTTACCACAACAGGAGCCTATACCAGTGCCACATATTATCATAAAAAGGATTACGACAAGTATCAGCTTTTTCATGGAATTGATGTATCCTGGTGGCAGGCAAAGGATAAGAAAACCACATTGCTGGACTGGGAAAAGATTCATGCTGCGGGAATTGATTTTGCCTTTGTCCGTGCTGCATCAAGAGATTCCGCAGATGGAAGTATCTATGAAGATACTGCCGCAGATTCGCATATTCAGGCGGCTTTAGACAATGATATCAATGTTGGTTTATACGTTTTTTCCCAGGCACTGACAGAGAAAGAGGCACAGGAAGAGGCCAATTTTCTGCTTAAGCAGATTACCCAATATGGCTGGGATGTCACGCTTCCCATTGTGATTGACCGGGAAAAGGGAAGCTATAACCGTCTGACGGAGGGAAAACTTTCCAAGGCAAAAGAAACGGCGGTATGTCAGGCTTTTGCGGATACGATTACCAAAGCAGGGTATCGGGCAAGCGTATATGCGTCCTATTCTTGGATAAAATCCTATATTGACACGGATAATCTGAAAAATTGCGGCATCTGGATTGCACGTTATAACAATACTACAACCAGTAATTCCAAGAGTGGAGCTGCATATGCGGATGCGGCATATGATTATGAGTTCTGGCAGTATTCTTCGGTTGCGAAAGTTAATGGATACTCAGGAAATCTCGATGCAAACTTCTGGTATAAGAATACAGCAGTTAAAACCACCGGACTAACGGCTGAAAGCACTTCGGCATTTGAACCTGTTACATTGAGCTGGAACAAGGCGGCAAAAGATGTGACGGGATACCGCGTTTACCGTTATGATCCCGGGCAGGACAAGTATGTGCACATTAAGACAACCAGCAAGTGCAGCTTTGTTGATAACGATGTGAAACCCGGAACGACCTACCAATATAAGGTGCGCTGCTATTGGAAAATTGGCGGAACAAATTATTATGGAACGACATCTTCGGTTGCAGAGACGACAGTTCCGCCTGCACAGGTAACCGGAGTGAAGACAGAAAAAAGAGGCAGTACATATTTCACACTTTCCTGGAATCAGGTAAGCGGAGCCAGCGGGTATCGCCTGTATCAATATAATCCGGGTTCCCAAAGTTATGAAACAGTTGTCACCATTCCAAAGGGGACAACAACTTCCTATCAGGTCAGTGGATTGTCCGGGGCAACGGAATACCGCTTTAAAGTGAAAGCCTATAAAAAAGTAAATGGTGTTGTCTCCTGGGGAATAGCATCCAAAGGATATCGGAATAGTACCAATCCATTTAAGGTAAAGAATGTAAAGCTCAGTAAGAAATCCACATCCGTGACACTGAAATGGAATAAGGTAAGTGGAGCGGAAGGATATCAGCTTTACCGTTACAATTCCAGTACCAAAAAGTATGATAAAATAGCAACCATCAGAAATAATACGACCTTTTCCTATACGGATACAAACCGGAAAAAGGGAAAGCAGTACATATATAAAATCCGGGCATATAAAAAGTATAATGGGGAGGTGTACCATGGTGTTTGTTCGGATGTGGTAAAAATTACAATCTGAAATGACATATGAGTAAATGGGAAAGACTGCTTGTCTACTGTATTTTTTGTGTGGGCAGGTGGTCTTTCTTATATTATGATACAAGGGTCAAAAGGTCAGAGCTCTTATCCTGCAAGCAGGATAAGAGTTCTGACTTGTTGACCCGCACACACATGAGGACTGTCGTCAATCTTTGATTGATGATCCTGTGGTTTTCCCTGGAAAATCAACGGATTCCGAATGTGTGTAGAATTGCGGGAGTTGCGTAGCAACGGAGAAAGTCTATGCTTCGCTCCGGTCGGCGAAAACAGACATCCACCGGATGTCTGTTTTGCGCTCGGCAATTCTTCATCCCATTCGTAAGGGAGGTATTGATTTTGACGGCAGGGAGAGTGAGAATGAGAGGAGAATGAATATTTTGTCCGGGTGGACGGGCTAAGTCTGGGAAATATGATAAATCACCGTACAAATTAAGTGGACGTACGGACAGAAACAGGGAAGTACGAAAAATAACTGTACAAATAAGCCTGATATACGGGCGAAAAAGGAAAAATATAAAAATAGTCCGTACAGGTGAGCGAAGTGTACGGGCGAAAAAGAGAAAATACGAAAATAGTCCGTCCGGATGAAGTGAAGTGTACGGGCGAAAAAGAGAAAATGCGAAAATAGTCCGTACGGATAGAAAAATAGGGGACAACAGATGAGACGGAAAGTAAGAACCTGTTGAAAGTGTTCGCTTGGTCGAATATAATATTATGATACAAGGGTCAAAAGGTCAGAACTCGTTCCTGCTTGCAGGATAAGAGCTCTGACTTGTTGACCCGCACACACATGAGGACTGTCGTCAATCTTTGATTGATGACCCTGTGATTTTCCTTGGAAAATCAATGGATTCCGAATGTGTGTAGAATTGCGGGGCGCAAGACATCCGGTGGATGTCTGCTCTGCGCCGACCGGAGCGAAGCGTAGACTTGCGTAGCAACGGAGCAATTTGTGTATCAAATGAGGGGCAAAATACCTTTTGACCCTCATATCATATTATCAAATAAGCATATTTAAACTGGAGAGTCAGTAAACTATGCAGCGGATCAGGAAAATGCAGATTTTTTGATGGTGGCGGAAGAAAATGTGATATACTTAACAGGTATATTTATGGAGGTGCTGCGAAAATGGCAAAGGTATTCAATGTGGCTGCCGATTGCAAGCCGGATAAACATTATATGGTCAATATTGACAAGAAGCTTGCTTTAATCAAAAAAATGGTAGATGCAGGTGACTATTTTACAATCAATCGTGCTAGACAGTATGGCAAGACAACGACACTTCGTGCACTGAGCAGGTATCTGCAAAGAGATTATTATGTGATTTTGCTGGATTTTCAAATAATCAGTAACGCAAAATTTGAAATAGAAAACCAATTCTCTATTACATTTTCCAAGCTGTTTTTGAGAGGATTGAAAATGAATTTATTGTCAGATGACCATCAGTTTCAGTCGGCAATACAGCAGCTTGAACTGCAGGTAAGGGAAAAGAGAGCTGATTATGAATTACCGGAGCTTTTCGAAAGACTGACAGATATCTGTGCAGCTTCTGATAAGCCGATGGTCCTTATGATTGATGAAGTGGACAGTGCAACGAATAATCAGGTGTTTTTGGACTTCCTGGCTCAGCTAAGGGCATATTATATTGATCGTGATGTACAGCCTTCCTTTCAGTCGGTGATACTTGCAGGAGTCTATGATGTAAAGAATTTGAAAAGAAAGATTCGAACCGAGGATAATCATAAGGTAAACAGTCCCTGGAATATTGCAGCAGATTTTAATGTAGATATGAGTTTTTCGAAAGAGGAAATTGCTGGAATGCTGTGTGAATACGAGGAGGATCATCATACGGGAATGGATGTGAAGGAGATGTCGGGGCTGTTGTATGATTACACCTCCGGCTATCCGTTTCTCGTTTCCAGATTGTGTAAACTGATGGATCAAGAAGTCATTGGACGTGATGGTTTTGAAACAGAGAAAGCCGTGTGGACTGAAAAAGGCTTTTGCGAAGCAGTCAGAATGCTTTTGACAGAGAAAAATTCTTTATTTGAGTCATTGAGCGAAAAGCTGGTTAGTTATCCGGAACTGAATTCCATGCTGAATGCTCTGCTTTTTACAGGAAAAAATATTGTGTACAATTTTTATGAACCATCAATTAACGTAGCAACCATGTTTGGATTTGTAAAAAATCAGAATGGAGTACTGGCTGTTTCAAACCGGATTTTTGAGACATGGCTGTATAATTTTTATCTGTCTGCAGCGAATATGCAGAGTAAGGAAATTTATACTGCATCCCTTCAGGATAAAAATCAGTTTATTGTGGATGGGCACTTAAATATGCGGCTGATTTTAGAAAAATTCGTAGAACATTTTCATGAACTGTATGGTGACGGTGGGGAAAGCTTTATTGAAGATGAGGGGCGAAAATATTTTCTGCTGTATTTAAGACCCATAATTAATGGCACGGGAAATTATTATATTGAGGCACAGACCAGGGGACTGCGCCGTACAGATATCATTGTTGATTATCATGGGGAGCAGTATATTATTGAGATGAAAATCTGGCATGGTGAAGAATATAATAATCGCGGAGAAAACCAGCTGGCGGGGTATCTGGATGATTATCATCAAAAGAAGGGATATATGTTAAGTTTTAATTTTAACAAGAACAAGAAGATTGGTGTGCATGAAATACTTGTTGGGGATAAGGTTTTGGTTGAGGCAGTTGTATGAGTGTTTGATAGATAATTGTCAGGACTGTATTTTTTTGCGCAAAAGATTGCTTTTCATGCGCTTTCATGTGTGTTATAGTAACCTTACGTAAAATTTACATAATATTGATAGAATATTTTACAAGAGACAAATATGATACAAGGGTTACAACGTGTAGAATTGTCAGTCAGGACATTTCACAGACGTTCGATGTCGAACGTACCGCAGAGTAATTTATGTACGAAACGAGAATTCGAGGAGAAAACAATGCCATCAACTTATGCCCATTACAGATTTGGAAAGGATGTGCTTGGTCGCCTGCCGGCTAAACAGAAGCAGGACATTCAGGCACATCCGGATCTTTATAACGTCGGTCTGCACGGACCGGATCTCTTATTTTACTATAAACCCATTTCCCATAATCCGGTCAATCAGCTGGGCTTCGGAATGCATGACAGACCGGCATCTGAATTTTTTACCCATGCAGGAAAAGTGATTACAGATCATCAGTATTCCGCAGCGTATGTTTCCTATGCCTATGGATTTTTGTGCCATTTTGCGCTGGACAGGGAATGTCACGGATATATTGATGAGAAGATTGCAGAAAGCGGTGTGAGCCACGTGGGAATTGAGTCGGAATTTGACCGTGCCCTTTTGGCAAAGGACGGTTATGATCCGGTGTCAAAAAAACTTACCGGACATATTCATCCATCCAAGGAATCAGCAGCGGTGATTGCTCAGTTTTTCCCACAGATTACGGAAAAAGATGTTTATCATGCCATGCGTTCCTTCGTCTTCTACAGTAACCTGTTGTGCGCACCCGGGAAAATCAAACGCGGTGTGCTCCAGGGACTGTTAAAGTTAGCAGGGCAGGATGCCATCGTGGACATGATGATAAGCTATGAGCCCAATCCACGCTGCAAAGACAGTAACGAAAAACTGGTTGCATTATATGAACAGGCACTGGATAAAGCAGTGAAACTGATCACGGAATTTACGGACAGTGCAGCAGGAAAGATACCGTACGATCCGCTGCTTCAATATACCTTTGGATCAAGACTCCCGGATGATAGCGATGCATAAAAGATGTTCAAAAGATTGTGTCAAGTTTTCTATGAAAACTTGACATGCAGCGTCGACCCATTTGCCGAAGGCAAATTGTGCATGGGTCGATGTTCAAAAGATTGTGTCAAGTTTTCTATGAAAACTTGACATGCAGCGTCGACCCATTTGCCGAAGGCAAATTATGCATGGGCTGATGTTCAAGTAACGGAGGAGAAACAATGAAGTTTAAATTAACCGATCAGGAGAAAAAATGGGTTTTATATGATGTTGGAAATTCGGCATTTGTTCTTTTAGCGGCAACCATTATCCCAATTTATTTTAATTATCTGGCAAAAAACGCAGGCCTGTCCTCAGTGGATTATCTGACTTACTGGGGTTATACTGCATCAATTGCCACACTGGTCATGGCATTTCTGGGTCCGGTAGTGGGTTCCATTTCTGACAGAAAAGGTTGGAAAAAGTGGATTTTTCTGGCATCGGTACTGCTTGGTGCACTCTGTGGACTGTTCCTGGGATTTACAAAAAGCTGGTTGGTTTTTCTGATCATTTTTCTGATCGCAAAGGTCGGCTTTAACGGCAGTCTGATTTTTTATGATTCCATGCTGGGGGATATCACAGAGCCTGAGAGGATGGACAATGTCTCTTCCCAGGGCTATGCGTGGGGCTATATCGGAAGCTGCCTGCCATTTCTGGCATGTCTGGGACTGGTGCTGGGTTCCGGAAAAATAGGAATCTCCATGCAGACAGCCATGATGATTTCCTTTCTGATTGTGTCGGTGTGGTGGATTATCTGTACAATTCCACTCCTTCGCGTGTATAAACAGAAACATTATGTGGAGGAATCCAGCTGGAAACATGATTTCATCCGTCTGGGTCACACCATTAAAGATGCCTTAAAAAATAAGCAGATTCTTCTATTTGTCGTGGCATTTTTCTTTTATATTGACGGAGTTTATACTATTATTGACATGGCAACGGCAGTGGGAACGGCGCTTGGTTTTGATACCGCAGGACTGCTCCTTGCCCTTCTGGCAACCCAGATTGTCGCCTTTCCGGCATCCATTATAACCGGAAGATTATCTCAGAAAAAGAGTCCGGAAGCAATGCTTTCTGTCTGCATTCTGGCATACTGCGGAATCGCAGTCTTTGCAATGTTAATGACTTCCCAGGTTCATTTCTGGATTCTTGCCATCGCAGTGGGGATGTTTCAAGGAGGAATCCAGGCACTGTCCCGCTCCTATTTTGCAAAGATAATTCCCCCGGAAAAATCAGGGGAATATTTTGGACTGCTGGATATCTGCGGGAAAGGCGCATCTCTGATGGGAACCATGACAGTCAGCATTGTTTCCCAGATTTTGGGAAGTGTCAATGCCGGTGTCGGTATGCTGACATTGTTTTTTCTTGTGGGGATTTGTCTGTTCCGGATGTCGGTTAAGGCAGGGAAAAGATAGAGAGGAGAGATATTTTTTTCAGATGGGAAAGGTGCAGATGACAAAGGATACAAAGTAGATGGCAGACGGGATTAAGGCAGTACCGTTGTATGCAGCGTTCTGCATATGACAAGATTAAGAAGCGGATACAGTTGATAGAAAAACAGGATATTATCGAGAAAACAGCAGGATGGAAGGGAAAAACACCTTCGGAACCTGCTGTTTTTGCGTCTGTACACGTTTTCATGATTGTATTTTCTTATAGAAAAATCCAGCGTTTCATGCCGATAAATTGATGGAAAATTACCACAAAAATCATAGGGTATGCAAACGGTTTCAAAAAAGAAGTTTGAAATTTGGTTTACGTGAAGCTTATAATCTAGCCCAACAACAAGTTAACCCGGCGAAGAAAAACATAAGGGCTGCTAACTTGTTTTAACATAAAAAGGTGATGAACAGGAGTTTAAGAGATGAAGAGATTTTTTGTATCAAGCGGTGGGCTGGAACGATGTTAAATTTATAATGTTAAATACATGATGAGGATTTGAAACCTTACCCGTATATCAGATAAATTGAAGGATAGATTGAAAAGAAGAAAAGAGGAAAACATTATGGGAAAATTATTTACATCGGAATCAGTAACAGAAGGACATCCGGACAAAATTGCAGATCAGATTTCAGATGCAATTTTAGACGCACTGCTTGAGTAGGATCCATATTCCAGAGTAGCAGCAGAGACAACGGTGGCAACCGGACTTGCACCGGTAGTAGGAGAGATTACCACAAAGGCATATGTAGATATTGCAAAGGTTGCAAGAGATACCATCCGTGAAATCGGCTATACAGATAACGCAGACGGATTCAACGCAGATTCCATTGCAGTCCTGACCTCAATTGATGAGCAGTCGGCAGACATTGCACTGGGTGTTGACAAGGCATACGAATCCAAACAGGAGGGCGTTACAGAGGACTTCGGAACAGGAGCCGGTGACCAGGGAATCATTTTTGGATACGCAACCGATGAGACTCCGGAGTATCTTCCACCGGCAATTTCCTTTGCACACCGCCTCACAAGACAGCTTACCAAGGTACGAAAGGATGGCACCTTACCATATTTCCGAGGATATTGTAGATAATGCAATTGATTACCTGTTTGAGCACCAGATGAATTTTCCTGATCAACCTTTCTTCTTGTATCTGCCGTTTGGGGCTATGCATACACCGCATCATGCGCCAAAGGAGTATATTGATGCCTATAGGGGGAAGTTTGATGCAGGATGGGATGTGATTAGACAGCAATGGTTCGAAAATCAGAAACGTATTGGAATTATTCCGAAGGATGCTGAACTGACAGATAAGAACGAGTATGTAAGAGACTGGGATGATTGTACAGAAAAAGAAAAGGCGGTTTATGCTCGTGAGATGGAGGCATTTGCGGGCATGTTGACACACACGGATGCACAGATTGGACGTCTGATTGATTATCTGGAAGAAAGTGATCAGTTGGATAATACAATTATTGTTTTCTTGTCTGATAATGGAGCCAGTGCAGAAGGGGGTGTTGATGGTCGTTTCAATGCAATGAGAGGACAGGATGTTACTGTACGTAGTGAAGGAGAAATTGATTATGCGTATGAGCATCTGGATGAGATTGGCACGGAGCTGGCGTTCAATCATTATCCAACGGGATGGGCGAATTGTGGAAATACACCGTTCCAGTGGTACAAGATATGGGCACATGAAGGAGGAATTAAGGATCCGCTTATTATCCGCTATCCGGCTGCAATCAAGGATCCGGGTGCAGTGCGAAACCAATACCATCATGTGTCCGACATCACGCCTACAATTCTGGATTTGATAGGAGTAGATAAACCGGAATATGTCAAAGGCGTTCATCAGCAGCCGTTTACTGGAATCAGTATGAAATATACATTTGACAATCCAGATGCTCCTTCTGAAAAACATATTCAGTATTATGAAGTACATGGAAATCGTGGTATTTATAAGGATGGCTGGAAGGCCGTTGTCAATCACTGTTTTGTGGAAGATTACGCAAAGGATGAGTGGGAACTGTATCATGTGGAGGAGGATTATTCCGAGAAATATAATGTGACCGATCAATATCCGGAAAAATTGCAGGAATTAAAGGAAGACTTCATGCATGAGGCTGGAAAATATGGGGTATTTCCAATGCTGCGTTTTTCCATGCATGCAAAACCTGAGAATCTTAGCCGCCAGTATGCAGAGAAGATTCCGATTGCAGAAAAGAATCTGGTATTTAAGCATGTGAGACATGCTGTAAATCTGGTAATGAATCGGAGCATTGGCGGCGGAACAAGCGGAAAAGCCAATCACATGGTTACGGCATTTATTCATCGGGATTCGACTGAGCAGGAAGGTGTTCTCTATAGTGTTGGACAAAGATTTGGTGGTTATTCATTTTATATTAAAGATAATCATTTAAAGTATTCCTACAATGCGAATTCAATCAAACATTTCGATGTGGTATCGGACGAAGAACTGCCGATTGGGGATGTGAAGGTGGCCTTTTCTTTTATTTTGGATGAGACAGGAGAAAGGGCAAATGTGACTTTGTATGTCGATGATAAACCGGCTGGAGAAACCGTGATAGAGCAGCTTGCTTATATGGTTGGGTTTTCGACCAGCCTTCTGGCAAATCCATACAGTCCGGTAACACCCGACTATGAGTCACCTTTTGAATTCACAGGAAGGACAGATGAAATTATTCTGCATCAGTATCCAACAGAGATTGATCCGCTGGAGGAGTTAGCAAAGCTTTCAAATATAGAATAAGAAAATAATGTTGTAAGATGGTTTTATATGGGCAGTGGGAGCAGAATCTGGTTCTCCCTGCCCATATTACAGTTTAGTTGAGCTGACATATTTTCCCAGCCTTTTCTTTTCCCTCCCAGTATGATATAATTGAATCATAAGATGAGAAAGATAATAATATGAATGTTGTATCGATGACTTTCATTTGCAGGAGGTAGAAGCATAAAATATGCAGAAACATTTTTGTAGTACGGGAACTTGCATTCCGGAAAAACACTATATGGTGGATATGAGTGGCAGAATAGAGCTGTTGATAAAAGAGTATATCGAAAAGGGCAGATATTTTACCATTAATCGTGCGAGACAATATGGGAAAACTACAATGCTGTACCTGCTGGAAAAAAATTAAGAGAAGAGTATGTTGTACTTAGTTTAAGCTTTGAATCTGCCGATGAGTATTTTCATTCGTTGTATAGCCTGGCGGAAGGTTTGGTGATGGATATCGGTGACTGCCTCCAGGAACAGGAGGTTTCAGAGACAATTTTAAAGGAATGGAATGAACCGTTATCAGAACGTTTTCCAATGAGGTCACTGGGTATTAAAATTTCCAATTTATGCAGAAATTGTGAAAAAAAAGTCGTGCTTATGATTGATGAAGTGGATAAGAGTTCAGACAATCAGATTTTTCTTTCGTTTCTTGGATTATTAAGGGAAAAATATCTAAGATGGCAGCAGGGTAAGGATGTTACGTTTCAATCTGTTATTCTTGCAGGTGTTTATGATGTTAAGACTCTGAAAATTAAAATGCATCCTGGTGAGGAATCAAAATATAACAGTCCGTGGAACATTGCGGCAGATTTTACATTAGATATGAGCTTTTCTACAGATGATATTATTTCTATGCTAAGGGAATATTCTGAAGATTATGTGGTTGATATGAATATTCCCGATATCAGTCAAATGATTTATGATTACACTTCCGGATATCCGTATCTCGTGTCCAAGATATGTCAGCTTGTGGATGAAAGAATCGTGGGCACGGATTCTTTTTCGAACCGGAAAGATGCATGGACAAGAGAGGGCCTTCTTGCAGCAATTAAGCTTTTATCGAAAGAATCCAATACATTGTTTGATGATATGATTAAGAAAATGCTGGATTATCCGGATTTAAGAAAAATGATCCAGAGCATCTTATTTGACGGGTACAGTTATCCCTTTAAAAGGGAAGCTCCACTGATCAATTTAGGAGTTACTTTTGGATTTTTTAAAGATCAGGATGGGATAGTTGTGATTTCCAACCGTATTTTTGAAACACAGCTTTATGATCTGTTTTTATCAGAGATAGCAATTGGCAGTACAGTACATTATTGAATTAAAAATATGGCGCGGAAATGAATATACTTCCATAGCATCTTCCCCTGGAAAATGCTATAATAAAACAGTACTTACACAGGATACAGCAGGAGAGATATGGAAACCTTAAAAAAGTTGATTGCCAGCTTAAAAGATGGCTCCATTAAGGAAATGATCGCAGAGTGGAAATGGATACTGGGATACAGCAGGAGATATAAAAAGGCCATCGCCTTTTATATGTTCCTGGGAATTTTCAGCACAGTTTTTGGGCTGATTTCTGCCGTTGCGTCCCAGAAACTGATTGATATCGTGACGGGAAAACAGACGGACAGACTTCTTGTGATGGCTGTGGTGATGGTGGCAATGGCTCTCTTTTCCCTTATTTTTAACTCTGTAATTTCCAGGGTGTCTCTTAAGATTTCCATTGACATTCAGAATGATATTCAGGCGGATATTTTTGAAAAGATTGAGGATGCCAGCTGGATGGAGCTGATGAAGTATCACAGTGGGGATATCTTAAACCGGTTTACCAATGATGTAAACATTGTGGCAACCAATGCGATAACCTGGTTTCCGTCGCTGGTTGTCAGTATTTTTAATTTTATCGCAACCTTTTGCGTGATCTTGTACTATGATGTGGTGATGGCATTTATTTCCCTTGCCAGTGCACCGGTCATGTTACTTGCATCCCAGCTTCTTCTGGGGCGGATGCAGAAGTACAGCAAAAAAGTGCGTGCCATGAACAGCGATATGATGTCCTTTGAGCAGGAAGCTTTTTTCAATATGAATACGATTAAGGCTTTTGGTATTACGGATCAGTACACAAGAAAGCTGCGGGGCTGGCAGCAGAAGTTTAAGGCCTATAATCTGGACTATAATCTTTTTAGCATCAAGACGAATATTCTTCTCTCGGTGGTGGGAATGTTAACCCAGTATGCAGCCTTTGGCTGGGGTGTTTACCGGCTGTGGGGAGGGTTTATTACCTATGGTGAGATGACCCTGTTTCTGACCCAGGGAGCGAGACTTTCCAGTGCCTTTAATTCCATGGTTTCTTTTCTGCCCACAGCATTAAACAGTTCGGTGGCAGCCGGCCGGGTGATGGAGCTTGTGAATTTAAAGAGGGAAGAACATCTGCCGGAGGAATCAGACCGGCTTAATGAGGCACTGGAACAGGGACTTACGGTTCAGCTTAAGGGTGTATTCTTTAGCTATGATAAGGAAAAAGAAATATTGACCCAGTCGGATTTTGTTGCAAAACCCGGTGAGATTGTGGCAGTTTTGGGCCCATCCGGGGAGGGGAAGACCACGATGCTTCGGATGATTCTGGGGCTGATTACACCGGATCAGGGCGAAGCCATCCTGTCAGATGCTAATGGAAATCTGGTTCCATTAAATGCAGATACGAGAAAATATTTTTCCTATGTTCCCCAGGGAAATACGGTTTTTTCCGGTACGATTGCGGATAATCTTCGTATGGTAAAGGAAGATGCCACGGATGAGGAAATCAGGGAGGCACTACAGATTGCCTGCGCATGGGATTTCGTGGAAAAAATTCCGGAACAGATGAATGGAAAGCTGGGAGAAAGAGGACGTGGCCTGTCGGAAGGACAGGCCCAGCGTATTGCGATTGCCCGGGCTGTTTTAAGGGATGCGCCGGTTCTTCTTTTGGATGAGGCAACCTCTGCGCTGGATGTGGAGACAGAGCGCAGGGTACTTCGAAACATCATCCGGCAGAAACCGAATAAAACCTGCATTGTGGCAACCCACAGGCCCAGCGTTCTTACGATGTGCCAGCGTCTGTACCGGGTGATGGACACAAAGGTGACCAGACTTTCGGAAGAGGAAGCACAGAAGATGGTTCAGGACTTCTGAAAATCCGATAGCAAAGGACGAAAAGCTTCGGTATAGTCCGGGATGGAGACGCAAAGTTTGGGATGGAAATGATGGATGAAATTATACAGGTGTCTATGGATGAAATAGAAAATATGATGCAGCGGTGTTTTCAAAAAGGGGCTGCATTTGAACTGACGGTAACAGGTTCCAGCATGTCACCTACCCTGTGCCATTACAGGGACAGTGTGTGGCTGGTTCCGCCTTCGGTCCGACCGGTAAAACTCCGGGAGATTCTATTGTATAAGCGTCCCGACGGCAGTCTGGTACTGCACCGGCTGATTCATATGAAAAAGGATGGTACGCTGCTTATGAATGGCGACGGTCAGGTAGAAACAGAGGAAATTCATGGGAATGCTGTGATTGCCGTGGCAGAGAAAATACAACGAAAGGGAAATATTTTTTCCTGTGATGCGACTGTTTACCGGAGTTATGTCAGACTTTGGAGCTTCACCAGACCCTTCCGTAACATTCTTGTTCGCGTGAAAAAGTTTTTCGGGAGACACAGCAGATGATGAAAAAAAGTGAAAAAATATTTTTTACATTACTGAAATCAGAACTGACGGGACAACCTCTTTTGAAAGAGGAAAAAGAGAATCTTTTTAAGAATGTAACCTTAGAGGAATGGGGGACAATTGCGGATTTTGCCACCATGCACCGGGTGGAGCCTTTATTATTTGAGGCACTTAAGTTAAATCCCGGTATTCCGGTTCCGAAGCCTGTCACAGCCTTTTTAAAAGACAGGACTTTTCAGGTTTCGATGTGTTATTACCAGCTGGTTCAGCTGACGGCAGAACTGGTGCATCTTCTGGAGGCACACCATCTGTCCTGCTATGTGCTGAAGGGGGTCGGGCTTTGCTGCCTATATCCCAAGGAGGAACTGCGGGCGTCTGGGGATATTGATATTTATGTGCCGGATAAGGATGAATTTCAATTCGCATGCCGTCTGATTGCGCAGAATGGCGGGACTGAGGAAAAGGGATTTTCCAATTACCACTGCAATTTTCAGTACGAAAAGGATGGAATGAGCTGCGAGCTGGAGCTCCACAGGGGATTATGTGCCGAATATGAAAAAAAATTTGACCGGCAGATCACATCCATTTATGAGGGGGTTCCCAAATGCGCAAAAGAATACCGGTATCCCATGGGAATTTCCATTCCGGTTCTTCCCACAACCTACTCAGCCCTTTACCTTCTGATGCATATGTTCCAGCATTTTATGTCGAAAGGCTTTGGAGTCCGGCTGCTCTGCGACTGGGTTTTATTCTGGAATCACCAGGCGGAACTGGTGGATATGGAACAGTTTACGGGATGGATTGAGAGCCTGCATCTGGAAAAATTTTTAAGTCTGGTTACGGAAATCTGTGTGAAAAATCTTGGCCTTAATTCGAAACAGTGCAAAGGTCTGACAGAGTCGGAACTTGTAAAAAAGAATCTTCCGGAAAAAGAACTGGAATCGGCCTTTCTGGAAGATTTGATTCAGGGAGGAGAATTCGGAAAATGGGATCCCAAAAGGATGCTGATAACCACCAGGGCTCCGGGTTCTGTCACTTACCTCCGTGAGCTTCACAGACAAATGAAAAAAAGATTTCCGAAAGCGTGTAGAATCGTTGTAATCTGGCCGATATTATGGATAGTAACAGGAATTGCATTTGTGTATAATAATATCCGGGTGCGGAAAGTATCCACAAAGGAAATCATGGATTCTAATGAGAAACGGAATAAGATGGTAAAAAAGATGGAAATATTTAAATAATGAGGATTGTTCTGAACCTGACAGCAGTCTGGAAAATCAGAGGGCAAAATACCTTTTGACCCTCACATTATTTTTATGGGAGGAGACAGGAGATGAAAATTAAAGAAGGGTTTACGTTAAGAAATGTGGCGGACATGAATGTTGTGGTACCGGTATCTGAGAATGCGCTGGATTTTAAAAGTATGCTTTCCCTGAATGAGACAGGAGCTTTTTTGTGGCAGGCGATGAAAGAAGATATTTCAGAGGCACAGCTGGTTCAAAAGCTGGTGGATGAGTATGAAGTAGAGGAAAAAACCGCAGAAAGTGATATCCGGGAGTTCCTGGATGAAATCCGTGCTCTCGGGACGTTGGAGGAATAGTTCCTCATTAATTTTTTTATAGATATTCTGTACATATTGTTGCAATTTCGGTCCGCAGGGTATATGATACAGTTAGGAAATAAGGTTGGTATTTTGACGAAAAGGAGGTTGTTATTTATGAAGAAGGCATATGTAAAACCAGAAGTAAAAAAAATGAAGATGGCTGCAAATCAGGCAATTGCAGCCTGCAGTAAGACAACTGTTACAGCATCAGGATGGCAGAATGGATGGTGCCAGACAGGAACCATGTACAGCTCCCAGGAAGAGGCAAGAGCTGCTCACAATTCAGATAATGCTCCAATTTATCCGGTTTATTATATTGAGGGTGAGTGGGGACATGCTTACTGGAACGATGCAAATAGTGATGGGGTTTATAATGACTATTGCCAGTCTCAGCAGGGAAATGTGCCAAATGATATCAACGGTGCCCTTACAACCAGTACGGCAGTTTCTATGAGCTGACCATTTGGAAAGGACACAGTTCTATGGAGATGTCTTTTTTAACAGGGCTTGCCGGGAAGGCAGAAAAAGAGCATATCCCCATGTCCGGGCAGTTTGAACTGACGCCGGTCTGCAATTTAAAATGTCATATGTGTTATGTACATAAGCCGGAAGAGGACAGCAGCAATGCCGGAAAACTTCTTCCGGCTTCTTTTTGGATTGAGACGGCAAAACAGATGAAAGAGTCAGGGACACTGGTGCTTTCCCTGACTGGTGGGGAGACACTTTTATATCCGGAGATTGACAGTCTGATGGCGGAGCTTACGCAGATGGGATTTCTCATATCCTTTAATACCAACGGGACATTGATTGATGAGAAGCGCGTGCAGTGGTTTAAGAAATATGTGCCCACAAAAATCAATATTTCTCTGTATGGGGCCACCAACGGGACTTACGAAAAACTCTGTGGGATAAAAAATGGTTTTGACCGGGTGAAAAATGCAATTGAGCTTCTTCTGGCAGCGGGCTTTAATGTTTATCTGAATGCTGTCTTAGTTCCGGAAAATATTGGGGAACTTCAGGAAATGCACCGGTTTGCGGCAGAGCACGGTCTGGTGCTTCACACCACTGCCTATATTTTTCCCACCAGGAGCAGGTGTGAGGGAAAAGGGACAGGACATTCGGATTACAGGCTGAGTGCTTTTGACGCGGCAAATGCAGTCTGTTATAACAAAATCGTGATGGAGGGTCTGCAGTCATTTCGGAAAAATGCGGCAGCAAATGCCTATATGCTGGAGCAGATGGAAAAGCAGACGGAGTGGAAACCGGATTTCCATGAGTGCCGTGCCGGTAAATGTTTATTTGCGGTGAACCGGGAGGGCTTTTTACAGCCCTGTATTATGTTTGACAGCATTCAGGTATCCCTAAGGGAGCATACCTTTATAGAGGCATGGGAAGAAATGTCAGAAAAAATGAGAGCACTACCGGTACCGGAGAAATGTAAATCCTGCCGGAAACAGGCAGTTTGTCCCGTTTGCAAGGCTGCCGTATATCAGGAGACAGGAACTCATGACCGGGCTCCGGAATATCTGTGTGAATACTGCAGAGAACTTGCGTATATTTTAAAGAGAGAGGGTTCAGGAATTGAGATATCAGTACCGGATTGCGGGGATTTCCATTATTGTGGATGCACCGATTGAGGTGACCGACACGGAGGCATTTGCGCTGTACCGGGAGCCGGTGGCGGAAGATGGGGAGACAGAGAGGGATTCCTGTCCCGTGACGACAGCCATGCGTGAAAATAATCAGAGTACGCATTATGAGATACATCTGATTGCAGATGAATACATGCCGAAAGTCACCGGTACTCTCGTTTTTGAAAATGAAATGAACCGGGTTTATCAGGTAAATGACCGTTGTCTGCATCTGTTTCATATTATTTTTACAACGGGAGTGGCAGCGTGGAACTGGATTGAACCGAAAAATGAGCTGCAGCTTCACTATGCCCCGGCAGCATCTGCCTATTTTAAAAATTCTTTTGGTATTTTTAATGCGGCAGGTTTCGAGAGGATATTATTTCAGTTTGGGAAATTTCTGTTTCACTGTGCCTATGTGGATTATAAAGGGCATGGGGTTCTTTTTTCTGCACCATCCGGTGGTGGAAAAACTACCCAGGGCTTACTCTGGGAACAATATGCCGGTGCAGAAATGATAAATGGGGACCGGGCGGTTTTGGAAAAAACAAAGGATGGGTATCTGTGTCACGGACTTCCCATTGCCGGTTCTTCCGGTGTTTTTACCAATAGAAGCCTTCCTCTTTCCATTATTTTCCGGGTGCAGAAATCGGATGTGAACCGGGTGAGCGTTATGACAGATGAGGAAGCTTTCCAGGCTGTTTTTTCCGAGCTGACCATTAATTTATGGAATGACAGATTTAAGCTTGCAGCTGTGGAGTTTGCCATGAGACTGTGTCAGGAAATACCGGTGTACCGTCTGGAATGCCGCATGGATGAAGGGGCGGTGGACACAGCACTAAGAGAATTGAAATTCAGTAAAAAAAAACGATGATCCTGTTAAGCTGTTTTGAATGTTTATAGCGTTGTTGAAAAGGGAAGAGTTGTGTGTTAGACTGATTTTGAAAGGGTGTGATTATATGAGCACATTAGAAGCAACAGTATCATTGATGGAAAATTGTACAGAAGATGAGCTATTGATAGTCCAACAGATAGTTCGGCAGTTTATTATTTTAAGAAATAATCAATCAATTACAAAAAATCAATTTATGGAGGAATTAGAGGTATCTCAGCGACAATATGCAAATGGACAATATTGTGATGCAAAGGATGTGTCAGCGAGAATGAGAGAAAAGTATGGCTTATAGGGTAGTAGTAACAAAATCAGCTGAAGAACAGTTTGATAAAATATTGTATTATGTGGGGATTGTATTAAAAAATGAGCAGGCTTTCCGTCATTTATTAGATGATTTTGATGAGACCTGTGAACAATTGGCACTTGTAGCGGACAATATTCGTTTATGCGATGAACCAGAGCTGGCGGAATTGGGATATAGAAAAATAAGATTTCGCAGACACAATTATCTAATGTTATTTGCAATTGATGAAAATATTGTTCGTGTTGACCGAATTTATCATGAACTGCAGGATTATGAAAAGTTAAAATAATTTTTTTCTTATAAAATCCGCTTGATCCAAAGCATACGTGGGCACCATATAAGGATGAAATTGCACAGCTGCGCAATTTGCAGTGAAAAAATGATTGATTTCATTTCGAAATCAGAAGGAGGTATTTTATGGATAAGAAAGCACTATATAGTTTGAGCTACGGAGTATTTATGCTGGCCACAAAGGCAGGAGATAAGGTAAACGGCTGTATCACCAATACCTGCATGCAGGTGGCAAACAGCCCCACAAGGGTTGCGATTTCTGTGTTGAACAGCAACTACACCTGCGACCTGATTAAGGAGAGCGGAGTTTTTACCTTAAGTCTTCTTGACCAGACTGCCACCTTTGAGACCATTAAGCATTTCGGGTTTCAGTCCGGCAGGGATGTGGATAAGTTTGCGGACATCAAATGTCCGGTGGATAAAGAGGGGATTCCCTATCTGGGATGGCAGACCTGCGCCTATATCAGCTGTAAAGTGGTAAGCAGCCAGAACCTGGAGAGCCATACACTGTTCATCGCGGAGGTTGTGGATGCAAAGGTTTTGTCAGAGCAGGCACCTTTGACCTATGCAGAATATCAGAGCAATGTCAAGCCAAAGCCGAAGAAGGCAGATGCAGATAAGAAAATTGTCGGCTGGCGATGCAAAATCTGCAATTATGTGTATGAGGGAAGTGAGCTTCCAAAAGATTTCAGCTGTCCGGTGTGTGGGCACGGTCCGGAGGATTTCGAGCCGGTATATGAGAGCTAGTACACCGAATAAAAAGTAACTGGCGCATATGAACGGTCTGCGATTCCGATAGCACAGGTCAAAAAGCCTCGACGTAGCCCGCTACGCCTTCGTTTTTTGACCTGCACTCTCGAAACCGCATCCTCGTTCAATACACTAGAAACTTTTTACTCGGTGTACTGGCACGATCAGATGATTCTGAGCCTGCTGTCTGCAGTAGCTGCAATACAGGAGAAAAAGGGAGGATATCATGGCAGGGTATTTAATTTCTGAAACTACAAAAGAGGAGCGGGAGCAGATCGTGGCGGAATCTCTCGGAAATATTGAGGCCAGCTGCGACGGGTGTGCACTCGGGCTGGCAGAGATGTACCAGCCCTACATTGATGGGGAAAAGGAACTTCGGGAGATAACGATGGAGTTCAATGCCCGTTATGTAAAAGATGATGATATGCCGGGGCGGTCCGGGTGCCTGTTTCGTTCCTGATTCTTAAGAGCGTGAGCCACATTTTTAAATGACAACCCACATCCCATCACGCCCAGACCCTATACGTTCTATTTTTTCTTTTTTTTGAAGACTGACAAAAGTACGCTCAATGGTACGTTTTGTAACTCCTATCTCTGTCGCAATCATATCGGCAGTTCTATCCGAATCTTCGATTAGCAATCCCAAAACAGCCTTTTCTGCTTTATTCAAACCGACATTTACACCGACATTCAAACCGACATTTTTGCAATTAAAAAAGTAAATATAAAAAAAGTATAAAGTATGTTGACATTCTGCTTTTTCGGACTATAATAACAGATAGTTTTATTAGCACTCGCAGCTAATGATTGCTAACAGAAGAAAGGCAGGTAAAAGAACATGAGTATGAAACCATTAGGAGACAGGGTAGTTTTAAAGCAGCAGGAAGCAGAGGAGAAGACAAAATCAGGCATCATTCTTCCAGACAGTGCAAAGGAGAAGCCGCAGGCAGCAGTTGTTGTTTCGGTGGGGCCGGACGTTGATCAGGTTAAGGAAGGTGACAAGGTCATCTACACAGAGTACGCAGGAACAGAAGTGAAATATCAGGAAGAAGAGTACACAATCGTTGATCAGAAAGACATTATTGCAATTGTGAAATAAGTAAGGCTGAGAGAAAGAGGGTAAACGAAAGATGGCTAAGAGCATTGATTTTGATATTGAAGCAAGACAGAAAATGGAAGCAGGTGTAGACAAGCTTGCAAATACCGTAAAGGTAACAATCGGACCGAAGGGAAGAAACGTAGTTCTGGATAAATCCTACGGTGCACCCCTTATCACAAACGACGGTGTGACTATTGCCAAAGAGATTGAGCTGGAAGACCGCTATGAGAACATGGGAGCACAGCTGGTAAAGGAAGTTGCCACCCAGACAAACGATATTGCAGGAGATGGAACAACAACTGCAACCGTACTGGCACAGGCACTTGTAAATGAGGGAATGAAGAACATTGCCGCAGGCGCTAACCCGATTATTCTCCGCCGTGGTATGAAAAAAGCTGCAGATGCAGCAGTGGATTCCATTATTTCCATGAGCAGACCGGTAACCGGAAAAGAGCATATTGCGAAAGTAGCTGCAATTTCTGCAGGCAACGAGGAAGTTGGACAGATGATCGCAGATGCCATGGAAAAGGTGGGAGAGAACGGTGTAGTTACCATCGAAGAGTCCAAGACCATGAAGACAGAGATTGATGTGGTAGAAGGTATGCAGTTTGACCATGGATATCTTTCCGCTCATATGTGCAATGACCAGGAGAAGATGGTGGCAAACATGAGCCATCCATATATCCTGATCACAGACAAGAAGATTTCCAATATTCAGGATATTCTGCCAATCTTAGAGCAGATCATGAAGCAGGGCAGAGAGCTTTTGATCATTGCAGATGACGTAGAGGGTGAGGCCCTTACTACTTTGATTGTAAACCGTTTAAGAGGAGCCCTTAAGGTGGTTGCTGTAAAGGCACCCGGATTTGGGGATAACCGTAAGGAAATCCTTAAGGATATCGCAATCCTTACCGGTGGACAGGCCGTGCTGGAGGACCTTGGCATGCAGCTTAAGGACACAACCGTTGAGATGCTGGGCCAGGCAAAATCCATTAAGGTCACAAAGGATGACACTACAATTGTAGACGGAGAAGGAAACCGCGCTGACATTGATGAGAGAATCGCAGCTATCAGAAGACAGGCAGCGGATGCCACATCAGATGCAGATAAGGATAAACTGGTTGACCGTATTGCAAAGATGGGTGGCGGTGTTGCTGTAATCAAGATTGGTGCTGCAACAGAGACTGAGATGAAAGAGGCAAAATACCGCATGGAGGATGCCTTAAATGCTACAAGAGCAGCTGTTTCCGAGGGAATCATCGGCGGAGGCGGTTCCGCATATATTCACGCACAGAAGGAAGTAAACAAGGTTGCTGCATCCTTAGAGGGTGATGAGAAGACCGGTGCAGGAATCGTGGAAAAGGCACTGGAGGCTCCCCTTCGAGCCATTGTTGAGAATGCCGGATTAGAAGGCGCAGTTGTAATCAATAAGGTAAAAGAACTGGATGACAAGATGGGCTTTGATGCTGTTTCTGAGCAGTATGTCAATATGATGGATTCCGGAATTATTGATCCGGTTAAGGTGACAAAGAGTGCACTCCTTAATGCAGTCAGTGTTGCATCTACACTGCTTACCACTGAGGCTGGTGTAGCTGACATCAAGGAGCCGGCACCGGCAGCACCGGCACAGCCGGATATGGGTTACTAATATGATTCATGTACCGTTTTATGGACTGGTCATTGTACCGGGAGTAACCTATTATTTTCAAAAGGATTTTTTCCATGAGATTTCCGAAAAACAGGCTGAGGAACAGGAAGAGATTGTTTTTCTCATGCTGAAGGAGGATAAGAAACTCTCCGGGGTTACCCCGGAGGATTTCTATCCGGTGGGAGCAGTCGGATTCGTAGATGCGATTGATGAAAATGGAAATGTTGCAGTAAAAGTAACGGACCGGGTCAATTTTGACAGGATACAGATAGAGGACGGCGTTTACAATCTGGAATATTCAAAGCGTGAGGAAATTGAAGATGAAGATGCCGAAGCCGTCAGGGAAGAGTATCAGGAAATCCGTTCAAAACTGCTTAAATATGTGAGCCGCTATCAGTGGGGAATTGTTGCCAGAAATTATATTATGAACTGGCATTCCCTTGATGAGATGACAGCATCCCTTTCCCGTTATCTGTATCTGGAGAATGAGGAAAAATACCGGATTATGGAGACGGATGAGCACTCAAAGCGCCATGAAATGATGAAGACGGCAATCTATGAGCTGATTGAGGTTTCCAATGTCTCGGAGGAAGCAAAGCAGAAGCAGAATGATAAGAACGAGAAGCTGTACCGGGAAGAGGCTATCAAAAAGCAGATTGAGGTTCTGAAAAAGGAACTGGATGAGATGCACCCGGAAAGCGTGTCTGATATCCGCAGATTTGAGTTAAAGATTGCGGATTCCGGTATGAACGATACGGCGAAAAAAGAGGCAGAAAAGATTTTGAACCGCATCAGACAGGAGGGGGAGAACAGCCATGAATACGGTATGCTCTACGACTATCTGGATTTTGTGACAAGTCTTTCCTGGAAAAAAGAGGAGTATCAGCCCATTGATTTAAACAAGGCGGAAGAGATTCTTGACAAAGACCACTACGGGTTAAAGAAGCCGAAGGAGCGTATCATTCAACAGATTGCGGTAATGGCATTAAATAAAAAACAGTCCGGCTCGATTCTCCTGTTTGTGGGGGCACCGGGAACCGGTAAGACCAGTATCGGTAAAAGCGTGGCAGATGCTCTCGGCCGGAAATACGTGCGGGTAAGTTTAGGCGGAATCCGTGATGAGGCAGAAATCCGCGGACACAGGAGAACCTATGTAGGTGCCATGCCGGGACGGATTATGGAAGGAATTAAGCGCAGCGGCGTGTCAAATCCTGTTATGGTACTGGATGAAGTGGATAAGCTGGTTAAGGCATATGACGGAGATCCGTCTTCAGCACTGCTTGAGGTGTTAGATCCGGAACAGAATTCCACTTTTACCGACCATTACATGAACGTGCCCTATGACCTGTCGGATGTTCTTTTTATCTGTACGGCAAACAGCACGGACACCATACCGGAGCCGCTCCTTAACCGTATGGAGGTTATTGAATTCCAGGGGTATACGGAGAGCGAGAAGATGCAGATTGCCAAAAAGCATCTGCTCCCGAAGGTGATGAAGGACAGCGGAATCAAAAAGAGTAATCTGAAAATTTCCGGTAAAGCATTACACAGCCTGATTGCAGATTACACCATGGAAGCCGGAGTCCGTGGGCTGAAAAAGCGGCTGGAAACCCTTTGCCGCGTAGCTGCGGTACAAATTGTCCGGGGCGAAGAGGAAAAGATTTCTGTTACGGACAAGAATTTGAAGGAATATCTGGACCGCCAGCCAATCCATCATGATAAGGTAAGCGGTAAAAAGAATCCGGGTGTTGTGACCGGACTGGCATGGACCCAGGCAGGGGGAGATATTCTGTTTATCGAAGCCCTGTTTACCAAGGGTGACGGCAAGGTTATCATAACCGGCCAGCTGGGAGATGTGATGAAGGAATCCGTCCAGATTGCGGTGAGCCTGGTCAAGTCAAAATATCCGGAGAAAGCAGATGTCTTTAAGGAAAACGATCTGCATATCCATGTACCGGCAGGCGCAGTGCCCAAGGACGGCCCCTCCGCAGGAATCACGCTGACCACAGCAATCAGTTCTCTGGTCACAGGGCGGGCAGTCAGTCCTAAGGTCGCCATGACAGGCGAGGTTTCCCTGCAGGGAAATGTTATGCCTATCGGGGGTCTCCCGGAGAAACTGATGGCAGCGGTTCGCGCCGGAGTAACACAGGTATTTATTCCGGAGGAAAATCTGGATGACTTGGAGGACGTAGCGGAAGAGGTGAAAGAAAAGCTTAACATCGTCAGCGTTCACACATGTGACCAAGTGCTGAAAGAACTGGAATTATGTTGTGAGTAGGAGCATGGTAAAATACCTTTTGACCCTCATATCATTATAATTAAAAGAGCAGACAAGGATGTTTGTAGCGTTTATTGTCTGCTCTTTTATTATGAAGTCAGGAGTGTCGGTTCACCATATTAATGATGGTACAGTGTGGCAATCTACAAGACCAATATTGCCTGTGTACCGGTGTGGATATTCTGGGGGAGATGTTGGTCAGTCTGTGCCTGATTCCACATGAACCTGTGACAAAGCAGTACTTTCCGCTGGAAGCAATTATTCTTGTACTTGACAAGAACCGAGGAATAGTTATACTTAATATTAGCTACTGTTTATCAAATATAGAGGGAGCGTGAGAATATGACATATGAAGAATTAGTTGCAAAATTAAAGGATGCTTATGGAAAATACGATGCCAGCAAGGTAAAGGAGCATCTCGCTATTCAGTTTAACGTCCGCGGTGAGGCAGACGGAGCACTTTATCTGGAAGTTTTGAATGGAAAGATTTATGTTGAGCCATATGAGTATTATGACCGTGATATTCTGGTTACGATTTCTGCACAGAATCTGATTGCCATTGCAGAGGGAAAACTGGATATTGTGGATGCATATAATGAGAATAAACTTTCCGCAGAGGGAGATCTTGGAAAGGCTCTTTTACTGAAGGATATTGTAACCGAAAAGCCAAAGCAGGAGAAAACAGTTGCCCAGAAGGTTGGGGATAAAGTTGCTGTGGCAAAGGCAGTGACCAAAGCTGTAACCTCAGCGGTAAAAGGAACAGCTTCCGTAGAAAAGGAAGCAGAAAAGCCAGCAGCGGAGACTGCATCTGTGGAAACGGCATCTGTGGAAACAAAAGAGGAAACGACACCGGAAGAAACAAAGGCAGAGGAAACGGCACCGGAAGAAACAACAGTAGAAGAGACAGCATCTGCAGAAACAACAACAGCAGAAGCTGCATCTGCAGGGGCTGCTGTTACAGGCACCAAGAAAAAGAACAGACGCAGACGCAAATAACCGTATGTTTGGCAGGACTACAGAAAAGGGCGATTTTCCAGTGATGGGATATCGCTTTTTTTATAAATGTCCAGTGTAACTTTAAGGTTCTGTTAAGGTTGAACGATTTTTATCCTAAGAAATCCGTGTTAAGATAGCAGTATCAATTGAACAAGGAGGATTTCATTATGTGGAAACGTTCACAGGTAAAAGAAAGAGGAAAAATTTCATTTAAGCGGAACTACTGGAAGTGTGTGCTGATCAGCCTTCTGCTTATACTGATTATCGGAGGAGGGTCTTCTGCTTCAAGCGGAGCCGGTGATACCAGTCATACTGTGTCAGGAAAGGTGCAGAACAACAATGTGGTCAATTTACCGTCAACTTAAGGGAAGGCGTGTCTGTTTAGTCTTGTGAGATGCCAGATGAGAATGGAGTAAGGAATCATTGATGAAAAAATGGTGCACTTTAACAGAGCTTCGCTGTCGCAAAAGCTCCTGCA